>NZ_JAXQNN010000002.1:0-600000 GCF_034427455.1 Jeotgalibacillus haloalkalitolerans | reverse complement strand
GAATACTACTCACCTGGAACAGACTCAGGTACGTATGACTACTTCAATGAAGTAATTCTTGAAGAAGAAGACATCGTGCGTTCAGCAACACTTTCTGAAGATGATAACGTTCTTGTACAGGGTGTACTTGGATCACCGAATGCAGTTGGATACTTCGGATATGCTTACTATCTTGAAAACCAGGATACGTTAAGAGCAGTTCCGGTCGACAACGGAGAAGGACCTGTTGAACCGAATAATGAAACAATCGAATCTGGTGAGTATGCGCCGCTTTCACGCCCGCTGTTCACTTATGTAAGTAATGATGCAGTAGCAGAAGATCCTGCAACAGCAGACTTCATCAAGTTCGCGATTGAAAATGCAGGAGAGCTTGCTGAAGCAGTAGGTTATGTAAGAGCACCACAGGAAGTATATGACGAAGATATGGCAACAATTGAAGAACTTGCAGGTGAATAAGTAAACACAGCCGGAAAGCGTGTTTTACACGCTTTCCGTATCATTATGTTCTTTGGATAAATGAGGAGGTTTTCATCATGGCTATGAATGAGCCGCAAATTTCGGTTCAGGAATTGATCGCTAAGAAAAGCAACAGGGGTCTTCTGGCGTTCACTGAAAAGTTAATTCCTAAAATTTTATTGCTGATTGCGACAGTTTCTGTACTGACAACGATTGGTATCGTTTTTACACTGATTTTTGAAACAGTCACTTTTTTTACTGAAGTCAATGTTTTCAGTTTCCTTACAGGAACAGAGTGGTATCCATTTGCGAATTCAACCCCGACCTATGGCATTCTTCCATTAGTGGTGGGTACATTAAAAATTACTGCAATCGCTACAATAGTTGCCGTTCCAATCGGAATTGCAACAGCCATTTTTTTGAGTGAATATGCGAGTGACAGAGTAAGACGCTTTATTAAGCCAATTCTTGAAGTGTTGGCAGGTGTGCCGACAATTGTTTATGGTTTCTTTGCACTGACATTTGTTACACCTATTTTAAGATCAATTTTTCCTGAGATCGCGATCTTCAATGCGATCAGTCCCGGAATCGTAGTAGGGATCATGATTATTCCAATGATCGCTTCGCTTTCAGAGGATGCGATGTCGTCAGTGCCAAACGCGATGCGTGACGGTGCCTATGCACTTGGTGCGACAAAGCTTGAAGTGGCCATTAAAATCGTGCTGCCAGCAGCACTTTCAGGTATCGTTGCTTCCACTGTTCTTGCGATTTCAAGAGCAATCGGAGAAACAATGATTGTAGCAGTGGCAGCCGGTTCAACGCCAGGCTTTGACTGGGATGTAACAGGGTCTATTCAGACGATGACAGCATACATCGTTCAGGTAACAACAGGAGATGCAGGATATGGTACGACAATCTACTACAGTATCTATGCTGTTGGTTTCACTCTATTCCTGTTCACTCTGGCTATGAATATGCTTGCACAGTTCATCTCTAAGCGTTTCAGGGAGGAATATTAATATGAAGTACGTTAATCATGAAGAAGTTGCAGCAAAAACAAAAACCCGCCTGACAAAAAACACAATATTAAAAGGCGTGTTCGCAGCTGCTACAAGTTTTGGTTTAATCGTTCTGGCGATTTTGTTATATCGTATCGTGACTCAAGGAAGTGAGTATTTAAGCTTTGATTTCTTTACAAGTTTTGCTTCACGTATACCTGAAAACTCAGGAATTAAAGCAGCAATTCAGGGATCTATTTACCTGATGCTTGTTGTAGCACCTGTTTCAATGTTTTTGGGTGTCGGAACAGCGATTTATCTCGAAGAATATGCGAAGAAAAATAAGTTTACTAACTTTATTAAAGTGAACATTTCAAACCTGGCAGGTGTTCCTTCAGTTGTATTTGGTCTTTTAGGACTGACGATTTTCGTAAGATTTTTTGACCTTGGTATTTCTATTTTAGCGGCGGGTCTGACAATGAGTTTACTCATTCTGCCAATTATTATTGTAGCTTCACAGGAGGCAATCCGAGCGGTGCCAAATGAGCTTAGAGAAGCTTCTTTTGCAATGGGTGCTACAAGATGGCAGACAATCCTGAGAGTAGTGCTGCCTGCTTCTATTCCGGGAATTCTGACTGGATCGATTCTGGCACTATCCAGAGCGATCGGTGAAACTGCACCACTTGTCGTAATTGGTATTCCAACCATTCTGATGTTTACACCGGACAGCATTATGAGTACGTTTACGGCACTGCCGATGCAGATCTTTGACTGGACTAAGCGACCTCAGGTTACATTCCATGATGTGGCAGCCGCGGGGATCATCGTACTGATGGGGCTGCTGATCATTATGAATTCTATTGCAGTATTTATCCGAAATAAATATCAGAAGCGTTATTAATTTTAAGGATGAAGGGAGCTTTTCAACATGACAACGATTGTAAAGCCTGAAGTGAAGACGACTGAAAATAAAGATGTGAAAAAGAATAAATCATCAGTATATAAAACTGAACAGCTGAATCTATGGTATGGATCAAATCATGCGTTGAAAAACATTGACCTGGACATTAAGGAAAATGAAGTAACTGCCATCATTGGACCATCAGGCTGCGGTAAATCGACTTATATTAAGACGTTAAATAGAATGATTGAGACAATCCCATCTGTTAAAACTTCAGGTGTAATTAATTACCGCGACAAAAATATTTTCGACAAAGACTATCAGGTTGAAGAACTGCGTACAAAAGTAGGGATGGTTTTCCAGAAACCGAATCCATTCCCTAAGTCAATCTACGATAATATTGCGTATGGACCAAGAATTCACGGCATTAAGAATAAGAAAATTCTTGATCAGATCGTGGAAAAGAGTTTGCGCGGTGCTGCAATCTGGGATGAAGTAAAGGATCGTCTTGGTGAAAATGCATATGGACTTTCAGGAGGACAGCAGCAGCGTATCTGTATTGCAAGATGTCTAGCAATTGAGCCGGACGTCATTTTAATGGATGAACCGACGTCAGCACTTGACCCGATTTCTACATTGAAAGTAGAAGAACTCGTACAGGATCTGAAGAAGGATTACAGTATCATCATTGTCACGCATAACATGCAGCAGGCTGCACGTATTTCTGACAAGACAGCGTTTTTCCTGAATGGTGAGGTTGTCGAATATGATGAGACAAACAAGATTTTCTCTAACCCTTCAGATGAAAGAACAGAAGATTATATTTCAGGCAGATTTGGATAAGGAGTGAAGACATTGTCAGTCAGAGAGCGGTATGATACAGAGTTAGAAGTATTGAATAATAAAATTGTTGAACTCGGACGTTTTGCCCGTGAGGCTCTTAAAGATTCTCTTGCAGCGCTGGAAAACAGGGATATTGAAAAGTCTCTTCTAATTATTGATGAGGATATAAAAGCAAATAGAATTGAAGAAGAGATTAATGACCTGGCGATTCTGCTGATTGCCAAGCAGCAGCCGGTTGCAACTGACCTCAGAAGAATTATCGTAGCAATTAAGATTGCTGCTGACCTTGAAAGGATTGCAGACTTTGCTGTTAATATCGCCAAGTCGACGATTCGAATTGGGAATGACAGTTTTGTCAGCTCAATCGCTAATGTCCATGAAATGTATGAAATTACTGAAGAGATGATTGAATTAGTATTGGAAGCATATACAGATGAAGATGTCGTAAAAGCGAAGAGAATTGCTGAGCTTGATGATGGTGTGGACGAACTGTATGGAGAAACGATAAAAGACCTTCTTTCTTCAAGTGCTGCACAGCCGGAAAAACTCGCTCAGATTACACAGCTTTCATTTGTCTGCCGTTATCTCGAACGTGCGGCGGATCATGTAACAAATATCTCTGAGAATATTTTCTATCTCGTAAAAGGAAAAAGATACGATTTGAACAAGTAAAAAAGAAGCCCGCGGGCTTCTTTTTTTCGGGTTATTGTGTAATGAGCACAGCAATCTGTTCAATACTCATGGTTGAGTTCAAATCATAATCGCCAATCTGGATTTGATCAGTTAAATTCTGCTCTGTAAGGTACTCGTTAAAAGCTTCTTCATCAGTGATTAATCCGTTTGAATAAAGTGCAGAGCTGATATCCGGCGAGGTCATGCCGGATTCTACAGATAAGATCATCCGTGTAATGTCTTCAGCCGGTGCCTCAGTCTCTGCTTCAAGTGCACTGACATGTTCTTCCCATTCCACAATTTCATTTTGAAGAGACTGATATTCATCAGTCTTAATCACCATTTCATCATCAGCAAGGGCGTTTTGACCTTCAGGTGTCTGTTCATCTGTCAGATATCCTGCACTAAAGATGAATAAAGCACTGATCATCATCCCGATACCGGTTGAGCGGATTATTTTGCGATCCAAGATGTACACTCCTTATAATTAATGATTAATGATGCGTTTCACATCACTGATATGTAATGATGAAAGTGCTGAAATCTGGTCGGGCTTCATTCCCTGTTTGTGAAGTGAAAGCACCTGGTTAATCAGAATTTCATTAATCTGTTTCGGTCTGGCTTTCCTCTGACTGGAGTCAGGCTCTATCATCAGTTCTTCTTCAAGCAGTTTGGTTCTTTTTTTTAGCTGTGAAAGCTCCTGATAAAGGCTCATAGACAGCTCCTGTAATTCCTCTTCAGTGTTCTTTGAATGGTCTTTTAAAAAGAAAGACAGTATAAAAAGGATGAGGCCAAGACCGCCCGCAGCAAGCATGATCAACTCCATTTACTCACCTCCATGTTTATCGGTTTTTATTGTATCATGTTCAGGATTGACGGAATGTAAAACGTTTAAAAAAGATAGTAGATTTTTTTAACGAACAATGATATTATAAATAAGTCGTATGAATCGAAGAATGTAACAAACAGCATTTGAATGTTTGGAGGGATAAAGATGCGTGTAAACATTACTCTTGCTTGCACTGAAACTGGTGATCGTAACTACATCACTACTAAGAACAAGCGTAACAATCCAGATCGTATTGAACTTAAAAAATACAGTCCGCGCCTGAAGAAAGTGACGCTTCACCGCGAGACAAAATAATGAACGAGAGCCGAAAATGTGTTGCGCATTTTCGGTTTTTTTGTCATATCCGGAGGAGCTTATGAATAAAAAAATCATCAGACAGCAGATGCTTGATCAGCTGAAGAATCTTTCTGAAGAGAAAAAAATATTATATACTAATTACATACAGCAACAAGTGATCTCATCACCTGAATGGAAGCAGGCTGAGGTGATCGCCATCACTATTTCCAGGGGCCTGGAGATTGATACCACTGCCCTTATTACAAAGGCATTAGAGCAGGGCAAAAGAGTATGTGTACCCAGGTGCGAACCGGCGACTAAAAAGATGCATTTTCATTACATACAGTCATTGAATGATGCTGAGCCTTCATTCTACGGTCTTCTTGAGCCGAAGCCGTATTTGCCAATTGCAGAAAAAAGAGAGATCGATCTGGTAGTAGTTCCCGGTCTGGCCTATTCAAATACCGGGTACAGAATCGGATTCGGGGGAGGCTATTACGACCGCTTTCTCACAGATTATAAGGGTGAAAGTATGTCGATGGCTTACAGCTTCCAGCTCATAGATGATGAATTTGCTGAAAGTTTTGATATCCCGGTTAAGAAAATCGTGACTGAGCGGGAGACGGATTCATGATAAGTTCAATGAAAACAGGGAGTGCCATGTGATGAATTTTAACACCATGCATGACGTTCAGATGTTACTGAAGAGATATGGGCAGTATGTATATGGCCCTGGCAGACTTGCAACGCTGGAATTGATGGAAATTGAAGTAAAAGAGTTATACGAAGCAGGTATGTTAGAGCGTGAGGATTATTTAAAAGCACTCATGGTATTAAAAAGTGAAATCAGAAAAGAAAGCCAAGGTGGTCGTTAACATGAAAGCAGCGTATATTTTTGGAGTAGATATTGGCGGTACAACAACAAAGCTCGCAGTTATTACGGATGAAGGAAACATTGTTGAGAAGTGGGAGATTCCTACGAATACTTCACATAACGGCATCAGTATTATTCCGGATATTGCAGCAGCAGTTAAATTAAAGATGAATCAGATGAATCTGAATAAAGAGCAGGTAATCGGAATCGGGGTAGGTGCGCCCGGTCCTGTAAATATGCAGACAGGCATTCTGTACACCGGGGTAAATATCGGCTGGGATAAGCCTGTTGCATTAAGAGATGAATTATCACAGCAGACAGGATTGCCGGTTGTCATTGAAAATGATGCGAATGCAGCTGCACTGGGCGAAATGTGGAAAGGTGCCGGCGGAGGAGCAAGAGATGTTGTTTGCGTAACACTTGGTACAGGTGTTGGCGGAGGAGTCATCGTAAATGGTGACATTGCGCACGGCATTAAAGGTGCAGCCGGAGAGATCGGGCATATTACCTCCGTTCCTGAAGGTGGTTACCAGTGTAATTGCGGGAAAACCGGCTGTCTTGAGACTGTGGCTTCAGCTACAGGAGTAGTCAGACTTGCTAAAGAAGAAATGGAAAAATCAGATGCAGTCTCAGCGCTTCATAAAATCATGGATGAACATAATGCAATCACTGCTAAAAACGTTTTTGATGAAGCAAAAAATGGGGACCCTGCTTCATCTGCTGCAGTAGAAAGGCTTACATTTTACCTGGGGCTTGCGCTCGCAAACCTGGGCAGTGCACTGAATCCTGAAAGAATCGTAATCGGTGGAGGTGTATCAAGAGCGGGAAGTATTCTGCTGGATGGTATTTCAGAAAAATTTAAAGCTTACGCATTTCCAACGGTAGCTGAATCAACTGAGATTAAAGTTGCAACGCTTGGAAATGATGCCGGCGTCATTGGTGCAGCCTGGCTGATCAAATATAAGCATTGATCATTAACCGGACCTTCTGTTCTGACAGAGGGTCTTTTTTGATCTCTTCATTCTTGTGAATAATCAGGCTTTTACAATATTAGTGTATTTACTTTACATTTTACGTGAATCGTTTAAAATAAGAGTTTGATTCACCTTTACATTGTGATTTATAGGAAAAATGACGTGTAAGACTATTGAATGATTTTAATTTAAATTAATAAAAACGGAACTTTTTCATGTTTCAAACGTCTATTATGGTGGAATTGTAAATAAGATTTTAAGTATGTAAATGACGGGTTTGATTTTATTTACAATCAGGAGTATGATTATGGGATATCAATAGAATGTCCACAAATTGTAATTGAAAGTGTAGGAGGAAACAGTATGAACAAAAGATGGTCAATGCCAAAGCTGTCGCTTGTCATTATTGCCATTGCGTTCCTTTGGATTAAAACGTTTATCGCATATCACGCAAGCTTTAATATCAGCACAGACAACTTTATGCAGGATCTGATCCTGTTTATCAATCCACTCAGTTTCCTATTACTGATTTTTGGTGTAGGGCTGCTATTTAAAAAAGAGAAAACAAGAAACAACTATGTCATTATTACAAGTTTCGTATTAACAACCATTCTTTTTGCCAATATGGTGTTCTACCGATTCTTTAATGACTTTATTACTCTGCCTGTATTATTCCAGACAAACAACTTCGGGGATCTTGGCGGCAGTGCAATGGAAAACATCTATATGACTGATGCACTTTACTTTATTGATGTATTAATCCTGATTGTTTTAGCAAAGTATAAACCATCATTCATGGTGTTTAAAGAACCGACTAAATTAAACAGAAGAGCATATTTCCTTGTAGCAATTGCTACGTTCTTCCTGAATCTCGGATTAGCTGAGACAGAGCGTCCTCAGCTGCTTACACGTACATTTGACCGTGAAATGCTCGTTAAGAATATTGGAACATATAACTATCATATTTATGATGTGTATCTGCAGTCTAAGCAATCTGCTCAGCGTGCACTGGCTGACAGTGACGCACTGGTTGATGTAAATAACTATGTTCAGGCGAACAAAGCCGATGTGAATAATGACCTGCACGGAATTGGTGAGGGTAAAAACCTGATCGTAGTGAAACTTGAGTCTATGCAAAATTTCGTTATTAATAATGAAATGAATGGTGAAGTGATTACACCATTCCTGAATACGCTGACTGAAGATGAAAATACTATTTATATGGATAACTTCTATCACCAGACAGAGCAGGGAAAGACATCTGATTCTGAATTTCTGCTTGATAATTCACTTTATCCATTAGGCCGTGGAGCAGTCTTTTTCACACATAGCGGTAATGAGTATAATACGCTGACTGACAGTCTGAATGAAGCGGGATATTATACGAATGCTATGCACGCAAATAACAAGAGCTTCTGGAACCGTGATATTGTCTATGATAATTTCGGATATGACCGCTACTATTCTCTGACTGACTATACTGTAGGTGAAGGTCAGGCAGTTAACTGGGGAATGAAAGATATTCCTTTCTTTGAACAATCAGTTGAACACATGAAAGAAATGGAACAGCCTTTCTATTCGAAAATGATTACACTGACGAATCACCATCCTTTCTATCTTGATGAGGAAGATAAGTTTATCAATGAGTTTGATTCAAACTCAGGGACTCTAAACCGTTACTTCCAGACTGTAAGATATCAGGATGAAGCAATTAAAGAATTCTTCACTAACCTCAAAGAAGCCGGTTTATACGAAGATTCAGTCATTGTTATGTATGGTGACCATTACGGTATTTCTGAAAACCATAATGCTGCAATGGCACAGTACCTGGAGCAGGAAGAAATTACAGCATTTGATACTGCCCAGCTGCAAAGGGTTCCGATGTTCATTCACATTCCTGGTGAAGATATTGGTGAAACAAACAGTAAAATTGCCGGTCAGATTGACCTGAAGCCGACAATCCAGAATATTATGGGGATTGAAGGAAGCAACAGTATTCAATTTGGTCAGGATATCTTTTCAGAAGAGAACGATAATACAGCGATTTTGAGAGACGGCCGTGTCATTTCAGAAGACCTGGTATACGCAGGTGAAACATGCTGGGATAAAGAATCAGGAGAACCTGTTGAGAAAGAGAGCTGTCAGCCTCTGATTGATAAGGCAACTGAGGAACTGGCATTTAATGATGAAATTATTTACGGGGACCTTCTGAGGTTTTATGATACTGAATCAGGAAGACTTTTAGAAGATACTGCTGTAACTGAAGAATAAGTATAAAAAGCTCCTTCGGGGGCTTTTTATATTATCGCTTTGTTAAAGTCCATTGTTGTTTCTGTACAGATGGTGATCGAAGCGAAAGGGGGCGGCTCACCGCCCGGACGCGGGAAGCGTCCCCCTGAAGCGGAAATCAACAGCCAATTTTAACAAAGCCTATATTATAATGAATGCATTGAAAAGGAGTTGACTGAAATGGCTATCGCAGATATTACAATTATACCGATTGGCACGGCTTCACCGAGCGTCAGTAAATATGTGGCGGATATTCAGCGTGTGCTGGAGGCCAGGGCAGGTGAAGGACTCATTACGTATGAACTAGCACCGATGAGTACATTGATTGAAGGTGAGCTTACAGATCTATTTAAAGTCATACAGGAGCTGCATGAGTCAGTCTTTTCTGAGGATATTAAAAGGGTGGCTACAAATATCCGTATCGATGAAAGAAGAGACAGAAATGATCATTCTATGCAAAATAAGCTTGCATCGGTAAAAAAACATTTATCCAAATAAAAAAAGCTGACTGATGTCAGCTTTTTTTAATTATACCGGATATCCGTCAAATACGATTGTCATCACAGTAAACCAGCCAAATACACCAAGTGAAGCCACTGCAAAGAAAATACCCATAATGTTTTTCTCTTTAAAAGATGTGATTGTACCAATAACTGATAGAATGGTTACCAGCGCAAGGATAATTGTTAATCCGTTCATTAAAAGCACCCCTTTCCATACGTTGGTTCATGAATAAACGAGATTAGTGCATAATATAAGCGTACTCTTAATATATTTTATAGTTAAATGTTTGTAATGTCGAGCATAATTCGTGACACTTTCGTGAGTATTCGTCTTTTTTTCATAATCATGCTACACTTTCCGGGAGGTGATATAAATGGAATGGTATCAGCTGCCTTTGGGCCCGATGCAGACAAATGCGTACATATTGTACAATGACCGGAAAGAGTGTTTAATTATTGACCCGGGGGAAGAAGCACACAAAGTGATGCAATTTATTCAACAAAAAAGCTTAAAGCCTCTCGGGATTTTGCTGACACATGCTCATTTTGATCACATTGGTGCGGTAGAAGAGGTAAGGCATGAATATCAAATTGATGTTTATATGCATATCCAGGAGAAAAGCTGGCTGTCAAAACCTGAAAAAAACGGTTCTGCTCTGTTTCAGGGAATTGACCCGATCGTCGCATCGCCGGCAGAGCAGATCTGGGATCAAGAAGGTGAAGTCAGCATTGGAGATTTTAGATTTCAGCTCTATCATACACCGGGACATTCTCCCGGCAGTGTGAGCTTTTACTTTAAAGAAGAATCCCTTGTAATCTCCGGAGATGTACTATTCAATGGAAGTATAGGCAGAACAGACCTTCCGGGTGGTCAAATGGAAGAGCTGATAAAGAGTATTAAAAATAAGCTGTTAACGCTTGAGGATCAGACCTATGTTTTACCCGGACACGGTCCAGTTACGACAATCAGTCGGGAAAGAAATCATAACCCTTTTCTCCAGTAACGAAAAAGAGACGGTTCCTGTAAAAGGAATCGTCTCTTTTATCTGAATCAGCTTAGATTTAAAGCGGACCCTTAAGCGGCATCATAAATGTTGTCCAGTAAGTAAATCCTGCAAAGAAAATTGTTAAGTATACAAAGAATACATACACATACATGCGCTCAGATAATTTCATGTACCCTAAAAGGATGAAAAAGCCTGTCTGGGCCAGGAAAAGCAATGAAGTTTTTGGCATATGTCCTAAATAAAATAATACAGAGAAAATTCCAGTCCAAAACCCCATAACGCGATACATTTTATCCATCCGAATCCCTCCTTTACGCAAACAATCCATCGAACCTATTATATAGGATACCATATTACAAAGTAAATAACCCATATTTTTAAATGTGACGATTGAGTGATTTTTCAAAGATCCCTTGTACAAACGTTAAACATTTATAACAGAGCCTGTATGAATAAGATTTGAAGCAATTTTATCATCAGAATACTGCTTAAACCCTTCTGCTGCAACGAAATAGACGGATACTTTTAAACAAAATTGTGAACAATAGAAAAATAATTATATTTTTTATATAAAATAGGTGTACAACTATTATACACGTGGTATACAATAAACATAACATAAATATTACTTATCCAAAGGTGATACAAAAACTAAACAAATGGAGGTAAGATCATGAGTCAAATTACATTCTTTACTTATCCAAGTTGTACATCTTGCAGAAAAACGAAGAAGTGGCTGAAAGAAAATGAAGTAAATGTGAATGAACGTCACATTTTTAGAGAAACACCTGATTATGATGAATTAATGAGCCTGCTGTCACTTACAACTGATGGGCTGGATGAACTTCTTGCTACCCGCAGTCAGTCGTTTAAGGCACTTGATCAGGATGTGGAAGACCTTCCACTATCAGAAGTGGTTAAAATGATTATTGAAGATCCAAAACTGTTAAAGCGTCCTATTTTAACAGATGGGAAATCTCTTATTGTTGGCTATAACCCTGAAGGATTAAGAAGTCTATCGAACAAAAAACAGACATACAAGCTTTCAGGCTGATTTTAATGGAGATGTCAATGCCGGTTCACCTATCAATGCATAAAGTGTGTTGATAGGTGAGCCGGCGTTTTTTGTTTGATTAAAAAATTGTCAAATAATTAAAAAAACAAAAGACAAATCCCCAGGTTTCGTGTATAGTTTAAATATCTTAAGAAAGGATGTGAAAAAATGCCATATGGCACAGAACTACTTGCACAAAACTTAATTACCGAAGCATTCAGAAATAACGGGTCTGATATTCATTTCTATCCTGAATCCCAGCAGATGACTGTTCAGCTTCGGGCACTTGGAGATTTAACCATGTTAAGAAAAATCTCTGCTAATCAGGGAGAACGGCTGATCTCACACTTCAAGTTTAAAGCTTCCCTGGATATTGGTGAAAAACGAAAGCCCCAGAGTGGTGCTACACTCATGATGATCGATGAAGAAAAAGTCTCCCTCAGAATTTCCACACTCCCCGCAGCAGAAGGCAAAGAAAGCATGGTCATCAGACTTTTACCCCAATCATTTGCAATTCCAATCGAAAAACTTTCATTATTTTCAAATTCCGCAAGAATACTCTCATCTCTCGTCAGACAGCCTCAGGGACTTCTGCTTTTTTCCGGACCAACAGGCAGCGGGAAGTCCACAACACTTTATTCACTTATTCATTATTGTTCCACCGAACTGAATAGAAATATCATCACGCTTGAAGACCCGGTAGAAAGAAATGAAGACCACGTTTTACAGGTTCAGATTAATGAAAGAGCAGGGGTTACTTATGCTTCAGGTCTCAAAGCTGTACTGAGACATGATCCTGATATGATCATTATAGGAGAGATCAGAGATGAAGAGACAGCAGATATTGCTGTAAAAGCTTCACTCAGCGGACATCTTGTCTTGTCAACACTTCATGCAAAGGATACAAAAGGCGCAATCAGGAGAATGATTGACCTTGGTATTCGCAAAGAAGATTTAAAACAGTCACTAATTGGCGCAACAGGGCAGCGTCTTGTGAAAATCAATATAAATGGCAAGACCAGGTCAAGAACTTCAATTTACGAAATTATGACCACGCATGCTGTATGTGATTATTTAGATGAACTGCCTGAGCAAACCCCGTATGCAACACTGGAGCAGCTTTTCAGGAAAGGAGCGGCTCTTGGCTATGTATCTCCTCAGGAATATCACCGCTGGATTACACCGTCAGACTTATATTCCCAAAAAAGATCAGCCGGTTTTCCTTCACCGATTAAGTGAACTTCGTGAAAACGGTTATCCTCTTGATCAATCTCTCAGCTTTCTGTTTCTACAGTTCCCTTCAATCTCCCAAAAGGGTCAGCTGATTAAAAGCTTACTGAACGGTTCTTCAATCAGTGAAACTTTTAAATCACTTGGCTATCCTTCTTACGTTTGTATGCACCTTTATTTTGCTGAACAGTATGGAGATGTGAAAAGTTCTCTGGCTGAAACAGCTGTTCTTATGAAGCACCGCGAAAGTCAAAGAAAAAAACTGCTTTCAATTCTGCAGTATCCATTATTTTTGATTCTGCTGTTTGTTTTCGTTTCATCTGTACTGAATCTGTATTTACTGCCGAGAATGACTCAGCTTTATCAGGCTGTTGGAAATGAAAAGTCCGGGGTTCTTCACACGGCAGAAATGATCTTTAGGATCATTCCATCAATTATGATGGCGACAAGTATATTAATCGTTATCCTCGCATCAATATTTTCAATTGTTCTGCTGAAAAAACCCTCACTCGAAAAGTGGAAAATCATCTCTTCGATGCCGTTTGCCGGATTTTATTTTAAGCATTATCACAGTTATCTGTTCTCCAGAGAAGCATCCATTTTACTTAAAAGCGGGCTGTCGTTTCAGCAGATGCTGAAAACATTTATAGACCAGCCATACAGACCGTTATTTAAGGGGATCGGGCAATTTATGACTGAAGAACTTCATAGGGGACAGAGTATGCACCATACAATGCTTCAGCTTCCTTATTTTACAGACGAACTGCATCGTGTAACTGAACATGGAGAAATGAACGGCAATCTTGAAAGAGAGTGGGGTTTTTACAGCATGTACTGTTTAAATGCACTGGAAGAAAGGTCAGGCACATACTTTCAGATCCTGCAACCGGTTATATTTATTCTTCTCGGTCTTGCAGTTGTAGGGGCATACCTTATCATTTTACTGCCGGTATTTAATCTTTTACAAAATATTTAACTTACGGAGGAATTTAAATGAAAAAACTAATGAAATTGCTTAAAAATAATCAGGCATTCACGTTAATCGAAATGGTCATTGTCCTGCTCGTTATTTCTGTTCTACTGATTGTCAGTCTTCCAAATATCTCTTCTCAAAGTAAAGAAATAAACAGTAAAGGCTGCGAAGCTTTTCAGCAGATGGTCCAGGCACAGGTAGAATCGTACAGAATGTCTGAAAAGTCACTGCCGGCAGATATTGCTGCGCTGCAGACGTCAGGATATTTAAATCAGAATGAAACGACTTGCCCTGACGGAAGAGAATTAACAATCGGTTCTGAGGGTGATGTGACGATTGTCGATGCTCCTTAACCGGCAAGAAGGTTTTACACTGATCGAAATGATCATCGTTTTACTGGTTGTGGGCATTTTTATTACGATTTCCGCTACGGTATATTCTTCAGTAAAAATTGTCTCAACCCCATTTGAAACACAACTCACAAATGACCTCTACCACGCCCAGCTTTATGCCATTACAGAAAAACAATATGTGACAGTCCGTTTTGATGCCGGATCGCAGAGATATAAAATGTTTACCGGGTATAGTCCCGGTGAGGTCGTGCTGGCAGATGTCCGTTTCCCTGAAAATGTCGAGCTGCTGGAGGATGGTACACTAAGCTTTTTCAGATATCTGCCTTCAGGTAATACCACCACATTTGGCGTCGTGCGGTTTTTAGTTGATGGTTCTCCCGTTAATGTTCATTTTCATTTAGCTAAAGGAAGATTTTATGTGGAAAAATCATAATGGATTTACCCTGATTGAGTGTATCTTATCGTTAAGTATCTGCCTGTTATTCTGCCTGCTCATCCTGCCAGCTGTCGTGATGCTTGCAGTTCAAGCTGATCAGGCTGAAGAGCAGAGTAGAATGTATGAAGTAGCTTATGAACAGGTAAAGCTGATTCGATCCAGTGAACCGGTTCAGGCTGATTTTTATAAAGATGGGAGAGAATACGGGATTGAGCTCAGCGCGAGCAAGCTGTGTGTTCAGAATAAAGAAAACATACAAGTCTGCATTTATCAGTAATCACAACGGATTTACAATGCTGGAAGTACTGGTCAGTATCCTGGTCCTAGCTGTCATCGCTCCGCTATTTGCCATGTTAATGTTCAGCTATATGAACCTGATCTCTATTGAAAATCATTCGAAGGAATGGGATATGTTCTCGATTCAGTTTCAGCAGGAGGTTGCTTCACTTATGGTTGAATCCAATACATCACAATCCATTACATTCATTAAAGACGAAGCGAAAGTAGTATTTGCTAAATACGGCACCATCCTCAGAAAGACTGTAAACGGCACCGGGCACGAAATTCATCTGACCGGTCTCAATCATTTAAATATCAGCAGGAACGGAGATTTAATTACAATGGAAGTAGGTTTTAAAAATGGGACGATTAAGAAAAGCATATTTTACACTGCACCTGATGAATGAAAAAGGTTCAATATTACTTCCTGTGCTGCTGTTTTTTATTTTACTGTTATCTGCATCGACCGTAATTGCCTCTATTTCTGTGGATCGGGTCCGGCACGCAGAGATGATGTCAACTTATTATCAGGAATCAGCGGTTGAAATGTGGATTCAGGAATAGGAATCTTCGTTAGATTCATGTATGATAATGCAAAAAAGGGGCTTTTGAATGAAGATTTATTTAATTGGCTTTATGGGTGCCGGAAAATCTACAGTAGGCAAGCTGTTAAGCAAGTCATTAAACGGCACGTTCATTGATCTGGATCAGCTGATCGAACAGGAAAACGGGAAAAAGATCAGCGACATATTTAAAGAAGATGGTGAAACTGTATTCAGAAAAATCGAAGCAGAGTGTCTTAAAAAAACAGATGCGCAAATCATCGCTACCGGCGGGGGAATTCTTTATTTTGATGAGACTGCCGAATGGTTGAGGGGTAATGGCGTCATCATTTATCTTCATGCACCTTTTGAAGAATTATATTCAAGGATCAAAGGTGACCGGTCCAGACCGGTTGCTGCAAAACCATACAAAGACCTTAAGAGTCTTTTTGCTAAAAGAGACGGGGTGTACAAACGCACAGCACATCATCAGGTCTCAGTTTCAAATCGTCTGCCTGAAGAAACGGTAAAGGATATTATCTCCAGGCTAGGGTGAACTGAGATAGATCAGGCCTGCTGAGATATGATGTGCACAAATAGAAGGGGCTGAAGGCTGATTCTGGCTGATTTCTTTCAGGTTTTCCTCAAATTGCAATTCTATCTGCTTTTCAAGTTGGCGATTTAAGATGTTCAAAGATGTTTCAAAAGGCATTTTGTTCTGGTGCAGAACACTGTCGTTCGGCCTGTCACCTGTTAACGTCTGCGCTTCAATTTCTTCCTGTGCTTGCACGAGTATCCGCCCGGTGGTTAATGAAATCCGTCCTTCGAATCTGATACTGGCAGAGCCGGGAGGTACGACCTCTGCAGTCATGTGGATGATGACCCAGGGAAATAATTCAGTTAATGTTCGGGACTGTTCATATGCAATGTAGAATCGGTTCTCATTCTGTGCTGAATCGAATATTGATTGAAAAATTGGGTGATCTGGATGTAGTTGTATAATGTTTTTATGTTCATCAGCGCTTTTGGAATGGACAATCATTACTTGAAGCGGATCTCCCGACTGTTGGAGTGCGTCTCTGTAGTGCCAGTAAAAAGGACGGTTCATAAATTTTCTGTCCAGCTGTTCTGTCAGCTGGACAACTGCTTTACCGGTGGATTCTGTTACAGCAGCCCCGTTTAACTTCAAATATTCAATGACCAGTCTGCAATTTTCTTTCATCATCAACATCCTCACTCGCTAAATAGTTTTCAAGTAAGTTTAATTTATAGGTTAATTCGTTTTCAGATCTTGAGTTTGTTAAAGCATCCTCAAGATATTTTTCTGCTTCTAACTTTGCCGGTGATAATATTTGTTCATGTTTTCCTATAATTGTTTCAAATAAATGAACCTTGTTTTCTAACAGCTTCCAGATTCTTTCCTCAATGGTGTTGCGATTGAGCAAATAAATGATGTCCACATCATTCTTCTGACCGAGTCTGTGAACTCTTCCGATTCTCTGCTCAAGCTTCATTGGATTCCAGGGAAGATCTGCGTGAATCACACAGCTGCAAAACTGCAGGTTCAGGCCTTCAGATCCCGCTTCAGTTGCAATCATGACATCCGCATGATCCCTGAAAAGATCTGTCATCCATTTTTTCTTTCCTTTCTTGAACCCGCCCCGGAACATAACCGAAGAGATTTGATGCTGCTTTAAATACCATTGTAAGTAGAGCTGTGTGGCGCGGTATTGGGTGAAAATCAGCACTTTGTCCTGACGGTTTTTAATAATATTCAAAATCTCTTTTCCTTTAACTGTTTCAAGCTGATCAGGTGTGATGTCAAGAATCGGTCCAAGAATATGGCAAATGTCTTTATGCTGTTCTCTGCGTAGTGCTTTTAACAATGCAATACTTGAACTGCACCCCTGTTTCAGTAAGGTAAGATGAGTAAATTGATGGGTATTTAACCGTCTCAGTTCCCTGAAAGCTTTTTCTAAAGCGGTATACAGTTCTTTTTCATAGCCTGATTGTTCCAGCCATTTCACTTCAATTTTGCGCTTTGTCCATGTTATATCTGTATCTTTCTTTCGGGTTCTGATCATCAGCTGATCAATCCGGTCGTGAAATGCTTTGGTGTTTTCTTTAGCCAGCCTGTTAAATTCTTTTTTACTTTCAAACAGTCCCGGTCTGATCAGAGTTGAGAGTGAATAAAGTTCTTCTGATTTATTCTGAACAGGCGTTGCAGTCAAAAGCAGCAGATATTTTTTCTTCAGGGAAGCGACAAACTGATAATTCATTGTCTTGGGATTTGATAGTTTATGCGCTTCATCTACAATGACAAGATCAAAAGAGAGATCAGTAAATACAGTCTTAAAAGGTTCTCTTTTCAACAGATCAATTGACGCTATTGTAACCGGAAAGGTCCGCCATTCCTTTTTTCCCTTATGAATCATGGAAGCAATTCCGAGGCTGTGTAATTCTGTTTGCCATTGCCCTGCAAGTGAAGAGGGTACAAGAATTAATACAGAAGAAGCGAGGTATCTGAGCTGCAGCTCCTTCAAAATCATCGCGGCTTCAGCAGTTTTTCCGAGTCCGACTTCATCTGCAAGAATCGCGTGCCCATTCATTTCAAAAACCACTTTTTTTACTGCATTTATCTGATGAGGCAGTGGTGTAAAGAAGGGCATTGCTTTTTCTGCTTTCAATTCACCTTCCTGAACCGTTATCGAATGGTGAAGCTGTCGTGTTAAATAGTTCAGTTGATAATTTGGAGATTTACTTGAATACAGATATGATAGAAAACGTTCTTTCCAGTTTTCTTCACTGGAGGCAACTGAAATTGACATAATAAATCTCCTTTCATTGCAATTAATGATTGTTGTTAAAGAAAGATGATGGTACGATAAAGATGATTTTAAGAGATGTAAGACAGAAGAGAATACACTATTTGTTATTGTGTCCATTTATTAAACAAATATAAGCGAATGAAAGCAGAGGGAGAGACTCTTATTTTTAAGAGCGCCGAAGGAGCAAGCTGAACCGTGAATCTCTCAGGCAAAAAGACTTCTGCCGGACGCAACTCTGGAGAGTGTTTCTAATTAATTGAAACCACCAAAGAGGAAAGCCGCAAGGTAAAACTTTCAGGTGAAAAGGACAGGGACCCGTTTTTAAAAGGGGTATCCCTGTCCTTTTTTGTATGTATTTGGACCAGTAAGAGGAGGAAAGCCTGATGAATGAAACGCTGAAAAAAACCCCGCTCTTTGAGATTTACAAAGAGTTTGGAGGTAAAGTAATTGACTTTGGAGGATGGGCGCTGCCGGTACAGTTTTCAAGTATCAAAGAGGAGCACCATGCTGTAAGAAACAATGCAGGTTTATTCGATGTTTCCCACATGGGAGAAGTTAAAGTAACAGGATCAGACAGTCTTGCTTACCTTCAGAAAATGATGACAAATGATGTTAGTAAAATTAAGGACGGCCAGGCACAATATACAGCTATGTGTTATGAAAATGGCGGCACTGTAGATGACCTGCTCGTTTATAAAAAAAGTGACAACGATTATCTGCTGGTGATTAACGCATCAAATATTGAAAAAGATGTGGAATGGCTGCAGCAGCATAAAATTGAGAATGTAGAAGTTGAAAATTTTTCAGATCAGGTTGCGCAAATTGCGATCCAGGGACCAAAGGCAGAAGGGATCCTTCAAAAACTGACTGAACAAGATCTGAGTGCAATCACATTTTTTAAATTTAAGGATGATGTAATGGTTAACGGGTCCCAAGCGCTGGTATCGAGAACCGGCTATACAGGTGAAGATGGTTTTGAGATCTATTGCAATCCTGAAGATGCAGGTAAGCTATGGAAAGAATTATTAGAAGCAGGGAAAGAAGACGGCTTGCTGCCATGTGGATTAGGCGCACGTGACACGCTCAGATTTGAAGCAAAGCTTGCTTTATACGGCCAGGAGCTCACAGCTGACATTTCTCCAATCGAAGCAGGAATCGGTTTTGCCGTGAAACCGGATAAAGAAACCGCTTTTATCGGACAGAAAGTACTAAAAGAGCAGAAGACTAACGGAGCTCCGCGCAAATTAGTAGGGATTGAAATGATTGATAAAGGGATTCCGCGTCACGGTTATAAAGTGTTTGCAGATGATACGGAAATCGGATTTGTGACAACAGGTACACAATCTCCGACATTAGGTAAGAATGTAGGCTACGTCCTGATTAAAAAAGAATTTGCATCACTCGGTCAGGAAGTATATGTAGAAGTCAGAAAAAAGAAGTTAAAAGCCGAAGTTGTAAAATCTCCATTTTATAAAAGGTAAATGAGAAGGGAGCAGCAATTATGAAGCATCGTTACTTACCAATGACTGAACAGGATCAGAAGGATATGCTGAAAACAATTGGCGTTTCATCTGTGGAGGAACTTTTTGAGGATATTCCTGAAAAGGTACGTTTTAAAGGGGAACTGAATATTAAGCCGGCAAAGACAGAATCAGCGCTGATGAAAGAGCTTGCGCAGCTGGCTGGGAAGAATGCCGATACACAGAAGAATACGTCTTTTCTTGGAGCAGGTGTATACGACCACTATTCACCGGTAATCATGGACCACGTAATATCAAGATCAGAATTTTATACAGCTTATACACCTTATCAGCCTGAAATTTCACAGGGCGAATTACAGGCCATTTTTGAATTCCAGACGATGATTGCAGAACTCACAGGAATGGACGTTGCAAACTCCTCAATGTATGACGGAGGCACATCGTTTGCTGAAGCTGCAATGCTATCAGCCGGTCAGACTAAGCGGAAGAAAGTGCTCGTATCAGGAGCCGTTCATCCTGAATCAAAAGCGGTTCTTGAAACATATGCAGCCGGTCAGCATATTGAAGTCGTAACAGTCCCTGAAAAAGATGGCGCAACGGATCTTGATGCATTAAAAGGTTTAATGTCCGATGAGATCGCTGCAGTCATGGTACAGTACCCGAACTTCTTCGGACAGATCGAAAGACTCGATCAGATTGAGGAATTAGCACACGGGCAAAAAGCAATGTTTGTTGTATCTTCCAATCCTCTGTCACTTGGTGCGCTGACACCGCCAGGCGATTTTGGTGCAGACATTGTTGTTGGTGACGCACAGCCATTCGGTCTTCCACAGTCATTCGGCGGTCCGCACTGCGGCTATTTTGCAGTGACCAAAAAGCTCATGCGAAAAGTACCAGGACGTCTTGTCGGTGAAACAAATGATGAAGAAGGTCAGCGCGGATATGTATTGACACTTCAGGCACGCGAGCAGCATATCAGAAGAGACAAAGCAACTTCAAATATCTGTTCTAACCAGGCCCTGAATGCATTAGCTTCCTCTGTTACGATGACAGCTCTCGGCAAGCAGGGGATTAAAGAAATTGCACACCAGAACCTGCAGAAAGCTGCATACGCAAAGAAGCAGCTTCAGGCAGCCGGCTTGAGCGTTGTAAACGGTGGATATACATTCAATGAATTTGTTGTGGAGCTTAAACAGCCGGTATCAGAAGTCAATAAAGCCCTGATGGAGAAAAACATCATTGGCGGATATGATCTTGGAAGAGACTTTGACAACCGTCAGAATCAGATGCTCATTGCAGTGACGGAACAGAGAACTAAAGAAGAAATTGATCAATTGGCAGAGGAGCTGAAACAATATGCGTAATGAAAACCAGCCGCTAATTTTTGAATTGTCACGTGAAGGAAGAATCGGTTACAGCCTGCCTGAGCTTGATGTGCCGGAATCAAACATTGAGGGACTGCTGCCTGAGGGTTTTGCGCGAAAGGAAGCACCTGAGCTGCCGGAAGTATCAGAACTTGATATTATGCGTCATTATACAGCACTGTCTAAGCGTAATCACGGTGTAGATTCAGGATTTTACCCGCTTGGCAGCTGTACAATGAAATATAACCCGAAAGTAAATGAAGCGGTTGCGCGTTATGCAGGGTTTGCCCATATTCACCCGCTTCAGGATGAAAGTACAGTACAGGGCGCAATGGAAATGATGTATGACCTGCAGGAGCATCTTGTAGAGATTACCGGTATGGATGAAGTGACACTTCAGCCTGCTGCAGGTGCACACGGAGAGTGGACCGGCCTGATGATGATCAGAGCTTTCCACGAGGCAAATGGTGATTTTAACCGTACAAAAGTCATTGTACCGGACTCTGCACACGGGACGAATCCGGCTTCTGCGACAGTTGCAGGCTTTGAAACGGTCACAGTTAAGTCAAATGAAAACGGTCTTGTTGACCTTGAAGACTTAAAGAGGGTAGTGGATGATCAGACAGCTGCACTGATGCTGACGAATCCGAATACACTCGGTCTTTTCGAAGAAGATATTCTTGAAATGGCTTCTATCATTCATGATGCCGGCGGAAAGCTGTATTATGATGGTGCAAACCTGAATGCTGTTCTTGCTAAAGCACGTCCTGGAGATATGGGCTTTGATGTTGTTCACTTAAATCTTCATAAAACATTCACCGGTCCTCACGGCGGTGGTGGTCCAGGCTCAGGTCCGGTTGGCGTGAAAAAGGATTTGATTCCATACCTGCCAAAGCCTGTCCTTGTTAAAACTGAAGAAGGCTATACATTTGACTATAACCGCCCGGATTCAATCGGCCGTGTAAAACCTTACTACGGTAACTTCGGCATCAACGTACGTGCATATACGTATATCAGAACGATGGGTCCTGATGGGTTAAAGGCAGTAAGTGAAAATGCGGTCATTAATGCAAACTATATGATGAGAAGACTGGCTGAGTATTTTGATCTGCCTTATGACAGACATTGTAAGCACGAATTCGTTATCAGTGGAAAGCGTCAGAAAAAGCTTGGTGTCCGTACGCTGGATATTGCAAAGAGACTGCTTGACTTCGGGTTCCATCCGCCAACTATCTATTTCCCGATTAACGTTGAGGAATGTATGATGATTGAGCCGACTGAAACTGAATCAAAAGAAACACTTGATTCATTTATTGAAGCCATGATCCAGATTGCAAAAGAAGCGGAAGAAAACCCTGAAATTGTTCAGGAAGCACCGCATACGACTGTAATCAGCCGTCTTGATGAGACACAGGCAGCACGTAAGCCGGTTCTCAGATATATGAAAAAAGAACCGGTAGAAGTTTAAAATAAGAAGAGCCTCCTGATCTGATCAGGAGGCCTTTCTCTTTTCGAGTAAACACTGTATGCTTATTTACGCTTAATTTTACCTGTCCACTTTTTAAATCCACCCTGCAGCTGATAAAGGTCTTTTACGCCTTTTTTGTGTAACAGCTGTGCTGCACGGCCGCTTCTCATTCCATTCTGGCAGTAAATATAAACCGGCTTATCAGCGCGGATTTCGCCAAGTCGCATTTTCAATTGTGACAATGGAATATTTCTTGCTCCTAAAATATGACCCCCGTCATATTCTTTCTGCTCACGGACATCGATCAGCTGTGCTTTACGGTAACCTGCCTTGAATTCTTCTTCAGTTAATGTCTTCAGAATTTTTTTCTGTCTGAAGTAAGTGAAAACTGAATAAAGAATGATTGCAGCAAGCACAATGATCAGTACATATAATGACTCCAAGTTTTTAACCCCTTTCTATCTCACACTATTCTTTATTATAGTAGCCGGCTCTCATAAGTTCAAAGAAAATTATCAGTTTTGTGAGCAGTTTTTGACAAGTTCATGGACATTACTTGATGAAAAAGAACAAGTATGAAATCATTTCAAAATGACAAATTTCCAATATGTTTTCTTAAATTCTCTAACCATTTGTCTGTTTTTCTCTGTTTATTGGATTTGACAAAGATTTTGTAATTGACACAAAAAACTATATATTGTATGGGTTTAAAAAACCCGAACACAATATGTTGTGTTTTTTGGTTTGAGGGTTTATATTATTGGTAATACATACAGTAGTTAAGTTCTTAACGTGCTGTTTATTAAAGATATATGTCGAAAGGGGAAATGGAAGTGGCCCAGGTATCAGCTTCAGCGCCAGCATTAAATAAAGAAAAACTAAATGAGGACATTCAGTCGTTCGAGGTGGTTCATCCGATCACAGAAGACATGACTTTGACGCATAAAGGTGTATCAAGGCTTGTTATGCTCGACCGTTATGCGTTCAAGGACACTGAAAAGAAAACATTAAGTGAAGGGGATTTTGTCGTATTGACGATCAGGGAAGATCCCAAATTTCCGGCACGCGGTCTTGGCTTTATCAAAGAAATTGACTGGGAAAAAGGTGTCGCTTCAGTACAGGTGGAAGATGAGTTCAAAAATTCACTGGATACACCAAAAGAAATTGAATCAGGCATTGTTGTGAGATCACTTGATGTCATCGAAAAGCCGCTTGAAGTTTACTATGAGCAGATTGCACGCAGAAATGCCACAGGCCTTGCATCTGTCGAAAAAACAGCTGATTTGCAGAAAGAATGGACTGAAAAATTTTATCAGGAACTTTCAAGTATGCGATTTGTACCGGCCGGCCGCGTATTATACGGAGCAGGTGCAAAAACGGATGTGACGTTCTTCAACTGTTACGTAATGCCGTTTATACAGGACTCAAGAGAAGGTATATCAGATCACCGTAAGCAGGTCATGGAGATCATGAGCCGCGGCGGCGGCGTTGGAACAAACGGTTCTACACTGAGACCAAGAAATACGCTTGCAAGAGGTGTAAATGGTAAATCATCAGGTTCTGTATCATGGCTTGATGATATTGCAAAGCTGACTCATCTTGTTGAACAGGGTGGTTCAAGACGTGGTGCACAAATGATTATGCTCTCAGATTGGCACCCCGATATTATTGAATTTATTATTTCTAAAATGCAGAATCCAAGAATTTTGAGATTCCTGCTTGAAACAACAAACGACGACTTTATTAAGAAAATTGCACAGGAAAAGCTTAAGTTCACGCCGCTGACTGAGCAGGAAGCTGCGATGTACCAAAGCATAGTCAACTACGAAAGTATTGAAGGCTATGGTGGATTTAATCAGGAAATTATTGATGACGCGAAGCAGAAACTTGCAGAAGGCGGTAACTACTCCGTTCACAACCCGGAATTCCTGACTGGTGCAAATATTTCTGTCTGTCTGACGGATGACTTTATGAAAGCTGTGGATGAGGATCAGGACTATGCACTGAGATTCCCGCATGTAGAAGCGTACTCTAAAGAAGAAATGGCCCGTTATAATTCAGAGTGGCATGAAATCGGGGATGTGCGGAAGTGGGAAGCACAGGGCAATAAAGTCAGAACATATCGCACAATCAAGGCAAAAGAGCTTTGGAACCTGATCAATATCTGTGCAACTTATTCTGCAGAGCCAGGCATTTTCTTTATTGATAATGCGAACGACATGACAAATGCAAAAGCATACGGCCAGCAGGTTGTAGCTACAAATCCGTGTGGAGAACAACCACTTGCACCATTTTCCGTCTGTAACCTTGCTGCTGTTAACCTTGCAGAGTTTGCAGATAAGAAAAACAAAACAGTGCGTTTTGACAAGCTGAGAGAAACAGTTGCAACAGGTGTAAGAATGCAGGACAACGTCATTGATGCTACACCTTATTTTCTTGAAGAGAATAAGAAACAGGCGCTTGGGGAGCGTCGTGTAGGTCTTGGTGTAATGGGTCTTGCAGATCTTCTGATTTATTGTGAAAAAGAATACGGTTCAGAAGAGGGAAATCAATTAGTAGATCAAATATTTGAAACAATCGCAGTAACTGCTTATGAAACGTCAGTTGAACTGTCAAAAGAGCGTGGTTCATTCCCGTTCCTTGAAGGTGAAACAGAGGAAGAGACGAAGCGTCTGAGAGAAGCATTTATTCATTCAGGCTATATGAAAAAAATGCCTGAACATGTAAGACAGGCGATTCTTGAAAGCGGCATCCGTAATTCACACTTACTGACTGTCGCGCCAACAGGCAGTACGGGTACAATGGTTGGTGTTGCAACCGGTCTTGAACCTTACTTCTCTTACACATATTACAGAAGTGGCCGCCTTGGTAAATTTATTGAAGTAAAAGCGGATATTGTTAAAGAATATCTTGAATTGAATAATAAAACTGAAGAAGATGAGCTGCCTTCATTCTTCGTAACAGCAATGGAGCTTGCACCTGAAGCACATGCTGATACCCAGTGTGTCATTCAGAGATGGATTGACAGTTCAATTTCCAAAACTGTAAATGCGCCAAAAGGCTATTCAGTTGAACAGGTTGAAAGCGTATATGAGAGACTGTACCGTGGTGGAGCAAAAGGCGGAACAGTATATGTTGACGGAAGCCGTGACAGCCAGGTGCTGACATTAAAGGCTGAGGAAAACAAAGAAGAAAAGCCGAGAGAAAAGCAGAATGTTGTGTTGATTGATACGATTCAGGATCTGCGCTCAACAAACGTCACAATCGGTTCAGAAATAGGGAATACATGCCCTGTCTGCCGTAAAGGAACAGTTAAGGAGATCGGCGGCTGTAACACATGTACAAACTGTAACGCACAGTTGAAATGCGGATTGTAATGTATTGATTTAGGCCCGGACAATGTCCGGGCCTAAATTGTTGTTAAAAATAAAAACACCTGATTGCTCAGGTGCTTAAAGTGTCATGCGCTTTTTCTTTTTACCTTTTTTGCCTTCAATCACAGTCAGCTTCGGCCCATTCAATCTGGCTGCACTGGCTTTTTTGGCCGGTTTTCTTTGAGCGGGCTGAATCTTTCTGACCTTTGAAGATTTTGCCTGTTTAGCAGGCTGATATTTCTTTTTAGACTGACGGACAGCTTTCTTATATGCATTGTTTTCCTGACTATTGCCTCTGCGTGAAATCACAAAGCGGTAAATACCATAAATCGCAGCGGCGAGCAGTGCGTAAGTCAGGATCGTTCTGAGCAGTGAACCGGGTTCAAATAAAATCATTGATATTAATCCAAGCGCTCCAAGACCAATAACGGCATAGAAAACGATATTTTTAACATTCAATGCAGCCACCTCCCGCAGCAAACCTTTTTATTAGTTTAGACAAGTGCAGCTTTTTTTAAACCTTTTTCAGCCTCTTCTTCCATTTCAAGCATCTTATTGAATGAAGCGATCGCTACTTCGACCTGGTCATCTTTCGGTTCTTTTGTTGTCAGTAACTGAAGCCAGAGCCCCGGGTAACCAAGGAATTTCAATACAGGGATATCACGAACCTTGTTAGTGATCTGAAGTACCTCAAAGGAAATACCAAGTACAACAGGTATCAGCGCAATCCGGTTTAAGATCCGTGCGGTTAAAGGTTCAGTCGGTACCAGCAAATAAACAAACATCCCGACAATAACAGTGAACAAAATAAAACTTGAACCACAGCGGTAATGAAGTCTTGATTGGGACTGCACATTTTCCACAGTTAACGGTAAGTTGTTCTCATAAGCGTTGATTACTTTATGCTCAGCCCCGTGATATTGAAACACTCTTTTAATCAAAGGGGTCAGTGATATAAAGTAAATGTATGCCAGCAGCAAAATCACTTTGAATACACTCTCAAGCATGACCTGTCCAACATCCCCCGGTACAGCAAAACGAAAAAGTTCTGCAAGGAAAACAGGAATTAAAGTAAAGACAAATTTCCCGAACAAGAAGGATAGAACACCAATTGCGGCGATACCGAATACCATTTCGAGCTTGGAAGATTTTTGTTCCTGCTGTACTTTTTCATCTTCTTCAGGTAGTACATCATATCTTTCACTTGAGAAATTCAGGTGCTGTGTTCCATTTGCGCTTGCTTCGATCAATGCAATAATTCCTCTTAAGAAAGGAACTTTTTTCAGTTTCTGAAAAGTAGGGTTCTGTTTTCTTGGGAGATCGAAATATTCTATTGAATCATCTTTTCTCCTAATTGCAGTAACGGTGTGCCGTTTACCGCCAAACATGACACCCTCCATTACAGCCTGTCCGCCATATGCGGGTTTTTGATTTTTCATTTTTACACCAGCCTATTCCTTACATTCCTAGTTTTCAGTCATTCAGCTCCAGCTGATTATGAGTAGGTAATACCAGTTTACTAAAAAATCAGTCAATCTTCTACTATCGGACGCATGGAATAACGTATTTAATTCAGTGGCATAATGGGTGATAAAAAAGGAGCGGTTAATATGGAGTTTCCTACAATTAAAAGAATCCCGTTAGCCATCTACACTTCAATCGCCGGTGCTTTTCTTTTCTATAGCCTGTACCGTATTTATGTGTTTTTTCATTTTATTGAAAAAGAGCTGTTAAAACCGGGTTTTTCTTTCATTGCTGCTGATTTTCAAAAAGGCTGGCTCAGTGAAATAATTTTTTTCGTGATTATACTTTGCTGTTCAGTGCTTTGGGCACTCATTTATTATGTGCTGTTTAAAAACAGTCATACCGTTTTTCCGGGTATACTGTCAGGTTTATTTGTACTCGGGGCACTGCTGCTCGCAGGCTGGTTTTTTGAATGGCGTATTGATCCTGCAGTACTTAAAACAAGGACAATTGTATCCCTTTTTTCACTGTTTATTTTATATGGTCTGTTTACGGGATATTCAATTTCTTATGAAGAACCTTATAAAGTGAATCAGCCGGAAAAATGAAGGGTAGTTGTGTTACAATTTATTTGTGTGACGAAGTAAAAGGTAGAGGAGTGAACTGCTGTGGAGAGGATTTTAATGCTGAACGGCCCAAATCTGAACAGGCTGGGTAAAAGAGAGCCTGAGATCTATGGGACTGATACACTTGAATCAATTGAAAACAAGCTGATATCAATCGCTGAAAAGCAGGGGTTTGCTTTGATTGCCAGACAGTCGAATCATGAAGGCGAATTAATTGAAGCGCTGCATGATGCGGAAGATCAGCATTTTAAAGGTGTGGTTTTTAACCCCGCGGCCTATACACATACAAGCATCGCCTTAAGAGACGCTGTGGCATCGATCTCGGTACCTGTAGTAGAGGTTCATTTATCAAATATCCATGCGCGCGAGCCTTTTCGCCATCAGTCAATGATTGCAGCTGAAGCGATTGGGCAAATTGCCGGATTCGGCGTTTATGGATACGAAATGGCTTTAAATGCTCTTATCAAACATACAAAGGGGAATGATCATGAGTAAAATTGAAAAGTTAAGAAAAGAGATTGCCGGTAAAGCTGACGGTATACTGATTACGAGTCCTTATAATCGCAGGTACATGACAAACTTTACAGGATCTGCGGGAGCAGTGTTAATTTCAGCAGATAAAGCTGTATTTATCACGGACTTCAGATATACAGAACAGGCGGAGAAACAGGCTGAGGGCTATGAAGTTGTCACTCACAAAGCGCCAATAACTAAAGAAATTGCTGATCAGTGTGAAAAACTCAGCATTAAAAAGCTGGGGATTGAATCAGACCATCTTGTATTAAGTACATATAAACAATATGAAGAGCACATCAAAGCAGAGCTGATCCCGCTATCAGGTACTGTTGAAAAACTGAGATTAATTAAATCACCGGATGAAATTAAGATTATAAAAGAAGCAGCTGACATTGCTGACGCAGCATTCAAGCATATTCTTGATTTCATTCAGCCAGGCAGAACAGAAATTGAAGTATCAAATGAACTTGAGTTCTTTATGAGAAATGCAGGGGCAGTCTCCTCATCATTTGATATTATTGTGGCAAGCGGTGTGCGTTCTGCACTTCCGCACGGTGTGGCAAGCAATAAAACGATTGAAAAAGGCGACTTTGTCACACTCGATTACGGTGCGCTGCACAAAGGGTATGCATCTGATATGACAAGAACTTTAGCGGTTGGTGAGCCGGATGAAAAACTGAAGGAAATTTATCAGGTAACGCTTGATGCACAGTTAAAAGCAATGGATGAAATTAAACCGGGACTGACTGGTAAAGAGGCTGACGCCATTGCGCGTGACTATATCGCATCTAAAGGATACGGGGATTATTTTGGACATTCACTCGGTCACGGACTCGGTATGGAAGTACACGAAGGACCAGGCTTGTCGTTCCGTTCAGAAACAAAACTGGAAACAAATATGGTTGTGACGGTTGAACCGGGGATCTACCTTCCGGGAATCGGAGGAGTCAGAATTGAAGATGACACAGTCATTACTGAAAATGGCAATGAAACATTGACTCACTCGACAAAAGATCTGATTATCCTTTAAAATATGTAGGATCACATAAATTAACGTTTACTTTTTACCGAAAAGTCTATACAATTACTAGCGGTAATCAGAGACATTTCCAAGAAAACGGAGGAATACAAATGATTTCAGTGAATGATTTTAAAACAGGTCTAACAATAGAAGTAGATGGCGGTATCTGGAGAGTCATGGACTTCCAGCACGTAAAGCCGGGTAAGGGTGCTGCATTCGTACGCTCAAAACTGCGTAACCTGCGTACAGGAGCGGTACAGGAAAAAACATTCAGAGCAGGGGAAAAGGTTGCGAAAGCACAGATTGATAACAAGCGTATGCAGTACCTTTATGCAAATGGAGATATGCATGTATTCATGGATAATGAATCCTATGAACAAATCGAACTTCCAGCTGCACAGATCGAATATGAATTAAAATTCCTGAAAGAAAATATGGAAGTACAGATCATGATGTATCAGGCTGAGACGTTAGGTCTTGAGCTGCCTAATACGGTAGAACTTGAAGTGACTGAAACAGAGCCGGGTATCAAAGGTGATACGTCAAGCGGCGGATCTAAGCCTGCAACAGTTGAAACAGGTTTAACTGTAAACGTTCCTTTCTTTGTCAATGAAGGAGATAAGCTGGTCATCAATACAACAGATGGAACTTATGTATCCCGCGTACAATAATCATAAACAGACTGCCCTTTTAAAAAGGGCAGTTTTTTTATTGCGCAACCCGTGAGGCAAATTATACAGTTTCATAAAAATGAATTTTATAATGCAATTTTAGTGCAGCGAAACGGTTAGGAAAGTAATATAATCGTTCAATCCTCATTTTTATTCCGCATAAAGTCCCTCCCGGCTCAATATGATAGTCGTAAAACACGAAGGAGACCTTCATGCATACGATATTCTCATTCCTTCCGGATCGTTTAACAGAGGCAATCATTGAATCAGCCGGTCCCGAGATAGAATCTGTCAATGAAATCAGGATCAGAAAGGGCAGACAAGTCGTGTTAAAAACTAAAGCAGGTCAGAGAACGCTCCGTTATAGTCCAACTGATGAAGATTGTCACAGTCTCCTTGAGAGAGTTTCCGATCATTCAGTTTATTCAATTGCAAAAGAGCTGTCAGAAGGATTTATAACCGTTAAAGGCGGACACCGGATTGGCGTAGCCGGGGAGATGACTGAAAGCTTAAACCAGATCCCGACGTTTAAGTATATTACATCATTTTCAATCCGTATTGCCCGTGAATTTGTAGGATGTTCGAATGAATTGATGATTGACCTGTGGCAGCGGAATCAAAAAAAATGGCCCCACATATTAATTTATGGACCGCCAGGGAGCGGTAAGACAACCTTTATCAGGGATGCTGTCCGTTTTGTATCAGAAGGATATCAGTCCATACCATCCAAAACTGTATCATTAATTGATGAGCGCTCAGAAATCGCAGCCTGTTACAAAGGGATTCCACAGCTGACTTTCGGACAGAACATTGACGTCCTGGACAAGTGTCCTAAAACCCGCGGAATGAAAATGATGCTGAGATCAATGTCTCCTGACACCATCGCAGTTGATGAAATCGGTGGCGTTGCTGATGCCTTAGCAGTAGAGGAGGTCATATCTGCAGGAATTAAGATGATGGTTACTGCTCACGCTGACACAGCAGAAGAATTAAGAGAAAAAAAGGAACTGTCTTCTCTTTTAGCCAGGGATGATTTGTATTTGATCAGATGCACAGGACTGAATTACAAAATTGATGCCGGATGACTTATTCATTCGGTGCAGTTTGTATTATTCTGAGTTTCACATTAGAGGGCATGAGAAGAGCGTCATTATTAATTAAAAGAAGAAAGCTTCTGCTGGAATGTCTCCGCTTCAGTAAATGGATGGAAAGGGAAGTAGCTGACCGCAGGACGTCTATTACTGAAATGATCAGCGTACAATGTCAAACATCTTCATTACTGACAGATTTCTTTAAGCAGGTCGAAGCTGAACTGGCCACCTCACCGTTTCATCATGCCTGGAAACAGACCGTGATTAATCATCAGTCATTTAACTGCTTAAAAAAAGAGGATCTGAACTGGCTGGTAAAAATCAGTGATGCATTCAGAAACATTCATATTGATTCAGTCGAAAAAGAACTTTCGTTTATTATCGCGGGTATCCAGACGAGGTATGAAGAAGCGCTCGAGTTTGAAAGTAAGTTTGTGAAAATCTACAGGACCATTGGATTTATGACCGGATTGATCGCAGTTCTGCTGCTTATTTGAAACCAGGAGAGATCGCGGGTGTATATAGATGGGGAAACGCTTTTTAAAATTGCCGGAATTGGACTTGCAGTTGCATTTTTGTACACAGTACTGGAACAGGCCGGGAAAAAAGATTATGCCCAGTGGCTTGCATTTTTTGGGGCGATGTATGTGCTTTATATTGTTATTCAGGCACTTGGCGATTTTTTTGAAGCAGTCAGATCAATCCTTATGTTTTATGAATAAGGAGCTGTGATGGAAGAGTTACTCGTTACAGCCGGTATTTGCTTTGTGATCGGTTTTTTAGCATTACTGTTAAAAGAAAGATCGCCGCACATTGCCATGATGCTTGCATTCTGTGGCAGTGTGTACCTTGTGAACGAGCTGATCACGAGGATAAAAGAAGCATCACTCATGCTCACTCAAATAACAGGATATGTACCCGGGCTTCAGCAGTATTCGCTTGTATTGTTAAAAGTTCTCGTGATCGCATTTGTGTCAGAAATCTGTATTCACCTTGTCAAGCAGCTTGAACAGCCTCTTTTAGCCATGGTGATTGAATGGACAGGCAAACTGCTGATTTTAACCATCGCTTTTCCGGTTTTTATAGAACTCATGGAACAGATATTCCAATTGTTGCCTGATAATATGCTGCAAGGAAGGCGCTAAATGAATGAACATCAGGAAGTTGATAAACTGATCAAAAGTCAGCTTGAAGAACAGGATCATTCTGCATGGACAAGTTACTGGACAGAGATCACTGAAAGCTACGGAGATTTTCTTCCTTCAACTGGTGATGGTTCAATTTGGGATGCAGTGTTTAATTTTGATGAAGGCGTATGGGGGTGGGTACAGGGGCTGATCAGCTATACGATGGTACAGATAACTGACCATCTGCATTTAATATTCTGGTTAATTCTTTTATTACTCTTAAGTTCTTTTATACATGTGATCGAGCAGTCATTTAACGGCAGTAATGTAGCTGCGGTCAGTCCGCTTATTCTGATGGGGCTTGTACTAATTACGATTACTTCAAGCATTCAGCTCTTTTTGGAAGTCATTTTTGAATCGCTTCAGGTCACAGCTTCTTTTTTAAATGGATTACTGCCTTTATATATTGCTTCGATCACACTTTCAGGTGGTCCTGCGACATCAGCTGCTTCTTTTCCAATACTGCTGGCAATGGTGTATGTCATTACGGCATTGATGAAATCAGTCATTGTACCATTATTTATTTTCTCAATCTTTTTTGATCAGCTGAATTGTCTGACAGACCGTTACAGTATGGGCAAAGTGGCTGCCTTATGCAGACAGACCGGGTTATGGATTCTGGGTGTCACGGCGGTGGCGTCAGTTTCGATTCTTTCAATCCAGACATCGGCTGCTGCAGCTGCTGATGGTGTGGCTGCAAAATCTGTGAAGACACTCGCAGGGACAATGCTGCCTTTTGTCGGCAAAGTCGTTTCAGATACAGCTGATCTTGTTATGACATCATCCATGCTTGCGAAAAATATGATCGGCGCTGCGGGCGGGTTTATTTTAATGCTGCTCATACTCTTTCCTGCTATTAAAATGCTGGTCATTGCAGTGATGTACCGCCTAGCCGCTGTGGTAATGGAGCCTGTGGCAGGAAGCAGACTGACAGAGGCTGTAGATGCAGCCAGTAAGGGAATGTTTCACCTGGCTGCAGCACTGTTGCTGACAAGCTGTATTTTTTTCATTTCTATTATTGTTGTGATGTTTATCAGTAATATTCCAATCATGATACGTTGAGGTGATTGACATCCAGTTCATGACAGAATGGGCGGCAGGGTTGGCTGTACTCATCCTGATGGTGCTAGTCGCTGATATTCTTACGCCGACAGATGCGTGGAGACCTTTTATCCGGTTTACTGCAGGACTCATATTTTTATTCTGGTTTATGAACCCTGTCAGGCACCTGATCAATGACGCAGAGTCTTTTACGATCTCTTTTCCGGACCGGATTGAGAAATGGGTGATGGAAGAAAAAATCAGCGGTGAAGCAGTAATTGAAAGCATGTCTGCGGGTCAGACTGCATACATATTAGAACAAAGTGAACAAAGCCTGCATCCGCTGGTTGAAGAGACGTGCCGCTGTGAAATCCAGTCACTTCAAATTATCAGCCAGAATGATGAGTTCAGGGTAATGCTGACTATCAATCCAGAAGATAAGGGGGACCGTGAAAAAATATCCTTTCAGGTTGCAAGACTGCTTGAGATCCCTGAGGCAAACGTGATGATTTCTGAATAACCCGGAGGACAGAATGAAAAAAATCAAAGAAACCATTTTTTCTTCAAGAGATCCAACCTTTCAAAAAAAAATTCCAATCATTATATTGCTGCTAATCATAGGCGTATTCATCATTACTCAGGGGAAAGAACCCCAAAAACCTGACCTGGTTGAAGAAGACCCGGGAAGGTCAAGTGCAGAAATATCAGACCTTGAGCGGCAGCTTGAAAAGAAAATCTCTACGCTCCTGAAAAAGTCTCTCGGCACTTCTAAAGTCGATGTCATGATTACACTCGGCAGCGGAGAGAGATTGATCTATGAACGGAATGAATCCATTCAGCAGGACAGCGGAGAAGAACAAAGAGATAACCAGCAGTCGGTATCAGGAAGAAAATCAACAACTTCAGAAGTTGTTTTCGGACAAGCTTCGTTAAATGGTGAACCGGTACTAAAGTATGTTGAGAAGCCCCCGGTTTCAGGGGTTTTAATTGCAGCTGAAGGTTCAGAGTCAGCAGGTGTTAAAAAACGGATTATTGAGGCAGTCTCTAAAGCGCTGGATGTTTCTACGCACAGAGTGGCTGTCATACCATATGATTAAGGGGATGAGCGAATGCTGAAAAAACAAACCGTCTGGTTACTGACAATGATTGGTCTTGTGGTAGTTCTGTCAGTATATTATGTGATGTCACCGACTTCTCAGACTGCTGTTACATATGAAGATTCAGAAGTTGTCAGCACTGAAAATGGTGAGGAATGGGTATTTGAGGATGAAGTGGATGTAGCGACAGAGTCTTCACCGGAGGATCTTTTCAATGTATTAAGAATGGAAGTTCAGGATGAGAGAAGCGCTTTAAAGGAACAATTAACATCTAAAGTGGCGTCTGCCGACTTTTCAGCGGCTGAAAAAGATGAGGCCTATGAGGCAATGGAAGAGTTGAACAGACTTGAATCCAAGGAAAAATTAATTGAAACAATGATCAGGGCAATGGGTTATGAAGATGCACTTGTCAGAACAGATGAAGAGAGAGTTCTCATCACCGTAAAATCCATTGATCAGGAACATTCCAAAGAAGCAGCCAATGAGCTGGTTCAGCTTGGACGCCGGGAAATGGGAGAAAACACATTTGTTTCTGTCATGTTTGAGCCGGCTGAATAAATTTTACAAAAAGCCCTTGAAGCTCCAGTTTGGAGGCTTCAAGGGCTTTTTTATTCATGCAGCGCTAATCAAATGTGTTACAATCAGTTTTATGAAAGCGTTTTATTAGTCCTTTTCAGGGCTGTCTTGAATTTTGGTTAAGTATTAGCGTATGATAATAGCAGCTGCTGCTAATTAATATGATGATCAGGGAGTGTAAAAAAATGTTAAAAGTACAAGAGATCAGAGAAATTATTAAACTAATCGACCAGTCCTCAATTGATGAATTTACATATGAACAGGATGGCGAAAAGCTTAAACTAAGAAAACAATCAAAAAGAACAGCTGCTGAACCGGCTGAACCTGTACAGTCTGCTGAACCGGCTGTTAAACAGGCTGAAGAAGTAAAAGCACCTGCTCCGGCAGAAAAACAACCGGAACCGGTACAGGAAACAAAACCGGAGCCTGCAGCAGATCTTGAAAATACGACTGAAATCAAATCACCTATGGTAGGTACTTTCTATGAAGCATCTTCACCGGATGCAGAAGCATTCGTAAAGGTAGGATCAAAAGTAACAGCGGATTCAACTGTATGCATTGTTGAAGCAATGAAGTTATTTAATGAAATTGAAGCTGAAACTGAAGGGGAAATTGTGAAAATCCTCGTTGAAAATGGCCAGCTTGTAGAATACGGACAGCCTCTGTTTCTTGTTAAAAAGTAGTTAGGAGAGAAGACGTATGATAAAAAAAGTATTGATTGCCAATAGAGGAGAAATTGCAGTACGGATCATTCGTGCATGTAAAGAAATGAATATTGAAACGGTCGCTGTGTATTCTGAAGCAGATAAAGAAGCACTGCACGTTCAGCTTGCAGATGAAGCTGTCTGTATTGGTCCAAAACTTTCAAAAGACAGTTATTTGAACTTTACAAATGTAATTTCTGCAGCAAAATTGACAGGTGCTGATGCGATTCACCCTGGATACGGGTTCCTTGCAGAGAACGTTGACTTTGCTGAACTTTGCAGAGATTGTAATGTTACCTTTATCGGTCCGAGTCCTGAAGCGATTTCAAAGATGGGGACAAAAGATGTAGCGCGTGAAACAATGAGAGAAGCAGGCGTACCGGTTGTTCCCGGTTCAAAAGGCATTGTTGCTTCTGTTGAAGATGGCCTGGCGCTGGCTGAAGATATGGGCTACCCTGTTATTATCAAAGCGACTGCAGGGGGCGGCGGAAAAGGTATCCGCGTGGCACACAGTAAAGAGGACCTTGAAAAAGGGATCAGAAATACGCAGCGTGAAGCTGAAGCTGCATTCGGTAATCCAGGCGTCTACATAGAGAAGTTCATAGAAGACTTCCGCCACGTTGAAATTCAGGTCATGGCTGATACACACGGACAGACCATTCACCTTGGCGAGCGTGATTGCACGATTCAGAGAAGACTTCAAAAGCTTCTTGAAGAAACACCATCTCCTGCTCTTGACCAGGACGTTCGTGAGCAAATGGGTGATGCTGCTGTTAAAGCTGCTGAAGCAGTCGGTTACACTGGAGCAGGAACAGTTGAGTTCATCTATGATCATAATGAAAAATCATTTTATTTTATGGAAATGAACACGAGAATTCAGGTAGAGCATCCGGTAACTGAAATGGTGACAGGTGTTGATCTGATTAAAGAGCAGATCAAAGTTGCATCCGGTGAGAAGCTGAGCATTTCGCAGGAAGAAGTCACTTTTTCCGGATGGTCAATGGAATGCAGAATTAATGCAGAAAACCCTGAAAAGAACTTTATGCCTTCAGCAGGAAAAATCACAATGTATCTTCCGCCGGGTGGTCCTGGTGTCAGAATTGATTCCGCTGCATACACAGGTTATGAGATCCCGCCATATTATGATTCTATGATTGCTAAAGTGATTACTTATGGGGACACGCGTGAAGAGGCAATTGCAAAAATGAAGCGTGCACTGTCTGAATTCGTGATTGAGGGCGTCCATACAACGATTCCATTCCATTTAAAGCTGTTAAACCATGATGTATTTACAGGTGGAGACTTCAATACGAAATTTCTTGAGAAGTATGATATCATGACAAAAAAGGCTGATTAAGAGGGGGATCATATGACTGCTGAAAACGAAAATCATTTACTGCAAATGAGCAGTATTGCGCACAACCAGCTCGGTAAAGTCGAAATTGCTCCTGAAGTGATTGAAGTAATCGCAGGTATTGCTGCATCTGAGGTCGATGGAATTGCTCAAATGAGAGGCAATTTTGCATCAGGCGTAGCAGAAAGACTGGGTAAAAAAAATCATGGTAAGGGCATTAAAGTGGAGCTTGGTGAAGAAGGGATTACACTGGACGTTTACTGCACAGTGAAATTTGGTGCAGCGATCCCTGAGGTTGCGCAAAAGCTTCAGGATAATATCCGCCAGACACTGCTGAATATGACTGCACTAGAGGCAGACGAAGTAAATATTCACGTAGTCGGTATACAGTTTGAATCAGCAAAAGCTGACGATGATGATAAAGAATAACCAAAAAGACAACAGCTGAAAATGCTGTTGTCTTTTTTATGCGCAATGAAAGCGCATACCTGAACTGAATTTTATATTTCATGCTATGTTCAGTTAGTAGGAAGCCTCATTTTATGCTATGATCTTTTTATGACATGGATTTTATGCAAATAGAGAAGGAGTTAAACCTGAAATGAAAAGAAGAACGGCCAGAGAGAAAGCGCTGCAAGCGTTATTCCAAATGGAAATGAATGAAATGACGCCGGAAACAGCGATTGAAAATATTCTGGAAGACGAAAAACACGACGATTATTTAACAGACCTGGTAGAGGGTGTGAGCGGTCACCTGTCAGAAATTGACCAGGTTATACAGAATCATCTTGAAAAATGGAAGATCGAACGCCTTGCAAGAGTAGACCGCAACATTCTGAGAGTTGCGCTGTATGAACTTTTATACAAAAAAGATGATGTGCCTCATAATGTGGTTCTGAATGAAGCGGTTGAAATTTCAAAGCGTTTCGGTGATGAAAAATCAAGCAAATTCGTGAATGGACTTCTTTCGAAGGTAGTGTCTCACTTACATTCACGTGATTGAATCACGGGAGGAACGTTGAATGTCTGCTGAAATTATTGATGGTAAAAAAATTGCTCAAACAATGCGAGCACAGTTAAAAGACAGAATTAACCAATTGGAGGATATCACACCTGGACTGGCTGTTATTCTGATCGGGGATAACCAGGCTTCAAAGACATATGTATCAATGAAGCAGAAAGCGTGTGAAGACCTGGGCATTTATTCTAAGCTGGTAAAACTGCCTGACACTGTAAAGGAATCAGAACTTCTTGATATCATTCAGGAGCTTAATGAAGACCAGCTGATTCATGGGATCCTTGTTCAACTGCCACTGCCTGCCCATATCAGTGAAACGTCAGTAATAGAAGCAATTTATCCTTCAAAAGATGTTGATGGATTTCATCCGATTAACATTGGAAGACTGCAGGCTGGAGGAGAAGCTTTTTATCCGTGTACGCCGAATGGAATCATGAAAATGCTTGAATTCCAGGAAATTGACCCTGCAGGTAAACATGCTGTGGTTGTTGGAAGAAGCAATATTGTCGGAAAGCCGATGGGTCAGCTCCTGCTCGGAAAAAGCGCCACCGTAACGTATTGTCATTCTAAAACAGCAGATCTTAAAACGCATACTGCGCAGGCTGATATTTTAATTGCTGCTGCGGGTATACGCAATCTGATTACCGCAGATCATATTAAAAGCGGGGCAGTGGTTATAGATGTCGGGATGAACCGTGATGAAGAAGGGAAATTATGTGGTGATGTTGATTATGACCAGTGCAGACTAAAAGCATCAGCAATCACTCCGGTTCCCGGCGGTGTAGGACCAATGACCATTACAATGCTGCTGTTTAATACAGTTGAATCAGCTGAGCGTTTCTCAAGATAACATAAAGTATCAGCTTAGCGGTTCCGATGAAGTCACTCGGAACCGCTTTTGACGATTTAGGAGTGTTAAAATGTCCACTTTAAGATACTTAACTGTCAGTGCACTGACTAAATACATAAAAAGAAAGTTTGATGCTGATCCCCATTTAAGCGGTGTCTACATTAAAGGTGAAATCTCTAATCTGAAGCAGCCTTCAAGCGGTCATATGTACTTCACATTAAAAGATCAGAAAACCAGAATCAGTGCAGTCATGTTTTCATCTGCTGCATCCTCACTTAAGTTTAAACCGGAAAACGGCATGGAAGTGCTGCTTCAGGCAGATGTATCCGTATTTGAATCAAGCGGGCAATATCAGCTGTATGTTAAAAAGATGGAGCCTGATGGTGTGGGGGCACTGTATCTTGCTTATGAACAGCTGAAAGAAAAGCTTCAGAAGGAAGGTTTATTTGATCAGGGCAGAAAAAGATCCCTGCCAGCGTATCCTGAAAATATCGGCGTGATTACATCAGCTTCCGGAGCGGTCATTAAAGACATCATGACCACAGCTGGAAGAAGGTATCCGGTTGCAGGCATCCGGTTGTACCCCTGTTCTGTACAGGGGGAAAAAGCGGTGCCATCGATTCTTCAGGCACTTAATGCTGCTGCAGGGGATTCCTCACTTGATCTGTTAATCATCGGCCGTGGCGGAGGATCCATTGAAGAGCTATGGGCATTTAATGATGAACAGATTGCAAGAGAGATTGCTTCTTTTCCTGTTCCGGTCATATCAGCTGTCGGTCATGAAACGGATGTCACAATTGCAGACTTTGCTGCAGACTTACGGGCACCGACGCCAACAGCAGCTGCAGAGATTGCAGTTCCTCATATAGAAGAGGTCAGAGAGCGGATTATGAGTATGGAAGTAAGGTCACACAGAGCAATAGCCCAGCTGATCCAATATCAAAAACAGCAATTAAAAAAGCAGACGGACTCAATCGTTTTCAGAAGGCCTGAAAAAATGATTGAACCGCACGCACAAAACTTAGACAGACTAAATGAACGTCTGTACAGAGAAAGTGCAGCAATCATTCAAAAAGCCAAAATAAAAAGAGAAAGAATCCACGAAAAATTAATTAGACTGAATCCTTCAAACCAAATTGAACGTAAAAAAAATCATCTGGACCGCTTAATGGACAGGCTCGAAAACACATCATCAAAAAAAGTGAACGCGAGCAGACAGCGTTTTATACAGGCGACCGCATCCCTTGAAGCGTTAAGTCCGCTTAAAATAATGAATAGAGGGTATTCTCTTGTGTTTAATGATTCAAATGAGCTTATTAAAAGTAGCGAACAGGTAGACGCTGGAGATAAAATTACAGTATCACTTCAAGCGGCAGATTTAATCTGTACAGTAGAGCAAAAGGTGGAGCGTGATAAGCATGGAGAAAAATAAAGAATATTCATTTGAAGAAGCAGTGGAAGGTCTTGAAGAAATCGTTGCAAAGCTGGAAGAGGGGGACGTCCCTTTGGAAGAAGCAATTGATTATTATAAAAAAGGTGTGGAGCTGTCCAAGCTTTGTCATGAAAAACTGCAAAGCGCAGAAAAGCAGCTGGCTGTTATGATGACTGAAGATGGGGAAACACCAATCGATCCAGAGGAGTTATCTGAATGAATATGCTTGGACAATTCAGCAATATTCAAAAAAGCCTGATAGAAGAAGAACTGATTTCTGCAATCAGGTCGCTCAGTACACCTGATACACTTAAAGAATCAATGTTGTATTCTATAAAAGCAGGTGGAAAAAGAATACGTCCATTATTATTACTTGCTGTGATGGAAACATTCGGTGCGGATACTGATAAAGGACTTAAAACAGCTGCGGCGCTTGAAATGATTCACACGTACTCGCTGATTCATGATGATCTTCCAAGCATGGATGATGACGATTTAAGAAGAGGGCTGCCTACAAATCATAAAGTATTTGGAGAAGCGACTGCTATTCTTTCGGGAGATGCATTATTGACAAGAAGTTTTGAACTGGTAGCTGATTCCTCAATCGATGCCCATTCTAAAGTGAGAATGATCTCAATGCTTGCAAATGCTGCCGGCGCTGAAGGAATGGTTGGCGGGCAGATGGCTGATATTGAAGGTGAGAATGCATCATTAACACTTGAACAGTTGGAATCTGTCCACAGACGTAAAACTGGCAGACTGCTGGAGTTTGCAGCTGCTGCAGGTGGTGTGATGAGCGGCCTGACTGAATCAGACTTAAATAAACTGCGGCTATTTGCCGAACACATCGGACTTGCATTCCAGATCAGAGATGACATTCTTGACGTTGAGGGTAATCAGGATGAAATCGGTAAACCTGTCGGCAGTGATGAAGGACGTCAAAAAAGCACATACCCGGCGATACTGGGTATGAATAAAGCAAAAGAAAAACTCAGTTACCATCTTTCTGAAGCGAGAGGATTGCTTTTTGATCTGCATCCTGAACCTTTACTGCTATTGGAGTTGACTGATTTAATCGGCAGCCGGAAAAACTGAGTGTATTGCAAGACAGCAGAAAAATGAATATGTTATACTTCCCTAAATGGGTGGTGCAGTATTCTAGTCAGTCCGCCGATTCCGAAGGTGGGCCTAAAAATCCACTAAAGGGCATATCGATGAAGTTCCTGGTTTTGGCTTGAGGCGCCCAGCTTTGGGCTTTTTCTGGGAGTAAGGTTTGCGGGCGATCCACAATGGCATGTGGGCGATGACCCGCTTACCGCGGAGGCTTTCATTTTCAGCTGGCATAAAGCATATGCAGGAGAATGATTGTATGAACCTGTGGAAGTGATGACAATCAGCCGCAGCGTAGCCTGCCTTGAGTGGAATGTGAGGGGATTATGGTTATAGAGAACACATTAGTTGGCCATTAATATGTTCTTTTCAGCCCGTATGAAATCACTTCTGCAAAAGAGGATAAGGAGTCAGGATCAGGGCTGCCGAGGAAATCTCCTAGACTGTACGCAGACGTGTTCAGAGGATTAGAGTGCGGACTAAGTGGCAATCCAGTCCGGCAGCGGGAAACCCTGCCGAATTCGATATAATGGGAAACCGCCAGTATGGCAACAGCTGGTGTCGAATTGGGAAAACCTACTGGACCTAAGCCGTAATGTTAACTCTGATCGCGACCACCCTTTATTACTTTTAGGTGTGATGTGAATTGAACAGCTTCTTACATAAAACAATAAAGTGGAGTGTTACGATAGCCGTTATCACAGGAGTGTTAGCGGCTATTTTTTCACTTCTTTCAACAAGTATACTTAATCAGGTCAACTGGACAGTGGGATTGATCGTGGTCCTCATGATTGTTGTCATCGGCGTCTTTTTTGACATGCTTGGTATTGCTGCTGCAGCCGGTGAGGAAAAGCCGTTTCACGCAATGGCTGCAAAAAAAGTGTATGGTGCGAAGTACGCCATTAGAATTGTCAGAAATGCAGACCGGTTTGCTAGTTTCTGTAACGATGTTATAGGGGATATAGCAGGTATAATCAGTGGAGCAGCTGCAGCGATCGTGATCATCCAGCTAGCAAACGAGCTACAGCTGGGTCAGGGCTCTCTGATTGAGAGTTCCATCAACATCGGGCTGACAAGTCTGATTGCAGCGCTTACAGTTGGCGGAAAAGCGATGGGAAAGTCACTTGCCATTACTTTTTCCAAAGATATCATATTCAGGGTAGGAAAAACCCTACAATTTCTTGAGGAAAAATTACACCTTGTTATAATTAAAGATACAAAGAAAACGAAATAGAATTTATTCTGGGGAACACTGTACAATTTGTCATGCAAATAGCTGTGGTTCCTTCTGAGAAAGTGAGTGATCCGGGTGGAGATAAATCAAATTAAAGACCCTGGTTTTTTAAAAGATCTGAATAAAGAACAGTTAATTGAATTAAGTGAGGAAATCCGTACGTTTCTGATTGAAAAGCTTTCAGCAACAGGTGGTCATATCGGACCGAACCTGGGAGTAGTGGAATTAACGCTCGCCCTGCATAAGCATTTTAACAGTCCGGATGATAAATTCCTGTGGGACGTTGGGCATCAGTCTTATGTTCATAAAATCCTGACCGGACGTGCTGATCAATTTGATACGCTCAGACAATACAAGGGACTTTGCGGATTTCCAAAGATGATTGAAAGTGAACATGATGTCTGGGAAACAGGACACAGTTCCACTTCTTTATCTGCAGCGATGGGTATGGCAATTGCGCGTGATATTAAAGGCGACAGCAATTTCGTTGTGCCGATTATCGGAGATGGCGCTTTAACCGGCGGGATGGCTTTGGAAGCGCTCAATCACATCGGTCATGAGAAAAAGGATATGATTGTAGTCTTAAATGACAATGAAATGTCGATTGCGCCAAACGTAGGTGCCCTGCATAGTGTCCTAGGACGGATGAGAACTGCCGGAAAATACAACAAAGCAAAAGACGACCTTGAGTATCTGATTAAAAAGGTGCCGGCAGTCGGAGGAAGGCTTGCATCTGCTGCAGAGCGGGTTAAAGACAGTCTCAAGTATCTGCTCGTATCCGGAATGTTTTTTGAAGAACTCGGCTTTACTTATTTAGGCCCTGTTGATGGTCATAACTTTGATGAGCTGGATGAAAATATCAGATATGCTAAAAAAACAAAAGGTCCAGTCATCCTTCATGTGATTACGAAAAAAGGAAAAGGATTCCACCCTGCTGAAAATGACACAGTCGGAACGTGGCATGGGACAGGCCCATATAAAATTGATACAGGCGATTTAATCAAATCGTCTGCAAAAGCACCTGGCTGGAGTGCGCTGGTAGCTGAAACAGTGCGAAAAGAAGCCAGAACCGATCAGAGAATCGTTGCTGTTACACCAGCAATGCCTGTCGGATCAAAGCTTGAAGGGTTTGCAAGTGAGTTTCCTGACAGAATGTTTGATGTGGGAATCGCTGAACAGCATGCGACAACATTATCTGCAGGTCTTGCCACACAAAACATGAAGCCTTTCCTTGCGATTTACTCTACATTCCTTCAGCGTGCATACGATCAGGTCGTGCATGATATCTGCCGTCAGAATCTGAACGTATTTATCGGAATCGACCGTGCGGGACTTGTTGGAGCCGATGGAGAAACACATCAGGGAGTATTCGATATCGCTTTTCTGAGAAGTCTTCCAAATATGGTTGTCATGATGCCGAAGGATGAAAATGAAGGACAGCATATGGTCCACACAGCTTTAACGTATGATGACGGTCCAATCGCGATGAGATATCCAAGAGGTAACGGATTAGGTGTCCAGATGGACGATACCCTGCAGCAAATTCCGATTGGCAGCTGGGAAGTGCTGAAAGAAGGGTCTGATGCTGCGATATTAACATTTGGTACAACAATTCCTATGGCGCTTGAAGCTGCAGACCATTTGGAGCAGGAAGGTATTTCAGTACGCGTGATAAATGCAAGGTTTATCAAGCCGCTGGATGAAACAATGTTAAAAGATTTACTTGCATTAAATATGCCGATTCTAACCATCGAAGAAGCAGTTCTTCAGGGCGGATTCGGCAGTGCGGTACTTGAATTTGCTCATGATCAGCAGTTTTCACACGCGAAGATCGAAAGAATGGGAATCCCTGATCAGTTTATTGAACATGGCAATGTTGATCAGCTGTTAGAAGAAATTGACCTGACAACTGAACAGGCTGTGAAGGTGATCAGATCAATTGTTCCGATGAAGGAGAAAAGAGCCTGAGCATGAAAATTAAAAAACAGAGAGTTGATATTCTGCTTGTAGATCAGGGACTTGCAGAAACACGTGAAAAAGCTAAAAGAGCCATTATGGCGGGATTAGTTTTTCATAATGAAACAAGACTTGATAAGCCTGGAGAAAAAATCCCTGAAGACGCACTGCTGACGGTTAAAGGAAAAGTTATGCCATATGTCAGCCGGGGCGGATTAAAGCTTGAAAAAGCATTAAAGGAATTCAATATAAACGTGAAAGATAAATGTATGATTGATGTCGGGTCGTCAACCGGCGGATTCACTGACTGCGCACTTCAAAATGGCGCCAGACAGTCCTATGCGGTTGATGTCGGCTATAATCAGCTTGCCTGGAAATTAAGGCAGGACCCGCGGGTAATCGTAATGGAGCGGACAAACTTCAGGTACCTGACACCTGAAGACCTGAAAGAAGGAACACCGGACTTTGCTTCAATTGATGTATCATTTATTTCTTTGAAGATCATTCTTCCGGTATTACGCACATTACTTAAACCTGGCAGTGATGTGCTTGCACTCGTGAAGCCTCAGTTTGAAGCAGGACGTGAGCAGGTTGGGAAAAAGGGGATTGTAAGAGACAGGAAAGTACACCTAGAGGTCGTCAATAAGATTTCTGCTTTTGCGACAGAAACCGGTTACGATGTACTTGCAGCTTCATTTTCACCAATCACAGGTGGAGATGGCAACATTGAGTTCCTTTTACACCTGCGAACGACAGAGACTGAAAAAGGTAAAATCACGGATGACGTTGTACTCGAAGACGTTGTGGCAGAAGCGCATGCAAGTTTATAAGAAAATAAAAACTGCTGCAGGTTAGATTATGTGATCACTTTATAGCCCGGCAAAATAATAAAAAGACTGGGACAATTTTTTGTCCCAGTCTTTTTATTATTCACAGGTCAGGGGTGCGCGAACAAAATAAAGCCTTCCTCACTCACCTCAGTGTACAAATTGGAAAATGTACGTTAAGATAACTGTATATTTAAGCATAAATATTCATACAGACGGAGTGAAGATATGATAAATAAAGGACAACGACATATTAAAATAAGAGAAATTATTGTAAACAATGATATTGAAACACAGGATGAGCTTGTAGATGAGCTGAAAAATGCGGGGTTCCCGGTGACTCAGGCTACAATCTCCAGAGATATCAAAGAACTGCATTTGGTGAAAGTCCCATTACATGATGGCAGATATAAATATTCCCTGCCTGCTGATCAGCGGTTTAATCCGCTTCAAAAACTAAAAAGAACGCTGACTGATGCTTTCGTTAGAATTGACGGTGCAGGTCATTTGCTCGTTATGAAAACTTTACCGGGAAATGCAAACGCAATTGGTGCATTGATCGATAATCTTGACTGGGACGAAATTCTCGGCACAATCTGCGGTGACGATACATGTTTAATTATATGCAGATCAGAAGATGAAGCAGGTACCATTTCAAAGCGCTTTATTGATATGCTTTAAACAGGGGTGATATTGTTTGTTACAGGACTTATCAATACGTAATTTTGCGATTATAGATGAACTTTCATTATCTTTAGAGGAAGGACTCACTGTTTTAACCGGTGAAACCGGTGCGGGTAAGTCGATCATTATAGATGCTGTACAGCTGCTTGTCGGAGCGAGAGGATCGGCTGAATTTGTCAGGCATGGTGAGAAAAAAGCAGAAATTGAGGGTGTGTTTTCTGCTCCGGCAGGACATCCTGTGTTCCATAAATGTCAGGAATTCGGTATTGAAATAGAAGATGAAATGGTTCTTTTGAAGCGGGATATTTCTTCTTCCGGTAAGAGCTCATGCCGGATTAACGGAAAGCTGGTCACGATTTCTATTTTAAGAGAAGTCGGTGGTGCGTTAATTGACATCCACGGGCAGCATGAAAGTCAGGAGTTAATGGATGAATCCGCACACATTAATTTGCTTGATCAGTTTGGAGCCAAAGAGATCAGTGAAGCGAAAAAGAATTATCAGGAAGTATTTACTGTCTATGCGGATCTTAAAAAACAAATCAGATCTTTATCTGAAAACGATCAGCAAATGGCGCACAGACTTGATTTGATCCAGTTTCAATACAAGGAAATTCAGGATGCTGATCTTTCAATTAATGAAGATGAAGAGTTAATGGAAGAGAAAATCAGGCTATCTAATTTTGAAAAGCTTTATGAATCGCTCCAGACGGCTTATGAAGCATTACAGGGTGAACAGCGTGGTCTTGATTGGACAGGCCTTGCGATGTCTAATATGGAGCATGCAGCGGATATTGATGTTGAGTTAAAAGAAATCAGTGATACAATCAGCAGTCAGTTTTATCTGCTTGAGGATTCAGCAAGAGAGATCAGGCAGCATTTAGACGGTATGGAATTTGATCCTGAAAGACTTCAGATGATTGAAGACAGACTCAATGAAATCAATCAGTTAAAGCGGAAGTATGGCTCTTCCATAGAAGAAATAATGGAGTATTTCTCTGGGATTGAAGAAGAAATAGAAGCCATCACAAATAAAGATTCATCTCTTGAGGAATTGAAAAATAAGCTTGAATCAGTCGAGAAGGATCTGTCAGTTGAGGCAGACCACTTAACCGCACTCAGAAAAAAATGGTCAGAAACTTTAACAGAAGCCATTCACGGTGAGTTAAAAGCGCTTTACATGGATAAAGCGGTTTTTAAAGTGTTTTTCGCTGAGCAAAAACCTGACCTGTACAAATCGAACGGTGTCGATGAGATTGAGTTTTATATTTCAACAAATCCCGGGGAACCGCTGAAGCCGCTGATTAAGGTGGCCTCCGGTGGAGAAATTTCAAGAATGATGCTCGCGCTTAAAACAATCTTTTCACAGCATCAGGGCATCACATCAATCATATTTGATGAAGTGGACACAGGTGTAAGCGGCAGAGTAGCCCAGGCCATTGCTGAAAAAATCTACTCAATTTCATCTCACTCCCAGGTGCTTTGTATTTCGCACCTGCCGCAGGTTGCTGCGATCAGTGACCGCCATTTATTTATATCAAAAGAAGTCAAAAATGACCGTACTCATACAAGTGTCAGTCCGCTTGCTAAAGAGGACAGGGTAAAAGAAATCAGCAGAATGATTTCAGGGGTGGAAATTACAGACCTGACCATCAGTCATGCAGAAGAACTCATTAACTTAGCTCATACAATTAAAAAATCAGCTGTGTAAAAGCTATCCATTACCGGATAGCTTTTTTCTTTTTACATGCTGATATTTTTCCTCTTTTCGCTCAAATTATAACTAGTAGAGAGGAGGGATGCAGATGATCAAAAAGCTGATTCTTGCCGTTTTAATCATTAGCTCTGTTACAGCGCAGTATTGTGCAGCGATGGAACTGATACCAGGCGGTCAGTCGATTGGAATAGTTCTTGAGACAAATGGCGTATTAGTGACAGGTTTTTATGCACCAGCTAATGAAATTTCTCCGTCAGAGCGGGCTGGAATTAAAATTGGAGACAGAATCAGCAGCGTTAACGGTACAAAAGTTCAAACAGTAGATGAATTAAACAGTGCAGTGGATCAAGCTGAAACAGAAGAAACTATCCGTCTTGAAGTGATCAGAAACGATCAGACCCTTACTAAAAATGTACAACTGATCAAAAATGAAAAAGGTCAGTCACAATTAGGCTTTTTTGCAAAACATGAAATTTATGGAGTCGGTACGCTGACTTATATTGACCCGGAAACGCTCCGCTTTGGCGCGCTGGGCCATGTTGTATCTGAACAGCACACAAAGCTTCCGGTTGAAATGAAATCCGGACATATTAAGCCTGCGGAGATCAGAGATATTCAAAAGAGCAGGGCGGGTAACCCTGGAGGAAAAATTGCATATTTTAATGATAAAACTAGCATGCTCGGTGAAATAAAAAAGAATGCATCGACCGGCATATTCGGTGAATTATTTCAGCGTGTAAACAATGAGCATCAAAAAGCACTTAACACCGCACAGAAAGATCAAGTGAAAAAAGGGAAAGCTGAGATCCTGACGGTATTAAAAGGTCAAGAAATTGAAGCATTTAGTATTGAAATCCTCGATACGGATGTTACGCTTCCCAGCGGAGAAATAGGAATGAAAATCCGCCTGTCAGATCCCAAGCTTATTGAAAAAACTGGCGGTATTATTCAGGGAATGAGTGGAAGTCCGATCATACAGAATGATCAGTTAATAGGTGCGGTTTCTCACGTTTTGATTCACCAGCCAAATGAAGGTTATGCACTTTATATAGAAGATATGCTGAAGGAACAGGCGTCTTAGCCTGTTCTTTTGGTTTATTCCATTTCCGGCAACTGTTGGTCAAAAACGGTTTTCATGATAAACTGTACATAAATTCGACAATATGTCAGTTATTGTTGAAATATATCGAAAAGAAGAGCATTCAAGAGTATTTAAAAGAAAACTTGTTAATTTTTTAAAAAAGTCTTACAATGAAAAGGGATTTAATTCCGCATGTCGAATACGTTAAGTGAGAAATCATGATGGGGAGGAATTTTAGTGGAAAAGATGAAGGTATGTATTATTGATGATAATCGGGAGTTAGTATCAACATTAGAAACATTTATTAACAATCAGCCTGATATGGAAGTTGCAGGAACTGCGTTTAACGGACAGGAATTTCTTGATATGATTGAAGAAACACCTGTGGATGTTTGTCTGTTGGACATTATCATGCCGCATATTGATGGACTGAATGCACTGGAAAAAATGAAAGAGCTTGAACTCGAAAAAAATCCCCACGTGATCATGCTGACTGCTTTCGGTCAGGAAGATGTGACAAGTAAAGCGCTTGAGCTTGGCGCATCATATTTTATTCTTAAGCCTTTCGACATGGACAACTTGCTGCAGGTAATTCGCCAGGTGTTAGGGAAAAAGGATCGCCCGATGATCAGTCATACAAAACGTGAAAAAAATAAAAAGCCAAACCTGGATGCAAGTATTACGAGCGTCATTCATGAAATAGGTGTACCGGCACACATAAAAGGGTACATGTACTTGAGAGAAGCGATTTCAATGGTATATCATGATATCGAGCTTCTTGGGTCAATCACTAAAATACTGTATCCTGATATTGCAAAAAAATTCAATACGACTTCTTCCCGTGTTGAAAGAGCCATCAGACACGCCATTGAAGTAGCGTGGAATCGTGGAAATGTCGATGCAATTACGAATATGTTCGGCTACACCGTATCAGCTGCGAAATCAAAACCGACGAATTCAGAATTTATCGCAATGGTTGCTGATAAGCTGAGACTTGAGCATAAAGCAAGCTAATCATATAATGAACAGGACGCCAGTATCCAAACTGGCGTTTTTTTCATAAGATAAATATATTTATTTGGATGTGATGAACGTGTCAAAAGTATTCGCTCACAGAGGCAGCTCGCTTAAATATCCTGAAAATACGATGTTAGCTTTCAAGAAAGCTGAGAAATCAGGTTGCTATGGAATTGAACTTGATATTCACATGTCTAAAGATGGATATTTAGTTGTCATTCATGATGAAACCGTCAACCGGACAACGAATGGCAGGGGATATGTTAAGGATTTAACAAAAAAAGATCTGAAGAAACTTTCAATCAAAAGAAAGTGGTTCAAAAATGAAAAAATCCCATTGCTAGAAGAGGTGCTTGAGTGGGCAGTACAGACGGATCTGGTCATCAATATTGAACTGAAAAATGATAAAGTAGCTTATGAAGGCATGGAAGAGGCAATTGTGCAAAAAGTTGCAGATTTTGGACTTGAGGACCGTGTCATCTATTCAACCTTTAACCATCAGAGTGTGAAAAAACTGAAGAAAATCACCTCTTCTGAAGTGGCAGCACTATATTCAAAAAAAGGAACAAACCCTCTCCTGCTGATTAAATCAACGGGTGCAGATGCCATTCATGCGAATTTCAGGGTAATGACAGAGAGTTTGATGAGGGATTGCCAGCACTACGGAATTCCCGTCAGGTTATACACACTCAATAAGCCGGCTGTAATCAGCAAGTGGATCAATGCCGGGCTTGCAGGTGTGATCACGGATGATCCTGATCTTGCAGAAAAAATAAGAAAAGAAAAGCAGTAAAAGCGATGATCGCTTTTACTGCTTTTTTTTGACGAAACGCTGCTGAACTTTATTTTTTTTACGGTCTCTGTGTAATAAGAACCCGCCAATAAAGCTGAGGCCGGCAAGAAACATGATTAACCCTAAAAAGAATTGCAGTGACAGTGAAGGAAGCCAGGAAACCTGAAGTCCAAAAAACATATCCCTCATGAGTTTAATGCCGTAAGCAGCAATGACTCCGGGAATTAATAAAATAATTAATGCGATCATACGTGCCATATTCTAACTCCTTAAATCAATCATTATGTACAAACTATGCAATGGATAAAAAACATTGTCAAGGAAAGGGCTTTCATGTACAATGTAGGAGGTTGCAAGATATTGCGTGAAATTAAAGGAAGGATGAAATATATTGCAAAACGTGCTGATTGTCGGAGCTGGGCGTGGAGGTGTCGCCTTGCTGCAAGTGATGGCTGAAAGTGATGCTTTCAAGGTATATGCAGTTGTCGATCACGATCCGCAGGCGCCGGGTCTAACATTGGCACAGTCAATGAACATCGAAACCGGACAGGACTGGAAGAAGTATTTAAGTGATCAGACAGACATCATTATAGATGTTACAGGTGATGATGAAACGTTTCATCAGCTGAGGGAAGCCAGGTCACGAAAGACCGTATTAATTCCCGGAAGTGTAGCATCTTTAGTTTATCAGTTATTGACCGAAAAAGAATCCCTGATCTCTCACCTTGAACATGATTCCTACATAAGAGAACTGGCAATGAATTCTACACATGATGGCATGATTGGGATTGACTGTGATCACAGGATTATCTTATTTAATACCAGAGCAGCGGAAATGATTGGGATCGAAAAGGAAAAGGCACTGCATCAATCGATATATCAGGTTGTTCCATTGAGTGGGTTGCCAAGAATTATCGAAACCGGACGTGCTGAAAATAATCAGGAGCTCATGCTTGATAACGGCACAAAAGTGGTGACAACCAGAATTCCGATGGTGAATGAAAATGGTGACGTAATTGGAGCATTTGCGGTGTTTAAAGATATCACTGAAGTCGTCAATCTCGCAGAGGAAATGACGAACCTGAAAGAAATCCAAACCATGCTCGAAGCGATTATTCAATCGAGTGACGATGCGATCTCTGTAGTTGATGAACAGGGAAGGGGACTGATGATTAACCGGGCGTATACAAGGTTAACCGGGCTTACAGAGTCTGAAGTGATCAGTCAGCCGGCGGAAGCGGATATCTTCGAAGGTGAAAGTATGCATATGCAGGTCCTGAAAACAAGACGGCCTGTACGTGGAGTCAAGATGATCGTTGGTCCGAACAGAAAAGAGGTTGCAGTTAATGTTGCGCCAATTATCGTGAACGGGCAGCTGAAAGGCAGTGTTGGTGTCATTCACGATCTGTCTGAAATCCATCAGCTTACATCAGAACTCGACCGGGCACGGAGAATTATCCGGTCACTCGAAGCGAAATACACATTTGAAGATATTCTCGGAAACTCAGATGAAATCCTGCTTGTGACTGAGCAGGCGAAGGTAGCCTCAAAAACAAATACGACTGTTTTGCTGCGTGGTGAACAGGGGAGTGGGAAAGAGTTATTTGCCAATGCCATTCATAATGGAAGCGACAGGAAGTACAACTCTTTTAATAGAGTGAACTGTGGCAGTATGCCAGCTGCATTTCTGCTTGAAACACTATTTGGTACTGAATCTTCTGAAGGGCTTTTTGAGCAGGCAGGCGAAGGAACAGTATTCCTCGATGAAATCGGCGAACTCAGCCTTGAATCACAGAATAAGCTGCTGGAAGCATTAAAGACCAGACAGATAAAGAAAAATGGAAGCAGTGAGATGATTTTATTCAAAGCAAGGGTGATTACTGCTTCTCATATTAATCTGGAAAGAGCCATTGCAAAAGGGCAATTTTCAGAGGAATTATATTATTATTTATCCCGGTTAACGCTTCAGCTTCCACCACTCAGAACGCATAAACAGGATATTCCTGTCATATGTGAACGGTTAATTATGAAGCTGAACCAGTCTTTTGGCAGAACGGTTAAAGGGATTTCAAGTGCTGCACTTGAACAGTTAACCGGCTATGAGTGGCCTGGAAATGTAAGAGAGCTTGAAAATGTATTGAGCAGAGCCATGATCTTTATGGATCAGAAAGAAGAGCTGATTGAACAAAAGCATTTAATTCCTCTACAGAGTGAACAGACATTTAAGCGGGAAATGAACGGTCCGTTGGCTGAACAGCTTGAAAATGTTGAGAAGGAAATTATAGAGCAGACGCTCAGAAAGCATAACGGCAATAAGACTGCCACTGCAAAAGAGCTTGATATCTCAATCAGAAACCTGTACTACAAAATTGAGAAGTATCAGGTGGAAACAGAAAGGAGCGGGTAGTTTGGTTCGTTTTGATGACTTAATCAGAAAAGCGGAATCAGCAGCAGGAGCTACGGTAGCTGTAGCATCAGCTGAAGATCATGAAGTATTAAAAGCAGTAGCGATGGCTGTTGAAAAACAATTAGCCAGTTTCATCCTCGTGGGTGATGAAGGAAAGATCGGGACAATGATGCAGGAGTCATTTCCTGCACTTGATCAGCGTGCTGTGAAAATCCATCATGCCGATAGTGCGCAGTCAGCAGCGCTAGAGGCAGTCAGGCTTGTCAGCTCCGGTGCTGCAGGTGTACTGATGAAGGGGCATCTAGAAACGTCAGTCCTGCTAAAAGCTGTATTAAATAAAGAAGTTGGCTTGAGAACAGGAAATGTACTGTCTCATGTGGCATTATTTGAAGTCCCATCCATAAAAAGAAGTATTTTTGTGACAGATGCAGCGATGAATATTGCACCGGATTTAACGCAAAAGGTACAAATCATTCAAAATGCAGTCAAAATTGCACATGGAGCAGGTGTCGAAAATCCGTCTGTTGCACCTCTGGCTGCAGTTGAGACTGTTAACCCGGCTATGCAGGCAACACTTGATGCTGCGGCTTTAACACAAATGAACCGCAGGGGTCAGATAAAGGGCTGTGTGGTTGACGGACCGCTTGCACTTGATAATGCAGTGTCAGAATCAGCCGCTGCCCATAAAGGGGTAACAGGACCTGCAGCAGGACAAGCTGACATACTGCTTGTACCATCTATTGAAGCGGGCAATATTTTATATAAATCACTGATGTATTTTGGAAACAGTAAAGTAGGTGCAGTGATATCGGGGGCTAAAGCACCGATTGTATTAACTTCAAGAGCAGACTCTGCTGAGAGTAAGCTCTACTCACTGGCACTTGCAATTTGCACATCATATTAATTAGGGGGCACTTACAATGGAACTATTTACTTATATGGAGAAATACGATTACGAGCAGCTGGTATTCTGTCAGGATAAAAACTCAGGATTAAAAGCAATTATTGCGATTCATGATACGACGCTTGGACCGGCATTAGGCGGAACAAGAATGTGGACATATGATTCTGAAGAAGATGCAATTGAAGATGCACTGCGTCTGGCTAAAGGAATGACTTATAAAAATGCAGCTGCCGGTCTGAATCTTGGTGGCGGTAAAACAGTTATTATTGGAGATCCGCTAAAGGACAAAAACGAAGAAATGTTCCGAGCTTTCGGCCGCTACATCCAGGGTCTGGCGGGACGCTATATCACAGCTGAAGATGTGGGTACAACCGTAAAAGATATGGACCTGATTCACGAAGAGACTGATTATGTAACAGGTATTTCACCTGCATTCGGTTCTTCAGGCAACCCATCACCGGTAACGGCATACGGCGTATACCGCGGTATAAAAGCTGCAGCTAACGAAGCTTACGGCAGCGACTCTTTAGAAGGTAAAACAATTGCAGTACAGGGAGTAGGAAACGTTGCCTTCACTCTTTGCCGTCACTTACATGAAGAAGGCGCGAAACTGATTGTAACTGATATTAATAAAGAATCTGTGCAGCGTGCAGTTGATGAGTTTGGTGCGAAAGCTGTTGAACCAAATGAAATTTACGGTGTCGAATGTGACATTTTCGCACCATGTGCACTTGGCGCGATTATTAATGACAACACACTAGAAGTGCTGAAAGCCGATGTGATTGCAGGAGCGGCAAATAATCAGCTGAAAGAAACAAGACACGGTGATATTCTTCATGAGCGAGGCATTGTATATGCACCTGACTATGTAATCAATGCAGGCGGCGTGATCAATGTGGCGGATGAGCTCTATGGTTATAACCGTGAACGCGCAATGAAAAATGTAGAAAAAGTATATGATAATGTAGCGCGCGTATTTGAAATTGCAAAACGCGACGGGGTACCAAGCTACCTTGCTGCTGATCGTATGGCCGAAGAGCGTATTGCAAGTATGGCGAAGTCAAGAAGCCAGTTTTTACGCAGTGAGCACAATATTTTAAGCAGAAGATAATCATTGAATATACTGATGCACCTGTTAACCGGGTGCATTGGTTTGTAAGTATGGAGGGAATATCGTGCAGGATCAACAATACAGAATTTTAGTCATTAATCCTGGATCAACTTCAACGAAAATTGGAGTCTTTGACAGTGAAACTGCGATTTTAGAAAAAACAATTCGTCATGAAACTGCTGAAATTGATCAATTCGCTAAAATTATTGATCAATATCAGTTCAGAAAGAAAACCATTCTTGAAGCGCTTGATGAGGAAGGAATGAATGTATCGAAGCTGGATGCGGTCTGTGGCAGAGGTGGACTTCTGAGACCGATTGAAGGTGGAACGTACAGTGTAAATGATGCAATGCTGAAAGATTTGAGACAGGGGTACTCAGGTCAGCATGCTTCCAATCTGGGCGGTATCATTGCATATGAAATTGCGCAGGGATTAAACATTCCTTCCTTTATTGTAGATCCTGTAGTAGTCGACGAGTTGTCGGACACAGCAAGGGTCTCAGGGTTTTCTTTAATTGAACGCAAAAGTATTTTTCATGCACTGAATCAAAAAGCAGTTGCGCGCCGTGTGGCGAAAGAGCTTGGTAAACCATACAGTGAATCAACCTTTATTGTGACACATATGGGTGGCGGTATTACTGTCGGGGTACACCAGAATGGCAGGGTCATTGATGTAAATAACGGACTGCACGGGGATGGACCATTCAGTCCGGAGCGGGCAGGGACCGTACCGGCTGGAGACCTGGTGGAACTTTGTTTCTCAGGCGATTATTACAGAGAAGAAATTATGAAAATGCTCGTTGGACAGGGTGGGCTTGTTGGATACCTTGGAACCAATGATGCAGTTAAAGTAGAGCAAATGATTCAAAATGGAGATGAAAAAGCCAAACAGGTTTATGATGCAATGGCTTATCAGATAGCAAAAGAAATCGGTGCTGCTTCAGCAGTTGTCCGTGGGAAAGCAGATGCGATTATTTTAACCGGCGGTCTTGCTTACGGGAAAGAGTTTGTCAGCCTGATCAGTGAACGCGTTGACTGGATTGCGGATGTGATTGTCCAGCCGGGTGAAAACGAGCTCCAGGCACTTGCAGAAGGCGCACTGAGAGTACTCAGACAGGAAGAACAAGCGAAAATTTACTCAGCAAATTAGGAGGGTTCATCATGGCAGAAGAATATGATCTCGTCATACTTGGCGGAGGCACAGGCGGCTACGTTGCAGCAATCAGAGCCTCTCAGCTTGGTTTGAAAACGGCGATTGTTGAAAAAGGAAAAATCGGCGGAACTTGCCTGCACCGCGGATGTATTCCGAGTAAGGCATTGTTAAGAAGCGCAGAAGTATTTGCGACAGCTAAAAATGCTGACGAATTCGGTGTTGAAATCAGTGAGGCAGTATTGAATTTCACGAAAGTTCAACAGCGCAAGCAGGCGATCGTCGACCAGTTGCATAAAGGTGTGCAGCATCTGATGAAGCAGGGTAAGATAGATGTCTTCGACGGTTTCGGAAGAATTCTTGGACCATCAATCTTTTCTCCGATGCCGGGGACGGTTTCTGTTGAGATGACAGATGGAACGGAAAATGAAATGCTGATTCCTAAAAACGTAATAATCGCAACAGGCTCAAGACCCCGTTCGCTACCTGGGTTGGAGGTTGACGGAACATACGTGCTGAGTTCAGATGAAACACTTGAGCTTGAGGAACTGCCAAAGTCTATGGTGATTGTCGGCGGCGGCGTAATCGGAATCGAGTGGGCTTCAATGCTGAATGATTTCGGTGTAGAAGTGACTGTGCTTGAATATGCAGATCGTATTATTCCTACTGAGGATGCAGACGTTTCTAAAGAAATGGAGAAGCTGCTGAAGAAAAAAGGAATTAAGATTGTCACAAACGCTAAGGTTGATGCAGAAAGTGTAAAAACCGGAGAAGAAACGTCAATCTCTGCCGAAGTAAAAGGAGAAGCAGTTGAATACAAAGCTGAAAAAATCCTGGTTTCAGTCGGCAGAAGTGCAAATACTGAAGGGATCGGCCTTGAGAACACTGACATTCAGGTGGAAAATGGCTTTATTAAGGTGAATAATAAGCTGCAGACGAAAGAATCACACATTTATGCAATCGGCGATGTAATCGGCGGTCTGCAACTTGCTCATGTGGCATCACATGAAGGGATTCATGCAGTTGAACACATCGCAAACCTGGATGTAGAACCGATTGATTACAGCCTTGTTTCCAAATGTATTTATTCAAGTCCGGAAGCTGCAAGTGTCGGTCTTACTGAACAGCAGGCTAAAGAAGAAGGATTTGATATTAAAGTCGGCAAGTTCCCATTCAAGGCTATAGGCAAGGCGCTCGTTTTTGGGAAATCAGACGGTTTCGTTAAAATTATTGCTGACAAGGCTTCAAACGATATCTTAGGCGTCCATATGATCGGACCTCACGTAACTGATATGATTTCTGAAGCAGGGCTTGCAAGAGTACTTGACGCGACACCTTGGGAAGTCGGACAGACGATCCATCCACACCCGACACTGAGTGAAGCGATTGGTGAAGCCGCATTAGCGGTCGATGGAAAGGCAATTCATTCTTAAATGCAGGAGGCGAAACATAACATGACTAAATCACGTCACGAAGAATTAGGACTGTCTAATGATGATGTACTGAAAATGTATGAAACAATGTTAATGGCAAGACGAATTGATGAGCGCATGTGGTTATTAAACCGCTCAGGTAAAATTCCTTTTGTGATCTCATGTCAGGGACAGGAAGCCGCTCAGGTTGGTGCTGCATATGCGCTTGACACAGAGAAAGACTATGCACTGCCGTACTACAGAGACATGGGCGTTGTGCTTCACTTTGGTATGACTGCACGTGAATTAATGCTCTCAGGCTTTGCAAAAGCAGAAGACCCTAACTCAGGCGGCCGTCAGATGCCTGGACACTTTGGTCATAAAGCTAAAAGAATCGTAACAGGATCTTCTCCGGTTACAACTCAGGTGCCGCACGCCGTAGGTCTTGCACTTGCAGGCAAAATGGAGAAAAAAGATCTTGTGACATTTGTTACTTTCGGTGAAGGCTCTTCCAACCAGGGGGATTTCCACGAAGGAGCAAACTTTGCAGGGGTACATAAATTGCCGGTTATTTTCATGTGTGAAAATAACAAATATGCAATTTCAGTGCCGATTGAAAAGCAGCTTGCATGTGAGAATGTGTCTGACCGTGCAATCGGCTATGGAATGCCTGGTATTACAGTGGATGGAAATGATCCTCTTGAAGTATATAAAGCTGTAAAAGAAGCGGCTGACAGAGGACGACGCGGTGAAGGTCCTACACTTGTTGAGACAGTATCATACCGATTGACTGCCCACTCATCAGATGATGATGACCGTGCATACCGTTCACCGGATGAAGTAGCGAAAGCCAAATCACTTGATCCGATTATTACGTTTGGTGCTTATCTGAAGGAAAACGGCGTAATGGATGATGTACTTGAAAAAGAAATTAATGACAGAATCATGAAAGAAGTTAATGAAGCAACAGATTATGCAGAACAGGCGCCTTACGCTGATCCGGAATCTGCATTAAAATACGTATACGCAGAACAAGAATAAGGGAGGATAAACCGATGCCGGTAATGTCATATATTGACGCTGTTACATTAGCAATGAAAGAAGAAATGGAACGGGACGAGCGCGTGTTTGTCCTTGGAGAAGATGTAGGGAAAAAAGGCGGCGTATTTAAAGCGACCAACGGCCTGTACGATCAGTTCGGTGAAGACAGGGTGATTGATACACCACTTGCTGAATCAGCAATCGCTGGTGTGGGAATTGGAGCTGCGATGTACGGCATGCGTCCAATCGCTGAAATGCAGTTCGCAGACTTTATTATGCCGGCAGTTAACCAGATTATTTCTGAAGCGGCAAAAATCCGTTACCGTTCAAATAATGACTGGAGCTGCCCAATGGTCATTCGCGCACCTTATGGCGGTGGTGTACATGGTGCATTGTATCATTCTCAATCAGTAGAAGCGGTATTTGCAAATCAGCCTGGACTGAAGATTGTTATGCCATCAACACCATATGATGTTAAAGGCCTATTAAAAGCAGCGATCCGTGATGATGATCCTGTTATGTTCTTTGAGCATAAACGCGCGTACCGTCTGATCAAAGGTGAAGTGCCTGATGAGGATTATACGATTGAAATTGGTAAAGCCGATGTAAAACGTGAAGGAGAAGACATCACGGTTATCACATACGGATTATGTGTTCATTTTGCCCTTCAGGCTGCTGAGCGTCTTGCTGAAGATGGATACAGCGTACATGTGCTGGATCTCCGTACTATTTATCCACTTGATAAGGAAGCGATCATCGAAGCTGCTTCGAAGACAGGAAAAGTTCTCCTGTTAACAGAAGATACAAAAGAAGGCAGCATCATGGGTGAAGTATCAGCGATTATTGCTGAAAACTGCCTGTTTGACCTTGACGCACCAATTATGCGCCTGGCAGGTCCGGATATTCCGGCAATGCCTTATGCACCAACGATGGAGAAATTCTTCATGGTTAACCCTGATAAAGTAGAAAAAGCAATGAAAGAACTTGCTGAATACTAAACAAAAAAGGAGGCAATTTCCTTGGGTATTGAAAAAATGACGATGCCTCAGCTTGGTGAATCAGTTACTGAGGGTACAATTGAAAAATGGCTCGTTCAGCCGGGAGATACTGTAAACAAATATGATCCGATTGCTGAAGTAAATACGGATAAAGTAAACGCTGAAGTACCATCTTCATTTACAGGAGTGATCAAAGAACTGATTGCAAGTGAAGGCGACACGCTTGAAGTTGGTGAGGTCATCTGTTCGATCGAAGTAGAAGGTGGAGGCTCGGCTGAAGAACCGTCTGTTCAGGAGGAACCTTCTGCAGCTGCTGAAGAGAAACAGCCAGCACCTGAGAAAAAGAAATCTGAGCCGAAGAAATCAAATGCAAGGTATTCTCCGGCCGTAATGAAAATGTCTCAGGAACATGGAATTGACTTATCATTAGTCGAAGGATCAGGTAAAGAAGGAAGAATTACAAGGAAGGATCTGCAAAAGATCATTGATTCAGGTGAAATTCCTGTTGCTAAGAAAGAACCAGTACAGGAATCTGCTCCTTCAGAAGTGAAGTCAGAAGCACCTGCAAAGCCTTCAGCCCCGGCTCCAAAACAAAATATTCAGTCTGCTCCGGGGGATATTGAAATTCCTGTAACAGGTGTGAGAAAAGCGATTGCGAGCAACATGTTAAAGAGCAAGCATGAAGCGCCTCATGCGTGGACAATGATGGAAGTGGACGTGACAAATCTTGTTCAATACCGTGATTCAATTAAGGGAGACTTCAAGCAGAAAGAAGGCTTTAATATTACGTATTTCGCTTTCTTTGTCAAAGCAGTTGCACAGGCATTGAAGGAATTCCCTCAAATGAATTCAATGTGGGCGGGAGATAAGATTATTCAAAAGAAAGACATCAATATTTCAATTGCAGTTGCAACAGACGATGCACTGTTTGTTCCGGTCATTAAGCATGCTGATGAAAAAACCATCAAAGGCATCGGTCGTGAGATTAACGAACTCGCAGGTAAAGTCCGCGCAGGAAAGTTGAAATCCGAAGAAATGCAGGGTGGCACGTTCACAGTGAACAATACCGGTTCATTCGGTTCGGTTCAGTCTATGGGCATTATCAATCATCCTCAGGCAGCGATCCTGCAGGTTGAATCAATTGTGAAACGTCCGGTTGTCATGAATAATGGCATGATTGCTGTACGTGACATGGTTAACCTTTGCCTATCGCTGGATCACCGTGTGCTTGACGGGCTCGTTTGCGGCCGCTTCCTGCAGCGTGTGAAGGAAATCCTTGAAAATACATCTGAAAATACATCCGTTTATTAATAAACTTTCAGCCGCCAGTATCATGCTGGCGGCTCTCTTTTCATATGTACAACTTTTCTTTATACTGTAAAAGAGAGAATTGAAAACGATTACAAAGAGGAGGGAGCTGCTTGGCAGCACGATTATGACATTAAGAGATTCTGAATTTCCGGGCTCAACATATGATGGATGGGCAGGGCAGGTAGAGAAAGTGTTAAAGGGGAAGCCTGTTCAATCCCTGAATATAGAAACTTTAGAAGGAATCACAATCAAGCCGTTATATACTGACCGGCCTGACCATATTGATGCTCATATATCCCGCACGTGGAAATCAAAGGCTGAATGGCACCTTGCACAGCGTGGGCAGGGGGACAGTGCAGAAGAGGTCATCGGTTTTATGAATGAAGAACTGAAAAGGGGCTCAGAAGTAGCAGCCTTAGATGAAAAATCTTCTTCAATATTTAATGAAGTACAGGCAGCTGAGTTTTTAAGCTTACAGGACGACTTACATATTTATATTAAATGTGCTGATTTAACACCATGGCAGCACGTAATTAACAACAAAAGAATCAAAGGAATATTAGGCAGATCGTGCAGTACGCCTGATCTTGATGATGAATGGTTAAAAGGGATCATTGAAATTGATCAGGTTCAGCCTGAATTAAAAAGCATAATCCTTTCAAGTGTGCCTATCCATCAAAAAGGAGCAAATACGGTACAGGAGCTCGCTTTTATCCTTTCCCAGGCCGCCAGAGTCATTCAGTTAGCTGAAAAATCGGGCTGGAGTGCTGACAAAGTAATTTCTAAAATGCACGCAGAGTTCGCGACGGGTTCAGACTTTTTTATGGAGATCTCAAAACTCAGAGCCTTCCGGGCAATCTGGCGTCATTTCACTGATCAGTATCAGATCAGTGCCAATATCTCAATTAGTACTGAAACGGCCGGCTTCACTAAGCTTACGCAGGACGAGCATACGAATATGCTGAGAAGCGGTAATGAAGCATTCGCAGCCGTTTTAGGCGGCGCAGATTATATATATGTCAGACCTTATGACTGCTTTAAATCTGCCTCATCCAGTCAGGCGGTGCGTGCTGCAAGAAACATCGGTCTGATCTTAAAAGAAGAAATGTTTTTACAGAGCCTGATTGATCCTGCCGGGGGCTCTTACTATATTGAACATTTAACGAAAGAGATTGCTGAAAAGTCATGGAGCAGGTTCTGCGATTTTGAAGATCAGGGTGGCCTGAGTGCGGTTTATCAGGATCTTATGGCTGAGGTCAAGTCAACAAGGGATAAAAGAGACTACAGCGTAAGGACAAGAAAGCAATCATTAGTCGGTATGAATAAGTATGCCCCTGCTGACAAAACCATGGTTGAACATATCCCGGATACAGCGGGTTACGACTGGGACATGCTGATTCAAAAAGTTCAAAAGTATCCTGTTAATAGAATTGCACTTGTGACAGTTGGTGAATTAAAAGACTACAAGCCACGCGCTGATTTTGTAAAAGGCGTTTTTGCTGCAGCCGGCGTTGTTCCTGACTTTGATCGTGACCAGGCAGATGTGCTCATTGTCTGTGGTGCTGATCAGGCTTACGATCAGCTATTAACGGGAGTAATCGAAAAAAAGAAGCCCGCACAGAAAATGTATATCGCAGGTAAAGTTAAAAGTGAAGGAATCGACGGGTGTCTTTATAACGGGATGGATATGGTGGCATTTCTGGAAAATGTTTTATTTACAGGGATTGGAGGAGATCATCATGAAGCCTGAGTTTAAAAAAGAATCATTTAATTGGTCAGATTATACAAATCATGACGCGGTCCAGCATGACGCGCTGATGACAAACGAAGAAATTGAAATCAAGTCATATTATACAGCGAGTGATGCAGCACATTTAGATGGTCTTCAGGAATTTCCGGGAAGTGCACCTTTTACACGCGGGCCCTATCCAACCATGTATACAACAAGACCGTGGACGATCAGACAATATGCAGGTTTCTCCACTGCAGAAGAAAGCAATGCTTTTTATAGAAGAAACCTGGAGATGGGACAAAAAGGCTTATCTGTCGCATTTGATCTCGCTACACACAGGGGCTACGATTCTGATCATGAAAGAGTGACCGGTGATGTGGGAAAAGCCGGAGTTGCCATTGACTCAGTCGAGGATATGAAGATTTTATTTGACGGGATTCCGCTTGATCAGATGTCAGTTTCAATGACGATGAATGGTGCGGTACTCCCGATCATGGCTTTTTACATTGTTGCAGCCGAAGAACAGGGTGTCACACCTGAGCAGCTGTCAGGAACGATTCAGAACGATATATTAAAGGAATATATGGTCAGAAACACATATATCTATCCGCCTGATATGTCGATGAGAATTATCGCAGATATTTTTTCTTATACAGCACAGAAGATGCCGAAGTTTAACTCAATTTCAATTTCAGGGTATCACATACAGGAAGCAGGTGCTCCTGCTGACGTTGAACTTGCTTATACGCTTGCTGACGGTCTTGAGTACGTCAGAACAGGGTTGAAAGCAGGGATCGGGATCGACCGGTTTGCACCGAGATTATCTTTCTTCTGGGGAATCGGCATGAACTACTTTATGGAAGTAGCAAAAATGAGAGCGGCAAGAAAGATGTGGGCTTCCCTGATTAAGCCGTTTCAGCCTGAAAATCCAAAATCCCTTATGCTGCGCACGCACTCCCAGACATCCGGCTGGTCACTGACAGAGCAGGACCCTTACAATAATGTGATGAGAACATTAATGGAAGCACATGCTGCAGCGATGGGACACACACAGTCACTTCATACCAATGCACTTGATGAAGCAATTGCTCTGCCAACGGATTTTTCTGCAAGAATTGCGAGGAATACACAGCTTTACTTACAGGAAGAAACAGACATAACCAATGTGATTGACCCATGGGGCGGCTCTTATTATGTAGAGACGCTCACACAGCAGATTATGGAGAAAGCGTGGGCTCATATTGAGGAAATTGAATCTCTTGGCGGCATGACAAAAGCAATTGAAACGGGTCTGCCAAAAATGCGTATAGAGGAAGCTGCAGCAAAAAGACAGGCTAAAATTGATTCCGGTAAAGAAGTCATTATTGGTGTAAATCGTCACCGTCTGGACCAGGAAGATGAAATGGACATCCTGTCGATTGATAATGAAAAAGTGAGGCAGGGACAAATTGAGAGAATCAGGCGTATGAGAGAAAGCAGGGATGAAGAAGCTGTTACCCGTTCACTTCAGGCAATTACAGATGCTGCTGAATCCGGTGCAGAAAATCTGCTGGAAAAGGCAATTGATGCAGCGCGATTGAGAGCTACGCTTGGTGAGATATCAGATGCAATCGAAAAAGTAAGCGGCAGACATCAGGCTGTGATCCGATCAGTCAGCGGTGTATACAGTGATGCCTATACAGACTCAGACGCAATTGAGCATGTCCGTGAGATGACTGAGACCTTTATGGACCAGGAAGGCAGAAGGCCAAGGATTCTGATTGCGAAAATGGGACAGGATGGGCATGACCGCGGGGCAAAAGTTATTTCAACAGCTTTTGCTGACCTTGGTTTTGATGTGGATATCGGTCCACTATTTCAGACCCCTGAAGAAACGGCTGCCCAGGCAGTTGAGAATGATGTCCATGTCATAGGCGTCAGCTCTCTTGCTGCAGGACATAAAACCCTCGTACCTGCACTGGTCAAAGAGCTTAAAAAATGGGGAAGAGAAGATATCATGGTCGTCATTGGCGGGGTCATACCTGCACAGGATTACGCTTATCTCCTGAATAACGGAGCTTCTGCTATCTTCGGGCCGGGGACTGTCATACCTGCTGCTGCAGAAAAAGTGATCGAAGAAATATACGCGCGCCTTGGCTACGAGGAAGTTACAGAGGATGAATAATCCAAACAAAAAGCGCGTATTTAAGAAAAAGGTGCAGGAGCAGATTCATATACCTGAGCTTGCTGAAAAGATTATCTCAGGCAACAGAGGCTATTTATCAAAGGGTATTACGCTGATCGAAAGCAGCGCCGCTCATCACAGGGAAAAAGCAAATGAACTTATGCAGGAGCTGCTCACATACACCGGGAACAGTATCCGTTTAGGGATCACCGGTGTGCCGGGAGCGGGGAAAAGTACATGGATAGAGGCTTTTGGAAAAACAGCAGTCAGCAAAGGTTATAAAATAGCGGTACTTGCAGTGGATCCAAGTTCTACATTATCGGGTGGCAGTATACTCGGTGATAAAACGCGCATGGAATTTCTGGCGCATCATCCTGATGTATTTATCAGACCTTCCCCGTCATCCGGCACACTCGGTGGAGTAGCAAGAATGACAAGGGAGACCATCCTTCTGTGTGAAGCGGCAGGCTACGACCTGATTCTGGTCGAAACAGTAGGTGTAGGACAGAGTGAGGGAATCGTCAGAGGGATGACAGATTTTTTTCTTCTGCTCTCCTTAACTGGTGCAGGTGACGAATTGCAGGGTATGAAAAAAGGAATCATGGAACTGGTAGATGCCATTGTGATTAATAAAGCTGACGGGTCAAACAAAGACCAGGCAATCCAGACGATGCATGACTATAATCAGATTCTGAGATTTTTGACTCCTGCTACAAAAGACTGGAAACCAAGAGCTTACACTTGTTCAGCTTTATACAACGAAGGGATAGAAGAGATCTGGGATGTCATCAATCATTTTATTGATGAAACAAAAAAGAATGGGGAATTCGATAAAAGGCGCAGCAGACAGGCTGTTGACTGGATGAACCAGCTCGTACAAATCCGTCTGAATGAAACTTTTTTTGACCGGGAGAAGAAAATCCTGATGAAAAACCTGGAGAAGCAGGTAAAACAAAACGAAATTTCAGCAACAGAAGCGGTAGATCTGTTATTTAAATCTAATGTTTAATGCGTTGTTTTACGAAGCTGTCTGTCTGAAAACAAAAAAAGGACGACAGAGGGTTCTGCCGCCAAAGAAATCTAGGGAGTTTAGGGGTTAAATCTAGATCCTAGTAGCTATTATTCCACCTATTTTCAAATATAAACCTGATTTAAAACATTTTTTCATTTTTTTCGATTTGTTAAAGTCCATTGTTGTTTCAAAACAGCTGTTGATTGAAACGCAAGGAGGCGGCTCACCGCCCGGCCGCGGAAAGCGTCCCCCTCTCGCTGCAATCAACAGCCAACTTTAACAAAGCTTTTTTCTTCTTTTGAAAAGCAGATAGTTGATAAAGATGTCCCGGTCATCTATGATAAATTTGTAATCACCTTTAAAGGAGAGTCGGAAAATGAGCATGGATTTTAATATTTTTATGAATGACGTTGTCCGTCAGGCGAGAGAAGAAATTGAAACTGCAGGATACGAGCAGCTGACTACACCTGAGGCAGTGGAAGAAACACTTGAAAAAGAAGGTACGACTCTTGTGATGGTTAATTCGGTTTGCGGCTGTGCAGGCGGTATTGCGCGCCCGGCAGCAGCTCATGCGATCCATTATGATAAGCGCCCTGACCGCCTGGTGACTGTGTTTGCCGGTCAGGACAAAGAAGCAACAGCAAAAGCAAGAAGCTACTTCGAAGGATATCCGCCTTCATCACCATCTTTCGCACTGCTGAAGGATGGAAAAATCATTTCAATGGTTGAAAGACACGAAATCGAAGGTCATGATCCGATGTCGGTTATTGCAAACCTTCAAAGCTTATTCGAAGTACATTGTAAAGAAGTTTAAGTTCTTAAGAGACCGTTCAGCACGGTCTCTTTTTTTTGGCTTTGTAGGGTTCGTTGCATTTATTACTGCAGTAGACAAATTGAACAGAGATAATTATTAAATTTAATTGTATGAAAAATCAGAATAATTTTATATTTATTCATTTTTCAAAAAGGTATTGCATGTTTATGAAAAGTTGATACAATAAAAACATAATAAATATACAAAGAGATGTATTAAAATTCATAAACGGGGGAATTACAATGAAAAAGACATTATTTACATCTGCACTCGCAGGTGCATTAATTTTATCAGCATGTGGATCTGAAGAAGAACAGTTGGGAGGCACATCTGAGGATAAACCTCAGCTTGTCATGGGTACATCTGCAGATTACCGTCCTTTCGAATATGTAGATACAGCAAATGGAGATGAAATCATCGGTTATGATGTTGATCTTGCAAACCTGATTGCTGATGAGCTAGGATTTGAGTTTACGATTCAGGATATGGAATTCAGCGGATTGATTACAGCACTGCAGAATGAACAGGTTGACTTTGTACTTGCTGCAATGACACCGACTGAAGAAAGAAAAGAAAATGTTGAATTCACAGACATTTATTATGTAGCACAGGATATGATCATTTCTCTAGATGGCAGTGAAATCACTTCACCTGAAGATCTTGACGGAAAAACAGTTGGTGTTCAGCTTGGATCAATTCAGCAGGAGTATGTAGACGGTCTTGCTGAAGAAATGGATATTACAGTTGAAACGAGAAACCGTATTCCTGAACTGATGCAGGATGTGATCAACGAGCGCTTTGATGCCATAATTGTTGAAAACACAGTAGCAGAAGGTTATCTAAATAATAATGAAGAACTGTCAGGTCAGACAATTGAAGTGGATGAGCAGGATGCAGGTTCTGCGATTGCTCTGCCGCTTGAAAGCGAATGGACAGATCAGTTCAACGAGGTGCTTGCTGAACTTGAAGAATCAGGTGAACTTGAAAAGCTCGCTGAAAAATGGTTCGGCGGGGAAGCATCGGAATAAAAAGATCAAAAGAGTGCTGCTCACAAAAAGCACTCTTTTGTTTTTCACTCATATTTTTAAACACATCCGGGAGGAATAGAAATGAATTTTGAACAAATCATTCCTTCAATGCCATATATCCTTCAGGGAATCTGGGTAACATTACAGATTATCCTGATTGCCGGGTTACTTGGTTTTGCAATAGGAATCATATTATCATTATTTAAGATCGGGAGAATTCCATTTTTAAGATGGTTTGCAGATGGTTATACATCCATTTTCCGTGGGACACCCCTTGTATTACAGCTGATGATTATTTATTATGCATCTCCACAGCTGTTTGGTGTTCAGATCGAAGCATATACAGCTGCGATTCTGTCTTTCGGGCTTAACTCAGCTGCTTATATTTCAGAAATCATCCGTGCGGGTATTCAGGCAGTTGATAAAGGGCAGCGTGAAGCAGCTATGGCACTTGGTGTCCCATATAATAAAATGATGAAGGACGTCATTTTACCACAGGCGATGAAAAATATTCTTCCTGCATTGATGAATGAATTTATTACACTGACTAAAGAATCAGCGATTGTGACAGTCATCGGTGTAACTGATATTATGAGAAGAGCTTATATCGTTGGAAGTGACAAGTTTTCGTTCCTCGAGCCGCTGTTATTTGCCGGGCTCATTTATTACTTAATGGTACTTGTTCTGACGTTTGCCGGTAAATGGGTTGAAGGGAGAATGAGAAAAAGTGATTAAAGTAGAAGGTTTGTATAAATCATTTGGTAAACTGGAAGTTTTAAAAAATATAGATGCAGAAATTAAAGAAGGGGAAGTAGTAGTTGTCATCGGCCCTTCAGGATCAGGTAAGTCCACTTTCCTGAGATGCCTCAACCTGCTTGAGGAACCAACTGCAGGAAAGATTGTGATTGGCGCGGATGAGGTAACGAGTAAAAAATTCAATCCGCAAAAGCTCCGATCAGAAGTCGGTATGGTTTTTCAGCACTTTCATCTGTTCCCGCATATGACTGTGCTTGAAAATGTTACGTATGCACCTTTAAAAGTGAAGAGTGTAAATAAATCAGATGCCGAAAAGCTTGGGAAGGAATTACTTGCAAAAGTAGGTCTCTCTGATAAAGCGAACGAATATCCAAACAGACTTTCAGGCGGACAAAAACAGCGGGTTGCGATTGCGAGAGCGCTGGCAATGGAACCGAAAGTGATGCTGTTTGATGAACCGACTTCAGCACTTGATCCGGAAATGGTTAAAGAAGTGCTTGATGTAATGAAGTCACTCGCAGTTACAGGCATGACAATGATGATTGTGACGCATGAAATGGGATTCGCTCGTGAAGTGGCAGACCGGGTTATTTTTATGGATGAGGGAATGCTTGTAGAACAGGCTGACCCGAAGGAATTTTTCAGCGCACCTGCAACAGAAAGAGCCCAAAATTTTCTGCAAAAAGTGTTATAATACCCTATATCATTCTACCCAAAGTATTCTTATACTTTGGGTTTATTACGTATCAGTATATTTTACATGCAGAAAGGAAGAATCAATGTTCCGTATAGGGTATCGTACAATTAAAACAGCTGCAGGCACCGCAGCAGCGATCGGAATTGCTAGTATGCTCGGTCTTGAAAACTTTGCATCAGCAGGTATCATCACAATATTATGTATCCAAAACACCAAAAGAAAATCAGTAAAGGCCTCATGGAGCAGGGTGCTGGCATGTCTGGTGGCGATGGTATTCTCTTATGTATTTTTTGAAGGTATTGCATTTAACCCTCTCATGATTGGACTTTTAATTTTATTCTTTATTCCGACAGCAGTTGCGCTGAAAATAAAAGAAGGAATTGTCACAAGCAGTGTCATTATTCTGCATCTCTACACAAGTAATGAGATTACACTATCTTTAATCGGTAATGAGTTAATGCTGCTGACGATCGGTGTGATTACCGCTCTTTTCATGAATTTGTATATGCCAAGTGTTGAGCGTAAAATGGCTCAGATGCAAAATCAGCTAGAACAACAATTTAAAGAGATTTTTGAGCAAATGTCAGCTTATCTCAGAGACACTCATATAGAATGGAATGACAGTCTTTTAAAGGATACAGAAAGCTTGATAAAAGAAGGAAAAACAATTGCCTTTCAGGATGTGGAAAACCATTTTCTGCGCAATGAAAACATATATTATTTATATTTTACAATGCGGGAAAAACAGTTTGTTCTGATTAAAAGAATGCTGCCGCTCCTGAGAAGCCTGAATTCAGAAGTGGAGCAAAGAGAAATGATTGCAGAGTTTGTAGAGGATCTCAGTACACATATTCATCCCGGCAATACAGCTGCTTTATATTTGAAAAAGCTTTACGATATGAAGCTTGTGATTGAAAATATGCCGATGCCAAAAGAAAGGGAAGAATTTGAAACGAGGGCTGCGTTATTTCAATTTATCCGTGAAATGGAAGAATATCTTCAGATTAAGCAGTCATTCCGGGGAATTCCTTTGTCAAGAAGACAGGCGGTATCTTAAAAAAGCAGTACCTCACTTCAGGAAAACGGTGAGGTACTGCTTTTAATTTAATTTCGTGAAAGTCAGTTTTCAAATACCGGATTTAAAAAACAACCATTGATAATCCGATTGCAAGCGTTGAAGCAAGCATCGCAAAAATCATGAGGTAAACGATAAAAGTTCTGAATTTGCGGTTTCGCAAAATGATTCGCTCCTTTTACAGCATAGTGCTTTAATTGTACACTGAACCCTGTTCCGGCGCAAGTAGTGGTCAACTTCAGCTGATATCGTTACAATAGAAAAGTAGTCGTTTGAAAGGAGCATTCATATGAAAAAAACGGATCACATCGGTGTAGCAGTAAAATCAATTGAAAATGCGCTTCCTTTTTACACAGAAATGTTAGCGCTTACTTTAATCAAACAGGAAACAGTTGAATCCCAGGGGGTTAAAGTTGCTTTTTTAGATGCAGGAAATATAAAAATTGAACTGCTTGAGCCTGTAAATGATCAATCTCCAATCGCCCGGTTTATTGAGAAAAAAGGTGAGGGGATTCACCATGTTGCGTTCGGCGTGGAAAATATAGATAAGAGAATGGACGAGTTAACTTCAAAAGGGTTATCTTTCACTGCAGAAAAATCCAAACCGGGTGCCGGTGGTGCGCAGGTTGCATTCCTGCATCCCAAACAGGCACACGGAGTATTATATGAGCTTTGTGACCATTCATATAACGGAGGCGACGATCATGAGTGATATGTTTGAAAAAATTAACGAGCTGTATGACCGAAGAAGAGAAATTGAGCTTGGCGGCGGTGACGAAAGGATTGATAAGCAGCACGAAAAAGGAAAACTGACAGCACGTGAGAGAATTGAGTTACTGGTGGATGAAGGGTCATTTGTAGAATTAAACCCTTTTATCGAGCACAGATGCGGTGATTTTGGAATGGAGTCTCAAAAAGGTCCAGGTGACGGCGTGGTAACCGGATATGGAAAAGTAAACGGACGGCCGATTTATCTGTTCTCTCAGGATTTCACTGTTTTTGGTGGTGCTCTTGGAGAAATGCATGCTGCAAAAATTGCCAATGTGATGGATCTCGCTGCCAAAAACAGAGCACCTTTTATCGGGCTCAATGACTCCGGAGGCGCACGGATTCAGGAGGGCGTAGTGTCGTTAGATGGCTATGGTCAGATCTTTTACCGTAATTCCATTTACTCGGGCGTGATGCCTCAGATTTCAGTCATTATGGGACCGTGTGCAGGAGGCGCTGTATATTCACCGGCAATTACGGACTTTGTGTTTATGGTGGATAAAACAAGTCAGATGTTTATCACAGGTCCAAAAGTCATTGAGACTGTTACAGGCGAAAAGATTTCCTCTGAAGATTTAGGCGGTTCGAAAATACATAATGCAATCAGCGGCAATGCACATTTCCGCGCTGAAACTGAGCAGGAAACGCTGGAGCAGGTCAGACAGCTGCTCAGTTATTTACCGCAGTCTAATGAAGAACAGCCTCCAATGGCCGACATTCCGGATGAATCCGATGACAGACCTGATCTTGCTGATGCAATCCCATTCGATCCACTTCGTCCTTATGATGTGCGTCTTGTGATTGACCATGTTGTAGACCGTGGTACGTTTATGGAGGTGCAAAAAGAATTCGCACGTAATATCGTTGTTGGTTTTGCCAGAATAAAGGGGGAGACGGTCGGACTGGTCTGCAATCAGCCGAAAGTGATGGCCGGCGGTCTGGATATTGACTCAAGTGATAAAGCTTCAAGGTTTATCCGCTTCTGCGATTCGTTCAACATTCCGATCATTACTTTTGAAGATGTAACAGGATTTTTCCCGGGAATCAAACAGGAGCACGGGGGGATCATCAGGCATGGTGCAAAGATTTTATATGCTTATTCAGAGGCAACCGTTCCAAAAATGACAGTGATTCTGCGTAAGGCATATGGTGGCGCCTACGTTGCACTGAACAGTAAATCAATCGGTGCAGACCTGGTATTTGCATGGCCAAATGCAGAAATTGCAGTAATGGGTCCTCAGGGTGCAGCTAATATTATTTTTGCAAAAGAAATCGCAAACAGTGACGACCCTGAAGCAATGCGTGCCAAAAAGATCGAAGAATACCGTGAAAAGTTTGCCAACCCGTTTGTTGCTGCATCAAGAGGGATGGTTGACGATGTCATTGACCCGAGGGAGACAAGAATCAAATTGATTCAGGGTCTTGAGATGATGAGAAACAAGCATGAAGAACGTCCGAAAAAGAAGCATGGCAACATACCGCTGTAATTAGCTGCCGTTCTTCGTTATACTAAACACTTAGCATAGAATAGTGGAGGTTTTATCATGAATAAAGACCGTATTGTAAACCAGTTTATTGAACTGGTGAAGGTGGATTCAGAAACGAAATTTGAAGCAGAGATTTCTGAAGTACTGAAGAAAATATTTACAGAGCTTGGCTGTGATGTGCTGGAAGATGACAGCATGAAAGAAACAGGTCATGGTGCAAATAACCTGATCATTACACTTAAAGGTGAGGATCAGTCAGCAGACACGATTTATTTCACTTCGCACATGGATACAGTGACGCCTGGTAAAGGTATTAACCCCGTGATCAAAGAGGATGGTTATATTTATTCTGACGGTTCAACCATTCTGGGAGCAGATGACAAAGCAGGGATTGCAGCAATGATCGAAATGATTCACCAGCTGAAAGAACAGAATATTAAGCATGGTGATATTCAATTTATCATTACGGCAGGTGAAGAATCAGGACTCGTAGGCGCAAAGGCACTTGATCCTTCGTATGTAAAAGCGAAGTACGGATATGCAGTTGACAGTGACGGACAGGTTGGAAACATTATTGTAGCCGCGCCGACGCAGGCAAAAATAAAAGCTGTTATTCACGGTAAAACTGCACATGCCGGTGTAGCTCCTGAAAAAGCAGTATCAGCGATCACCATTGCTTCTAAAGCCATTGCAAATATGAAGCTTGGCCGGCTTGATGAAGAAACAACAGCGAACATCGGCCGTTTTGAAGGCGGAAGTGCAACGAATATCGTCTGTGACCGGGTTGATATATTAGCCGAAGCAAGGTCGCTTGTGCCTGAAAAAATGGAAAAGCAGGCAGCTTCAATGAAAAAAGCTTTTGAAGATGCCGCTGAGGAAATGGGAGTAAGAGCCGATGTGGACATTCAGGTCATGTATCCCGGTTTCAAGTTCAATGAAAATGACCATGTGGTTCAGCTTGCAAAACGCGCAGCAGAGGCAATCGGCAGAAGTTCTGAATTGCTGACAAGCGGTGGCGGAAGTGACGCGAATGTCATTGCAGGTATGGGTGTGCCAACCGTAAATCTTGCTGTAGGATATGAAGAAATTCATACAACCAATGAACGCATGCCGGTTGAAGAACTGGTGAAGCTGAGTGAATTATTAACGCAGATTGTGATTGAAAGCAATAAATAAAAGAGCGGGTTTTCCCCGCTCTTTTATTTATATATAACATAATAATATTATGTTAACTAAATGCAACTGGAAGTGTCTAGTCTTTTATGGTACATTAGCATTACTTAGTAAAGGGGGATAAAGATATGTCTGATGGATTAAAAGTAGTCGTTTTTACATGCGGAAATGAAGAGTACGCCATTTCAATTCATGAAATAGTGTCTATTGAAAAAGCAGAGAAAGTGACTGCTGTTCCACATTTGCCAAAATTTATGCCTGGCATAACAGAGGTAAGAGGTGAACTCGTACCGGTACTGGATTTTGAGCAGATTCTTTATCACCAGCCTTTAGTTGCAGAAGATGCTAAAATGCTGGTCGTTAAAACAGAACAGCTGTCAATTGCGATCAGAGTAAAAGATGCAAAAGAAATTATTGATATTCCATCTGAACAGCTGAAAGAAATCGGGCTTGCAGCTTACAAGCATACAGAATATTTTACCGGGGTAGCACAGCGGGAAAACCGTCTGATTACAATCATTGATCCTGAAATATTGACTGAAAACCTCGAAGGTATGAAGGAAATCAGAGATTATATGATTCAAATGAAGACATCAGAACCCGTGTAGGTGCTGATCCTTATGTTCCTTTATACAGGAACATTTTTTTTTGCTGTTTTTTCATGTAAAATCTGAAGAGAGCAAAAGAAAGGGCTGAGTTGATGAGTAAGGGCAAAATTATCCTTCATATTGATATGAACAGCTTTTATGCTTCTGTGGAAGCGGCTCATCAGCCTGAACTGAAGGGAAAACCGATTGCGATAGCCGGAAACCCTGAAGAACGCAGAGGAATCGTTGTCACATGCAGTTACGAGGCGCGCAGTAAAGGTGTAAAAACAACTATGCAGGTTCATGAAGCACTGAAGTTGTGCCCGGAACTGATTATTTTACGGCCGGATTTTACACGTTACCGTCAGGCGTCTAAAGCCATGTTTGATATTCTAAGAAGCTATACTGAGCTTGTTGAGCCTGTATCGATTGATGAAGGGTATATGGATATCACTGAACTGGAAGGTAACCCGATTGACCTGATTAAAGAAATTCAGGACCGGATATTAAGAGAGCTGGATCTTCCATGCAGTATTGGTGTCTCACCTAATAAATTCCTATCCAAAATGGCTTCAGATATGAAAAAGCCGATGGGGATCACAGTGATAAGAAAAAGAGAAATTCAGGAGAAATTGTGGCCTCTCCCGATCAGGGAAATGCATGGCGTAGGGGAGAAAACGGCAGAAAAGCTGTCATCCTTATCAATTACTACAATTAGTGATCTGGCAAAAGCAGATGATATTCAATTAAAATCGCTTTTAGGGATAAACGGTTTGAAGCTGAAAAGCAGGGCTAATGGAATTGATCCGAGAAAAGTTGATCCTGAAAGTGTTTATGATTTTAAAAGTGTAGGGAATTCCACTACTTTACCGAAAGACCTGACGAACCAGACTGAATTACTGAAAATCATTGACCAGCTTTCAGTCAAAGTAAGTGAGCGCCTGAGATCCAAGCAGATGCTCGGATACGGTCTGCAGGTCATGATCCGCTTTAAAAACAGAAATACGATTACCCGCAGCCTGACGCTCAGTCATCCGTTATATGATCAGTCTCATATCTCTGAACACGCCAGAGCGCTTTTCCTTAAACACTGGAATGGCACGCCTGTCAGACTGCTCGGGGTAACCGTTCAGGATCTGGCTGATAAAAGTCATGCTTATAAACAGATCGACCTTTTTACTTATGAAGATGATGTGAAGTATGAACCGGTAGAGAAGGTCATGAGGGAGCTTGAAGAAAAGCATGGTAAAGGTATTCTGACAAGAGGACTAAAAAGCTCAAAAAACCATCAGAATGCTGAGACCAGTTTCAGTAAAGACTTTTTAGATGATCACAATTAGAAGGTCATGATTAGATTTTTTCGCGTTTAATGATACAATAGTTTAGGATCAAAGGGAGAACGAATACAGAAAGGAAGTTGATTATGTCAAAACACCAGTTTGGCGTTGTTGGTTTGGCGGTAATGGGTAAAAACCTTGCATGGAATATTGAAAGCAGAGGTTTCTCAGTTGCCGTATATAACCGATCTTCTGAAAAAGTTGATGATATGTTAAAAGAATCTGAAGGAAAGCAGATCCACGGTACATACAGTCTTGAAGAGTTCGTGGAATCTCTTGAAACACCAAGAAAAATCATGCTGATGGTAAAAGCAGGTCCAGCAACTGATGCAACAATTTCCGGGCTGCTGCCACTGCTTGATAAGGGCGATATTCTGATTGACGGAGGCAACACTTTCTACCGTGATACAATCCGCCGTAATAAAGAATTAAGTGAATATGGCGTTCACTTTATCGGAACAGGCGTATCAGGCGGTGAAGAAGGCGCTCTTACAGGTCCATCAATCATGCCTGGCGGACAGAAGGAAGCATATGACCTTGTAGCACCGATTTTTAACGAAATCTCTGCAAAGGTAAATGGAGAAGCCTGCAGCACCTATATCGGGCCTGATGGTGCAGGACATTATGTGAAAATGGTGCATAACGGCATTGAGTATGCTGATATGCAGCTGATTGCAGAGTCTTATTTCCTGATGAAGCAGGTGCTTGGACTTGATGCAGAAGCACTGCATGAAGTATTTTCTGAATGGAATAAGGGAGAGCTTGACAGCTACCTGATCGAAATTACTGCAGATATCTTCAAAAAGTATGATGAAGAAACCGGTAAACCGATGGTGGATGTCATCCTTGATAAAGCAGGACAAAAAGGAACGGGTAAATGGACAAGCCAGAGTGCGCTTGATCTTGGTACACCTCTTCCGATTATTACAGAGTCTGTATTTGCCAGATTCATTTCAGCACTTAAAGATGAGCGTGTAAAAGCAAGTGAATTGTTAAACGGACCGACTCCACAGTTACCTGAAGAAGATAAAGCAGAATGGGTAGAAGCAATCCGTCGTGCACTATACATGTCAAAAATTGCTTCATATGCTCAGGGCTTCGCTCAAATGAGAGCTGCTTCTGAAGAATATAACTGGGATCTGAAATTCGGGGAAATTGCGATGATTTTCCGCGGCGGATGCATTATCCGTGCACAGTTCCTTCAGAAAATCAAAGAAGCATATGACAGAGACCCACAGCTGATGAACCTGATGCTTGATGATTATTTCAAAGAGATCGTTGAAAACTACCAGAGCGCTCTTCGCGACGTGATTGCACTGGCTGTTAAAAATGGTATTCCGGTACCAGGATTCTCTACAGCATTGTCTTACTATGACAGCTACCGTACAGCAGTCCTGCCGGCTAACCTGATTCAGGCGCAGCGTGACTATTTCGGTGCTCACACTTATGAACGCGTTGATAAAGAAGGAACATTCCATACTGAATGGATGGAATAACATATACCCGTCTCTCATGATTGAGAGGCGGGTATTATAGAATGGAGAGACAATATGCGAAGATTATATGGTGCAATTGTATTGTATGCAGGGATCATGCATTTTTTTAAAGAAAGGAATTTCAGAAAGATTGTTCCACCTTTTCTGCCTTTCAAAAAAACAATCGTTTATCTTACAGGTGTGATTGAAATTGTGCTCGGTGCGATGCTTGTACTAAACAAGGGAACTAAGCTTGCAGGAAGAGGACTCGCCCTGTTTTTAGTGGCAGTGTGGCCTGCAAATATTTATATGGCGCAAAGAAACTTTCCGATTGCCGGCAAAAGAATGCCTGCTGCATTATGGGGAAGGGTGCTGTTTCAGATTCCGCTGATCAAATGGGCATTAAATATTTCAAAAAAGTAAGGCGGGATGATCCGCCTTACTTTTTTGTGGGTTGAACCATCCGGGTCCGGGGAAGTGGGGTATGTACAGACAGGGGAGCGAAGGAATCGTATACAGAAGTGAGGGGAATATCCATGGTGCTGAAAGAATTAACGTTTAAAAGGAAGGAAATATGTCGTTCTGGATACGAATGATTGAAATGAATCCTGGATTGAAGGAATCATAACCGGGATTGAGAGTATAATATTCAAATTGAAGGAATAATTGCCAGAATGAAGAGATTCCACCCATCCGCCTCATTGTTCTCCATCACCACTTCAACTCAGCCAAAATTAAAACCCCCCGTCGCGGAAACGAATCTGACGGGGGGTGATTTCTATTCTTCTACGTCTAGCTCCCCGATCGGCCACCATTCAAAGCCGTCTTTTTCCAGAAGAGAGTCGCTTCTTTCAGGACCCATTGACCCCGCAGAGTAATTCGGGAACGTTTGATCTTTTGTTTTCTCCCAGTGATCTGAGATTTTATCTACAAAGCTCCATGAGTGTCTGACCTCATCCCAGTGTGTAAAGTTTGTTGCATCACCCAGGATACAGTCCAGCAATAACTTTTCATATGCTTCAGGTGTGTTAATACCGTCAATACTGCTAGCTGAATAACTCAGTTTCACACTGTCAGTATCGATTCCCTGCGCTGTTTTCTTTGCATTCAGGTGTAGCGTAATGCCTTCATCAGGCTGAATATGAATCACAAGCAGGTTAGGATCAAGTGAATGCTCTTTATTGTAATACAGGTTCATCGGGATGTCCTTGAACTGTACAACGATTTTAGTAGACTTTACAGCCATGCTTTTTCCTGTACGGATATAAAATGGCACCCCTGCCCAGCGGAAGTTATCAATCATCACTTTACCTGCTACATACGTTTCAGTATTCGAGTCACTGTCTACATTTGCATTTTCACGGTAACCTTTTTGTTCACCTTCATGATCAGGACCATACTGACCTCTGACAAAGTAATCATCAACTTCTTCGCCTTCTACCGGTCGAAGGGCACGCAGTACCCGTACCTTTTCACTTCTGATTTCATCTGTACTCAGACTGATTGGCGGCTCCATTGCAAGCAGTGCAACCATTTGCAGCATATGGTTTTGAACCATATCTCTTAATGCACCACTCTTTTCGTAATATCTGCCACGTTCTTCAACACCGAGCACTTCTGAAGAAGTAATCTGTATATTTGAGATAAAGCGGCTGTTCCAGAGCGGCTCAAATAAAGCATTTGCAAATCGGATGACTTCAATATTCTGTACCATTTCTTTCCCGAGATAATGGTCAATTCGGTAGATTGATTCCTCAGGGAATGACTGTCTGATCTGATCATTTAATACATTTGCTGATGGCAGATTATGACCAAACGGCTTTTCAATCACAAGTCTGCAGAATCCGCCGTTATCCGTGAGTCCATCTGCTTTCAGATGGTCAGTAATGGTACCGAAAAATTCTGGAGCCATTGCCAGATAAAAGATTCTGTTTCCTTTTAGATCAAACTTCTCATCTAATTCATTCGCTTTATTTTTCAGTTTTATGTATGATGAGGAGTCTTCCACATCATGAGATTCATATACACAGTGCTCAATGAATGCTTCAATATGATCATGGTTATCTGACGCCTGTGTTAATGAATTGCGAATGTGGTCTGTAAACTGCTGGTTAGACCATTCACGTCGTCCGATTCCAAGCACTGCAAATTGTTTTTCCAGACTCCCTTTCAGGTAAAGCTGATATAATGAAGGGTACAATTTGCGTTTAGCAAGGTCTCCGGTTGCGCCAAAAATCATAATTAATGTTGGTGGTGTAGATGTCTGTTTCACTTTCAGGACCTCACTTTATTTTCAATTCGGCATGATGCCGGAAATACAATATCTAAATTGTATAGCGGCTTACAGCCAGATGCAACCTTTACGCTGAACTTGAACATACAGGCAGAACGATTTTTCTGACTGCAGCAGAAAAGCATTTACTAATTTGAATAATTGTTACATATAAGGAGGAAGATTATGCGATTGCATTTTCTGGGAACCGGAGCAGGTGTGCCCGGCAAAGAGCGGAATGTTTCTTCACTTGCGCTAAAGGAAGTGAACAAACACGGCGATATATGGCTGTTTGACTGCGGTGAAGCAACTCAGCATCAGATACTTCATACGTCTATCAAGCCAAGAAGAATAAAAAAAGTATTCATCACACATCTGCACGGTGATCATATTTTCGGTCTGCCTGGGTTTTTGGGCAGCCGATCATTTCAGGGGGGGACAGAGCCGCTGACGGTTTACGGACCAGCGGGTATTAGAGAGTATATCAGCACTGCACTTAAGCTGAGCAGGACCTACTTAAAATACGATCTTGAGATCATAGAAATAAGTGAGGGGACTTCAATTGATGATACTGACTTTATCATTTCAGTGAGAAAGCTTGATCATGTTATTCCTTCATATGGATATAGAATCGATGAAAAAGACAGACCGGGAAAACTTAATTCGGAAAAACTTCAGCAGTTGGGCATCCGCCCAGGGCCGGTATATAAGCAGTTAAAAAATGGCGAGACAATTGAATGGGAAGGAAGCATGATTAACGGCAAAGATTTCATTGAGCCGCCTGTAAAAGGAAAAACGATCGCAATTGCAGGGGACACAAGGAAGTGCAATGCAGTGATTGACCTGGCGAAGGGAGCTGATCTCCTGATACATGAGGCGACATTTGGAAGTGAAAATGAAAAGATGGCATATGACTACTATCACTCCACTTCAGTGCAGGCAGCAGAGATTGCAGTTTCAGCAGGAGTGAAGTCACTCTGGCTTACGCATATCAGTGCCCGATATGCAGAAGGAAAGGAAAAAGAGCTGTTGAACCAGGCCAGGGAGATTTTCCCCAACAGTTTTATTGCTTCCGATCTGCTTGAAGAAGAGCTCTGAAAAACAGAAAAGGCTGGGACTCGCCCCAGCCTATAACGGTTAAAACACCCATCCGCGCTTATATTGCACAAGTGAATCAATTGACGTGTTCAGTTCAGCTGCCGCGCTTCTTGCCCAGTACGGGTCTCTTAACAGCTCCCGCGCAATGAAAATCAGATCTGCACGCTTGTTTTGCAGAATTTCTTCTGCCTGCAGGCCGCTTGTAATTAATCCGACTGCCCCGGTGTCAATGTCACTTTTATGTTTAATAATTTCAGCCATAGGGACCTGATACCCCGGATAAACATGTATATCAGCAGGTACGACGGCGCCTGAGCTGACATCAATCAGATCCACACCCTGCTGTTTCATCCATTTTGCATATGTAGCATAATCCTCAGGGGTTAAGCCTTCTTCGTGCCAGTCACTTGCTGACACCCTGACAAATAAGGGACCAGTCCATACTTCATTCACAGCATCTATGATTTCTTTTAAGAATCTGTAGCGGTTTTCATCCGACCCGCCGTATTCGTCAGTACGGTGATTTGAAAGCGGGGATAAAAACTCATTAATTAAATAACCGTGGGCGCCGTGTAGCTCAATGATATCAAAGCCTGCTTCATAAGCTCTTCTGGCACCTTCCTTAAAAGCCTCTACTGTTTCGCGAATCTGTTCCTGTGACATTTCCTCGGGCTGCTTCATTTTATCACTAAAAGCGATTGCCGAAGGTGCGATTATTGCACCGTCTGTCATTGACTTTCTGCCTGCATGAGCGAGCTGAATGGCAGTCTTTGACCCGTTTTCTTTAATGAGGTCTGTCAGTTCCTTTAATCCGGATACATGTTCATCACTCCATATCCCGAGATCCTCATTAGAGATTCTGCCCTGTGGTGTAACGGCTGTCGCTTCGAGCATAATGAGCCCGGTTTGACCTGCAGCTCTTGAAGCATAATGCACTTTGTGAAAATCCGTAACAACTCCATCCCGGCTGTAGCAGGAATACATACACATAGGTGCCATCACAATTCTGTTTTTTAATGTAACGTTTTTAACTGTATAGGGAGAAAATAAAGCTGTACTCATGTTCATACCTCCTGTGTTTACATTCTATACCAGTATAACACCATAAGAAAAAGAGCTGAATTTTCAGCTCTTTTTCTTCAAATCTTTTATCGGATAGATTGTTCCGCGCCATTTTACCCCGCCGCGAAGCAGCGTCAGCATGGCAGCCCTGATGACAGCGGTAATAAAAAGAATGGCTGATATGGGAAACAGTACTGCGTGAAAGCTTGAGTAGGTTGTCAGCCTTCTTGTAATTGGAATATAGACTGCCATAATGGCGCCGATTGACACCCAGGCCATCGCGGCAGTATTTGCATCCCGGCTGAATATCGCAATAAAGGGAAGTACCTGCGATATAAATACACCGGCCATTGCACCGAAAGTAAATAGGTAGCTGTAATGAAGTCCGGCAAAAGTGTTTTTTTCAAGCCCTTTTAATGCTTCTTTCACACTTGGATACCACTCGACTTTCAGCATGGACTTAGCTGTTGCCATTCTTTGTTTATATCCATTTTTTTTGACCAGCATCCCGAGCTGAAGATCATCATCCGGCCGGAGACTGATTGCCTGGTGACCGCCAATGTTCTGGTAAGCTTCTTTTTTGATCATATTAAATGCACCGATTCCCATCCCGCTTTTTGACTGATCGCGGTTGGCTGACCATGGTCTTTTATAATATGAAAACCCGAATAAGAAAAAAGCCACAAACCCTTTTAATAAAAAGCTCTTTGACTGAAGGTCTGGGGAAACGGTCAGATGAGCGATCTTCAACCGGTTCATATATCCGGCTGCCTTGGCAATGAGGTCGGGTTCATACCTTACATCAGCATCAGTAAATAAGTAGACATCCCCTGAAGCAGCCAGAGTTCCTTTATGAAGCGCATAATTCTTGCCAAGCCACCCTTCAGGCAGTTTGTCTATATGAATCACTGTAATTCTGTGATCTTTTTCTGCAAGCTTTTCCATCAGTGTGCCGGTTGTGTCTTTTGAGCGGTCATTAATCAGGATCCATTCGATGTGCTGATAGGTCTGATTGAGCTGAGAGCTGATGCTTTTCATAATATGGTCTTCTTCATTTCTCGCAGGTACAATCACACTAATTTTACCGCTTGAACGAATAGGTGCTTCTTTTTCAAGTGCATGAAGTGAAGAGAGCCCTCTATACGTATCAAGCGCAATAATCATCCAGAAGAGAGCCGTAAGTGCAAGCAGGATAAAGAGCATGTTCTACAGCTCCTTTTTATTCATCGTACATAAATGCGCTGAACAGCTGCAACTTTTAAATGTTATGTGCCTGTTCAAATTGTCTGCGCAGTCTGCCGGAATGGTCCGTAGCTTCTTTAATACACTCTGCAAATGCATCTTTTACATGATGGGATTCAAGCTGTGCAATACCTGCTTCAGTTGTGCCGCCTTCGCTTGTAATTGCCTTTCTTAATTCTTCCGGTGACTGGTCAGAGCTTTCGAGCATATGCGCAGCACCTTTTAGCGTTTGAATAATAAACGGCATTGCATCCTCACCGAGTTCTGATGCCGCTTTCTCCATCGCTTCCACAATATAATAAATGTAGGCAGGACCACTCCCGGAAAGTCCTGTAACAAGATCAAGACGTGATTCCTCAACGTGTGTCACAGACCCGATCGCAGAAAAAATTGAAGTTGCTAAAGTATGCTGTGAACGAAGGATCTGATCATTAAATGAAAGTCCGGTTGCAGATTGTCCAATCATTGCAGATGTATTGGGCATCGCGCGTGCAATCGGAGCTTTACCAATAATACTTTCAATAAAACCGATAGACAGACCGGCAAGCACTGAAATCAGCAGCTGTCCTTTCACATATGGCCGGATCGCCTGAAGAGCATCACTTGCATCTTTAGGTTTAACCGCTAAAATGATGACTTCAGCATCTGTAAGTAAGCTGCTCAGATCATAACTGCTTTTGACATCGTATTTCTCTGTCAGCAGCTGAAGTCTTTCTTTATCGTTTCTATTCGTCACCCAAAGCTCATCCTGACTGAAAGCTTCAGCGTTTTTGATTCCTTTGATCATCGCTTCGGCCATTGATCCTGCGCCAATAAACACCATTTTCATTAGGCATTCCTCCTTGTAAATAGCAAAAAACCCTTTCTCCTGTAAAAGGACGAAAGGGTTCTTCCGTGGTACCACCTTAATTTGCAGACTGCTCCGCACACTCTTTGAGACCGTTAACGCCGGCTCTGCGGACAGGTTTATGTCACTCCAGGGGCAGGTTCAGCGGAAGGGGTACTGCAGAATCTTACAGCCTTTGGATTCTGCTCTCTTTAGTCCCTATACACGCTTACTATTCCTTGTCATCGTTTTTATATATTATTGAGATTATGCTCAGATTATAAAAGTTTGTCAAGAGATTTTTTGTTTTACTTAACAAAGTTGAAGAAAAAGGCTACACTAGTTAAAAAGTGAATAGTTATTCATTTCAGGAGGTAAAAAAAATGAAAGATCCGGTTATCCAACAGCTCACAATCCCTACACCGTTTGCAGTAGGAGATGTGCATACTTATTTATTGATCGGTGATGCGGTAACACTTGTTGATACCGGGCCCGACACTGCAGAGGGAAAAGAGGTTATGACTGCAAAGCTGAAGGAAGCTGGGCTCACGCCTCAGGATATTGATCAGGTTGTATTAACCCATCACCATCCTGACCATGCCGGTTTAACTGAATTTTTCAGCAGCGCGAAACTGTTTGCTCACCGCGACAGTGAGCGTTTTCTTACAAGAACTGATTCCTTTATGCATTTACACGACTTCTTTTATACAGAATTTTTTAAACAGGCAGGGCTTCCTGATCATTATCTGATTCTGCTTGAAAAAATGAAGGAACCTTTATATGCGATGGAAAGAAGACCGGTTGACGTCTATTTATCAGAAGAAGATGCTTTGCCTGGACATGTTGGGTGGAGTGTGATGGAGTCACATGGCCATTCCCAGGGACATATTTCACTCGTTCATGAAAATGGTACTGTCATTGGCGGTGACCTGCTGATTCAGCATATTTCTTCAAATCCGCTGATCGAACCGCCGTTTGGGATCAATCAGCCCCGGCCATTACCCCAGATTCAATATAATGAATCACTCAATAAGCTTGCTGCCCTGAAGCCTGTTATTGTGTATCCGGGACATGGAAAACCTGTTTCTCATGCTGAGGAACTGATAAAAGATAGATTAGTTAAACAGCATGAAAGAGCCATGTATGTAAAGTCATTACTGCAGCGTCAGGAAACAACTGCCTTTGAAGTCTGTAAACAGCTCTTCCCTAAAATCTATAAGAAACAGCTCGGTCTGACTATTTCTGAAACAGTCGGACAGCTGGATTATCTGATTTTCAGCAAGGAAATCAAAGCGGCCGGTCTGGAAGGTCAAGCCGTTATTTACAGGGCTGAAAGCGGGGTGAAACTATGAACAATTTATCCGGAAAGAAAGTCTGGATCACCGGTGCTTCCGGCGGTCTGGGCAGAGCGATCGCAGAAGAATCTGCAAGAAGGGGAGCAGATCTCATCCTGACTGCAAGAGATGAGCGGAAACTGCTCCAGACAAAAGAAAGGTGCCGTCAATTCGGTTCAGGATCGATTCTGGTCAGACCATTTGATTTAAACGAGACCACTGATATTTCTTCTTTTGCAAAAGCAGTACTGGATGAGTCAGGAGGTGTGGATATTCTGGTCAACAATGCAGGCTTTGGTCTGTTTGAAAAGCTTGAAGATACGCCGGATGACATGATCAGTTCAATGATTAGCGTGAATGTCATTGCGCTGATGCTGATGAGTAAAGCAGTCATACCACATATGAAATCCGGGAGCGGGCACATTGTGAATATCGCTTCTCAGGCCGGAAAACTCGCTACACCTAAATCTTCAGTGTATTCAGCAGCCAAGCACGCAGTTTTAGGGTTTTCCAACAGCCTCAGAATGGAAGTTGCTGAAAACAATATTTTTGTCACTTCCGTTAACCCTGGTCCGATTGAAACAGACTTTTTTGATACAGCTGACACGACCGGCCGTTATGCTGAAAGCGTGAAAAGGTGGATGCTCTCACCTCAGGTAGTCGCAGTAAAAACAGTAGATGCTTTTCAGACAGACAAAAGAGAGATCAATCTGCCGGGATGGATGAATGCTGTATCGAAAGCCTATTCTTTAGCACCGGGCATGGTCGAACGCCTAGGAAAAAAGGGCTTTAACCAGAAATAAGCGCTTACTGGCGCTTTTTTTTGATGGCAATTTTAAAGAGGACTCTTTTAAATAAACAGGTATAATGAAGCGGCTTCACAATAAAGAGCGCTTGGGACGCGTGTCAGCAGGTTATATGCAGGGGTGTGAGAAGATGATCCATGGGTATTACCTTTGAAACAAAGAGGGCGCCTTTCAAGCAGAAATGCGCCGGGAGTGTGGGGAGCTGTCAGTCAGTCTGCTTATCAAGAACTTTTTCAGCACGTACACAGGATTCAAAAACCCCTTTATGTGAAGCGTCACAAAATGGCATTTTTTTAGACTGGCCACACCTGCAAAGAGAGAATACCTGTTTTACAGGGAATTGATTACCATCCATATCGACAAGTTCAACATCACCCATTACTTTCAAAGAACCATTATCCATTACTTTTATCTGTACTTTCTTTTCCATCTGAACCCCTCCAATATGTACTTCGTAATTGATGCTACTTGAAAAGTCTGTTAAAAGCAAGATAGCGGAAGAAGCTTATCTTAAATGCTATACTGTTGAAACAGGAGGCGGTAGATATGAAAATTGAAATTACAAAAACAGCTGCAGAAAAAATTGCTGAAAAGATTCCGGCTGAATCAGGATATCTGAAGCTGAAATATGATACTGAGGGAACAGGATGTGTACTAAATGGTGTTCCAATCCTCTGGTATGTAGAAAAGGCGGAGGAAGAAGATCAGCTGATTGAAACAAATGACCGGCCGATACTCGTTGAAACGTCAAAAAAAGTCTTTTACGATAAAGTCCTGAAGATCGATTATTCCGAGTCAGCACGTACATTCCAGCTGAAAAGCCCGGGACAGATGATTAACGGCAGAATGAGCTTTAAAAATACGATTAAAAATTAAAAGCTGTAAAAAATTCAATAGCAAATTATTCATGAAGTTTAAGTGTAGTCGAGCGTAAGGCGGCAACTCCACCGGGATGTGACGGACAGGTGAGACCCCGCAGGCGCGAAGCGTCCGAGGAGGCTCACCGCCGTTCCCGGGGAAAGCGTCCGTCTGAAGCGCAAGGAAACGACTATGATAGTCTTATTCACGTATAAGTTGATGAGGCTGTATTAAAATGCTCCTGTAGAAAACGGTCAACTTCCTTACTATATGCTTCCGGGTTTGCAGTGAAGGACTGGGCATGCCCGCCTTCCTCAGGAATAAATAAAGTTTTCGGTCCGTTTTTCAATTCATAAAGTGTTTCAGTCATATGTGAAGGAATAAAGCTGTCATGTCTGCTGTGAATAAATAGAACGGGCTTTTGAATATGTTTTACAGCCTGTTTGGGAGAAACGCCTTTTATCATATAACGGTCCCTGATAAAAATGAAAGAGCCGGCTAAGGACAGTGCCATTTTTGAAAGCAGCGCAGACCGCGGTGATTTAGTCATGAGAAATGACAGCTGCTCTGTTAAATCAGAGAATGGGCAGTCAGCAATGTAAAATGCCGCCCGGTCCTCCACACTTCCTGCATACAACAGCATTGTCACAGCACCCATAGACTCCCCGTGAATACCAAACACAGCCTGGTTACCCTCCTCCTCAATCAGACAATCCACAACAGCCTTCAGGTCATTTTTTTCAAAATGTCCATAGCTTGTACTTTTGCCGCCGGAGTCCCCGTGTCGTCTGTGATCATAAATCACAGCATTAAATCCTTTGTCCATAAAAAGACGCACATATTTTAAAGAATTGATTTTTGTTTCAGTAACCCCGTGACAAAAAATCATATACGGTGCACCGGGTGACTTTTCAAGGAAAACAGTATGAATATCATAACCGGCGGGTGAAGGAATACGGACTTCTTTTTTGATCAGCTTAAGATACTCATCAGGGTCATAAAATCCGGCTTCCTGCTCACGCTGTTCGATTTCTTCAGGGTCTTTCAGTTTCATAAACATAATTTTATTAGATAAGTACACACCGAACGCACTGATACCCGCAGCAGCTGTAATCGCTGCAATGCTGCTTTTTCTCACAAAGATCCCTGCTTTCTAGGAATGCTGTTCCTTTTTATATGATTGATAATACCAGCTTGTGAGTTCACGTGTCACGTGTGGTTCAACGACGCTGATTGCTTCAGCAAGCAGGTCAAGGTCGATTCCGGTTTCGATCCCCATCCGGTGAAGCATATATACCACATCTTCTGTCGAGGCATTTCCACTTGCGCCTGGTGCAAAAGGGCATCCCCCAAGTCCGCCTGCAGAAGCATCAAACCTCGTGATGCCAGCACATAGAGAAGCATAAATATTAGCCAGGGCCATTTTACGCGTGTCATGAAAATGTGCAGCCATTAATATATCAGGCAGTTCTCTTTTCAGCAGGGAGAACAATGAAAATGATTCCGCAGGCGTTGCCCGCCCGATCGTATCAGCCACGCTCAGCTCATCCACGCCGGCATCAGCAAGCACTTTACATAATGCAAGTGTGTCAGCCGGATCAACTTCACCCTCATAAGGGCAGTGAAAAGCAGTTGAAATACATGCTCTTACATAAATCCCGCTTTTCTTTAATTCCTGAATATGCGGAAGCAGGTCATTAACTGCATCCTCAGTTGTTTTATTAATATTTTTAAGGTTAAACGTTGAACTCACCCCAATGAATACAGCTACCGCTTTGGCGCCGGATGATAATGCATTATCAATCCCGCGCTTGTTTGGCGTGAGGACGATCGAACGTGTCAGATTTCCTGAAAGACGCATCACTTCAGCTGCATCTCCCATCTGGGGCACCCACTTAGGTGATACAAATGAAGTGATCTCCATTTCTTTAAATCCGGCTTTCCATAAAGCATCTATAAATTCTGCTTTCACCTGAGTCGGAACAAATTTTGATTCATTCTGTAAGCCGTCACGCGGTCCAACTTCAATGATTTCGACAAAACGCGGCAATTCCAAATTTCCCATCTCCTTTAAAAGTCATAATTCCACTTTAGCAGAAAAAAAGAATGTAAAAAAGAAGGAGTTAAAGCGCTTACATAGAAGAGGTACAGTATCACATTTTTTATGTGATGAAAGGGGTATGGAAAATGAAAAAAATTTATCAGTCAGCAAACGAGGCGGCAGCAGCTTTAAAAGACGGTGATACATTAATGGCCGGAGGGTTCGGATTATGCGGTATTCCTGAACAGCTGATTCTGGCTATCAGAGACAGCGGTGTAAAAAACCTCACAGTCATTTCGAATAATTGCGGAATCGATGACTGGGGACTTGGATTGCTGTTGCACAATCATCAAATTAATAAAATGATCGGCTCATACGTAGGAGAAAATAAAGAATTTGAAAGGCAGGTTCTTTCGGGGGAACTTGAAGTTGAATTAGTGCCCCAGGGGACATTAGCTGAAAGAATCAGAGCGGGCGGAGCAGGGATTCCTGCATTTTTTACACCGGCCGGCGTTGGTACTCAGGTGGCAGAGGGAAAAGAGATCCGTACTTTTGAAGGGAAAGAATATGTAATGGAACGCGCACTGAAAGCTGATGTCAGTATAGTCAGAGCCTGGAGAGGGGATGAAATGGGCAATCTGATATACAGAAAAACAGCACGGAATTTTAACCCGATGATTGCAGCAGCAGGTAAAGTGACGATTGCAGAAGTTGAGGAGCTTGTTGAAACAGGCACGCTGGATCCTGATCATGTCCATACACCAAGTATTTATGTTCAGGGATTATTGCAGGCTGATCAGGAGAAGAGAATTGAGAGAAAAACAGTTGCTGCCGGAGGTCAAAAAAATGGATAAGCAAAAAGTACGTGAGACCATCGCAAAAAGAGCTGAACAGGAGATTAACAACGGTGACTATGTTAATTTAGGGATCGGCATGCCGACACTTGTAGCCAATCATATCTCTGAAGGAAAAGAAGTAATTCTACAATCTGAGAATGGTTTGCTCGGGATCGGTAAGTATCCTGAAGAAAGTGAACTTGATCCCGATTTGATCAATGCAGGTAAAGAGACTGTGACTGCGATCAGGGGGGCTGCGTTTTTTGACAGTGCAGAATCTTTCAGTATGATTAGAGGCGGGCATGTTGATATTGCTATCCTTGGTGGTATGGAAGTATCAGAAAAAGGTGATTTGGCAAACTGGATGATCCCGGGTAAAATGATCAAAGGCATGGGAGGAGCGATGGACCTTGTACACGGTGCGAGGAAAATCATCATTATAATGGAGCATGTCAGCAGAGGTGGAAGCCCGAAAATTCTGAAAGAATGCTCCCTGCCTTTAACAGGAAAAGGTGTTGTGGATCGTATTATCACAGAGCGTGCAGTCATAGAAGTCACGCCATCCGGTCTTGAGCTGACGGAAGTAGCAAAAGGCTTTACCATTGATGATATTATCAATACTACTGAACCAGTGCTTCACATTGCTGAAAATATTAAAATGGATGCCTTCTGAGACAAGGGGGGATATAAATGAAAAAAGGGCAGGATAAGGATGCTGTTTTAAAGGATACCCTTAACGCTCAAACGCTGGAAAAATTAAAAATGCTTAAACAGGATGCTGTTGAAACTGAAGAAAAGAACAGAAAAGAAGCTTTGGTAAGAAAAGAAGAAGAGAGAAGACTCCGTGAGAAAAATAAATCGTTTGAGGAATTGCTGAATGAAAGTAACCTTGACTGGAAAAAATACAAAAACTGAGGGGACCCCCCTCAGTTTTAAATTTTAGCGATGCTCTTTATATCCATCTGTTTTGGTCAGTGATTTTAATATTTCGATTTCTTCCCTGGATAATGAAGCCTGGTTGATTGCCTTAATATTTTCAGTTACCTGTTCAGGGGAACTTGCACCGGCAATAATTGTAGACACTTCAGGATGAGCAGCATTAAACAGTAGCGCAATTTCTGTTAATGACCGTCCTTCAAACAGTTCCTGCAATTTAGGTATCAGTTCTTCAAGTTCATGGCGTGAATAGTGAACAAAGCTGTCCGCTAATTTTTCCTTGAACTTTGCTGAAAGCAGACCTTTAGCAAGAGGACCTCTTGTAATAACAGATACGTTATTTTCTTTTAATACTTCAAAGGCCTGTTCTTCAGGTCTCCGGTCAAGCAGACTATACTGCATCATATTGGAATCCGCAGAGGACCTTGGTGCATATTCACGGATCACGTTAGGGCGAATGGAAGAAAAGCCGTAAGCTCTGATCAGACCTTCCTGCTTGAGTTCATCGAAAGCTTCAATTGTTTCGTCGATCGGATCATCAAGCGTACCGCCGTGAAGCTGATAAAGGTCGATGTAGTCAGTTTGCAGTCGTTTCAGGCTGTTTTTAATCTGTTTCTTTATGTAGGATTTGGATGGATCCCAATACCAGCCGCTTAAGTCGTCCTTAGCGCGGTTACCTACTTTAGTAGCAATGAGTACGTTATCTCTGATTGGCTTTAACGCTTTTCCGACAATTTCTTCATTCGTTCCATAATCATATAAATCAGCAGTATCAAAATAATTGATTCCATTTTCGTAAGCGGTTTTTATAATGTTTTCAGCTTTTTTGGCATCAGTCCCAAGAGACATACACCCAAGACCAAGCAGTGAACTTTTGAGTGGTGATAAACCGATCCTTCTTTTTTCCATCATCATTCTCCTCTCTTTAATCATCATATTCTCTCATTTCTCCTCGTTTAAACAAAGCATAAGGAAATCACAGAAAAACACTGTTACAATACATTTATAAAGGAGTGGACCCTATGAAAAAATTCGAAGAAAAAACCATTACAAAAAATGAGCTGTTCAAAGGTAAAATCATCAGTCTTCAAATTGAGGACGTTGAATTACCAAACGGGAAAACGTCTAAAAGGGAAATTATCAAACATCCTGGTGCAGTTTGTGTCATAGCCAAAACAGATGACGATAAGCTCATCATGGTTGAACAATATCGTAAAGCACTGGAAAGGTCGATAGTAGAGATCCCTGCCGGAAAGCTTGAGCCTGGTGAATTACCTGAAGTAACTGCTGAAAGAGAGCTGGAAGAAGAAACAGGGTACGGATGTAAGACATTAACTCATTTAATTTCTTTTTACACTTCTCCGGGGTTTGCAGATGAATTGGTACATGTATATATCGCAGAGGGTTTATATAAAATTGAAAATTCTCACGGCACTGATGAAGATGAGTTTGTGGAATTAATGGAAGTGACCCTTGAAGAAGCTGAAAAGATGGTATTGAACCAGAGGATTTTTGATGCGAAAACGGCATATGCAGTCCAATATCTCAGATTAGAGCAATTGAGAAAACTTACATAGACACAGACTTCCTGCATAGAATGGTTGTGCAGGGAGGGGAAGATGCATGAAGCCGAATGTCAGCACTCATATTTTGCATTATCTTTCAAACCACATGGCGTATTATATTTTTATTTTGATTTTACTTGCCGGTGGTACAGCAGCAGGAGCACTTCTTGTAAATATTTATGCGCCTCTTCACATCATCCCGGATATTCAATTTGGCGGGAGCGGTCAGATATTCAGTGCAATGCTGATTGATTTATTTATCCTGCTGTTTATTTGGACTTCCGGATTTACATTAGCCGGTTTGCCGGTCGCCTGGTTTTTAATTTATATGAAGGGTTGTCTTTTTGGTTTTGCCTCTGGCATGATGCTGTATGAAAAAGGCATGGGCGGAATTTTGGAAGCTGCAATCGTTCTTTTACCTCACAATCTGCTGATCATGTCTGTCTATATTATTTTAGGTGCGGAATCACTCATACTTGCAGGGCAGATATGGAAAGGGATTGGCGCAAGACAACCTTTTATTTATACTATAAAGAGCATAGGGACCGCCTATCTGGTTTTACTCGGCGTTTCACTTGCAGCTGCAGGTGTTGCCGGGCTAGTCGAATATTACGTACCGGGATTCTTAATTAGAATTTTTATTACATAATAATAAATACTTGATAATAATCTATTAAGATATTAATTAATAATGATTATTGTTTGCAAACAGCTTGCCGTTTGTTATAATGTTGTTGATATTGTGAGGGAGGGGTAAACGTGGAGAACAGGATCGACAGAATTAAAAAGCAGCTTCATTCAGCAAGCTATAAATTAACCCCTCAACGTGAAGCAACAGTCAGGGTACTACTTGAGAACGAAGCCGATCACCTCAGCGCAGAAGATGTATATCTATTAGTAAAAGACAAAGCGCCTGAAATAGGACTTGCGACTGTATATCGAACACTGGAACTTCTATCTGAATTAAAAGTAGTTGATAAAATTAATTTTGGAGACGGTGTTTCAAGATATGATTTGCGTAAAGAGGGTGCAGCTCATTTCCACCATCATCTGATTTGTCTGGAATGCGGCGCTGTTGATGAGATTCAGGATGACTTACTTGAAGATGTTGAAGAAATTGTTGAGCGTGACTGGAATTTTAAAATTAAAGATCACCGCCTGACATTTCATGGCATATGCCATAGATGCCAGGAATAGATACCAAACCATGCATCAGTGCATGGTTTTTTATTTTTTTCACTTTGATAAAGTCCATTGTTGTTTTTGCACAGCTGGTGATCGAAGCGAAAGGGGGCGACTCCTGCGGCAGGAAGGGACGTGTGAGACTTGGCATGGCGAAGCCTGCGGGCTCACCGCCCGGCCGCGGAAAGCGTCCCCCTGAAGCGGAGATCATCAGCCAAATTTAACAAAGCCACTTTTCAAAATAAGCCTGCGTATTATAAAGGGATTAACAGGTTGAAATACGCGCACAAAAAAGTATTAAAAGTCTGTAATAACATAAGACGGAAGATGACTTTATACGATGAAAACATTAGAATATAGAAGAGGCGGGGTGAGTGAATGAAGGATCAATTAAAGGATTTTATACAATACATGATTGTTGAAAAAGGGCTATCAAAAAATACCATTCAATCTTACGAGAGAGACCTGAAAAGTTATACTGACTATCTGATCAAGGTTGAAAGAATCAGCCATGTTTGTGATGTGCAAAGACTTCAGGTTCTGCAGTTTTTTCAACATTTAAAACAGCAGGGGAAGTCATCCAAAACAATCGCCAGACATACGTCTTCAATTAGATCTTTCCACCATTACTTAATGAGGAACAGGATCTGCACCCAGGATCCGACTGAACATCTGAATACTCCGAAGGCTGAAAAAACGCTCCCAAAGGTATTAAGTATAGAAGAGGTTGAGGCACTGCTTGAAAGTCCTGATCTGACAAAGAAAAATGGACTGAGAGATAAAGCAATGCTTGAAGTGCTTTATGGAACCGGTATGCGGGTCAGTGAATTAATCAATTTGAACACAGATGACATTAACCTTGATATGGGGTTTATTAAGTGCACTGGGAAGGGAAATAAAGAAAGGATTATTCCGATCGGTCATACTGCGTCCAACATCATTTCCCAGTATGTCAGACAGAACAGAGGACGCAAACCGGGGGAGCAGGCACTGTTTTTAAACCACCACGGCCGCAGGTTGAGCAGACAAGGTTTCTGGAAAATATTAAAAGCGCTTTCTGAAAAAGCTAAAATTGAAAAGGAATTAACACCACATACCCTCAGACATTCATTTGCAACTCATTTACTTGAGAATGGAGCGGATCTGAGAGCGGTTCAAGAGATGCTGGGACATGCAGATATTTCCACCACACAGATCTATACACATGTTTCAACTAAAAGAATCAGAGAGGTTTATTCCCAATTTCATCCGAGAGCATAATTCTCGGAAAAATAAGTTGTCAGACTTCAGACGTTTCTCTTGTAACTGTGATAGCTGAATATGTACAATAATTAAAGATACTAAAGGAGGAAAAATGAATGAGTGATAATCGTTTTAAACGTATTCATCTGATTGTAATGGATTCAGTAGGAATTGGTGAAGCGCCTGATGCGGAAGCATTCAATGATAAAGGGGCACACACACTTGGACATATAGCAGATCACATGGATGGATTGAATATGCCGAACATGGCAAAACTGGGTCTTTCAAATATAGAAAAAATTAAAGGGATAGCACCGGCTGACAAGCCGCTTGCGAAATATACTAAAATGCAGGAGGCTTCAGTTGGTAAGGATACAATGACAGGCCACTGGGAGATCATGGGTCTCAATATTGACACACCATTCAAAGTGTATCCTGAAGGATTCCCTGCAGAATTAATTCAGGCGCTTGAAGAGAAAACAGGCCGGAAAGTTATTGGTAACAAACCGGCAAGCGGGACAGCCATTTTGGATGAACTGGGCGAAGAACATATGAAAACCGGTGCATTAATCGTCTATACTTCAGCAGACCCGGTACTGCAGATTGCTGCTCACGAAGAGATCATACCGATTGAAGAGCAGTATAAGATCTGTGAAATTGCAAGAGAGCTGACACTTGATGAAAAATACTTGGTAGGACGCATTATTGCAAGACCATTTGTAGGGGAGCCAGGCGCATTCAAGCGGACCTCAAACCGTCATGACTATGCACTTACACCATTTAACCGTACAGTTATGAATGAACTGAAGGATGAAAACTATGATGTCATAGCAATTGGTAAAATATCTGATATATATAACGGAGAAGGTGTAACAGAATCAATCCGTACATCAGATAATATGGATGGTATGGATAAATTCATCCAGACATTTGATAAAGATTTCACCGGCTTAAGCTTTTTAAACCTTGTTGATTTTGATGCGCTGTTTGGACACCGCCGTGATCCTGAAGGGTATGGTAAAGCACTTGAGGAATATGACTCGAGATTAACTGAAGTATTTGAGAAAATGACGGAAGAGGATCTTTTGATCATTACGGCTGATCACGGTAATGACCCTGTTCATCACGGGACAGACCATACACGTGAGTATGTCCCACTTCTCGTTTATTCACCTTCTATTGAAAAAGGCGGGGAAATTTCACTTCGGGAAACTTTTGCAGATATCGGCGCGACCGTTGCAGAAAACTTTCGCGTAAAAGCACCTGAGTTTGGAAGAAGCTTTTTGAAAGAATTATAAAACATGTTTGATTCAGGGCAGCAGACCTGCCCTGAATCAATTAAATAAACATTGAAAAGAGGCACATAAAATGAGAATGGTTGATATTATTGAAAAGAAGAGAAACGGCGGGGAACTTTCAACGGAAGAAATTAAGTTTGTGATTGAAGGATATACAAATGAAACAATCCCTGATTATCAGGTAAGCGCTTTATTAATGGCGATTTACTTTGAAGGAATGTCCCAGTCGGAACGGGCTGATCTGACAATGGCAATGGTGGAGTCAGGCGATCAGATTGATCTGTCAGCAATAGAAGGAATTAAAGTTGACAAGCACTCAACTGGCGGTGTAGGTGATACGACGACGTTAATTCTTGGACCCCTTGTTGCCGCTGCCGGTGTCCCGGTTGCGAAAATGAGCGGGCGCGGACTTGGTCATACAGGCGGTACAATTGATAAGCTTGAAGCAGTACCTGGCTTTCACGTTGAACTGACAAGTGATGAATTCACGCGTCTTGTAAATGAGGAAAAGCTAGCAGTTATCGGTCAGAGCGGAAACCTGACCCCTGCTGATAAAAAGCTTTATGCACTTCGTGACGTGACAGCGACTGTCAACAGTATTCCGCTTATTGCCTCATCCATTATGAGTAAAAAAATCGCTGCCGGAGCTGATGCAATTGTTCTTGATGTTAAGACCGGTGCCGGTGCGTTCATGAAGGATGAAGCTCAGGCGCGTGAACTTGCTGAAGCAATGGTGAGAATCGGAAACAATGTCGGACGACAGACAATGGCAGTCATTTCAGATATGAGTCAGCCCCTTGGATTTGCAATTGGTAATGCTTTGGAAGTCAAAGAAGCGATTGATACTTTAAAAGGGGAAGGTCCCGAAGATCTTACAGAACTTTGTCTCGTTCTCGGCAGCCATATGGTTGTACTCTCCAAAAAAGCTGAAACGCACGAACAAGCCAGAAAAATGCTTGAAGAGGCAATCAAAAACGGAGAAGCGCTCAACCGTTTCAAGGCATTTTTATCCGGTCAAGGGGGCGACGCATCTGTAGTGGATGATCCATCAAAGCTTCCTCAGGCTGAACACAAGATTGAACTGCCTGCAAAAACGAGCGGTAAAATCAGCCGTATTATTGCAGATAATGTCGGTACTGCTGCAATGTGGCTTGGTGCAGGAAGAGCGACAAAAGAAAGTGAAATCGACCTTGCAGTAGGGCTTCTCCTTCAAAAGAAAGTTGGAGACGAAGTTAAAGAAGGAGAATCACTTGTTACGATTTATGCGAACGATTTAACTGAAGTTGAAAAAGTAAAAGCGAAGCTGTACGAAAGCATTGAAATTTCAGCAGAAGGACATGCACCTGCACTGATTGTAGATCAGGTGACAGGAGAATAATCACTAAAGAGGTTGAAACAATTTAATAAAAAGTGAGTTTATTACATCTTCATATTAAATTCACCTTAGTAAAGCAAAACGATAAAAGAGACCGGAACATTTAATTATGTCCCGGTCTCTTTTTTATGTATAAAAATAGCAGGAATCAGCAATCATAATAAAAACCTTTAAAGGGCGTGTGAGTGTTGAAAAAGCTATTGTTTCTGTTATGCATAAGTTTATTTTTTTGTATAAATGCTCAATCTGATGCAGCTGAACTGAATCTCGGGAAAGTAAAGTCAGGAATATTAGTAGATGCTGATACCGGAATGGTACTGTATGAACAAAACAGTAATGATCAGCTGCCTCCTGCATCAATGACAAAGATCGGTACGCTGCTTCTGATTATGGAAGAAATCGATCAGGGCAGGCTTTCCTGGGAGGATGAAGTGGTAACAAGTAGCACTGCTGCAGGTATGGGCGGATCTCAGATTTATCTGAAGCAGGGCGAAAAGATGACTGTAAAAGAAATGGTGAAAGCCATTTCGATTGCATCAGCAAATGATGCTTCCGTTGCAATGGCTGAACATATCTCAGGCTCTGAAGAATCATTTGTAAAAAAGCTGAATGATCGAATCGGTCTGATGGGGCTTAAAGATACGCAATTCAAAAACGTAACTGGTCTTCCGGAAAGCGGACACTTCAGTTCAGCACATGATATGTCGATGCTCGCAAAAGAATTGCTGCGGCATGAAGAAATTACTGAATTTACAGGGACCTATGATGATTACTTAAGGCAGGACACAGACCCTTTCTGGCTCGTGAATACAAATAAAATGATTAAATCATATCCGGGTGCCGACGGTCTGAAGACGGGATATACGAGTGAAGCAAAGTATTGCCTGACAGCAACAGCTAAAAGAGGAGAGATGCGTCTGATCACTGTGATCTTCGGGGCAGAGTCTTCAAAGGAAAGAAATCAGCTGTCAGCAGAAATGCTGAATTACGGATTCACAAACTTTGTATCAAAAACCTTTAATCAAAAAGGTGAAGTACTGGCTGAAGCAGCAATCAACAAAGGAACACCCGAAAAAGTTGAAGCAGCGTTATCAAATTCTTTAAAAGTGATCGAAAAAAAGAATGAAAACGCTGTCTATAAAAGAAAAGTTGTTATTGAGAAAAACTTACAGGCTCCTTTAGAAAAAGGTGAAATCGTAGGATATGTAAGTGTGTTTAAAGGAGATAAAGCCATTTCTAAAGGGCTGCTGGAGTCAAAAAATGACACCAAAAAAGCAAACTGGTCAGAATTATTTAAGAGATCGTGGAAAAAATCATTTTTTGCAAATTAAGTCGAAAAACTACTTCTTTTTTCTAGTATTGTCACCTTGCAGGATTAGCAGGTTTCAATCGTGAATACACCGGATTACAGCTGTAAAACATCAGCTGAAGAAGGAGGAGTAGGGATGGCATGCAGAGTAGAAGCTGAAGTCAAAGGAAGTGTACTGCTGCTTAGGATGAGCGGGGAGCTGGATCATCATGAAGTGGGACCTATTCGTAAAGAACTTGCAGACTTAATGGAAAGTGACTCAATCAGACACATTATTTTAAACCTTAAAAAACTTGAATTTATGGATAGCTCCGGTCTTGGGCTGATTCTCGGCCGATATAAGTATTTACAGAAAATCGGAGGGAATATGGTACTCTGTGCAGCCACACCGGCAGTTAAAAGATTATTTGAAATGTCCGGTATGTATAAAATCCTGATGGTTGAAGTATCAGAGGAGAGAGCACTTACGAGATTGGAGGCTGTCCAATGAAGAACATACTGAACTGCAGCTTTTCTTCGATTAGTGAAAACGAAGCACTTGCAAGAATGATTGCCGCATCATTTGTTGCACCCTATGACCCGACGCTTGGAGAGCTGAGTGATATTAAAACAGTAGTCTCTGAAGCAGTTACCAACGCAATTATTCACGGGTATAACGAAGAAGGCTTTCATGAAGTCTACATGAAACTACTGATGGAAAACAGGGTACTTACAATTGAAATAGAGGATCGTGGAAAAGGAATAAACGAAGTAGCAACTGCAATGCAGCCACTATACACCTCAAGGCCCGATATGGAAAGGTCGGGAATGGGCTTTACGATTATGGAACACTTTATGGATCAGGTTGAAGTGAAATCATCTGAGAATCAGGGGACAATCGTAAAAATGGTGAAGCAGCTGTCTGCTGTCAAAGCCAATTGCCTGTAGGTGATAACAGGATGAGCGTGAACTCAATTAACCATGACGAGGTACGTGAATGGATCAGACAAAGTCAAAATGGTGACCAGCAGGCAAGAGATAAGATGGTTGAACAGAATGTCAGGCTGGTCTGGTCAGTTGTTCAGCGTTTTCAGCATCGGGGCTACGAACTGGACGACTTATTCCAGATCGGCTCAATTGGTCTGTTAAAAGCTGTAGATAAATTTGATTTATCATATAATGTGAAATTTTCGACTTACGCTGTACCGATGATTATCGGGGAAATCCAGAGGTTCCTGAGAGATGACGGAACTGTAAAAGTAAGCAGATCGATTAAAGAACTGGGTTACAAAGTCAGAAAAGCAAGGGAACATTTATCTGCTGTCTTAAATAAAGTTCCATCACTATCGGAAATTTCAGCATACCTCGAAGTACCGGTAGACGACATCATTCTTGCTCAGGAAGCGTCGAAAGCACCTTCATCCATTCATGAAACAGTATATGAAAGTGAAGGAGACCCGATTACGCTGTTAGATCAGCTTGCCGGTCAGGATGATCAATGGTTTAACCACATCGCACTGAAAGAAGCACTGATGACGCTTGAACATCGTGACAGAATGATCATATTTTACCGATACTTTAAAGACTGGACTCAGTCCGAAGTTGCCAAAGAGCTTGGTATATCTCAGGTACAGGTCTCGCGTATAGAAAAGAAAGTACTGTCTTCGATTAAAGAGTGGCTTGAAGAAGAACAAAAAGTGTAGGGAGGTGAAGAGCGTGAAGGCTTATATTGAAATGAAACCAAAAGTTACACTTTCCGGAGGACCAGTCAGGCTATGTGATATTGCAGTAATATGGGCGCCTCAGGAGCTGAAAAAATCGATTGGAAATAAAGTTATTCTTGATGAAATTGATGGAAGATATTCAATTATCTCGAGCACTGATATTATGCAGCAATACAGCGATACAGATATTGCTGTTACAGGCAGTAATTGCACTGTAGTAGAAAGAACTGAGTCTGCACGCTCTTCTTACCTTCTGTTGTTTTTTGTGTGGACACTGCTGTTTACAGGTTCAGCATTAACGATTATGTATTTTCATGAAGATGTCAGTATGGCTGAAACGCAGCTGGTCATTGTGAGCATGCTTGGTAATGCTCATCCTAATTGGTTTCATATCCCTTATTCAATAGGGATTGGTGCAGGGATGCTGCTGTTTTTTAACAGAATTCTGAAGAAACGGTTTAATGATGAACCGAGTCCGCTCGAAATAGAGATTCATAATTACGAAAAATCAGTAGAAGATTATGTAAGGGTTGCTGATCAGAAGAACGGGTCATGATTGGACATGTCATGACTGCATTCACCGGCCTTGCAGCCGGTTTTGCTGTTGGCGGAGGATTTGTAGCATTTATCTCAGTATTAGGTGTACTGCCAAGGATTATAATTATGGCTTCTCAAAAAACCCGGCTGCGTGCGATGGAATGGTCTATGATTACCGGAGCCCTTTTGGGGACTGCAGTAATGTATATTCCATTCTCAGTTCAGCTCTCCCTGATCATTCCGGTCTCAGGATTGCTGTCAGGGATGTTTGTCGGCATGATGGCAGCTGCTTTAACTGAAGTGTTAAACGTAATTCCGCTGATCACAAGAAGGCTGAAAATAACGGGAAGCATTGAATACATTATTACAGCAATTATTGCGGGGAAAGTAGCCGGTTCACTTTTTTACTGGCTGATCTTTTTACCGGTATGGAAGGGTTGAGATGAATGAGAAAGCTCCCTAAAATAAATCGGGAATTAGACAGCAGGCTGAAAGAAGCCGGTTTGGGTGTCAGCTTTGATTTTATTGTAAGGAAAATCGATTTCGGTGATCAGAGTATCAGTATTTATGCAGTAAACGGCTTGTGCGAGACAAGATTTATTATGAAAATACTTGATGAATTAAGTGCATTGCATGAAATCGACAGGCGGAAAAATTTTAAAGGACTGGTAGATCAGAGAATTATTCATCACTCTGTTGAAATGACTGATACAGAAGATGAACTGATCAGACAGGTTTTCTCCGGATTAATCGCCCTGAAAATTGATGGTGAAGATGAATGCTTCTTAATTGATGTCAGAAGCTATCCGGGACGTCAGCCTGAAGAACCTGACACGGAAAAGGTGGTAAGAGGATCAAGAGACGGTTTTGTTGAAAATATCATTGTGAATACAGCATTGACCAGGAGAAGGATCAGAGACAAAGGAATCAGATTTGAAATGCTTGAGATTGGCGAAAGATCAAAAATGGATGTTGCAGTCGGCTATATTGAAGGGATTGCGAATCCGGAGCTTGTGGATATTATCAAAAAAGAGATTGAACAAATACATGCTGACGGTCTTGTAATGACTGATAAATCATTGGAAGAATACATTGTTAAGCAGGGGTTTAATCCTTATCCGCTTGTCAGATTCACAGAAAGAGCTGATATTGCTGCTGAACATCTCCTGGAAGGGCATATATGTATTTATATTGATACGTCACCGAGTGTCATCATTGCACCTTCAACATTTTTTCATCATGTACAGCATGCTGAGGAATACAGACAGTCTCCTGCAGCCGGAACAATGCTCAGATTTATCCGGTTTACAGGAATTGCAGCTTCAATCGTTCTACTTCCACTCTGGTACCTGCTGGCAATTGATCCTGCTTTAAAACCGGAGTCATTATCTTTTATTGGTGTAAAAGAAGAAGCTGCCATCCCATTGATCTTGCAGTTGTTACTTGCTGATATCGGGATTGAATTTTTAAGAATGGCGGCCATTCATACACCTACACCTTTATCTACCGCAATGGGCTTGATTGCTGCTGTATTGATTGGTCAGATCGCAATAGACGTCGGTTTATTTGTGCCTGAAGTTATTTTGTATGTAGCGGTAGCATCGATTGGAACATTTGCAACACCAAGTTATGAACTTAGTATTGCAAATAAATTTTCCCGGATCTTTTTGATCCTGCTTGTTGGCTTTTTTCATACAACAGGATTTATTATAGGATTTACGCTATTAATTGTCTTCCTTGCTCAAATGCGTGTGTTTACCGTGCCTTATTTATGGCCATTGCTTCCATTCCGGCCACTCGCGCTTTTACAGGTTATCACGAGAGTACCTGTGACAAGTACTGTGATCAGACCAATGATTGTGAAAGCGGAAGACCGCATCAGACAAAAGCGCTCTCATTAATCCATTGCACAAAAATGCTTTACTGTGGTAATGTACTTACTATCTATTAATGATATTCTGCAGTAAAGAAGGGATTGGAACATGCATTATTATGGCACTTCATCAATAAATGAAAAAGGTCACCTCACAATCGGCGGGGTAGATACAATTGACCTGGCAAATGAGTTTGGTACCCCGCTGTATGTATATGATACTCAGCTGATCAGAGAACGCGCACGCGGGTTTAAAAACACATTTGAAAAACTGGGTGTTTCCTCACAGGTTGCATATGCGAGTAAAGCATTTTCATCAATTGCGATGATTCAGCTGATTGCACAGGAAGGACTCAGTCTGGATGTCGTATCAGGGGGCGAATTATATACAGCACTCAAAGCTGGGTTTAACCCTGACAAAATCCATTTCCATGGGAATAATAAAAGTCCTGAAGAAATCTCAATGGCACTTGATGCTGATATTGGCTGTTTTGTTGTTGATAATTTCTATGAAATAGAGCTTCTGTCACGTATATGTAAAGAAAAGGGCAAGATAGCTTCTATTCTGCTGCGTGTAACGCCAGGCATCGAGGCGCATACACATGATTATATTCTCACCGGTCAGGAAGATTCAAAGTTTGGTTTTGATCTTCAGAATGGTCAGGCAGAGGAAGCTCTTAACATTGTGCTGGGTGATAACAGATTTAACGTTTTAGGTTTACATTGCCATATCGGTTCACAGATTTTTGAAACAACAGGATTTATCATGGCTGCTGAAAAAATGATAGAAAAAATGTCAGAATGGAAAACTTCATTGAATTTCAAAGCTGAGGTGTTAAACCTTGGTGGAGGATTTGGCATACGATATACAAAAGAAGATGAACCGCTTGCACCTGGCAAATATGTGGAGGATATTATTACCAAAGTAAAGATACTGATGGAAGAGCATCAGCTCACAATGCCTGAGATCTGGATAGAGCCCGGAAGGTCTTTGACAGGAGATGCGGGTACAACATTGTATAAAACCGGATCCACTAAGCATGTACCGGATGTGAGAAATTATCTCGCGGTAGATGGTGGAATGAGTGATAACATCCGTCCTGCACTTTATAATGCGAGATATGAGGCAGTCATTGCAAACCGTCCGGAAGCTGAAGCAGAGTCAGTTGTATCTATTGCGGGGAAATGCTGTGAGTCCGGGGACATGTTAATTTGGGACCTGCCGATCTGTAACCATGAGCCTGGTGATGTACTTGCTGTATTCTGTACTGGCGCATACGGTTATGCGATGGCAAATAACTATAACCGGATTCCGCGTCCTGCAGTTGTATTTGTAGAGAACGGCCGAGCTGAACTTGTGATTGAGCGTGAAAGTTATGAGGATCTGATCAGACACGACCTGCCCCTTACACTTTCAGGAGCGGAGAAAGAATGAAAAAACAGAATGCAATCACTTTTATCGTCTTACTGATACTGGCTGTAATCTGGGGAATGATCTACTGGCTTTTTATTGTATAAGGGACAAAATTGAAAAGTTCTGATACATTTAGTATGATATGGTACGGTATAAGAACAGTAGAAATTTTACCGTATCAACTGCTGCAGGTAATAATACAGCAGATTACGATTACAACTTGGTGAGGAGTACTTTATGTTAATTCGTTATAAAAAGTCCTTTGAGAAAATTGCAATGGGGTTAATGTCTTTTATGCCGACAGAAAAAGAGATTAAACAATTGCAGCAGTCAATGAAGCAGTATGAAGAAGAAAAAAACTTTCAACTGTTTTTGTGGAAAGAAGAAGACATCATTGGCCTGGCAGGGGTAGAAATCGAGGATCATCAGATTACTCTGCGCCATATCTCAGTAAATCCTTCTCACCGCAATGAGGGAGTAGGACACCGTATTGTTGCTTCACTTAAGGAAATGTACAGTGATAAAGAATTGGTAAGTACTTCTTATACTGAAGGATTCCTTCAGAAATGCGAAGACAATGAACCCGCAGCCGAATAGAGCTGCGGGTTCATTTTTTCAATCAACTGTATCAGAAGCTGAATTCATTTTTGATCTTGTGAGAAGTGCCTGTTTTCTCAACGATATAACATCTGATCTGTCCCGCAGTTTGTGACGGTCGATCAGTGCTTCATCATTCATATTACTTTTTTCCCCCCAGATAAATCCCTTGCGGTGGCATTCATTCCTGCAGGCTTGCAGCAGGGTATCATCAGTAATCGGAAGCATGACACTCTGATAGGGAGACCGCACAAGAACTGCACTTTCTATCTCGCTGATTAAATGCAGTAAAGCTTCAGTATTAAGGCCCAGGTTCGCCGCTTCATCTGTAAATGCAGATATTTTATATTTCGACTGCTTCAGCATAGTAGCTGCACCTTTAAAATTTTCACGCCGGTGGTGGTAAAGCGCAACTGCAAGTTGTATTAATCCAACCCATACTGAATTTTTTTCTCTATCCGTATGTTCCTTCCAATATTCTTCCAGTATTTCATGGCATTCAAAGTAATCGCGGTCACCGTGAAAGTGAACTAAGAACTGTATATAATCATCTGGATAATGTACGATGACCAGCACCTCCATTTTTTGATTTAGTCTATCACACAGGCTTGTCAGCTCCAAACGTTTTGAAAATACCAGATTGTGATCACTACAGCAAGGATCATACCTGTAAGGTCTGCGAGAAGACCAACCATCAGCGCCCTGCCCATTTTTTTAATGCCGACAGCACCAAAATACACAGTCAGTATATATAAAGTCGTGTCAGTACTGCCCTGAATGACGGCAGCCAGCCTTGAAATCATATGTTCGGGTCCGTAGGTATGAGTCAGGTCAGCTGTGATACTAAGCGCTGCTGTACCTGAAATCGGCCGTGTCAAAAAAAGAGGGAAAATTTCAGCTGGTATACTGAAATAAAGAAACAGTGGAGAAACAAGGTTGGTGATCCATAATAACAAACCGGAGGATCTAAGCACACTGATTGCCGCCATCATTCCAACCAGGAAGGGCAGCAGTTCAGCTGCCATATGTAATCCTTCTTTTCCTCCGCTGACAAAAGCACTGTAAGCGTCAGTTTTAGTGATAAGTGCTGCAAACAGGATCGTCAGGATTAATAAAGGCAATATAAGCTTTGATAAAGAGATGAGATCAATCATGGTTTTTCCCCGAGGTGATTCTCCAGCTGATTCTGTCATATATAATTGCCGCAGTACATGAGCAGATTGTAGCGGCAAAAGCCGGTATTACAATATCTAAGGGATCAGCCGCACCTTCAGAGAGCCGCATTGAAACAATTGTAGCAGGAAAAAAAGTAACTGCTGCAGTATTCAAACACAAAAAAGTAACCATAGACCTGCTCGCTTTTTCAGGTTGATGATTCAATACCTGCAATTCCTTCATTGCCTTCACCCCAAATGGCGTTGCGGCATTTCCGAGTCCAAAAAAGTTGGCAGAAACATTCGTCATAATGTAACCGGCAGCCGGATGATTCTTTGGAAGATCAGGAAACAGCCTCTGGATCAATGGAAAGCAGAGTTTAGTAATCAGATTCAGCAACCCTGCACGCCTGGCTATTTCCATCATGCCTAGCCACAAGGTGAAAATTGCAGCAAATCCAATCACCAGTTCAACAGCCTGGCCGGCAGAGTCAAATAAACCTTTATTCACTTCATCTATTGTTCCATTGAATATACTGAATAAAAGACCTGAGACGAGCATGAAGATCCAGATTAAATTTACCATTTAAAAAGCTCCTTCAATTTACTGAGCAGGTTTTCATAAAATGCAGGAGGATCAAACTTCTTTTCTGTCAGTGGTATACTGCTGACCAGATTCTCACCGGTATAGACTTTTAATTCGGTTTTCGTCCCGGGTACGATTTTATAAACGATTTGACTGCGTTCCTCTTCAGTCAGCGGGACTTTTATTTCATGATCTGATATGTACTGGATATTCTCAGGCATCCCAGGCACTACAGGAAGAGGTCCCCTGGAGATTAACTGGGCCATATCGTAATGCTCAAAGCCATATTCAAAAAGGGACATATGATCATTCCAGTCATCCGGTCCATAGATTGTGACAGCAACTAAAGTCATATCCTCTTTTTCTGCAGTCGTGACCAGTGTTCTGCCTGCTTTTTTTGTAAAGCCGGTTTTTCCGCCATTGGCATGTGGATAAAGCCCTGTGACAAGACGGTGTTTATTCGTCCACGGATACGCATCTTTAAATGATGGGGTATAACTGGAAGCTGAAAAGATTTTTTTAAATGTTTTATCCTGAATCGCATGCCGTGTCAGAATGGCCATATCATAAGCAGTTGATAAGTGCTGATCATCTGTATCCAGACCGTGGGGATTAGTAAAATAGCTGTTTTTCATTTTCAGACGCTTCGCTTCTTCATTCATCAGTTCAGAAAACTTCTCAACAGAACCGCTGATATGTTCAGCGATCGCAACAGCAGCATCATTTCCTGACCTTAATAAAAGGCCGTAGAGTAAATCTTCCAACAGGACAGTTTGACCTGCCTTTAAATATAGGCTGGACCCCTCAGTTGACGAAGCTTCATTGGATATTTTCACCTTGTCATTTAATTTCCCGTGTCTGATTGCTAAATGGGCAGTCATAATTTTTGTAATGCTTGCTATTTTCATTTGCTCATGTTCATTTTTACTGAATATGACCCTTTCACTTTCAGCGTCAATCAATATGGCAGAGTGAGCAGATACATCGATTGCATAAGCAGGTTTGTATAATAAGAAAAAGAGTAAGATGACCACAAACAATTTTTTGATCAGATACACCACCTCTCAATGTATCTTTATGAAAATCAGGGGAGTGATAGACCAATATAAAAAAACACGTGCATGGGCACGTGTCATTCATTACCTGACAAACCATTCTTTAATGATTCGAAAAATAAATCACTATCCTCTTTTTCATCTTCTTCAATATCTTCAGGAAGCGGCGGGAGCTCTGACAGATCTTTTAACCCGAGATAGTCCAGGAATTCTTCAGTGGTACCATATAATATGGCTCTGCCTGCACCCTCGTTTCTTCCCACTTCTTTAATTAACCCTCTGGCAAGCAGTGTATGGACAGGGCCGTCTGTTTTAACACCCCTGACTTCTTCCATCTGCACTCTTGTGACCGGCTGTTTGTAAGCTATGATCGCAAGTGTTTCCAATCCTGCCTGGGTAAGAGTGGAGGGGGAGGGAGAATCGGCTAAAAGCTTAATATAGTCAGACAAAGCCTTCTTTGTGACAAATTGATATTTTTCTGCAAATACGGCAACTTCAATTCCTCTTGATGAATCATTCTGATAGGTCTGTTTCATGTTTGCCATCAATTCTTCGACATCCTGAGCTGAGATATCAAGTGCTTTTGCAATCTGTTCATTAGATAAACCGGCATCTCCTGCTGTAAATAAAAGTGCTTCTGTAATTGCTTTATGATTAGACTTGGCCAACTAATGACACTCCTTCAATACTTTCAACCATGATTTCTGAAAAATTATGATCCTGTTTAATATGAATTTCCTGCCTTTTAACTAATTCCAGCACCGCTAAAAAAGATACAACCATGTGCGGCTTCTCTGCTACCGGAAAAAGTGCGGAAAATGGTTTTGGTGATCTGTGTGAGCGGATTGTCTCGAGAATTTCTGACATTCTCTTTTCAATGGAAATTTCCTGCCTTGTGATTCTTGTTGACATCGGTTGTTTAATCTTTTTCCGCCTCATTAGTTTATTAAAAGCTCCAATTAAATCATGGAGGTCAATCTGAGTTTTTTCACCTGAATCGACAGGCTGTGAATAACTAGTGAGATCTTCAGGCGGCTTTGTGAAATACATGCTTCTTTCAGTTTCTTTTTCCTTTAAATCGGTAGCTGCCTTTTTATATTTTCGATACTCAATCAGTTTTTCCACGAGCTCTTCACGCGGATCTTCTTCAAAATCCTGATCCTCTTCCCAGTGCTCTTCCTGTTTCGGCAAAAGCATCCGACTTTTAATGGACATTAGGGTTGCAGCCATCACCAGATATTCACTTGCTGTATTTAATTCAAGTACACTCATTGCCTTGATATACAACGTGTACTGCTCAGATATTTCCGCCATCGGAATATCATAAATATCGATTTCAAGACCTTGTATTAAATGCAGAAGAAGATCAAGCGGACCTTCAAAGGCATCAAGTTTCACTGTATATTCCATGTTCTCACCATTTTCTTACAGCAATGTTGCTGAGATTCCTCAATATTGCTAATTATATCTGAAGAAAACGCGACTTCCAACCGTTATTCCCTGTTTTGTTATGTCCTGATTTGCTTTTGATCATATATGTGACATAATGCTGTAAGAAGCAGATCAAATGAAGAGGTGTAAGAAATGGAAAGATTACAAAAAGTGATTGCGCATGCAGGTGTGGCGTCACGCAGAAAAGCTGAAGAATTAATTGTACAGGGAAAAGTGAAAGTGAATGGTAAAACTGTAACTGAGCTTGGTACGAAAGTGACATCATCCGATAAAATTGAAGTTGAGGGCATAAAGATCGAACGCGAAAACAAAGTCTACTACTTATTTTATAAGCCTTCAGGCGTTATTTCAGCAGTAAGCGATGACAAAGACCGTAAAGTAGTAACTGATTTCTTTCAGCACGTTGAGGAAAGAATCTATCCTGTAGGCAGACTGGATTATGATACATCAGGATTACTTTTATTAACAAATGATGGTGAATTCGCGAATTTGCTGACTCACCCGAAATATGAAGTGCCAAAAACCTATATTGCAAGAGTAAAGGGACTTGTAAAGCGGGAAACCATCAAAAAACTTGAAAAAGGAATTAAACTTGAAGACGGTATGACTGCTCCTGCAAGGGCAAAAGTGATTTCAGCTGATAAGCAGAAGGATAAAACGATTATCGAGATGACGATTCATGAAGGCCGTAACCGGCAGGTAAGAAGAATGCTTGAATCAGTTGGACACCCAGTGCAGAAACTGAAAAGAGAAAGATACGGTTTTCTCCATTTAACAGGTTTAAATGCAGGGGAAGCGAGAGAGCTGACACCACATGAAGTAAAGCAGCTGAGAGCGCTTGCTGAAAGTGGTCAGAACAACTGATAAGTTTCACAGTTCATTCAAATACTTTACGCTAGTCCTATTCCTGTGAATGCTATAATGACAATGAAACGATAGGATTTTTGCATTAAAGGGGGTAGCAAATGTGAGTAAGAAAAAAAAGCAGAGGCTGATCATGCGTGTCTCTATTCTTGCAGTGCTGCTGGCAGCAATATCATACACAATCTACTCCAGTGTGGCAGGAGATGAAAGACTGCTAGTGGGAGCTGGTGATCAGGCACCTGATTTCAAGCTTGAGGATTTGAATGGGGAAACACATCAGCTATCTGATTATAAAGGTCAGGGTGTATTTTTAAATTTCTGGGGAACCTGGTGTAAGCCATGTGAGAAAGAGTTCCCGTACATGCAAAATCAATACGAGGTTTATCAAGACCAGGGAATCGAGGTTCTTGCGGTTAATGTAGGAGAGTCAGAGTTTAAGGTTGCAAACTTTGCTGATGAATACGGTCTGACATTTCCGGTAGTCAGAGATGTAAACAGAGATGTAATGGATGCTTACTCAATAGGACCGCTTCCGACGACATTGTTAGTGAATCCTGAGGGTGAAATTATTAAAGTAATTAAAGGTGAAATGACGGAAGAAGACGTGAAATCCTACATGGAAATGATTAAACCTGATAGTCAGGAGTCTTCTGAATGAGTAAAATAATATGTCAATGCGGTCACGAGAATCCTGAAGGCTCAGAATTATGTCAGGCCTGTGGAAGAACGCTGACTGAAAAAGCTGCAAAACGTAAAACGCATGATGTCATGCGTTATGAGGGGATGGCAAGAAGATCCCAGACATACCATACATCAATCATTGATAAGATATGGAATTTCTTTTCGTCAGTTAAAGTGGGTGTGTCACTTATTGTCATCACACTGATTGCCTCAGCAATCGGGACCATTTTCCCGCAGGAGTTTTTTATTCCTCAAAATGTACCTGCAGTTGAGTATTACGAGAGCCGTTACGGACTGCCGGGGAAAATCTATTATGTACTTGGCTTCCATGATCTTTACGGTTCGTGGTGGTTTATGCTGCTTGTAGCCGCAATTGGTACCTCAATTATTATTGCGAGTCTGGACCGGGGTATACCACTTTACAAAGCACTTAAGAAACAAAGAGTAGAGCGGCATGATTCTTTTCTGAAAAGACAGCGTATTTACTCTTCATATGAAGGGAAGGCTTCTTCCGACGTTCTTGACCGCCTGAATGAAGGCCTGAAAAAAAGACGCTATAAAGTAAGACAGGAAAACGGACATCTTCTGGCAGAGAAAAATCAGTTTTCAAGATGGGGCCCTTATATCAATCATACCGGGCTGATTATTTTCCTGATTGGTGCGATGCTGAGGTTCGTTCCGGGTATGTATGTGGATGAAATTTTGTGGATCCGTGAAGGAGAAACAAGATCAATCCCTGGTACCGGTCAGGAATACTTCCTGAAAAATGAAGGTTTTACACTAGAAACATATCAGGAAGGCGATTCGGAAGTATTTGATCAGACGATCCAGCGTACCGGTGCCATTGCGAAGAACTTCCAGACAGATGCAATCCTTTATAAAAGAGATGAAAATGCAGTCGCCGGTTCACAGGATGAACTGACAGAAGTGGATCATCATGCGATCCAGGTAAATGTTCCAATGAAATTTGATCAGTTTGCACTTTATCAAACCGATTATATTGAAAATGAACTTTATAAAATGACTTTCAGAATGGATAACAAAGAAACTGGCGAGTCAATGGGTGAGTTTACAGTGGATCTGTTTTCTCCTGAAACTTCAGGTGTGTATGAACTTGATGAGGGATACTCTGTAGAATTAACAGGTTATTATCCTGATTTCAGCGGGTTTGATAATGGTGAGCCACAATCTGCATCTCCACTTCCAAACAACCCTGCATTTTTATTTGAAATGATCTCACCTGAACATCCGGATGGAGAGGTCGCTTTCGTAGCAATTCAGGAAAACCTGGAGCCGCTGGGTGAAAATGATTATAAGATCAGCTTTAACGGGATCGAAACGAGAGACCTGTCCGGTTTAACTGTAAGAAAAGATTTAACATTGTGGATACTGGCCCTTGGAGGCGCTATTTTTATGTTTGGCGTCGTTGTGGGATCATATTGGAACCACAGAAGAATCTGGATCAAACAGGCATCTGACGGGACATTACATGCAGCAGGGCATACAAATAAAAACTGGTACGGATTGAAAAAAGACATTGCTCCGGCATTTGAACATGCAGGACTCGATCAGCCTGAGGACCATCATGAGCTGAAAGAATCCGACAGCAATGCGAAGGAGGAAAAAGAAAGTGACACAACTCGCCAGCATAAGTAGTACCCTGCTTTATACAGCGTTTCTACTGTATCTAGTAGCAACAGTGTTTTTTGCAGGATCTATTAAATCTAAAAAACATACGAACCAAACCGGTAAAAACAGATGGGCTACAATCGGTATCACAATTACACTGATCGGTTTTGCAGCACAGCTTGGGTATTTTATAACACGATGGATTGCTTCAGGTCATGCGCCTGTAAGTAATCTGTTTGAATTCATCACGTTTTTCTCAATGATGCTGGTTGCATCATTTATCATTATTTATTTTATCTATAAGTTGCATGTGCTTGGTGTATTTGCATTACCGATCGCACTGCTGATCATTGCGTACTCAAGTATGTTCCCAAGAGATATCTCACCGCTGATTCCGGCTTTACAGAGTGACTGGCTTGCGATTCACGTCTCAACAGTAGCCGCAGGAGAAGCTATTCTTGCGATCAGCTTTGTTGCAGGACTGATTTTCCTTTTAAAAGATATTGACCTTTCAAAAGGCGGTAAGCAGGCATTCTGGCTTGAAGCAATCATGTTCAGTATCATTCTTGTTGTAGGATTTGTCATCAGTGCAACGACTTTCTCAATTGCGGGATATGAATCAGAATTTACATTTGTTAACGCAGATGAGGAAGAAACCGTTGTACAATATGCAATGCCTGCCCTTGTCACACCAAACGAAGGTGAATTACTGACAGAAGGAGCTTTCTCAACAGGGCTTGAGATGCACGCACTTGTTAATGCGCCAAGACTGAATACAGTAATCTGGTCAGTTGGAGTAGGTGCAATTTTATACTTATTGATCAGGTTAATCACACGAAAGAAAGTTGCGGCATTATTTCAGCCGCTTGTCAGAAAAGCTAATCTTGACATGCTTGATGAAATCGGCTACCGTTCAGTGTTAATCGGATTTCCGGTATTCACACTCGGAGGATTGGTCTTTGCGATGATCTGGGCACAGATTGCCTGGACACGCTTCTGGGGATGGGACCCAAAAGAAGTATGGGCCCTTATTACCTGGCTGTTTTATGCAGCATTCCTTCACCTGAGACTATCACGAGGTTGGGAAGGAAACCGTTCAGCCTGGCTTGCAGTAATTGGATTTGCTATTATTATGTTTAACCTGGTAGCAGTCAACTTAATTATTGCAGGTTTACACTCTTACGCTTAAACATCAAGAAAAAAAGTAGCTAATTTTCTAAATGAAATTCAAGTGAAGCGCAGCGAAACGATTTTAAGAGCCGAGACACTTTTGTCCCAGGCTCTTCTTTTAAATACATATCCGATGAGGGGGATCTTCAATGAATGAACTTGGTCATATTCTTGTAGTTGATGATGAAGAAAGAATCCGCAGGCTGTTAAAAATGTATCTTGAGCGTGAAGGTTACACGATAGAAGAAGCTGAAGACGGTGAGAAAGCACTTAAAAAAGCCCTTGAAGAAGATTTTGACTGTATCCTGCTTGATTTAATGATGCCTGGAAAAGATGGAATCGAAGTGTGTAAAGAACTGCGGGAAACGAAAACAACGCCGGTCATCATGCTGACTGCTAAAGGCGAAGAAGCAAACCGCGTACAGGGATTTGAAGTTGGCACAGACGATTATATTGTTAAGCCATTCAGCCCGCGTGAAGTCGTACTCCGTGTGAAGGCACTTTTAAGAAGAACTGCGACAAGCAGTTTTGTTAATACTGACACGAAAGCAAAAGATATGATCGCCTATAATCATCTGGTCATTGACAATGATGCACACCGCGTCACTGCAGACGGTCATGAAGTCACATTGACGCCAAAAGAATATGAACTCCTGTTATTTTTAGCAAAGAGTCCTGATAAAGTATATGACAGAGAACAACTGTTAAAAGAAGTATGGCATTATGAGTTTTTCGGTGATCTGAGAACAGTAGATACGCATGTGAAAAGACTGCGCGAAAAGCTGAACAGAGTGTCTGAGAAAGCCGGAAAAATGATTGTGACAGTCTGGGGAGTAGGATATAAGTTTGAGGTTGACGAATGAGAATCTGGAGAAGCGTAGTAGGCAAGCTGTGGATGACAATTCTGCTGCTTGTCTGCTTTGTTTTATTTATCCTGACAATCTTACTGCTGGAATTTTTCCAAAATTATCATGTGGAGGAAGTAGAAGAGACTTTAAGGTATGAGGCTCAAAAATCAGCAAGTATTTTAGAAGACCATGATGACCTGGATATGAGCATTCAGATTGTTGCTGAGGTGCTGGATGATCCGGTACATTCAGTTGTTGAAATGAATGATGATATTGTTTTTTACTCAGATGAATTATCCTATCGTGATACACTGCGGGCGATCAATAACAGTCAATTAATGGACAGGGTCTATGCCGATGGAACGGTGGTTCAGGATGAGTTTCCATCAGGTGAGGATTTTGATAACCGCTACAACAATATAATGATTGTTGGTGCCCCTGTGTTGAATGCAAATGGAGAAGCTGCAGGAGCGGTTTATGTGTATCAGTCCCTTGAAGCGATCCAGCAGACCACTGAGCAGACCACCCGTCTGATCATTCTCGCAGCTGCTATTGCGATCATCCTGACAACCATTTTTGCATTTTTCCTTTCAACGAGGATCACAGCACCGCTCAGAAAAATGCGTGAAGGTGCTTTTGAAGTTGCAAGAGGAAAATTTGATACAAAGGTTCCGATTCTATCTAATGATGAAATTGGAGAGTTGGCTACTGCATTTAATCAGATGGGCAGACAGCTGAAACATCACCTTGATGCTCTCAGTCAGGAGAAAGAACAGCTCTCCAGTGTGCTCAGTTCAATGGCAGATGGTGTAATTACATTTAATAAGGATTTGACCGTACTGGTATCAAATCCGCCGGCAGAACGGTTCTTACAAAACTGGTATGATGAGCAGGATGGCTACACAAAGCTGGCCCTGCCGCCAACCATTGAGCAGCTGATTAAAGAAGTCATGCAAACAAATGAAGAACAGGTTGGGGAGCTTGAAGTAAACGGGCGTTCTTATGCTGCGATTATAAGCCCTCTGTATAGCGGCCAGACAGTCAGGGGAGCCGTTGCAGTTCTCAGGGATATGACAGAGGAAAGAAAGCTTGAAACGCTTAGAAAAGACTTTATAGCGAATGTGTCACATGAACTCCGTACGCCGATATCAATGCTGCAGGGTTACAGTGAAGCCATTATTGATGATATCCCCCAAAGTGATGAGGAAAGAAAAGACATTGCGAAAGTCATCTATGATGAATCTCTGAGAATGGGCAGACTTGTCAATGAATTGCTTGATCTGGCAAGAATGGAAGCAGGTCATATCGTGTTAAACAAGGAAGAGGTAAAGGTGAATGAATTCTCCTCAAGAGTCTTATCCAAGTTTAAACTTGGACTCAATGATCACGATATCATGCTGTCCTATGAGACAGAACTAAATGAGTCAACAGTCATTCTGATAGATCCTGACAGAATAGAACAGGTGCTGACGAACCTTCTGGATAATGCGATCAGACATACAAAGGCTGATGGTAAAATCATCATAAAAACCAGACGTGAAAATCAGTTTATCCGATTTGACGTGATTGATAACGGGGTCGGCATCCCTGAAGAAGATCTGCCATTTATATTTGAGCGCTTTTACAAAGCGGATAAAGCGAGAACCCGCGGAAGAGCAGGAACAGGGCTTGGGCTTGCCATCGTTAAAAATCTGATTGAAGCACATAAAGGTAAAATTAAAGCGGAAAGTAAAGTCGACAAGGGAACCGTTTTCTCATTCTTCCTGCCTTTCCACTCTTAGATCCGCAGCCACAGACGTGAAGACATGCCTTTTCATGAACAGTAAAGTAGGCAAGTTGATTACTTTGGTTCATAAATAGCATGACTCCGTCTGTTTTTTTATGTTATTATTTGAATCTTTGTTTATTAGAAATGTCAGGTCATGTAAAATGAGAATGTGAAAAACAGCACTTATACCGGCGTTAAAGTTTGAAGTTTAATAAATGTGCTGAAAAAGAAACTTTTTTAATCGAAATACGACTAATGGTATGAACGGGGAGGAGACGGTTCATGGACTCCGTTTTTAAAAGGCTGTATATAGAATATCAACAGGATGTTTTTCAGTTTTTAATATATATGGTTAAAAATAGAGATACTGCTGAGGATCTGCTTCAGGAAGTGTTTATTAAAGTCATGAATTCCTATCACCGCTTTGAAGGTAAAAGCTCAGAAAAAACCTGGTTATTCTCTATTGCGAAAAATGTTACGATTGACTATTTCAGAAAGCAAAAAACAATCCGGAAGCGTGTGATGGATCATTTTGACTGGGGTGAGCGTGAAATTGCCGGAAGCGAACGCCTGCCCGAAGAATTAGCAGAACAAAATGAACAGGTGAAGAAGCTTTATGCCTGTCTGGACTACTGCACCACTGATCAGAAAATGGTCATCATTACAAGATACATTCAGGATTTAAATATCAGCGAAACCGCTGAAGTGCTCGGGTGGTCTGAAGGTAAAGTGAAAACGACTCAGCACAGAGCGATTAAAAAGCTGAAAGAACTCATGTCAGAGGAAGAGGAGGGAGTAAAATGACGAAGCAAAAATGGACGGATCAGGAAATAGAAAAGCAATTAAAAAATATGCCTGTGATTAAAAACCGGCTTCAGCCCGAAGATATTTATCAGCATGTGAAATTAAGACAAAGAAAAGTTAAACCTTTTCCATGGATGCCTGCAGCAGCAGGGACAGCAGCTGCTGCTTTAATGATCATACTTGGGCCTGGACTGTTTAATCAGGATACTCCTTCCGAAGAGCAGTCAGCCTCTGACACAGCACTTCCATTTACAGAGGAATCCACTGAAGATTCATCAGTAGAAGATTTACCAGTAGAAGAGTCAGCTGAGGAATCCACTGAGAGTCAGAACACGGAAGTATTTGAACCCGCTGAACGGGAAAGTGAAGAAACTGCAGAGACCAGTGAAGCTGCCGCAGAAGAAGAACAGGAACCTGCAAATGAAGAGGAGGCGGAGTTACAGACTGTCACAATCGACGATGGTGAAGGTATTCTCTTTAGAGAGGACCTTGGTGGAAATCAGTATTTTGAAGCGGGACTGGTAACAAATGATGCTTATGTGATCCCGTTTACAATTGTTGTACCGGGCAGCGATGAAAATCAGTCCGCATTAGCTCTGTATGAGCAGTGGGCAGACAAAATTGATGAAGCCTCTTTTGGTTTTGTGGACTATCATCCCGTCAGTCAAAGTATGGTCGAAGAAGATAATATGCTTACAGGTATGATTAACAGTCTGGAGGAAAAAACGGATGGCGCTTCACCAACGATTCTGATTGATGTGCTGACTGAAACATTTGGTTCAGATTACAGTCAGTTCAGAATCATTAATGAAAATAATGAAACGGCTGAAGTGGGAGAGTTCGGACAGGTGGAATCCTTCCCGCTAAATAAAGATAATAAAGGTTTTTACTTATATGAAAATGAGGATGGCAGCTACTATTACGCCAAAAGCTATGATCAGTACAATTCAGTTGGGGAAGCACTGACTGCAATTGAAGAACAGGTTCCAAATGATCAGTACGAATCACCTGTACCTGAAAATGTAGACGTCAATTACGAACTGTCTGACACGGAAATGACCATTTCATTTGAAGGCGAGCTCAGTGAATTAACCCGGGAGGAAAGAAAACAGCTGATAGAATCTATTCTGCTGACTGCCGAATCTTTTTCAATCAATGCAGTCCGGTTTGAGGGTCTTGAAGATGGTTTTCTTGAAGGATATAACTTCAATGAGCCTGTAAGTGTACCGATTGGCGGTAATATCGCATATCTGCAATAAAAAAAGAGCCCGGGGAATATCCCGGGCTCTTACATTTGTTACGCCAGAAAACAGCTCTCTATCCAGATGAACTTTTTCTCCGGGAGTCGTTACTCGTATTTTAATGCATCGCCATCAAACGGCTCATCTGACACTTTGATTGAATCAGTCGGGCAGCCTTCAAAAGCGTCAAGCATATCATCATAAAGCACTTCCGGCACCTCTACTGTTCCTTCATTGTCATCAAGAACAACAAAAGCGATGCCCTCATCATCGTAATCATAAATGTCAGGAGCTGCAGCGCCGCATGCACCACATGCAATACATGTATCTTTATCTACGATCGTATATTTAGCCAATTGGATTACCTCCTTGTTCAAGCATTTAAGTACTGTGAAAATGTCCATTCCTTATTTTACTCGTACGTGTATTGATTTTCAATACTGAAGGGTACTTAATTTCATATTACCCATCTTAAAAGAAAGAAAACTGTTGAATGGTGACGGCTGAGTGTTAATATGGATTTACCACTAGTATGAAGGAGAATTTGCATGAATTATCTGGATGCAATCGTACTTACAGGGCTTGATATTGTAAACGGCGAAAGAACACAATCCTCAATCTATCATCTCCTGAAAGGGAAAAAAACTTCCCAGACCATACAGGATGCCCAGCTATATGGGATCTCCCCCTTATTTCAACTTTACCGATCAATGAAAAGGTCATATTATGATCAGAGAATTGCCTGTTATTCAAGCGAAGGCCTGGTAGCAGAGCACGAGGATTTAAAATACAGACTGACAAGTAAAGGAAGAAATGAGCTTACGGAATTTTTCTCGGAACACCCCTACCCACTTTATCTAAATGGATGGAAATATCACGACATTACACTCATATTCTGGAGACGGTTAACCTTACTGATTCAGACGGCTTCAAACCTGATCCACCATCATGTTCAGTTTATTCCGGTGAATCGTGATTTACATATTCAGCAATGGGTCAAACATACGATTAATCATAACAGACACCGGTTAAAAGACTTTACCGGTGAACTGTACCGCGAATTAACAGACCTTCTTGAAATGAATGATTTTCCGGATTCTCCGGAGATCATTGTTCAGCAGTTGTCAGGATACAGGCAGGTTGGCTATACGAACAGACAGCTTGCAGATCAATTCAATTGCGGGGCTGATGAGATTTATACAAGGTTTATCAATGCTCTGCATTTTTTGTTCAGTGTTGTGGAAAATGATCACAGCCGGTTTCCGGTGTTATCTGAATGTATGAATTTGAACAAACCTGAAACAATTCCGTTTACCAAATCAACAGAAGAAACCTATAAATATGTTCTTAAAAATGTCCCGATCGATCAAATTGCTACAATCAGACATTTGAAGAGAAGCACAATTGAAGATCATATACTTGAAATTGCCTTGTTAGACAAGCATTTTTCTATTGATTCATATGTGACGGAGACACTGATCAATAAAATAAAAGAGCTGCACGGAAAAAGTAACCGTTTAAAATACATTAAAGATCAGCTGCCGGAAGCCGACTACTTTCAAATCAGACTGGTACTTGCTAAAGCGGAAAGGGGGGAACAGGTGTGGAAGCGTTACTTGAAAAACAATTTGGATATACCTCATTCCGTACAGGACAGAAAGAAATCATTCAGACCGTCCTGAATAAACAGGACACCATTGCTATGCTGCCAACCGGAACCGGAAAAAGCCTTTGTTATCAATATCCTTCTTATGTAAACAATGAAAGGGTGTTAATCATATCTCCTTTGCTGTCGCTGATGCAGGACCAGGTGGACCAGATCAAGCTGAGAGGAGAGAAAAGAGCAGCAGCCATCAATTCATTTTTGTCGTTCAGCGAAAAGAAATACTTAATTCAAAGCCTTGAAGCTTTCAGGTTTATCTTTTTATCACCTGAGATGCTGACTTCACATGAAGTGCTTAAGAAACTGAAGGAAATTGGCGTCGGACTGCTCGTTGTGGATGAAGCACACTGCATATCCCAGTGGGGACCTGACTTTAGACCGGATTATTTAAAACTCGATGCATTCAGACAGGCACTGGGAAATCCATGCACCCTTGCACTGACGGCCACTGCTACTGAAGAAATCAGACGAGATATTGCTGATAAACTGGGGTTAAATGAATGGAAAGAATGGGTATTTTCAGTCAACCGTCCCAATATTGCACTTGAAGTTATTAAACTTTCAAGTATGGATGAAAAGGAAAGCAGACTGCTGCAGGAAATCTCTTCTCAAAAGGCACCGGGGATTGTGTTTTTTTCCAGTAAAAAGAAAGCTGAAGAGCTTCAGGCGAAAGCCGGGGAGATAGGAATCCGATCCGCAGTTTATCACGGAGATGTAGAAACAGACCAGAGGATACTGATCCAACAGCAATTTATCACAGGTCAACTGGACTGGATCTTTGCAACAAATGCTTTTGGCATGGGGATTAATAAAGAAAATATCAGGACGGTCATTCACTTTCATATGCCTTCTTCAATCGAGAACTTTCTACAGGAAATCGGAAGGGCTGGAAGGGACGGTGATCAGGCACATTCAATCCTGCTGTACAGTGAAAATGATGTTGCCATACCGCTGCAGCTTTCTGAACTCGAAAAACCGGATCTCTCCCAGATTGAAGGATTTTATTCATCATTCAGAACAGGTAAATCTCTTGATTTGATTCAACAGGACCTGATGCTGTCTGATACTCAATTAAGAGTGCTGGGCTATTATGCAGAACATATAAGAAGTGCGGGGTGGGCAGAGGAAGTTGAGCGCATTCTCGAGGAAAGAGTAGTCAGTAAGCGCAGAAAAGTACTGGATATGAAAAGCTTTATTGAAACCGAGGGCTGCAGACGGGAAAAATTACTCAGCTTTTTCGATGAAAAACTGATGTACGAACAAAATCAGTGTTGTGATAGATGCGGGCTGGAAAATATCCGGCATCAAAATGAAACGAAAGAATTTATACAGTACCACTGGAAAGAAAAGTTAAGTCTGCTGTTAAACGGGGGTACTGATGTCCAGTAACGTGATTTATCCCTGCCATGTTTTAAAACGTGCTGTCATTTATACACAGCTGCTGATTTTATCAGTCGCAGCAGTGCTTGCGATACTTCTGTTTGATAGTCCTGAGCAGTTCTTTTCGCTGTTTTCGATTAACTTTACGGTCGTCATCATTGGCCTGGCTGCAGGGTTAGCGTGTGTGGCAGCTGATCTGATCCTGATGAAGCTGCTGCCGGAAAAAGCTTTTGATGATGGCGGTATCAATCAGCAGCTTTTTCAGTGTTTAAAGCCACAGCAGATTCTTTTGATCACCCTGCTGATTGCGTTCAGTGAAGAACTTTTATTCCGGGGTGTTATACAAACACAGATCGGTTTCATTCCCGCCAGTCTGATTTTTATCGCAGTACATGTCAGATACTTGAAAAACATTTATTTGCTGATAAATGTTACTATTTTAAGTTTTCTTTTGGGATATGTGTATGAATATACCGAAAGTCTATGGTCAGTTTTCATAATTCACTTTATAATAGACTATATATTAGGTATTTATATTCATTATTCCAATAAAGAAGGGGTTTAATATGAAAAGAGATCCTTACAGAGACCGGGCTGAAAAAGACCGGAAAGAATTATTGGCTGCTAAAACAGCAGACAGTCAAGCGAATCAGGAAGAAGCAACATCGAGACTGGAACTGCATGGAAAGAAAAGAGAGGAAAAGAAATCCAGCAAAAAACCATTTCCATTAATCGGACTTTTACTGGCATCATTTGTGTTGCTGCCTTTAACAGTGGTGTTGGTATCTATCTTTTTCTTCTCGAACAATGATTCCGGACTTACAAATGCCACACTTGAAAACTCGAATGAATTTCAGATTGAAAAAAATAGAGAAACAGCGCTGAGCGATAAGGCGGAGCCTGTACTTGCAGGTGTCTCAAATGATGAAGAAGCTGAAGAAGAAGTAAGTGCTGCTGAGGAGCCTGCTGAAGAAGTTCAGGAGGAACCGGCAGAACCGGCTGATACTCCTGAGGAACAACCGGTAGAGGAACCAGTTGAACAGCCCGTAGAAGAAGAGGAAGTTCAGGAAGAAATAGAAACAGAGCAGTCATCCGGCTCAACACATACTGTTCAGGCAAGTGAGACGTTATACAGAATCTCAGTCAACTATGGCCTTGGACCTGACGGCGTAGAGCAGCTTAGGCAGTTAAATAACCTCGGGGACAATGAGATTTATGTCGGTCAGGTTTTACAGCTTCCATAAATGGATAAAGGGTTTTAGTTGTTCTTTATAGAATGATTAAACAAACAGCCTTGCTGTTATTAATCAATTGGGGTGAATGAAATGTTCGTAAAAAGTGCAATGGTACCAGCGGCAAAATGCTATACAGTTCAATCAGATGAGTCGATTGAGCAAGTAATCAACCTGCTGGAGGAAAAAGAAGTGGATGCGCTGCCAGTTCTAAATGGTGATACATATGAAGGCGTAACAACAAGGTATCATATTTATCAGGATTTCTTTAAATCCGGACTGTCTAAAGAAGCGTTTTACGCATCTAAAAAAGCAGGAGATATCCTCACTCATCAGGATAACTTTTTACAGGGTGATGAAATCTTTGAAACGACGTTATACCAGCTGAATGATTTTCCTCTGATGTCAGTCGTTGATGCAGAGAGACGGTTTAAGGGGATCGTCACAAGGTATGACGTGTTTAACCAGTTCAAAAGCGCATTCGGTATGCATAAAGAAGGTGTTCGCATTGCGTTTACATCAGTTGAAACAGAAGGAAGAATTTCAAGACTCGCTGAGATCATTCAGCAGTTCCACGAATCTGTTATCTCACTTGTGACATTCGACGAAACGGATAAACTGGTCAGAAGAATCGTTCTTAAGATAGAAAAGAAAGACAACCTGGATAAGTTCTTGAAGAAACTAGAGAAATCCGGATTCAGAATTCTTGATATTAAAGAAGATTGACATAAAATCATTTCTCCTGTCTAAGGGGAAATGATTTTATTTTTTAGTTTAAGATCAATATAATCACAGCCAATAAGTGAATTTGAAAAAAATAAAAAGAAGCGTTAAGTTTTACGGGAATGGCGTGGGAACTCGGGTGCAGTCTCTCCGGAAATGAGTGAAGACCATCACCGCTTGAAGCCTTTGAGAAAATTAAAAGCATGCTACCTGAGGGGATGAAGGGTGAGTGGAGGTTGAAGGCAGTGAGGTTTCGGTCGGGGAAGGTGGAGAGTGAATCGGCGTAGCGATACGCCCGGGTTGAGTGCAGTGTTCACGGTGTTGAATGCTGTGAAAGCGTGATCGGGTGCATTCACCCCGAAAATGAATGCTGCACCAGCCCCGCTTGATGCATTTAAGAAACTAAAAGCCTGTGACCTAAGGGCATTAAGGGTGTGGGGAACTTGAATGCAGTTTGTATTCAATCGGGGTAGCTGGTAAGCAGAACGGCGCAGCGATACGCCCGGGTTGAATGCAGTGTTCACAGCGTTGAATGCTGTAAAAGCGTGATCGGGTTCATTCACCCCGAAAATGAGTGGAAGCTCGGAACCCATAAGTGATTCATATATAATGGTTTTTGTGAAATGCGATAAGTTCCGCAATACAGGAGGAAAAAATGAAGTATTTATATGCAGGAATTGTTTTCTGTATCTCGATGGTTTTGTATATGATCAAAAGGGCATTTGAGAACAACCTGGTCACACATGAAATAAAATTAAGAGAGACGCCCATGTATAACCCATTAAAAATTTTATTCATATCTGATATCCACCGCAGGAAAATAAATGCTGGCTGGTTTTCCTCATTACCGGAAGTTGATCTGGTGCTGATCGGCGGGGATATTACTGAAAAAGGGGTGCCATTTGAGAGGGTAAAGCGAAATGCAGCACTTCTTTCCAACGCAGGAGAAGCATACTTTGTATTCGGTAATAACGACGAAGAAATTGATAAAGAACAACTAATCTCTATTCTGAAAAACGAAGGCATCAGGATTCTGGAAAATGACTCAGCCGTATTAGAAAATCATAATCACATTGTTTTAGCAGGAATTGGAGATATTAATTATCTCAAAGATGATCTTGATAAAACCTTCAGCGGCATTGAACATGAAGAGGTAATCCTTTTAAGTCACGATCCGAGAGTAACCGGTAAATTAATGCATACGCCTTATCAGAATCAGACAAAGCTGATATTATGCGGCCACACTCATGGAGGACAAATCAGAATTTTTGGTTTCGGGCCCTATGAAAAAGGAAGGGTCATCAAGCATCATCACTACACACAGCTAATCAGTAATGGATACGGGACAACGCTTCTGCCTATGCGGCTAGGTGCAAAATCTGAGGTTCATCTGATCCACATCTGTTAAGACTGTTATAAAAAACCTATACAAATTTTACATCTTTGTATAATGAATATATAATTAGGTATCAAACAGTCTGAAGCAGGAGGTTGGCCATGAAAGCTGATGAAGGAAAATATAATATAAAAGCTGTGTCTCATATGCTTGGTATACAACCTGGTACGCTCAGAGCCTGGGAAAGACGGTACCAGATGATTGCTCCTGTCCGCAATGAGTCGGGACACAGGCTATATACAGACGAACATATCAGAAAACTGAAATGGCTGGTATCAAAGGTAAACGCTGGTTTTACGATTAGTCAGGCTGTCGCACTCTCTGAACAGGAACATGAACAGTTCGTATCAGGTGATCAAAATGAAAATCAGCTGACGGTATTAAGAGAAGACTTACTCAACGCATTAATGAAATTTGATGAGAGCAAAGCGCATGATCTGATTAATGAAGCCTTTTCATTGTACACAGTAGATAAAGTGCTGGTTGATATTCTGGGTAGTATATTAATCAAGATCGGTCTCCTTTGGGAAGAAGGAAGGATCACCACCGCTCACGAGCATTTTGCAACATCTATTTTAAGATCAAGGATCGGGATTTTAATGCATTCATTCCCGCAGAATAATTTCCTGCCAAAAGTGGTTGCTGTCTGTTCGCCGGGAGAGTGGCATGAGCTGGGATTATTAATATTTACGCTCTATATCCGCAGGAAAGGCTTTAATGTCATCTACCTCGGTTCAAGTATTAAAGAAGGGGATATTCAAACAGTACTTGATACTGTTGAACCTAAATTCCTGTTTATGTCATGCACCTTGAAAGCGAATTTATCAAGAGCCAAAGATCTGATTAAAGAACTTCAGGCAGAATACAAGGATCTGGCAATCGGATTAGGCGGGCATGCTGTAAATATGATGAGCGAAGAGGAAAGAAAAGGGTTCGAAAAAAATCTGGTCGGTCTTAACAAAGAGGACTGGGAGGACTGGATCAGTAAATCACTGAATATGTCGGCAAATTAATTGTATCGGACCGTAAAAACTCCTATTATGATAAAATAGGAGTTTTTTAAATAACCGGAAAGGCCGGTTAGTATCGAGGAGTGAATAGAGTGAAGAATGAAGAGGTAATCGTCATTGGCGGAGGTCCGTGTGGTCTCTCGGCTGCGATAGAGCTTAAAAATAAAGGAATCAATCCGTTAATCATTGAAAAAGGGAATATTGTAAACGCCATTTATCACTATCCGACACATCAGACTTTTTTTTCGTCCAGTGAAAAGCTTGAAATAGGGAATGTCCCTTTTATCATTGAACAGCATAAACCCAAAAGGAATCAGGCTTTAGTCTATTATAGAGAAGTAGCATCAAGACATCAGTTAAGAATTAACCGCTTTGAAAAAGTGGAAAATGTCACAAAGCAGGATGATTTATTTTTAATCCAGACAGATAAAGAGCTTTATTCCACAGAACAAGTAATTGTCGCAACGGGTTATTATGATCATCCGAATAAGCTGACCTGCCCCGGAGCGGATCTGGATAAAGTCCATCACTATTTCAAAGAGGCGCATCCTTACTTTGATCTGGATGTGGCAGTGATTGGCGGGAAGAATTCAGCGGTTGACGCTGCAATTGAACTCCAAAAGGCAGGGGCCAGAGTAACAGTGCTGTACAGAGGCAGTGAGTATTCACAGAGCATTAAGCCATGGATTCTGCCGGAATTTGAAGCATTAGTTAAGAATGGTTCCATTAACATGATATTTAATGCGGAAATAAAAGAAATTACTCATCAGGAGCTGATCTATACAGACGGCTTCCAAGACATATCGATTAAAAACGATATTGTCTTTGCGATGATCGGCTATCACCCAGACCACTCTTTTATTGAAGCAATGGGCGTTGATATAGATTATGATACAGGCCGTCCGCTCTTTAACCCTGAAACAATGGAGACAAATGTGGAAGGAATTTATATTGCAGGAGTAATTGCAGCCGGAAATAATGCAAATGAGATTTTTATCGAAAATGGCAGGTTTCACGGAAAACAAATCGCAGATGCAATAAGCCAAAAAGGAAGCTGAATTCAGCTTCCTTTTGCTATTTCCCTGATGGAATTATTTAAACATCGATGCAATATAATCAGGATTGTCTGACTGGGAAAGACCGACCATCAGTTTTAATCTCGCTTTTTGACCATTCAATCCATTTGAAAAAATGACTCCTTTTTGTTTCAGCTGACGTCCGCCCCCTTCATAACCGTATACGTCCTGTGTGATGCCGTTAAAGCATCTGGATACCAGAACGACAGGAATATTTTTAACGATTAAATCCTCAATCCCTTTAACAGTTTCAGGAGGCAGGTTGCCCTGTCCGAGTGCTTCAATGATAACCCCATCAAAATTCAGGTCTGCAAGCGCACTAAGCAGCCTTGAGTCCATTCCCGCATAAGCTTTAATGATCGCTACATTTTTACTTAAAGCTGAAATGGAATACTTCAGATCTAATTTAGGCGTGTGATGAAACCTTACGCCCCCTTTTGTCACAATTCCAATTGGCCCGTACTGCGGACTCTGGAAAGTCGACACATTACTTGAATGGGTTTTTGTTACGTTCACAGCCGTATGGATTTCATCATTCAGCACGACTAGAACCCCTTTGCCAAATGCCTCATCACAAGTAGCTACCCTGACAGCGCTGATCAGATTATAAAGACCATCAGAACCGATTTCATTTGAAGACCTCATTGCGCCTGTAACAACGATCGGAATAGAGAGTCTGAGTGTCAGGTCAAGAAAATAAGCTGTTTCTTCCAGGGTATCTGTACCATGTGTGATCACAGCGCCGTGAATTCCCTGCTCGAGGTAATACTTTTCAATGAGCTTTTTCAACTCAAGCATATGGTCCGGTGTAATGTGGGGTGACGGCAGCGTAAAGGGTGTTTCTACAATAAAATCAGCATAATCATTCAGATTTGGCGTATGTCTCATTAATGGATTATCACCCTCAGGTTTAACTGCGCCTGATTCATCTTCTGACATTGAAATTGTTCCGCCGGTATGTATAAGCAATAATGTTTTTTTCGACATTTTATCGCTCCTAAAAAGTTATTTGTGTAAATCAATTCTTTTCCATGATACGATGAGAAAAACAGATTGAAAAGAGGCAACAGCATGATCGCTCTTATTTCAGCTGCGATAGCACCGGGACTTGCACTTCTGAGTTACTTTTATTTGAGAGATCAATATGACACTGAGCCGATCAGAGTCGTGTTCAGGGCTTTCATATTAGGGGTTGCTGTAACGTTTCCTGTGATGTTTTTGCAATATGTCATTGAAGTGGAAACAGATTTTTCAAATATGATACTGCAGTCTTTTTTAACATATGGTTTGTTAGAAGAGTTTTTTAAATGGTTTATTTTATATTTTTTCATTTTTCATCTTGTTGAATTTGATGAACCGTATGACGGAATTGTCTATGGCGCAGCAGTTTCACTTGGCTTTGCAACGCTTGAAAATGTATTATACCTTGCAGTTTACGGTCTTGAAACTGCGGTAGGAAGAGCGCTGCTGCCAGTCTCAAGCCATGCTTTGTTTGGCGTGGTAATGGGCTACTACATAGGAAAAGCGAAGTTTCACATCAATAAAAAAATGTTTATACTGGTTTCACTATTGCTGCCGATTCTGCTTCACTCCACATATGATTTTATTCTGATGAGCAGCCGTAACTGGCTCTATTATATGGTGCCATTCATGCTGTTTCTGTGGTGGCTGGGCTTATGGAAAGTAAAAAAAGCTCATATCCTGACAGATGCGCACCATAAAACCAGAATGACATAGTTTTTGAAGGGTTGAAGCATAGCATCAAGTAATGAACCAGTCAGTTAAATGTAAGTTAAGGACCTGAGACACCGTTGTCTCAGGTTTTTTGTTTTTCATCAACAGATCGGATTTGAAATGATTGTACTTCAATCAATCAAAAACTTTACCTGTATAGATTACCCGAATTTGTTCAGATTAATATTATTAAGTTTGACAGGAGGGATCTGTATGAGGAAAAAAGTTTGTCTGGTGATTGTTGCTTTTTCGATTCTATTTGGCAATGCATCTTACACTGATGCCTTTAGCGGACAGGTGATTCAAAAAGGAGCTTTTGGAGATGATGTCATTGAGCTTCAGTCCCGGCTGCAGTATATAGGCTATTACAAAGGTCAGATTGATGGGGATTTCGGCTGGGGAACTTACTGGGCGTTGAGAAATTTTCAGAATGACTACGGGATGGAAGTGGATGGTCTTGCCGGTCCGGAAACTAGAAGAAAACTGGTGAATGCGAGTGAATACAATGAATCTTTTGTCCGGAATAACCTGAATAGAGGGGTTAAATTCACTCACTACGGCGGGACACCTTTAGAAAACCAGGTGAAATCAGAAACAGTGTCCAAAAAATTAAAATTACCAAATGGGTATTCAGAAAATGATATCAAACTGATGTCGAATGCAGTGTATGGAGAAGCGAGAGGAGAGCCATATGAAGGGCAGGTGGCAGTTGCCGCGGTGATCTTAAACAGAATTGAGGATGAGGCTTTTCCTAACACAGTTTCAGGTGTGATTTTCGAACCGCTTGCGTTTACTGCAGTAGCGGATGGTCAAATCTGGCTGACACCGAATGAACAGGCAAGACGTGCTGTAATGGATGCAATTAATGGCTGGGATCCTTCTGAAAATGCTTTGTATTATTTTAATCCGGTTACAGCTACCAGTAAATGGATATGGACAAGACCGCAAATCAAAAAGATTGGTGAGCATATTTTCTGCCTATAAATTAAGGAGAATGAAAAATGAACTGGAAAAAAACAATACTTATTGCTTTATTTTTGTGTGCATTTTCAGCAGCAGCTTTTGCAGCTTATCAAAAAGGTCAGGCAAATGCCCTGCAAAACCATATGGAGAATCAGTATCAGCGTGCTTTCCATGAGATGACCTTTCAGATGGACTTACTTCATGATGAGATCGGTTCAACGCTCGCTATGAATGGGGGCAGGACGTTATCTCCCGCGCTCACTGAAGTCTGGAGATTAACGTCCATGATCCATTCTGATATCGGTCAGCTGCCTTTAGGTATTCTGCCTTTCAGTGAAATGGAAAAATTCCTGATGAAAATTGGTGAATTCAGTTACAGGACATCAGTCAGAGATCTCTCTTCAGAGCCTTTGACAGATAGCGAATATGAAAAACTCGAGCAGCTGTATAGCCAGTCCGCAGATATTCAAAACGAATTAAGAAGCATTCAGAGCAGAATTCTTGAAGAAGAACTCACCTGGCTGGATCTTGAGGAGCTGATGGCTACAGGTGACGTAAAAGCACAGCCGGTAGTGGACGGTTTTGCAAAGGTGGATGGAGCGGTAAAGGGATATGCCTCTGAGACCTTCGCGCCAACGGAGCAGGAAACTGCTTCAGAGCGCAGAAGGCAGCTTCAGCATTTAGCAGGGGAGAGAATTGATCAGTCAGCTGCACCCGGCATTGCTGAAAAGTTCTCAGGTAATCAGTTGAATGATCCAGTTGTTTCACAAAGTATGGAAGGATCGTCTTACCCGTTTATCACAGTGAGAGATTCTGACTCCTCTTTTTCAATGGACCTTTCGTTAAAAGGAGGGTACCCGTTGTATATGATTAAAGACAGGGAGATCCCATCTGCAGCACTCAGCCTGAATGAAGCAGTGACTGAAGCTGAAAAATTTCTTCAGCGTAATCAGCTGAACGATCTGAAGCTTGAGAAAGGTCAGCAGACTGATAACAGTGCCTCTCTGACTTTTTCCAGATACCTTGAAGAAAAGGACGTTTGGGTACTCGATGATTCAGTATATTTAAAAGTTGCACTTGATGATGGTGAGATTCTCGGCTTTACCGGCTACGATTACTGGGCGGGTCATGGTGATATTAAAGTTCCTGAAGCCGAACTGACAGAAGACGAAGCTCTTTCACTGCTGCATTCAGAATTTGAAAACGGTGAAACCAGATTAACGCTGATCAGGAATGAATTTGATGAGCATGTGCTTTGTTATGAGTTTACCGGTATCACAAACGATGAGACCTTCCGTATTTATATCAATGCGATAAATGGCCAGGAAGAAAAAGTAGAAAAGCTGTAAATTATTTTTACTGAAAAAGGAATTGAAAAAGTACCGTTCCATGAGATAATACCTATATAGCGTAGTTTAGGTGGGTGTATCTGATGAAAATTGGAACTGTATTAACGATTGAACCGATGCATGCTTCACAAAATGACAAATATAAAAGCAGGCTTGTAGAAGTGAGCGGAGGAAAGCTTTATATTGATTATCCGATTAATATGACAACAAATAAAACAGTTTTTCTGATTGATGGTATGCAATTAAGAATCAGCTATACAAATGAAAACAATGATGCGTATTCTTTTGAGACTGAAGTTAAAGGCAGGAAGAATGCAAATATCCCAATGATCCTGCTTGATAAACCCGGGGAAAAGGATTTGATCAAGGTACAGCGAAGACAGTTTGTAAGGGTCAATACCTCTATTGATGTTGCACTCAGAACGGGGGCTGCAAAATACCATACAGTTACAGAAGATATCAGTGCAGGCGGACTGTCGTTTATTATGAAAAATGGTATGAGTATAAAAAAAGGAGACCTGATCGAACTGTTTTTAGTTCTCCCTATGAGAAATGGAGAGACGCAGTATTTAAAAGTGTCAGGAGAGATAACACGAACTAAAATGATAGACCGTGTTGAGATTGGAATGGTCAAGTTTAAAGATCTCACTGCTCTTGAAAGGCAGCTTCTACTGAGGTATACCTTCGAATGTCAGCTGAAAATGAAAGAAAAATAAATGTCCGGCGCCCATTTTAGCAAATTTGGCTGAAATGGGCGCTTTTTATGCGTTCAATTATCTGAGAAATCCCATGATATGATACAATAATCGAGATTATATTAGATTGAGGAGAATGGCCAGTGAATAATATCAAAAATATCCGCATAGCACTTGATGGACCGGCAGCTGCCGGAAAAAGCACAGCTGCTAAAAAAATTGCTGAAAAATTAGGTTTCATTTATATAGATACGGGTGCAATGTACCGGACCCTTACTTATAAAGCAATTAAAAATCATATTAATCCAAAAAATGAGCAGGAATTATACGATCTTTTAATGAATACAGTAATAGAGCTGAAACCGGGTAAAGAAGGTCAGCTGGTCTTTTTGGATGGACATGAAGTTACGTCAGAAATCAGACAGCAGGAAGTAACCAAAAATGTTTCTGATGTTGCGCTTCATCAGCTGGTTAGAAGTGAAATGGTTAAAAGACAGCAGGAGCTGGTTCAAAACGGCGGCATCGTAATGGATGGCCGTGATATCGGAACCGCCGTGATACCGGATGCAGAATTAAAAGTCTTCATGTCTGCAACTGCCGAGGAACGTGCAAGAAGACGATTTGAAGAACACAAAAAACAGGGAATCGAATCAGACTTTCAGGAACTTAAAGCTGAAATTGAAAAGCGTGATCACATAGATTCCACAAGAGCAGTATCCCCTCTTGTAAAAGCAGATGACGCAATCGAGCTGGATACAACACATATGTCAATCACAGACGTTGTTAATAAAGTGACAGAGATAGCGGCTGAACGGGGGGCAACATCATGAACTTATACGGATTCGCAAAAGGATTGGTAAAATCTGTGCTTACACCTGCTTACAGAATACGTATTGTGGGTAAAGAACATATACCTGAAGAAGGTGGCGTATTAATATGCGCCAATCACATTAACGTTCTTGATCCACCGGTGGTAGGTATTACATCACCGCGTCCTGTTTCGTTCATGGCAAAAGAAGAACTGTTCAAAATGCCGGTTTTAAAAAAGCTCCTTCCGAACCTCAACGCATTTCCAGTTAAAAGAGGGATGAGTGACCGTGAAGCGCTGAGAAAAGGTTTAAGCCAGTTAAAAGAAGGTAATGTTGTCGGATTGTTTCCTGAAGGAACCAGAAGTAAGGACGGGGTTATAGGTAAAGGGCTGGCGGGAGCAGGATTTTTTGCATTAAGATCAGATGCAGCTGTCGTGCCGTGCGCAATTATCGGACCATACAAAATTTCCAAACGGTTAAAAGTAGTGTACGGAAAACCGATTAATATGGCCGAATTAAAAGAAAGAAAAGCATCTGCTGCAGAAGTAACAGATATCATTATGAATGAGATCAAAACACTTTCCGACAATCATCGCTAAAAGTTCTCGCTTGACAAACAGGGCTATTTATTAGAAGTTAGTAGTATATTCTGAATTTAACATTAAACTGTGAATTTTTTCACATTTAAGTCAATTTCAGCAGTCTTGGATTAAGGAGGAGTACATATGACAGAGGATATGAACAACATCGAAGTAAACTCATTAGAGGTAGGAGATCGGGTTACCGGTACTGTAACCAAGGTGGAGGAAAAACAGGTTCTTGTGGATGTTAAAGACAGCAAGATAGACGGTATTATTCCGATTTCAGAACTTTCGAGCCTCCATGTAGAAAAAGCCTCTGACGTTGTGAAAGAGGGAGACGAGCTTGACCTGGTCGTTACAAAGGTTGAAGAAGAATTGCTCGTACTTTCAAAACGTAAAGTAGAAGCAGAAAAAGCATGGGAAGAAATGAAGCGCAGATATGAATCTGAAGAAGTATTTGAAGCTGAGGTAAAAGACGTCGTAAAAGGCGGACTTGTCGTGGACCTTGGTGTAAGAGGATTCGTGCCGGCTTCTCTCGTGGAAGATTATTATGTTGAAGATTTCGAAGACTATAGAGGGAAATCCCTTACATTTAAAATTGTAGAGCTGGACGAAGAAAAGAACAGACTGATCCTGTCTCACCGTGCTGTTATTGAAGGTGAAAAAGCGGAAAAGAAAAAAGAACTGCTTGAGAAAATCCAGGCTGATGATGTTCTTGACGGTACAGTTCAGCGTATAACTGACTTCGGTGCTTTTGTTGATATTGGTGGTGTTGACGGACTGGTTCATATCTCCCAGCTTTCACATCAGCATGTGGAAAAGCCATCTGATGTTGTCGAAGAAGGGCAGAAGGTGCAGGTGAAAGTCCTTTCAGTTGACCGTGATAATGAAAGAATTTCTTTATCAATTAAGGAAACGCTGCCTGGACCATGGTCTGATATCGAAGAAAAAGCCCCAAGAGGTGCTGTGCTTGATGGTAAAGTGAGACGACTGGTATCCTATGGTGCATTTGTTGAAGTGTTCCCGGGTGTAGAAGGGCTTGTGCACATTTCACAAATCTCGCATCAGCATATTGGTACGCCGCATGAGGTATTGTCAGAAGGCGAAGAGGTACAGGTGAAAGTCCTTGATGTGAATGTAAACGATCAGAGGCTTTCATTATCAATTAAAGAGCTGAAAGAAGATAAAGGTTCTTCTTCTCAAAGCTATGAAATGCCGGAAGAGTCATCCGGTTTCCAGCTGGGTGAAATGATTGGTGACAAATTAAAAGATTTAAATAATGATAAGTAATTAGGTGAATAATGTGAGCAGAGCGAAAAGAAAACTGGATCATATTCAATATGCTTTATCTGACAGACAATCGGGGATGACAGGTTTTGATGAACTCATGATTGTTCATCAAAGTCTGCCTGATACCGCTGTCGATGAAGTTTCTCTTCACTCTGAAGTAGGCGGACTTTTATTGAGTTCGCCTTTTTTTATCAACGCTATGACTGGCGGAGGCGGAGAGAAGACTTCAGAAATTAACGCGGCACTTGCAAGAGCTGCAAAAGATACGGGGATTGCATTATCAGTCGGGTCTCAAATGTCTGCGATTAAAGACAGACAGGAGCGACATACGTATCAGGTTGTTAGAAAAGAAAATCCTGATGGGTTGATTTTTGGTAATATCGGTAGTGAAGCTACGGTTGCGCAGGCAGTTGAAGCTGCAGAAATGATTGAAGCTGATGCACTGCAGATACACCTGAATGTCATACAGGAACTCGCAATGCCGGAAGGTGACCGTTCTTTTAATGGTGCACTTGAGAGAATAGCACGTATTGCTGATGAACTTCCAATTCCGGTTATTGTGAAAGAAACCGGCTTTGGCATCAGCAGAGAGGCGGCACAAAAACTGGATAAAACGTCAATACGTGCAATTGATGCAGGCGGATACGGCGGAACTAATTTTTCAAGCATTGAAAATAACAGACAGGAAAGAAAAAAACTATTTTTCAATGATTGGGGTATACCAACTGCTGCATCTATTCTTGAGACAGCCAGTGTAACTTCCAAAGACGTACTGGCATCGGGCGGAATACATAAAAGTTCAGATGTATTAAAAAGCCTTATCCTCGGTGCATCTGCAGCAGGGATTGCAGGATCATTTCTGAGAATATTAACTGAACAGGGTGAAAAGCAGTTAGTTGAAGAAATAAAATATTTTCAGGAGGACCTGATCATGATGATGACAGCCCTCGGATGTAAAAGTGTAGCTGATCTCCATCGTGTACCTGTCGTGATAAAAGGTGACTTATACCACTGGTTAAGTGTAAGGGGCTTAAATCCCGAACTTCTCAGCAGAAGATCCTGAAGGTTTTTTCTTATGTTTTTAACAACAAAAGCTGATTTCCTTAAAAAGAAATCAGCTTTTACTTGTATGACCGGTCATTGTGCATTAAATTAATTACTGATACAATGATTTGGCTGTATAGAACGAATAAATTGAAAGTACACTTATATTAAGTGTGTAGAAAGGGTGAACGTCATGGCAAAAGCAAAGCCGGTCGTTGCGATAGTTGGTCGCCCAAATGTAGGGAAATCCACTATTTTTAACAGAGTTGTAGGAGAAAGAGTATCAATTGTGGAAGATACTCCAGGTGTTACGAGAGATCGTATTTACAGTTCAGCTGAATGGCTGAACCATGATTTTAATATTATTGATACTGGCGGTATTGATATCGGTGATGAGCCGTTTTTAGAGCAGATCAGACAACAGGCTGAGGTTGCAATAGATGAAGCTGATGTCATTATTTTTATGACAAATGGCCGTGAAGGTGTTACATCTGCTGATGAACATGTAGCGAAAATTTTATATAAATCAAATAAACCTGTCGTGCTGGCTGTCAATAAAGTGGATAATCCTGAGATGAGAGACCAGATTTATGATTTCTATTCTCTCGGTTTCGGTGAGCCGTATCCAATTTCAGGTTCTCACGGGCTTGGACTTGGAGATCTGCTGGATGCAGCTGCTGAACATTTTGACAAACGTGAAACAGAAGATTACGGTGACGAAGTAATAAAATTCTCTTTAATCGGAAGACCAAACGTAGGGAAATCATCGCTTGTTAACGCGCTGCTTGGTGAAGATCGTGTAATCGTAAGTAATGTAGCAGGAACAACGCGGGATGCAGTTGATACACCTTATAAGTATGATGGACAGGAATATGTCATTATTGATACTGCCGGAATGCGTAAAAAAGGTAAAGTGTATGAGTCGACTGAAAAATACAGTGTACTGCGTGCGCTGCGTGCAATTGAACGTTCCGATGTTGTACTTGTGCTGATTGATGGTGAAGAAGGAATCATTGATCAGGATAAGAAAATTGCAGGTTATGCCCATGATGCGGGAAGAGCGGTTATTATTGTCGTTAATAAATGGGATGCTGTGGAAAAAGATGAGAAAACGATGGACAAGTTCGAAAAGTCGATCAGAGCGCATTTTCAGTTCCTTGATTATGCACCTGTCGTTTTTGTCTCGGCACTGACGAAAAAGAGAATTCACACATTGTTACCTGTCATCAATATGGCGAGTGAAAATCACTCAATGAGAGTACAGTCAAGTATCCTGAACGAAGTGGTAATGGATGCTGTGGCTATGAATCCGACGCCAACAGATCACGGCAGAAGATTAAAGATATTTTATGCGACTCAGGTGGCAGTCAAACCGCCTACATTCGTTATCTTTGTAAATGAACCGGAGTTAATGCACTTTTCTTATGAGCGGTTCCTTGAAAACCGCATAAGAGAAGCTTTCGGTTTCGAAGGGACACCGATCAGACTGATAGCAAGAGCAAGAAAGTAAGACAGAGGAGGGGTTTGAAATGGCAAAACTTCAAATTGCCGTGCTTGGAGCCGGAAGCTGGGGAACTGCACTGGCACTGGTATTAGCAGATAACGGGCATCAGGTAAAGCTCTGGACTCATACTGAAGCTCAGGCTGAAAAGATAAATGAATCCCACATGAACGAGAAATACCTGCCAGGCGTTCAGCTTTCTGACAGCATCATTGCCTATCCAAATATTGAAGAAGCGGTTTTGGATGCAGACATGATTGTATTTGCTGTACCTGCAAAAGCAACGCGTGAGGTTGCAGAAAAAGTAAACATGGTCTCCAGGAAAACGGCGGTCATAGTTCATGTGAGTAAAGGGATAGAACCCGATTCTCATTTAAGAATTTCTGAAATTCTTGAAGAAACTTTAAATTCTGAGGCGATGTCCGACCTTGTTGTGCTTTCAGGCCCGAGTCATGCAGAAGAGGTTGTGAAGAGACACCCTACAACTGTAACTGCTGCTTCAGATGATATTGCTGCTGCTGAAATGGTGCAGGATGCGTTTATGAATCAGCATTTCAGGGTGTACACTAATACCGACGTCATTGGCGTGGAAGTTGGCGGTGCTCTTAAGAACATCATTGCGCTTGCTGCAGGTATTACTGACGGACTCGGCTACGGAGATAATGCAAAAGCTGCCCTGATCACCCGGGGGCTGGCAGAAATAGCGAGACTCGGTACAAAAATGGGCGCGAACCCCCTTACGTTTTCAGGGCTGACTGGTGTGGGTGATCTGATTGTTACATGTACAAGTGTTCATTCCAGAAACTGGAGAGCCGGTAATATGCTCGGTAAGGGGCATAAGCTTGATGAGGTACTAGAAAGTATGGGAATGGTCGTAGAGGGCGTAAGAACAACAAAGGCTGCATACCAGCTGGCTGATAAATACCAGGTGTCTATGCCGATTACGTCTGCACTTTACCGTGTCCTCTTTGAAGGCGTACATCCAAAAGAAGCAGTTGACCAGTTAATGGCACGCGTGAAGACGCACGAAATGGAAGACCTGGTCAATATATTAGAGGATCAGGATGAAAAAACCGGGAATTAATCCCGGTTTTTTTCATGTGAATATATCATCACCCCCCGATTTTCTGAAAGAATGAACTTTTTCTGAAACTTATTCATGACAACGATTGAAAGACAATTTATTATGCTATAATGTAACGGCACGTTTTGTGAAAGGGTGAGCTTTAGTGGATGCTTTAACGAAGATGTGGATTTCATTCGGTTCAATGGGATTTATGTTTCTGGCAATTATTATTATTTATTTTAGCCGATATAAAATATCAAACAAAGTTTTGAAATTTATTACTGCATTTGCAGCATATGTTTTTATGATACTTGCAGGGTTAATTATGTTATGGGTCGTCTTGAGCGGTCCTACAATGGAAACCTGATCCGGGGGGAGTAGTATATATGTATAAACGCCTGATCGCATTAGCTATGCTGTCAGTTCTGCTGACTGGGTGTATGTTCCCTTCTCAGGAAAGAGCGGGAAATGAAATCGCATATGAGGAACAGATTGAAAGCGTACAATCTGCTGTTGATCAGTATCAGGAGAGCACTGGTGGTCTGCTGCCGATCAAAACAGTAGAAAATGACACGCCGATGTACAGAAAATATCAGATTGATTTCTCAATGCTGAAACCGAGGTTTATGGCTGAATTGCCCGGTAATGCATTTGAAAACGGCGGGGTGTTTCAGTACACGCTATTAAATGTTGAAGAGGATCCAACGGTGTATGTGTTTGATTTGAGAGTTGCAGAGATGATCCGGACAATACAAATCAGAATACAGGCTAACAGGGGTATCCCGTTCAAGGAACAGGTCGGAGACAATATGTATGCTGTTGATTATTCCAAGCTTGGTTTTGATGAAGAACCGACAATGGTCAGTCCGTATACTGGAAATGAACTTCCGTTTGTTGCGAGTGGTGACGGGACCATTTATTTAGACTATATCACTGATCTGTATCAGCTTACGCAGGATCAGGATCTTTCAGCACTTCAGGGAGAAGAGGATTTACGTCCAATTTTGTTTGAAGATTCAAGAGTAGTACCTGCCTACAGTGTGCCTTACTATGTTGGTGAAGATAATGAAATTAAATATGGCAGAGAAGAATCCGGTTCGTAAAAGAGCCGGTTTTTTTTGTTCTTTTTGCAGCATGTCCTCATAGAATATTAATGCGTGATGCTGAAACAGGGGGGCTTGCAGATGGAAAAACAAAATGTATTTGAGCACATCGCTGAGAGAACTGGAGGGGATATTTACATTGGTGTAGTAGGACCTGTTAGAACCGGTAAATCCACTTTTATTAAAAAAATGATGGAGCTTGCTGTCATACCTCATATGAAAAACCCTGCCGAGAAAGAACGTGCCCAGGATGAACTTCCACAGAGTGCAGCTGGACGGACAATCATGACGACTGAACCAAAGTTTATTCCTAATCAGGCAGTTAAAATTTCCGTGTCAGAAGGCCTGGAAGTGAACGTCAGAATGGTTGATTGTGTAGGTTATACAATCCCCGGGGCAAAGGGGCATGAAGATGAATATGGTCCCAGAATGGTTCATACACCGTGGTATGATGAACCAATTCCATTTGATGAGGCTGCTGAAGCCGGTACTAGAAAAGTAATACAGGATCACTCAACGATCGGAGTAATGATGTCGACCGATGGCACGATTGGTGAGATCCCGAGAGAAAGCTATGAAGAGACAGAAGAAAAAATTATTGCAGAGCTAAAAGAGGTTGGTAAGCCTTTCATCATGGTACTTAACAGTGCCAGACCGCATCAGGAACAGACTGAAACCTTAAGAAAGGAATTACAGCTTAAATATGATGTGCCTGTCGTCGCAATGAGTGTTGAGAGTATGCGTGAAGCCGACGTTATGATGGTGCTGAAGGAAGCGCTCTATGAATTTCCGGTTTTAGAAGTAAATGTACAGCTCCCGGGATGGGTCATGGTGCTTGATCAGGAGCATTGGCTGAGATCACACTTTGAGACTGCGATTGGGGATGTAATCCATGATATTCGCAGGATCAGGGATGTTGACAGGGTTGTCAGACAATTTGAAGAGTTTGAACATGTTGATGCTGCACAGCTTGCCGGAATGGATATGGGTGGAGGGGTAGCAAATATTGATCTCCATGCACCGGAAGAATTATATGACCAGGTGATTGAAGAATTGATCGGGGAGCGGGTAACCGGAAAAGATCACTTTTTATCACTCATCAAGGACTATACCGAAGCAAAAAAAGAATACGACCAGTTTTCTGATGCGCTGAAAATGGTGAGACAGACCGGATATGGCATTGCAGCCCCGGTACTTTCAGATATGAGTCTTGATGAACCTGAAATTATCAGGCAGGGTGCGCGTTACGGTGTCAGGTTAAAAGCAGTGGCACCTTCCATTCACATGATCAAAGTTGATGTGGAATCAGAATTTTCACCTATTATTGGCACTGAAAAACAAAGTGAAGAGCTTGTGCATTACCTCATGCAGGATTTTGAAGACGATCCTTTATCGATATGGAGTTCAGATATCTTTGGCAGAAGCCTCAGTTCGATTGTCAGAGAGGGTATACAGGCAAAACTGGCGATTATGCCGGAAAATGCCCGTTACAAACTTAAAGAAACATTAGAAAGAGTCATTAATGAAGGCTCAGGTGGTATGATCGCCATTATACTATAATCACTTTTAAAACAGCCTGTTTATAGGGGCTGTTTTTTTGTTGATTGTTAAAATGATATTACGGATTATATGATTCAGTTTAATAAACTATAAACGGTATGCTATGATACTGTTCTTACAATTAATATCACTGACCCTGAAAAATTTTTCTGATTGTTATTTTCTCTGAAAACCTTTATATTATGCGATTTGATGCCGGAAAAGGGTTTATTTCCCCAGAATGAGGAGATAATAAGAAGAGATTGCCAATAATTATCGTATTATTCTTGCTAATGTATTTTTTATGTGATAATCTTTTAACAGAATTGATCTAAAACATTGATTCTATGGGCTTTTTAACGATTATTTAAAATCGTGAAGATGCTATTCAATGTTCACTATGAAACAGAGACTTGCCCATACTTTTTTGGAGGAGGTGAATGACGTGAACAAGACTGAACTAATTAATGCAGTTGCTGAGTCTGCTGAACTTTCTAAGAAAGACGCAACTAAAGCAGTTGATGCAGTATTCGATACAGTACAAGATGCACTTGCTAAAGGTGACAAAGTACAACTGATTGGTTTTGGTAACTTCGAAGTGCGCGAACGTGCTGCCCGTAAAGGACGCAACCCGCAAACTGGTGAAGAGATCGAAATCTCAGCAAGCAAAGTGCCTGCTTTCAAACCAGGTAAAGCGCTAAAAGATGCTGTTAAATAATACATATCTTTAGCGTAAAAAACCGCACATTCCGTGCGGTTTTTTATATGAACATAATCATTCCGCACATTTACTGAGCAGTTGCCTTTGCGCCTCTTAAAGCCGTTATGCTAATATGAAGTGAAATAATAGCAGTGCAGGAGGATACGACTATGGACCATACAACTGAACAATTAACAACATTAGCGGAAAAAAATAATGGCCGGGTGGACCGGGAAAAAATACAAAAAGCAATTACGATGCTGTTAGAAGCTGTGGGAGAAGATCCGGACAGAGAAGGATTGCTTGATACTCCTAAAAGGGTAGCAAAAATGTATGAAGAAATGTTCTCAGGGCTTCATCAGGATCCGAAAGAATATTTTAAAACTGTATTTAATGAAGATCATGAAGAGCTTGTCTTTGTGAAGGATATTCCATTTCATTCAATGTGTGAACATCACCTTGTACCTTTTTACGGGAAAGCTCATGTAGCCTACCTGCCTAAAGACGGTAAGGTTACAGGCTTGAGTAAACTGGCAAGAGCTGTTGAAACAACTGCAAGAAGACCTCAGCTGCAGGAAAGAATTACATCTACTGTTGCTGATGCAATTATGGAAATGCTGGCACCGCATGGCGCTTATGTAATTGTCGAAGCTGAACACATGTGTATGACAATGAGAGGCGTTAAAAAACCAGGTGCTAAGACCGTTACAACTGCAGCACGCGGCATATATGAAGAAGATTCTGTGCTGAGAAACGAAGTTATGACCCTTCTTAAGATGGATTAATAAAGGAGCGAATATAGTTGAGTGATCAGGGTAATTTTATAAGTATTAAAGCACTTGAGGATGGCGTAAATGTGATCGGATTAACCCGTGGCACAGATACAAAGTTCCATCATTCGGAAAAGCTGGATAAGGGTGAAGTGATGATCGCTCAGTTTACTGAACATACTTCAGCTGTGAAAGTGCGTGGTAAGGCCTCGATCCTTACTGCACATGGAGAAGTCTTAAGTGATGAAAAAACTAAGAAATAAAATGAATGGTCGAAGCCAGCAAGTGCTGGCTTCTTTTGACTTCACAATACATACAATTGGTATGCTATAATGGTAGGGATTTATAAATTTGACTCTATGTATATGGAAACAGCATAAGCGTCATGACCGATGACGAACTCAGCGTTTTTTTAAAATAATAGAGCCTGCCTGATCTTACATACGAACTAACGAAACGGGGAGAGAACGATGAGCTTTAAACAATCTGAGCGCTGGATGAATGACACAGTGCAGCACATATTAGACCAAATTCATCATCCCTATCTTCATGCAGCAATCGGACAGCCTGAGATTGACCTTGAGAGACTGTCTCTGCTTTTACTCCCCTTTTACCTTAAAAATAAATATACAAAACTTGATCAATCCTATGTGGCTACAGCGATCCTGATTCAGCAGGCACTGGATACACACGAGAAAGTTTCGGCAAACAGTGAATCGCACCGCATGAAGCAGCTGACAGTGCTTGCCGGCGATTACTACAGCGGTCTTTATTATAAAATACTATCAGACATTCCTGATATTGAACTGATTAGAAAAATTGCACATGCGATAGAAGAAATTAATGAACATAAAATCGAGATTTCTTCAGGTCATTCTTTAACTGAAAGTGAATATCTGCACAGCCTTACGAAGATCGAGTCAGCTATCATAACAAGCCTTTTCAGCCATCTTGGTTTTCAGGAAATGGTGCCGCTTGCAGAAAAATTACTACTCGTGCAGCGCTTAAAGAAAGAAAAGATGGTTTTTTCTGAAGGTCATTTCTCAAGTTTATTTTATTTTTTTAAACACGGTAAAAATCATATTAAAGCATCAGACTATATACGGACATACAAAAGTATAGTCAAAAGGATTTCAGAAGAGATTGAGCATCAGGTAAAGGAACTGAACCTTCCTTCATCAACAAGAAACCTGCCGATCTTCAGCTCTTTTTATGAAAGATTGATTATGTATGCAGAGGAAGGGTAATTATGCAGACTGAAAAAGAACAAAAAGTGCACGGTGTATTTGAAAAAATACACGGCCGTTACGATAAAATGAATTCAATCATCAGCTTCCAGCAGCATGTCCGCTGGAGAAAATATACAATGAAGAAAATGCAAGTGGAACCCGGTTCAAAGGCGCTGGATGTATGCTGTGGTACAGCTGACTGGACGATTGCATTGGCAGAAGCAACTGGTACAGAAGGGCAGGTAATCGGACTTGATTTCAGTAAAAACATGCTTAAAACGGGTCATGAAAAAGTAAAGGATTACCCCCAGATTCAACTTGTACACGGCAATGCAATGTCACTTCCTTATGAAGATCATTCATTCGACTATGTGACGATTGGATTTGGTCTCAGAAACGTACCGGATTACCTGCAGGTGCTAAAAGAAATGAACAGAGTATTGAAGCCTGGGGGTATGGCAGTCTGTTTGGAAACATCACAGCCGACTATGCCAGGGTTCAGACAGATTTATTATGCTTATTTCAAATATGTTATGCCAATATTCGGGAAGCTGCTTGCAAAAAGCTATAATGAATACTCGTGGCTGCAGGAATCTGCTAAGGATTTCCCGGGTGCTAAAGAATTAGCGTCTATGTTTGAAGATGCAGGATTTTCAGGTGTACATTTTAAACCGTTCAGTGGTGGAGCAGCAGCAATGCATATTGGATTTAAAAAAGCTCAAAATGTAGATTAGGTGGAAGTTAAATGAAATTAACGATGCTGTATTCGTTCTTAAAAACGGATATCGAAGAGATAGAAAAAGAGCTGAGCAGGGCAATACATTCGGAGACTGCACTATTAAAAAATGCATCACTCCATTTACTTCAGGCCGGAGGCAAAAGAATCCGTCCTGTTTTTGTACTGTTGTCAGCAAAGACGGGGCAGTATGACATCCACAAGGTGAAAAACGCAGCCGTTGCGCTTGAGCTGATTCATATGGCTTCTTTAGTGCATGATGATGTGATTGATAACTCTGATATGCGAAGAGGGAGAACGACGATACAGGCAGAGTGGAACAATCAGGTGGCAATGTATACGGGTGATTATATGTTTGCCAGAGCTTTAAACTATATGACAGTGATTGACGATCCGGCTGCCCATCGTATTCTGTCAGATGCAATTGTTGAGCTCTGTATCGGTGAAATTGCTCAAATACAGGATAAATACAGGTTTAATCAAAGCATGAAGGACTATTTCAGAAGAATTAAAAGAAAAACAGCGCTTTTAATTGCTGTCAGCTGCCAGCTTGGCGCGGTAACCGGAGAAGCAAGCCCGGATATTCAAAAGAGACTTTACCGTTTTGGCTACTATGTCGGCATGGCGTATCAGATTACGGATGATATTCTTGATTTTACAGGTACTGAAAAAGAGCTCGGCAAGCCGGCTGGAGGAGATCTTTTACAGGGGAACATTACCCTTCCTGTTTTCTTTGCAATGGAAAATAGGGAGCTTGGCAATAAAATAAAGAAGGTTCACGAGGATATGCCAAAAGATGATTTGCAGCAGATTATTGATGGTATCGTGAAATCTGACGCGATTAAAAGATCATCAATGATCAGTCAGCGTTATCTGGTAAAGGCGCTTGAACAGCTTGATACACTCCCTGCCTCCAAAGCTAAAAAGTCACTGAGAGATATCGCGATTTTTATCGGCAAAAGAAAGTATTAATATGTAATGAAAACGTTGCCAAAAATTGAAATGAGTGATAATCTTTTAGAGGGTCTTCTGAAGACCGACATACATAGTTGGGGGAATTTGAGATGGAAAAGACATTTTTAATGGTTAAACCAGACGGGGTACAAAGAGGATTAATCGGTGAAGTGATCTGCCGGTTTGAAAGAAAAGGATTTAAATTAGCAGCAGGTAAATTAATGGTGATCTCTGATGAGCTTGCTAAAAAGCATTACGGTGAACACGCAGACAAGCCTTTCTTTGGGGAATTGGTGGATTTCATTACTTCCGGACCTGTATTTGCAATGATCTGGGAAGGCGAAGACGTTGTTAAAACAGCACGTCACATGATGGGAGCGACAAAACCAAGTGAAGCTGACCTCGGAACAATCCGCGGTGACTTTGGTCTGACAGTAGGTAAAAACATTATTCATGGTTCTGATTCTTTAGAGAGTGCAGAACGTGAGATAAACCTTTTCTTCGGTGAAAGTGCTGCATTGGAATACAAAAAATCAAGTGATGAGTGGGTATATTAATAAAAAAGCACCTTAACGGGTGCTTTTTTTTATAGCATTTTTTTTGAGGTTTTACTATATTAGCTTATAATAGCTTTAATTAAATGAGGTGTATGGATTGTCAAATGATTATACAGGTTTTGTAACTTATATTAAAAGTAAAACCGGGATCGACCTTTCGCTTTATAAGGAAGCACAGATGAAAAGGCGGCTGACATCGTTATATGAAAAAAAGGGGTTTTATTCATTTACGGATTTTTCATCTGCTCTATCTGCAAAACATGAGCTGATGGATGAATTTTTAGACCGTATGACGATCAATGTATCTGAGTTTTACAGGAATCAAAAACGGTGGGAAGTGCTGGAGCAACAGATATTACCTCAGCTGCTAAAAAAACATAAACCTCTTAAAGTATGGAGTGCAGCGTGTTCAACAGGAGAAGAACCATATTCACTGGCGATGGTACTGAACAAATTTCAAAAAGGCAGTTTTACGAAAATACTTGCCACCGACTTGGATAAGATTGCGCTTGAAAAAGCTAAAATTGGTCTTTATGCGGAAAGAGCTTTGGCAGAAGTGCCTGTAGATGTTAAACAAAAATTCTTCACTAAACAGGGCTCATTCTTTAAAGTGTCTGATCAGATTAAAAATGATGTCACCTTTAAACAGCAAAATCTTCTCAACGACCGTTTTGACTCAGGCTTTGACTTAATCGTCTGCAGAAATGTCATGATATATTTTACTGAAGAAGCAAAAGAAGAGCTTTATCATAAATTCAGCAAAGCTCTGAAGCCTGGAGGGGTGCTGTTTGTAGGGAGTACAGAACAGATTTTTAATCCGGGTAAATATGGATTGGAATCAGCAGAAACATTTTTTTACCGGAAAATTTAAACTTGCCGGATAATTTCACTACATACAAAATAAAAAATATGTTAGACTGTACAAATATCACTTTAGCGAGTTGAAGGGGGAAAGCGTTATGATGAGATACTTAACAGCAGGTGAATCACATGGACCGCAACTGACGACAATTATAGAAGGTCTTCCTGCAGGGCTCGCGCTTGAAGCGTCTGATATTGATGAGCACCTTGCAAGAAGGCAAAAAGGCTACGGCCGGGGAAGAAGAATGCAAATTGAGACAGACCGTGCACAGATTTTAAGTGGTGTAAGGCATGGTAAAACACTTGGCTCACCAATCGCCCTGGTTGTTGAAAATAAAGACTGGACACACTGGACTAAAATTATGGGTGCTGAGCCTTTAACTGAAGATGAAGAAAGTGAAGTAAGACGTAAAATCACACGGCCGCGCCCTGGTCATGCAGACTTGAATGGCGGAATCAAATACGGACATAGAGATATGCGGAATGTATTGGAACGTTCTTCTGCAAGAGAAACGACAGTAAGGGTTGCAGCAGGAGCACTGGCTCAAAAAATTCTGAAGGATCTCGGGATTCAAATTGCCTGTCATGTGAAAGAAATCGGCGGCGTAATCGCACAGGAACAATCAGATCTGACCGCTTCGGAAGTGCGTGAGAAATCTGAGCAGAGTGAGGTTCGTTGTGTAGATCCAGAAGCTTCAGAAAAAATGAAATCTGCGATTGATGATGCGAAAAAAAATGGTGATTCTATTGGCGGAGTGGTTGAAGTAATTGTTGAGAATGTACCTGCCGGCCTTGGAAGCTATGTTCATTACGATAAAAAACTGGATGCTAGAATTGCAGCAGCTATTATGAGCATTAACGCATTTAAAGGAGTGGAATTCGGCTTGGGATTTGAAATGGCCAGACTTCCCGGAAGCAAGGTCCATGATGAAATTGCCTGGTCAGAAGAAAAAGGGTATTACCGGAAATCAAACCGCCTCGGCGGATTTGAAGGCGGAATGACAACCGGGATGCCAATCGTTGTAAAAGGCGTGATGAAACCAATTCCAACGCTTTATAAACCACTTGAGAGTGTGGATATTGACTCTAAAGAGCCTTTCAGTGCGAGTATCGAACGGTCAGACAGCTGCGCGGTTCCTGCGGCTGCTGTCGTTGCAGAAGCAGTCGTTGCATGGGAAATTGCAGCAGCAATTTGTGATCAGTTTGACAGCGACCGTTTTGATCAATTAAAAAAATCTGTTGATGAACACAGAGCATACGCTAAGGACTATTAATATGGAGCAGTTAACGATAAACGCAGGAGTGTCTTACCCGGTTCTAATAGGTGAAAATGCACTTCGTGAAACAAATCGTGTCATCCGGGAATTGAAGCCTGCAGTGACTTCAATCCTGCTATTAATTGATGAACGGGTATATGAACTGCATAAGGAAAGTGTTGACCGTCACATACAATCTGATGCACTTTATATTCTGCCTGCCGGTGAACAGGCAAAATCATTTAAAGTCTATGAACAGGCCATGGGTGCTGCACTTGAAGCAGGATTAGACAGACATTCTTTAATCATTGCCTGTGGCGGTGGAGCGACAGGTGATCTGGCCGGTTTTACTGCAGCAACTTATATGAGAGGGATTAGATATATACAGGTTCCAACAACGATCCTTGCGCATGACAGTGCAGTTGGTGGCAAAACAGCGATTAATCACCCATTAGGTAAGAATATGACCGGAAGCTTCCATCAGCCTTCAGCTGTCATTTATGATCGATCGTTTCTGGAAACACTGCCGCTGAGAGAAGTCAGGTCCGGATTTGCCGAAGTAATTAAGCATGCACTCATTGCAGACCATCAATTTTTATCTGAACTAATGTATGAAGTGACAGATCTTGAAAAGCTTGATAAAGATTTTCTCCAATATGCATTAAAAAAAGGCATAGAGATTAAAGGTGATATCGTCCGTCAGGATGAGCGCGAACAAAACATCAGGGCTTTTCTTAATTTCGGTCATACTTACGGTCATGCAGTAGAAGCCTGGTCCGGATTTGGCGAAAAGCTCCACGGTGAATGTGTGATGATTGGAATGGTGTACGCACTTTTATTAAGTGAAAAGAAAGCTGAACTGACCTTTGATGTGAATCGCTTTGTACAGTGGGTGGTATCGATTGGATACGATCTCAAAACAAAGGCACCTTTTGATGAGCTGTTAAATCTTATGAAAAAAGACAAAAAGAACCTTAACAGAAAGATCCGGTTTGTTTTACTGAATAATGTAGGCGAGCCTGTTCTTAAAGAGATAGAAGAGGAAGATTTAAAAGACATACATTTTCTATTAAAGCGAAAGGGGGAAATCCAGTGATTCGTGGAATAAGAGGCGCTACAACCGTTGATCATGATCAGCAGGAGTCAATTGTAAATGCTACTTTCTCACTCTTGGAGGATATGATCGAAAAAAACAATATAGATCCTGAAGATACTGCATCAGTCTTTATTTCAACGACAGATGATATCAATTCGGTATTTCCTGCAAAAGCTTTAAGAAAACTTGAAGGATGGGAATATGTACCGGTGATGTGTATGAGTGAAATACCCGTGAAAGATGCACTCCCGTTTTGTATCAGAGTCATGGTGCATGTCAATACACCCAAAAAACAAAAAGAGATACAGCACGTCTATCACCATGAAGCTGTAAAATTACGTCCTGACCTTGTCGGAGCAAATAGAAAGGTGGATTTATGATGTATATAAAAGATCAGGTGAAGAAACTGACACCTTACAAGCCCGGTAAAACGGTGGATGATGTAAAAAAAGAACTCGGCCTTGATGAAATCATTAAATTAGCCTCAAATGAGAACCCGTTTGGATGTTCTAAAAAAGTAGGAGAAGAGCTTACTGCAAATGCATTGAACTATGCGATTTATCCGGATGGCGGTGGTACAGTGCTCAGGAAAGCACTCACTGAATTTTATCAGCTGCCGGGTGATCAGTTCATTTTAGGAAACGGATCAGACGAGATCATTCAGATCATAGCAAGAGCGATGCTTGACTCCTCGAAAAATACTGTGATGGCGACTCCGACTTTCCCGCAATATAAACATAATGCAGTGATTGAAGGTGCTGAAGTCCTTGAAATCCCGCTGATTGACGGGGTGCATGACCTGGATAAAATGGCACAGGCAGTGAATGATCAAACCGCAGTAGTATGGGTGTGCAGTCCGAATAATCCAACCGGGGTGAGCATCAGTGATCAGGACCTTAAACAATTCCTGAATAAAATTCCAAACGATGTCGTCATTGTCCTGGATGAAGCATATTTCGAATATGTAGCTGCTGATGACTATTATGACTCATTGGAGTTAATTCAGCAGTACCCTAATTTGATTGTCACGAGAACGTTTTCCAAAGCATATGGTCTTGCGGGCTTCCGGGTTGGTTATGGGATCGCACAGCCTGCATTAATTCAGGCTCTTGAACCGGTACGTGAACCATTCAATACAAATTCTTTAGCGCAGCTTGCTGCTTCTGCAGCCTTAAAAGATCAGGATTTTATTAAGTATTGCAAAGAGCAGAACAGAAAAGGTATCGTTAAATTTCAACAGTTCTGCGAAGAGTACGGTCTCAGCTATTTCCCGACACAGGGCAATTTTATTCTTATCCATTTTAACCGGGACGCAGATGAAATGTTCGAATCACTGATGAAAAAAGGTATTATTGCAAGAAGCGGACACGCCCTTGGGTATCCGGAAAGCTTAAGGATTACAATCGGATCAGAGGAGCAGGTCGAAAAAACATTAAAAGCAATTAAGGAGATCATTACGCAATAAAGGTCGTGAAGTTATGAATGGAAACGTATTTATCATCGGGCTTGGACTGATTGGCGGTTCGATCGGACTGGCTATATTGAAGGAACATCCCGATGCGCAGGTTACCGGGTATGATATTAAGCCGGATGAAATGAAACTGGCAAAAGCCCTCCATGCAATCAACCGTACTTCTTCATCTCTTCAGCATGATGCAGAGCAGGCTGACCTGATTATTATCTGTACACCTGTTAACGAGACGGAAAAACTGATGAATTCGCTCGCGGCATTTAACCTGAAGCCGGATGTGATTGTAACCGATGTCGGCAGTACGAAGAAAAACATTATGTCAGCCAGTCATGTGCTGACACAAAAAGGTATTACGTTTGTCGGCGGACATCCAATGGCAGGGTCTCATAAAAGCGGCGTATCTGCTGCAAAAGCCTTTTTATTTGAAAATGCTTTTTATCTATTAACTCCCGGGGATTCTGCTGATGAACAGTCAATTGATACGTTAAAAAACTGGCTGCGGGGCAGTAAGGCAAAGTTTCTGGAAGTGAAGCCTGAAGAGCACGATCATATAACAGGGATGGTCAGCCATTTCCCACATATTATTGCATCTTCTCTTGTTCATCAGGTTAAGCAGAATTATCAAAAACAGCCGCTGATCTCAAGTCTTGCAGCAGGAGGGTTCAGGGATATTTCCAGGATCGCATCATCAAATCCATCAATGTGGAGAGATATTACACTTCACAATATTGATACCCTAAAGGAACTTTTAATGGAATGGCAGCAGGAAATGAACCGCGTGATTAATATGCTTGAAGAAAATAATGCTGAGCATATATACGCTTATTTTTCAGAAGCAAAAACTTTCAGAGATGAGATGCCGATCCTGCAAAAAGGTGCGATTCCATCTTTTTATGACCTTTTTGTTGATGTACCCGATTACCCGGGGGTGATCTCTGAAATTACAGGTCTCCTGGCAAAAGAAGAGATCAGTATTGTTAACCTGAGAATTATGGAAACCCGGGAAGACATATATGGGGTGCTGACAATCAGTTTTCAGACTGAGGAGGATCGTAAACGCGGTGCTGAATGCATTACCTCTGTCACAGACTATGACGTATTTACTGTCTAAATATTCATAAGAGGAGTTTTTATGATGAAGATGCTTCAATTTGAAAACCCTTCTATTCAGGGAGAATTAAAAGTACCGGGTGATAAGTCTATCTCACACCGGTCTATTATGTTTGGTGCCATTTCAGAAGGCGTAACAAGAGTAACAGGTTTCCTTAAAGGAGATGACTGCCTCAGTACGATTGACTGCTTCAGAAAGATGGGTATCAATATTACCGAGAAAGATGATGAAATCCTGATTGAAGGCAAAGGGTTTCACGGTTTGAAAGAGCCTGAAGAGGTCCTTTATACAGGTAATTCTGGAACAACAACCAGACTGCTTCTTGGTATATTGGCAGGCCGGCCTTTTCATTCAGTCGTAACAGGGGATGAGTCGATTGCAAAACGTCCGATGAACCGTGTTACAGAACCATTAAAACAAATGGGTGCATCAATTGACGGCAGGGATAACGGCAATTTAACACCGCTTTCGGTCAGGGGCGGGAAGCTGAAGTCATTTCACTACAAGCTGCCTGTTGCCAGTGCACAGCTGAAATCAGCACTGATTCTTGCAGGCCTTCAATCTGAAGAAGAAACGATTATTACCGAACCGGAAAAAACGAGAGATCACACTGAAAAAATGATCAGGCACTTCGGGGGCAATATAGCCAGAGAAGGAAACCAGATTAAGGTCAGTGGAAATCAGCCTTTTAAAGCGAAAGATGTACACGTTCCTGGTGACATTTCATCAGCTGCTTTCTTCCTTACAGCAGCAGCCATCACCTCAGGCAGCAGTCTCGTGCTGAAAGATGTTGGGTTAAATGAAACCAGAACCGGCATTCTGGATGTTTTAAAGCAGATGGAGGCAGATTTCAGTGTGAACCTGACCAATGATGAAGAAGAGCCCCAGGGTGAAATTATGATCAGCACAAGCAGGCTGAAGGGCTGTGAAATTGCGGGAGAATTAATACCAAGATTGATTGATGAAATTCCAATCATCGCCCTCCTTGCTACTCAGGCAACCGGTCAGACAGTGATCAAAGATGCTGAAGAGCTAAAAGTAAAGGAAACGAACCGCATTGATGCTGTTGTTGAGGAATTAAAAAAGCTTGGTGCTGATATTCATGCCACTGAAGATGGGATGATCATTAACGGTCCTGTCAAACTGAATGGCGGACAGGCGGATTCAAGAGGGGATCATCGGATCGGAATGATGCTCGCGGTTGCATCGCTCATTACTGATGATGCAGTTCACATCAAGAACCATGAATGTATCAGCGTCTCTTATCCAGCATTTTTTGAAGACTTATCACACGTAACGAAGTAATCCTCACGATTAGAGCCCGGGACAAATTTGTCCCGGGCTCTTAAAATCGTGCTTCTGCAGGTTTCACTCTGAAGATTAATCAATTTGACCGTTTCCTTTCAGCCTTTTTTATTCTAGCGGTGTTAAAGATCATTATTGTTTCTGCACAGCTGTTGATTGAAGCGTAAGGGGGCGGCTCGCAAGAAGGGACAGGTGAGGCTTATGATGAAGCCTGCTGGCTCAACGCCCGGCCGCGAAAAGCGTTCCCCTCCCGCTGCAATCAACAGCTAACTTTAAAAAAGACTTGATTTTAAAAAAGGGTTTCAGAAAGAAAAAGCGAATTCTACTAGATAAGAGGTATTAGTTGAAACTGAATCCAAGTTCTCTTATTCTTTTATGAGATATGGACGAAAAGAGGTTTTATAATGAACGATTTACAGCAAATGATTGATTATCTTCATGCAGGAAGTCTTGAAGAAGCAATGAAAATATATAATGAGTTGAAGAGAATCGGTACGGATGAGGAAAAGTATGAAGCTGCAGAAGCCCTGTTCAGCCTGGGATTTCAGGAAAAAAGTATCGAGCTTTATGAAGATTTAATTGAATTATACCCTGAAGAAACTGAACTTACAGTGCTGAAAGCTGAAGCGCATGCAGAGCTTGATCAGATCGAAGAAGCGATGGAATTGCTTGAGACAATTACTGATTCAAGTGAGTTTTATGCCCGCGCAATGCTGCTTTCTGCTGATCTGTATCATATGCAGGGGCTTCATGAAGTAAGTGAACAGAAATTACTGAAAGCATATGAGGCTGACAAATCAGAAGAAGTGATCCAGTTTGCACTTGCTGAATTTTATATCCAGCAGGGCAGGTTCCTTGAAGCAATCAGGTTTTACAAAATGCTATCTGAACAGGAAATTGCCGGTGTGATCATCAGTAAACGACTTGGTGAATGCTACAGTGCAGGAGGATCGTTCGAGGAAGCCCTTTCGTATTATGAGGAGGCACTTGAACATGAGAGGGATGCGGAAACACTCTTCCAGTACGGTTTCACGGCATACCAGGCAGGACACAATCTTACTGCAGCTGAGGTATTTGAGGAATTAATTGAACTTGACCCTGACTACCATAGTGCGTATAAGCTGCTGGCACATTCCTATGAACACGAAGAGGAGCTCTCAAAAGCACTTGAAGCAGCTGAAAAAGGTGTTAAGCATGATCCGTTTAATAAAGAATTATTCCTGACAGCAGGTAAGTTATCTCTGAAAACAGCAAATGAAGAAAAAGCCGAATCGTTCTTGAGACAGGCTATCGCAATTGATCCTGACTATCTTGAAGCTGCTTTGATTTTAAATAAAGTACTTCTTAAACAGGAAAAACCCGATGAATGCCTTGATATTATTCAAACAGTGAGAGAATCAGGAGAGGATGACCCTCAATTTTTATGGGATGCTGCAAAAGCTTATGAGCTGAGAGAGGATTTTTCTTTAGCATCTGAAGAATATAAAAAAGCTTATGTGGTATATAATGATCATAGTGATTTCTTAGAAGATTACGGGAATTTTCTTTTAGAAGAAGGCAGACATAAAGATGCCCTCGACATTTATGTGAAGCTTTCAGAGAAGGATCCGACAAATGAAGAGTGGCAGATGAATATAGAGCATTTGAGACAAGAATAAAGGAGGGATTGGCTTGGCCCCATCTATTTCAGCACATGAAAAAAAGGACTTTATTAAGTGGTTTTTACAGCACTATCAGTTGAAGAAAAGAGAGTCAGTCTGGATAATGAATTATTTGCTGAGCCATGACCAGTTAATAGAGAATCTGCATTTCGTTGAGGATGCGAGATACTGCCCGCGCGGTATTGTCATGTCGACTGCCTGCAGCGATGAAGTACCCTTCAGATTTTATAAAGAACATGTCATGACAACGGATGCGGAAAAATCATTTCATGATATCAGGCTTCACCGTGAAGAAGATTTGTATGTGCAGCTGAATTTTGAGTCGGCTTATTCATCTTATCAATATGCTGCTGTGCTTGAGGATAATCCTTTTACGCCTAAGGAAGTTCATCTGACGAAAAAAGAAAAAGAATTAGCAGAACAATTTCTGACAGACAGTATTGCAGAGAACCGGCGGAATCAATTGATGAAAGAAATTGATGAAGCGTTAGACCGGCAGGATAAAGATAAATTCAGACAGCTGACGGACCGGCTTAAGAGTCTGACCTGAAAATATAGACAGTGTGAGCTGTCTATATTTTTTGTGCTACAATTTAATTGCCGGCTACGCATAAAGGAGAGATGAAAATGATTTGGAATACAAAAGATATTGAACTTTTTTTTCAGGAACAGAAATACATAGATACGGCTGTTGTTCCCCTGTTACCGGTCAGTTTCGGGGACCAGGCGAAGCAGGAAGCTGATCAGGCGGAGTTTATTCCCCTCGTAACAGCAATGCTTGAAAAACAGTTTAAAGGGCGTATGATGCTCCTGCCACCATTTACGTATTTTTCTTCAGAAAATAAAGAGCAAAGAAAAGCAAGGATGGCAGAATGGGCACAAACGTTAAAAGATAATGACTTTGATCATATCTTCCTCGTAACTTCAGACCCGTTCTGGAGAGAGACTGAGGCAGACCTGGGAGCGGATTTAATCTGGCTTCCATCCATTCCAATGGAACATATGGAAGGGAAGTATAAGCAAAAAATCATCGAAGATCAGATAAGTCAGCTTTTGAAAATTGTCGTCGGAAAATGGCAGGCGAACTAACGTTCAAAAAAACTTCACATAGTTGAAATGAAAAGGTTTAACGGATTATTGACCTTGATAATATATTGATATATCATGAATATGTCCTAGTTATATATTTGTGCGAAAAATGTCCGAGGGACTGACCTGACGGTAGAGGGGGGAAATTAATGAGTAATCAGCGTGTTTCACGTCGTCAATTTTTAAACTATACATTAACTGGTGTAGGCGGTTTCATGGCTGCAGGGATGCTTATGCCGATGGTGCGTTTTGCGATTGATCCTGTATTAACTGCTGAAGCCGGAGGGGATTTCATCTCTACTGGTACTTCGGTTGATGAATTGAGTGACGTACCAACCCGTGTAGACTTTTCTTATGAACAGAAAGATGCATGGTATACGTCCGAAGTAACTCAGACTGCTTGGGTTTATCTTGATGAAAATCAGGAAGTGGTAGCTTTAAACCCAACATGTAAACACTTAGGCTGTACAGTTAACTGGGAAGGAAGAGAAAGTGATCCTAACAGATTCTTCTGCCCTTGCCACAATGGACTGTATGAAAAATCCGGTAAGAACGTACCGGGAACGCCACCGACTGCTCCTCTTGACATGTTCGAGACGAGAGTATCTGACGATGGCATCTTGCAGCTTGGACAAGTTGTTCCAAACACAATTGCATAGTAAAGGAGGCGTAATGGGTGCTTAATAAGATTTATGATTGGGTAGATGAACGGTTGGATATCACCCCAATGTGGCGTGACATTGCTGATCACGAAGTTCCTGAGCACGTTAACCCTGCTCACCACTTCTCAGCTTTCGTATACTGCTTTGGCGGACTGACATTCTTCGTAACCGTTATTCAGATCTTATCCGGAATGTTTTTGACCATGTATTATGTGCCAGATATTGAAAATGCATGGCGCTCTGTTTATTACTTACAAAATGAAGTTGCCTTCGGCGTAATCGTCCGCGGGATGCACCACTGGGGAGCCAGTCTTGTTATTGTCATGATGTTTCTTCATACTTTACGGGTATTCTTCACAGGTGCTTACAAAAAACCGCGTGAACTTAACTGGGTTGTAGGTGTACTTATTTTCTTCGTTATGCTTGGACTAGGTTTCACAGGTTATCTTCTGCCTTGGGATATGAAAGCTCTATTCGCAACTAAGGTAGGTATTGAAATTGCTGCTGCAACACCACTGATTGGTGAGCAGATCCGTGTTCTATTAGCAGGGGATACGAGCATACTGGGTGCTCAGACATTAACCAGATTCTTTGCAATTCACGTATTCTTCCTGCCAGGTGCACTACTTGGTCTGATGGCAGCCCACTTTATCATGATTCGTAAGCAGGGTATCTCAGGACCACTGTAAAAACATCTGGATTAAAAAGGAGGGAAAACTATGCATCGTGGAAAAGGGATGAAGTTTGTCGGAGACTCACGTGTACCGGCGAATCGTAAACCGAATATTCCAAAAGATTACTCAGAGTTTCCTGGAAAAACGGAAGCTTTCTGGCCAAACTTCTTGTTAAAAGAATGGCTTGTAGGTTCTGTGTTCTTAATTGGCTTCTTAGCTTTAACTGTAGCGCACGAACCACCGCTTGAGAAAATTGCTGACCCGACGGATGCAGGATATATTCCTCTTCCTGACTGGTACTTCTTGTTTTTATATCAGCTGCTGAAATATGATTTCGCATCTGGTCCTTATAACGTAATTGGTGCTTTCGTTATTCCTGGTATTGCGTTTGGCGCATTACTGCTTGCACCATTTCTTGACCGCGGACCTGCGCGCCGTCCTGGTAAGCGTCCGCTTGCAACAGGATTTATGCTGCTAGGTGTCGCTGCAACGATTTTCCTTACATGGGAATCAGTTGCTTATCATGACTGGGAAACACAGCGCAGTCAGGGTGAAATTGTTGCTGAAGTTGAAATTAATACTGAAGCAGAAGGTTACGCGATTTATGAACAGCAGGGCTGTATCAACTGTCATGGTGAAAACCTTGAAGGTGGAGCAGGTCCTGCATTGGCTGAATCAGGCCTGTCACCAGAAGAAATTGCTGACATTGCAGTAAACGGTCAGGGTAATATGCCTGCCGGTCTGTTCGAAGGTTCTGATGAAGAACTTCAGCAGCTTGCTGAATATCTTTCAGATCCTGCAGCAGAATAATGTAAAAAAGAGCCGGATCATCCGGCTCTTTTTTTAATCATAAAATTTTGGATCCATTTGACTAAGGAGGTGGGAAAATGAAGGAATATATCTACTCTTGGCTGACAAACCGGTACTTTCTTATCATCTTGTTTATCACAAATCTCCTTGGTACGATTTATGGCTACTACTGGTACAGATTTCAGCTGGCTGCCACGGAGCCCATCTTTTTAATATTCGTACCTGACAGTCCGACAGCCAGCCTGTTTTTCACAATTGTCATTTTCGGTTATTTAATCCGGAAACAGTGGCCGTTGATTGAAGCGCTCGCAATAGTGACACTGTTTAAGTACGGCATTTGGGCTGTAGTCATGAATTTGCTGACCTGGAATGTAACAGGTGAAATGTCGGCTGTTGCATGGATGCTGGTTATATCTCATGCTGCAATGGCGGTGCAGGGGCTGTTATATGCACCATTTTACCGGATGAAATTGTGGCATATTGTGCTGGCTGCTGTCTGGACGTTTCATAATGATGTAATTGATTATGTCTATATGCAATACCCGGTATATTCAAGGTTATCAGAAATGATTGATCATATCGGTTACTTCACTTTCTGGTTAAGCATATGCTCTGTTTTCATTGCGTGGTATGTCGGAATACATCGAAGAGATTGGCAAAGGACTTTACATAGAAATAATTCACAGGCATAGCATAGGTCAAGGAGGGGTTACTTATGCTTGCTGCAGTGTCCAATATGCCATTTATCGTGTTGAGTTTATTCACAGCCTGCTCCATCATATCAGTTCTCAGCTATGTTTCATGGCGAAAATATGACAAAGAAAAAAAGAATGTGCCAGACCGTGACCGTAATAATTGACAGTAAATTTAGTTCAAAGGTAAAATTTAATCAAACAATAATAATGGAGGGTCTGAATGGAAATCCTGATTTATTTTGCGCTGATTTTAATCTTGCCGTTATGGGCGAGCAGCCGTGTCAAAAAGACGTATAAAAAATACTCTAAAGTTCAGACAACAGCAAATATGACTGGAGCTGAAGTTGCCCAGAGAATCCTTCATGAGAATGGTATTTATGATGTAGCGGTAAAGCCTGGTAAAGGTTTTCTAAGTGACCATTATAATCCGAGAACAAAGGAAATCGTACTGTCACCGGACAACTATCATGGTATGTCAGTGGCTGGTGCTGCTGTAGCAGCACACGAAGTGGGACACGCTATTCAGGATGCAGAAAGTTATGCATTTCTAAGATTGCGTCATAAACTTGTCCCTGTCGCAAATCTAGGATCAAACTTCTCATTTATTTTAATCATTGCCGGTATGCTTCTGGGTTCAATGGAGTTTATGCTTGGAGGTATTATTTTCTTCGCAGCAGCCGTACTCTTTCAGTTTGTTACACTGCCTGTAGAATTCAATGCATCATCCCGTGCAATGAATCAGATGGTCAGTATCGGTCTGATCAGAAATGAAGAAGAACCCCATGCTAAAAAAGTATTAAACGCCGCAGCACTTACTTATGTAGCAGCCGCATTAGTTGCACTGCTCGAATTGCTCAGATTTATTCTGATGTTCATTGGAATGAATGGAGACGATTAAACTTAAAAATCCGGAAGCCTCTAACTGAGAAGCTTCCGGATTTTTTACGTTTCAATCGGTTTTTTATTCTCATCCAGCGTAAATCCTTCACCCAACACATCATGTACATCAGTCACTGACACGAACGCATGTGGATCCACAGACGTGATCAGGTTTTTTAGCCTCACGAGTTCATTTCTTCCAACCACGCAATATAATACTTCGCGTTTTTCTTTCGAATAGTGTCCATAACCGGTAAGAACTGTTACACCGCGATCCATTTCAACGGCAATCAGATCAGCAATTTGTTTCTGATGCGGGGAGATGATCATGGCTCCTCTCGCCGTATAAGCGCCTTCCTGCATAAAGTCAATCACTCTTGCGCCTACAAAAACTGCGACCAGTGTATACATCCCTTCACGATAATTCAAATAAGTTGCCAGAGATAACACAATCACAGCTGCGTCGAAAATAAACATCGTGCGTCCCATACTCCATCCGGCATACTTTTTAACCAGTCTTGCAATGATGTCAACACCGCCTGTAGTTCCGCCGTATCTGAAAATAATACCAAGCCCGACACCGATAGATGCACCTGCAAATAGCGCTGCTAAAAACAAATCATTTGAAAGTGGAATCGAGAATTGATAAATATAAAATAATTCAAGAAAAAGTGATACACTTAATGTTCCGAGCAGGGTATATAAAAAAGATCTTAACCCGAGCAGCTTCCATCCGATCATAAATACAGGAATATTCAAAAGTAAATTCGTGATAGAAGGCTTGAAGTCGAATATAAAGTATAATAATAACGTAATGCCGGTAAAACCGCCTTCAGCCAGATTGTTCTGGATGTTAAAATGAACAATGCCGAAACTAAATACAGCAGCACCAAAAATAATAAATAAAATGTTTTTTAATTTAAGACCAAACAAACGAATCCCCCCCTTTATACATACGTTCAACATTATATGCTAATCATCCATGAATTAGCAATATCACGGAGGTACATGATGAAAGAGTCGAATTTCACAGTGAAAGACATGCAGCGGGATGTAGACCAGTATATCGGACAGTTTAAAGAAGGATACTTTAAGCCTTTGACGATGCTTGCCAGAATGACTGAAGAGTTAGGTGAACTCTCAAGAGAGATTAATCATCATTATGGCGAAAAACCGAAAAAAAATACAGAAGATGCCAGTACAATTGAAGAGGAGTTAGGTGATTTACTCTTTGTACTTATCTGTTTTGCTAATGAGCAGGGGATCAGCCTCGAAGAAGCTCATCATAAAGTCATGAACAAATTCAGAACAAGGGATAAAGACCGCTGGACGAAAAAGGAGGAAAATGAAAAATGACGAATGAAATTTCAGTTGTGATTGCTGGACCGCGTGGAAAAATGGGAAGAGAAGCAGTAAAGCTTGTGGAGCAGACAGAAGGTATGAAGCTGTCTGCTGTAATTGACAGACAATATAACCATAATCAGCTATCAGACCTTGAAGGGTTCAACTCGGATGCAGTGATCTATACAAGTCCTGAAGAATGTTTTACCACAGTAAAGCCGGATGTATTAGTTGATCTTACTACGCCGGAAACCGGATACTTACATGCCAAAACCGCATTACTTAATGGGGTAAGGCCGGTAATCGGAACGACAGGATTCACTCAAACAGAACTGGAAGAGCTGAAAGAGCTTTCAAAAGAGAATCAATTAGGCACGATTATTGCACCTAACTTTGCGATTGGTGCGATCCTGATGATGAAATTCTCTCAAATGGCAGCGAAATATTTTGAAGATGTAGAAATCATCGAAATGCATCATGATCAAAAATTGGATGCACCATCAGGAACCGGATTAAAAACGGCCGAAATGATTAAAGAACAGCGGGCAAGTAAACAGCAGGGGCACCCTGATGAAAAAGAAACTGTTACAGGTTCAAGGGGCGGCGATATTGACGGGATCCGGATTCACAGTGTCAGACTGCCGGGGCTCGTAGCACATCAGCAGGTCATGTTCGGCGGCGAAGGACAGCTTCTCACAATTAAACACGATTCACATGACAGAGGATCATTTATGTCAGGCGTAAAGCTGTGTATACATTCAGTTATGAATCTTCAGGAACTCGTATACGGTGTCGAAAATATTATTGATTAAGGAGCTGGACTAATGAATATTGCACTCATTGCCCATGATGAAAAGAAAGAGGAACTGTTGAAGTTTGTTGAGGAATATAAAGATGAATTTGCGAGACATCAGTTATTTGCAACAGGAACAACAGGAATGAAGATCAATGAACTGACAGATTTACCGATCCATCGCTTTAAGTCAGGCCCGCTTGGCGGTGACCAGGAAATTGGTGCCAGAATCGCTAACCAGGAACTCGATGCGGTATTCTTTTTCCGTGATCCGTTAACTGCACAGCCTCATGAGCCGGATGTGTCTGCACTCGTAAGACTTGGGGACGTTTATAATATCCCGATGGCTACTAATATCGGTTCTGCCAAAATCCTGATAAAAGGGATCATCAGAGGGGACCTTGATCATGTATAAAAAAGATCTTCAGGCAGATATTCTGGCCATTGGTGCTCATTCTGATGATGTCGAGATCGGGATGGGCGGTACACTGGCAAAATGGATAGGTGAAGGAATGTCTGCAGTGATTTGTGATTTAACAAAGGCAGAGATGTCTTCAAATGGTACTCCTGAAAACAGATTAAAAGAAGCGGACGCTGCCGCCGCTATTTTAGGTGTTAAGAAAAGAATGAACCTTGATTTGGGTGACCGGAAGCTTTCTGCTGATCAGCATTCGATCGAACAGGTCGTACGTATGGTCAGGGCAGTAAAACCGAAAATGATTTTCTCACCGTACTATGAAGACAGACATCCGGACCATATGCATGCAGCAAACATTGTAATTGAAGCCGTTTTTTCAGCGAGGATCAGAAAGTATGAAACTGAACAGCCCGCCCATAAAGCTGCACATTATCATTACATGATTAACGGTATACATAAGCCTGATTTTGTTGTTGATGTGACTGACGTTCATGAACAGAAAGTACGGTCACTGTCTGCTTATAAAAGTCAGTTCACGCCTGAGAACGGTGTACAGACACCGTTGACGGATGGGTACATAGAAACAGTAATCGCAAGAGACAGGGTGTTTGGTAAAGAGGTAGAGGTAAAAATGGCTGAAGGATTTAAAAGTGATAAGCCATTACTAATAAATAAAGGGTTTGGCATATAATGAAAAAAATGAAAATAGGGATTACGTGTTATCCCACAGTAGGCGGGTCAGGCGTTATAGCAACTGAACTCGGAAAATTGCTGGCTGAAAAAGGACATCAGATACATTTTATTACATCCAGTATTCCATTCAGGCTGAATAAAATGTACTCAAATATATATTTTCATCAGGTGGAAGTCAATCATTACTCGGTTTTTCAATATCCGCCTTATGATATTGCGCTTGCAAATAAAATGGCTGATGTTATTGAACGTGAAAATCTCGATATTCTGCACGTCCATTATGCAATTCCACACGCAGTCTGTGCCATTATGGGAAAACAGATGGCAAATAGCGATGTGAAAATTGTCACAACCCTGCATGGCACGGATATTACTGTACTGGGCGTTGACGACAGTCTGACAAAAGCAATCAAATTCGGTATTGAAAAGTCCGATAGAGTGACAGCTGTGTCCAGAGCATTGGTGGATCAGACGAAAGAGCTTATTGCCCCTGATAAAGAGATCGATGTACTTTATAATTTTCTTGATGAAAGAATTTACAGAAAAGTACAATCAGATTATCTGAAAAAAGATTACGGGATTAAAGAGCATGAAAAAATTATTATTCACGTCTCCAACTTCAGAAAAGTAAAAAGAGTTCTGGATGTTGTGAGTGTATTTGCTCACATTCATCAAGCGTTACCGTCAAAATTAATTCTGGCAGGCGATGGACCAGAGATGTCTTCAGTACTGAAAAAAGTTGATGAACTGGGTCTCAAAGAACATGTTTTATTTCTTGGAAAACAGGACAACCTGGAGGAGTTATATTCAATCAGTGACCTGATGCTGCTGTTATCTGAAAAAGAAAGCTTTGGTTTAGTCGCACTCGAGGCAATGGCATGCGGCGTACCATGTATCGGAACTGATGCAGGTGGAATACCTGAAGTGATCATTGACCGGAAAAATGGCTATATTTTCCCGGTTGGTGACACAACTGCAATGGGGGCAGCGGCAGTAGAGCTCCTGAAAGATGAAGAACTGCACTCCTCATTTTCACGCCAGGCGGTCGTGACTGTTCAAAATGACTTTCATTCAAGTAAGATTATCAGACAATATGAAGCAATGTATGATGAACTTTTACACGGAGAGATGAAGGATGAATGAGTGTTTCAAGCAGGCACTGCCGGTCTTAAAAGAGATAGAAGCTCATGGGTTTGAAGCATATTTTGTGGGTGGCTGTGTACGTGACTATTATCTTGGCAGAACGATTAACGATATAGATATTGCAGTCTCAGCAACACCTGAAGAAATTAAAGGAATTTTTAAACAAACCGTCGATATAGGCATTGAACATGGAACGGTTCTCGTACTCCATAAGCATGGTCAGTTTGAAGTGACAACCTTTAGAACAGAAGGCACATATTCAGATAACAGGCGGCCTGATGATGTGCAGTTTGTCAGATCCCTCGAAGAAGATTTGAAAAGAAGAGACTTTACGATGAATGCAATGGCATTATCCACTTCTTTTGAATTAACAGATCTATTTGACGGAAGAAAAGATCTGTTAAACAGGGAAATCAGGACGGTAGGATGTCCCGAAGAGAGATTCAGTGAAGACGCGTTAAGGATGCTGAGAGCAGTCCGTTTTGTATCGCAGCTCGATTTTTCAATTGAAAAGAATACTTATGATGCGATTAAACGCTTTGCTTCGCGGCTTTCCCATGTAGCAGTTGAGAGAATGACAGCTGAATTTGAAAAGCTGCTTCACGGACCTGCAATGGATAGAGCACTGACTTATACAGTGGACACAGGAATTGCTGAATGGTTGCCGGAATTGATCACCGACAGTGTCGTAAGTGAAGTGAAGGGGAAAAACTGGCGGATCCTGAAAGCTGAGGAGCGGATGCTGCTTTTGATACTTACTGGACAATATCAGGATATTAAAGCTGTATTAAGGCCATGGAGAATGTCTAATAAAACGATCATGAATATGGTTTTGCTTGCCGGGTTAGTTGGAACCAGAAAAAAGAGACTTTTTACTAAAGCTGATCTCTATTATGTTGGCTTAGAGCCAATTATATCAGCTGAAAAAACGGCAGCAGTGCTTGAAAACAGACATTATGATGAAAAAAAGATAAAAGAATTGTACAATTCTATGATCATAAAATCCAGGACAGATCTTGTTTTCAAGGGCACACATCTGATTAAGTGGACAGGCAGAAGTGGCGGACCATGGGTAAAAGATTGTACAGCTGCAATTGAAAAACTGATTTTAGATGAAAAGCTGAATAACCATTTAAGTGATATTAGAGATTGGGTGGAGACAGAATGGCTTCAAAAATAAGAGAATCTATACTTGCTGCATTATCATCGGCTGAAGACAGTTACTTTTCAGGACAGGAGCTTGCAGATCAGGCAGGATGTTCTAGAACAGCAATCTGGAAGCATATTGAAGATTTAAGATCATCAGGGTTTATCATTGAATCCAAGCGGAAAAAAGGCTACAGATTACTCGGAAAAGCGGATGAATTGAATGAAAATAACCTACTGGTAGGGTTACAGACTGATCGCCTGGGCAGATTTGTTCATTTTTTTGAATCAGTGGAGAGCACCCAGAAAATTGCACACCGCCTTGCACAGGAAAATGCAGATGAAGGTACTTTAGTGATCGCAGAGGAGCAGGTTTCAGGCAGAGGCCGGATGGCAAGAACCTGGTACTCTCCGAAAGGTACCGGCATCTGGATGAGTCTGCTGCTGAGACCATCACTTCCACCCCAGAAAGCACCGCAGTTTACATTGATTGCTGCAGTTGCGATTGTGGAAGCAATTGAAAAAGTGTGCGGGTTGAAAGTAGATATCAAGTGGCCGAATGATTTGTTGATCAATGGAAAGAAAATTACTGGTATTTTAACTGAACTCCAGGCAGACAGTGAACAGATCCATTCCCTGATCATCGGTATAGGAATTAATGTGAATCAGGATATTGAGGATTTTTCTGAGGAAATACAGCAGATTGCTACCTCACTGCATATAGAAAGCGGCAAAACGTTCTCAAGAGCTGGCATTGTGCAGGAAATTCTCTTTAATCTTGAAAAATACTATGCCGTCTATATAAGTGAAGGCTTCGAACCGATCAAAGAGATTTGGGAGAAGTATGCAATTACAATAGGGAAACACATAACAGCAAGAACTTTGAATAAAGAGATAAAAGGTCTTGCATCAGGTATCACGAATGAGGGTGTATTAAAACTGATTGATGAAAATGGGGAAACGCACCTGATCTACTCAGCTGACATTGAGTAGTTTTTATAGATGCGGATGTGATTGATCTGTTATACTGTGAGTGGGCAGTATCCTTTAAGAACTGCACCTTTTAACAAACAAATGCAATGATCTGCCTTGATCCATTATGTGACAGGGACAGAGGACCGGAATAATCTGCGGCATCCTTCTGTCTAACAGAGGGTTTTATTTATGTCTGCAGTATTTCGTCTTCCTCTGAAATAAAGGAGGAGAAAACGTGAAAACAACTGCTGATTTTTTAAAAATGAAACAAAACGGTGAAAAAATTACAATGGTTACCGCATATGATTACCCTTCTGCCAAAGCTGCTGAGGAGGCTCAGACAGATATGATTCTGGTAGGAGATTCTCTTGGCATGGTTGTCCTGGGGTATGATTCAACGGTTCCGGTCACAATAGAAGATATGATTCATCATGCAAAAGCGGTCAGACGCGGTGCAAAGGATACGTTTATTGTTGTGGATATGCCTTTTATGACTTATCACCTGTCGCGTGAAGAAACACTCAGAGCTGCAGCCAGAATCATGCAGGAGTCAGGCGCTGATGCTGTAAAGGTTGAAGGGGCTGGAAACGTACTGCCAATGATCGAGGCGCTGGTTGAGAGTGGTATTCCTGTAATGGCACACTTAGGTCTGACACCGCAGAGTGCAGGTGTTCTCGGCGGCTTTAAAGTGCAGGCTAAAACGGCTGAACAGGGAAGGCAGCTGATCGATGATGCTTTATCCTGTGAACAGGCTGGTGCATTTTCAGTTGTATTGGAGTGTATTCCACAGCAGATCACTGAAAAGGTTACGGCATTATGTAAAATACCAACTGTGGGAATAGGCGCAGGTGTCCAGTCAGATGGTCAGGTGCTTGTTTTTCATGATCTGATCGGTTACGGTGATCATCGCGTTCCTAAATTTGTTAAAAAATATACTGAAGTTTATCCTGATATTGTGGGAGCGATTAAACAGTATAATAAAGAGGTAAAGGAGCAGAAATTTCCTGGTCAATCCCATTCGTTTAACCTGAAAGAAGAAGAAAGAATTTCTCTTTACGGGGGAACGAATTCGTGATTACAATCAGTTCTGTTCAAGATATGAAGAATACCATTAACAGCTATAAAATGAAGGGCAAATCAATCGGTTTTGTCCCGACAATGGGTTTTTTACATGAAGGTCACTTATCATTGGTGGCACAATCAGTCATTCAATGTGACATTACTGTCATGAGCATCTTTGTCAATCCGTTGCAATTCGGTCCGGGAGAAGATTTTGAAAGGTATCCGAGAGATATTGAAAGAGACAGAAGACTTGCAGAAGAAGCAGGTGTGGATCTGCTTTTTTATCCGGATGTGACTGAGCTGTATCCATCTGAACCATCTGTCAAGGTTATGGCAGTTGATCGGACAGATGTACTGTGCGGGGCTTCAAGACCCGGACACTTTGATGGCGTTGTAACTGTATTATCAATCCTTTTCAATATCGTAGATCCAGATAAAAGTTTTTTTGGGCAGAAGGACGCCCAGCAGGTTGCTGTCGTTGAAGGTCTGGCTAAAAGCCTACATTTTCCGACTGAAATCATTCCGGTTGAAACGGTAAGGGAAGAGGATGGACTTGCCAAGAGCTCAAGAAATGTCTATTTGAGCGATCAGGAAAGAAAAGAAGCGCCAGCCATTTATCAGGCGTTACAATTAAGTTCTAAAGTATATCTTCAAAGCGGCAGGATGGCAGCAATTGACCACTTTAAAAATGAGCTGTTATCTGTAAGCGGCGAGCTGGATTATGTGGAAATCCTCACCTATCCTGAATTGCAGGTGCCTTCTGAGTCAGATACCCGTCTGATTATTGCTGCTGCGGTGAGGTTCGAGCGGGCCAGATTAATCGACAATATCATATTTACGACTGAGGAGGAACCGGAATGTTCAGAACAATGATGAGTGGTAAAATTCATAGAGCAAGAGTGACAGAAGCTAATTTAAATTATGTAGGAAGTATTACGATTGATGAAGATATTCTGGATGCTGTGGGAATGTATCCAAATGAAAAAGTGCAAATCGTTAATAATAACAATGGCGCCCGTTTTGAGACCTATATTATTAAAGGCAAACGTGGAAGTGGTGTTATGTGTGTAAATGGTGCAGCAGCCAGACTTGTACAGGAGGGCGATGTTATTATTGTCATCTCATACATGCTTGTACAGAATGAAGAGGCAAAGCACCACCAGCCGAAAGTGGCAATTATGAATGAGCATAATGAAATTACAGAATTGATACACCATGAGCCTGAAGCAACAGTAATGGGCTAGAAATCAGATAAAGGCTGTGAAAGGTATGAGATCAGAAAAAATTGCAGTGGTGGATATAGAAACAACCGGAAATTCATACAGAAGAGGCGACCGCATAATACAATTTGCGGTCGTTCTGATTGAAAACATGAGCGTAACTGAGACCTATTCATCATTTGTAAATCCAGTGCAGCCGATCCCTCCTTTCATTACTGAACTGACAGGTATTACAGAGCAAGATGTAGCAGATGCACCTGATTTTAAAATGATTGCTCCCCGCATCCAGGAAATGCTGAAGGGAGCTGTTTTTGTTGCACATAATGTTCAATTTGATCTGCCTTTTTTAAATGGAGCTTTAAGAAATGCTGATTTGAATGAGTTCTCGGGACCAGCCTGGGACACAGTTGAACTGTCACGTGCATTAATGCCTGAAGCAGCAAGTTTTAAACTGGGGGATCTGACGGAAAATCTGTTACTTGAGCATGATCGTCCCCACCAGGCTGACAGCGATGCGCTTGCAACTGCAGAACTATTAATCAGTTTACATAATAAAGTGATGAACATGCCTTTACTGACTGTAGAGCAGCTGGCAGGTCAATCTGCATTTTTAAAAAGTGATTTAGACCTCTTTTTTGAACTGTGTATAGAAGAAAAAAAGAAAAATCTCACTGATCTTCCTGATGAACTTGAAGTTTTCAGGGGAATTGCAATCAGAAAGAAGCAGCTGGTTCAAAAAAGCCATTTTAAAAAACCTGAAATAGAGATCGAAAACTTTATCAGTGAGCTTGTGCCCGGATATCAGAAGAGGGAAGCACAGCTTCAAATGATCACTGATATACTGACAGCTTTTCAGACACAATCGCATGCGGTCATAGAAGCTGGAACCGGAGTAGGGAAAACACTCGGGTTACTGATACCTGCTGTTATAAAAGTAAACGAAGGTAAAAAAATATGCATCACCACACAGACACTTCAACAGCAGGATCAGTTGCTTGAAACTGCCGGGAAAATAAACGCTTTGCTGCATAATTCATTGGCAACTGCTGTGCTCAAAGGCAGAAGTAATTACATTCATATGATGAAATTTGAGCAGTCACTCAAAGAAAATGACCGGCAATATGATACTGTGCTTGCTAAAATGCAGTTATTAACCTGGTTAACGGAAACAGAAACCGGTGATATAGATGAGTTGAACCTGTCAGGAGGCAGCCTGCTATACTGGAACAGAATCAGACATAGCGGCTGGTATCTGGATAAAAATCAGGATCCCTGGGCCGAGCGTGATTTTTACAGTTATTCATTAAAGAAGGCCGAGCAGGCAGATATTGTGATCACAAATCACGCAATGCTGGCAGTTGATAAACTTAAAGACACCGGGACATTTCCACGCTATGACCATTTGATGATTGATGAAGCGCATCACCTGGAGGAGACCTGCAGAAATCAGTGGGGCATCAGGCTGGACTATATGAAAATAAAGTTCGCCATTTCACGATTAACCGGAAGCCAGGAGGATGGAATATCAGAAAAACTTCATTCGATCCTTAATAAACATAAGATCTCATGTGACTATTTTCATCCTGAAAGCTGGGACCGGCTGAATCAGGAAACAGACGCATCTTTTTATCAGCTTGGATTGTACTTTAAAAATCACGTTAAGCGGCAAAAAGGATTTCAAAAGCAGAAACTGCTTTTGCAGGGTGATCATAGCGACTGGAAGTATGTTAAGTACAGTTTTGAAAGATTGTTAAATGAATTGAAAAACTGTTTGAAAACATTGTTAAAACAGCTTGAAGCGATCGGGAAGAAGAAAACAAAGCTGACTGTTCATGAAAAAGCAGCAGTAGAAGATGCCGGCGCACTGTTTCAGGAATGGGAAAGATTAATTGAAATCATCAGAACGTTATTTATCAGAAAGCATGATCAATATGTGAATTGGATTGAAGGGGATTTGAGATCTATACCCGGAAGCCTGACAATTGTTGCAAATGAATTGGATCTGAAGGATAAAATTCAGCATGCGTTTTTCGATGATTCCCTGCCTGCGGTTGCGGTAAGTGCGACACTGGCAGTAAATGACTCGTTCGATCATTTTATTCAGTCATCAGGACTTGCAGGAAAAAAGCTGATCATTAACAAGTATGAATCACCATTCGACTATCGGAATCATGTGAGGCTGATGGTGCCGAATGATCTGCCGGATATTAAATCCGTAACACCTGAAGAATATGTTGAATGGATTACCGGTCATTTAGCGGTGATCGCCGAGGCAACTTCCGGCAGGATGCTCGTGCTGTTTACTTCACATGAGATGCTCCGCAATACGTATGAATTAATAAAAGAAAGTCAGCAGATGGAGGATTTTGTCCTGATTGCCCAGGGGATATCGGCAGGCAGCAGAACAAAGCTGTCAAAGAATTTCCGTAAATTTGATAAAGCAGTTTTATTCGGCACCAGCAGTTTTTGGGAAGGGCTTGATATTCCCGGTGAGGACCTGTCGTGCCTTGTAATGGTGAGACTGCCTTTTTCACCACCGGATGAACCACTGGTGAAAGCCCAATGGGAACGTGCTAAAAGTGAAAATAGAAACCCGTTTCAGGAAGTCTCTCTGCCTAAAGCTGTTCTTAGATTCAGACAGGGATTTGGCAGACTGATCAGGCACGAGAATGATCGCGGGATTTTCATGGTATTTGACAGAAGACTTCTCAGTGCATCTTATGGTAAAGCATTTACAGATTCGATTCCTGAAATGAAGGTTGAAGAAAAAAGTCTTGATGAGTGTATCTTTGACATTGAAGAATGGTTGTAGGCTGAATAAACCTGTTATACTGTTTATGATAAATCTGATTGAAAGAAGTGAAGCCGATGGGTGAAAAGATTGAAATCATTTCTACAGTGACAGTAGATCATTCCAAGGATCTGTATAAAATTGTGGATGCACTGAACCGGTCTCTCAAAAGAGATGATCTGATGTTTGGTCTTGCACTGGATCAGGAGGATCAGTCAAAAGCTGTTTTTACGATTTACAGAACATAAGTGAGGGTTATTATGAAAAAATGGATACTCTTATTAAGTGCCGTGATAACGGTGTTTATTATCTGCTTTGTCCTGATCTATTCCACTGCCAGGCAACAGGTCAATGCAGAACTTGAAATAGCTGAAGAAGCTGCAAGAGCACAGGGAATGGAAGTGACAGACAGCTATCATTATCACGGCAGTGAAGTGTATTATATCGTTACAGGAGATATGGAAGGATCAAATCAATTATTCTTTTATCCGGAGAATACAGAGCTTGACTCAGTCGTGATTCCGGTTGAAGACGGGATATCAGAAGAACAGGCTTTAGATATGCTTTACAATGATGATGAGCCTCAGAAGATACTGTCTTCGAAAATCGGGATGGAATCAGTAGGTCCGGTATGGGAAATTGTCTACGAGGATGAAGATGATTTGCTGAATTATTATTATGTGAAGTTTGAAAGTGGTGACTGGTGGAGAACCATCCGTAACTTATAAGGAGTGAAGAAATCATGAAAGAATTACTTGCAAACAGAGTGAAATCACTGACACCATCTACAACTTTGGCAATTACGGCCAAAGCGAAAGAATTAAAAGCTGAAGGTAAAGATGTCATCGGGTTAGGAGCAGGGGAGCCTGATTTTAATACCCCTGATCATATTATCGAAGCTGCATATCAGTCAATGAAAAGCGGTGAAACGAAATATACGCCTGCAGCCGGAACAGTTGCACTAAAACAGGCGATCGCTGATAAATTTAAGAGAGACCAGCACATTACATATGATCTTTCTGAGATCTTTGTGGGCAGCGGTGCTAAGCACGTACTTTACAATATATTTCAGGCGATTTTAAATGACGGTGATGAAGTCATTATTCCAACTCCATATTGGGTAAGTTACCCTGAACAGGTAAAACTTGCAGGAGGCAAACCTGTCATAGTTGAAGGAAAAGAAGATAACGACTATAAAGTAACTGCAGAGCAGATTCTTGAGGCTGCCGGACCTGAAACAAAGGCAGTGATTATTAACTCACCAAGTAACCCTACAGGGATGGTTTACTCAAAGGAAGAGCTTGAGGCAATTGGTCAGGCATGTCTTGAAAAAGATCTGCTGATTATTTCCGATGAGATCTATGAAAAGCTGCTCTATGACGGAACAGTGCATACATCAATCGCTGAAATCTCACCGTCATTAAAAGAACAGACAATACTTGTGAACGGTGTGTCAAAATCACATTCGATGACCGGTTGGAGAATCGGTTACGCTGCAGGGCGCAAAGATATTATTAAGGCGATGACAAACCTTGCAAGTCATTCTACATCGAATCCTACAACGACTGCTCAATTCGGGGCACTAGCAGCATATGAAGGACCTCAGGATGCAGTAGAGGAAATGAGAACTGCATTTGAAAGCCGCCTGAACAAAGTATTTGATCAGGTTAACCGGATACCGGGATTCCGCTGCATTAAACCACAGGGAGCATTTTACTTATTTCCAAATGTAAAAGAAGCTGCAGCACTTTGCGGTTTTGACTCTGTTGACGAGTTTGCAAAAGATCTGTTAAGCGAGGCTAATGTCGCAGTGATTCCTGGTTCAGGTTTTGGCTCTCCTGACAACATCCGTTTGTCTTATGCAACTGATCTGGCATCGCTTGAAACTGCACTTTCACGGATCAGCGACTATGTTGAAAATAAAAAACGCTGATTGAACCATATACGTATCAAAGGTATAATACGTTAGTGATGAAACAATAGATATTAATGTTCCTGGAGGGAAATCGAGTGAAAACATCAATCTCACAAGCCGGCAGCCACGTTGGAGAAGAAGTAACAATTGGCGCCTGGCTGGCAAATAAACGTTCAAGTGGAAAGATCGCTTTCCTGCAGCTTCGTGACGGTACAGGATTTATTCAGGGAGTTGTCGTTAAAAGTGAAGTAGGAGAAGACATCTTTCAAAAAGCAAAATCCTTAACGCAGGAATCTTCAATTTACGTGACTGGTTTAATTAAAGAGGATACACGCTCTCCTTTTGGTTATGAAATGGAAGTAAAAGACCTGACTGTGATCCATGAGTCAACAGATTATCCGATTACACCAAAAGAACATGGTACTGAGTTCTTAATGGACCATCGTCATCTATGGCTGCGCTCTAACCGTCAGCATGCAGTGATGAAAATCAGAAATGAGATTATCCGTGCTACTTATGAATTTTTTAACAAAGAGGGCTTTGTTAAGGTAGATCCACCAATTCTGACGGGCAGTGCACCAGAAGGAACTTCAGAGCTATTCCATACAAAATACTTTGAAGAAGATGCTTATCTTTCACAGAGCGGTCAATTATATATGGAAGCTGCTGCAATGGCTCTTGGAAAAGTATTTTCATTCGGTCCGACTTTCCGTGCTGAAAAGTCTAAAACACGCCGCCACTTAATCGAGTTCTGGATGATCGAGCCGGAGATGGCATTCTATGAATTTGAAGACAACCTTGTAGTTCAGGAGCAGTATGTATCATTTGTGGTTCAGTCTGTTCTTGAAAACTGTCAGCTCGAATTGACAAGACTGGGCAGGGACACATCAGTGCTTGAGAAAATTAAAGCACCATTCCCGCGAATCACTTATGATGATGCACTTAAATTTCTACATGAAAAAGGATTTGACGATATTAAATGGGGAGATGACCTTGGGGCTCCTCATGAAACTGCAATTGCAGAAAGCTATGATAAGCCTGTATTCATTACACATTATCCGACAAGTCTGAAGCCGTTTTACATGCAGCCTGAAGCAGAGAATGAAGATGTTGTATTGTGTGCAGACTTGATCGCACCTGAAGGCTACGGAGAAATTATTGGCGGATCAGAGCGTATTCATGATCTGGAGCTGCTTGAGCAGAGAATTAAAGAACACAAGCTGGAGCCTGAAGCATATCAGTGGTACTCTGAACTTAGAAAATATGGTTCAGTTCCTCATTCAGGTTTCGGATTGGGACTTGAAAGAACTGTCGCATGGATCAGCGGCGTGGAGCACGTAAGAGAGACAATTCCATTCCCTAGACTATTAAACAGACTATATCCTTAATGACAAATGACCGAATAAGCGTTAGTTGCTTTTCGGTCATTTTTCAAGCTGAAAGGAGGGGCACTGATGTCACAGCTCCCGTTACAAACATGGATAAAAGAAGGATATACAGCCATCCCTGTGATGCTGCTGAAATATTATAAAAAATTGAATCTGACAGAAACAGAAAGCATGCTCCTGATTCAGCTGCATGCTTTTATAGATAAAGGAAATCTTTTCCCGACCCCTGATCAGATCGCAGATAGAATGACGCTTACATCATCTGAATGCCTGAAGATTATTCAAAAGCTGGTGAAGAAAAATCTTCTTGAAATAAATGAAGGTGAAGAAGAGATTAAAACAGAACACTACTCTCTTGAACCATTATGGAATTGTATTCTGACCGTTGCAGGGCAGGAGCAATTCCAGGAAACAGTCGAACAGACAATGGCGATGCAGACTGACCTTTATTCAATGTTTGAACAGGAATTTGGACGGCCGTTATCACCGCTTGAGTGTGAAACGCTGGCGATGTGGATTGATCAGGATGATCATAGTCCTGAAATCGTTAAAGCAGCACTCAGAGAGGCAGTCATATCTGAAAAACTGAATTTCAGATATATTGACCGGATATTATTTGAATGGAAGAAAAAAGGAATCAAATCACCTGAAGATGCAAAAAAACAGGGTGAACAATTCAGGAAACCCAAACCTCAGACAGAAAAACCTCACGAGCCCGCGCCTTTTTATAATTGGCTTGAGAACTGACAGGAAGTGAAAATATGCTGACTAAAGCTCAAATAAGAGAATGTCTTGATGAAATGGAAAAAATGTTTCCGGATGCTCACTGTGAATTAATCCATGATAATGCATTTGAATTAACAATCGCAGTTCTGCTGTCCGCACAATGTACAGATGCACTGGTTAACAAAGTAACGAAGAACTTATTTAAGAAATATAAAACGCCTGAGGATTATCTGAGTGTGTCTTCAGAGGAATTGCAAAATGATATACGCTCCATCGGGTTGTATAGAAATAAAGCAAAGCATATTCGTAATCTTTGTGAAAGACTGATAGAGCATTATAATGGTGAAATACCTGCTGATCATAAAGAACTGACTACATTACCAGGTGTGGGAAGAAAAACAGCCAATGTGGTTATGTCAGTTGCCTTTGACTGGCCTGCAATTGCAGTGGATACCCACGTTGAGCGAATTGCCAAGAGGCTTGGCATCTGCAGATGGAAAGACTCTGTTCTTGAAGTGGAACAGACCTTAATGAAAAAAGTTCCTAAAGAAGAATGGTCAGTGACACATCACAGGATGATTTTTTTCGGCCGTTATCATTGTAAGGCACAAAAGCCTGATTGCGGTAACTGTCCTTTGCTGCACTTATGCAGGGAAGGACAGAAGAGACAAAAGAAGCAGGAGATCACATCATGAAATATAAACTGCCTGATCAATATAAACATCAATTGTTTTACCCGGACCTTGATGAAGTTGAGATAGAGGAAAGTAACAGGTTTGAGCCTTTTTTTGCAGCAGACCTGATTGCTATGAAAAATGATCAAAAGCCCTGGGAGGATCTCGAACACTGGTCAGGACTGATCCAGAGGGAGTGGGAAGTACTTGCTGATGAGATGAGACCGTTGTTTGAAGGCCAGGCAGATCAGACATATGACGGAATGGTCAAAGGGTTATCTCTTTTCTTCACACTGCTCTACTGGACGAATGAACAGCATGTGTCCGTTGCAGCCTGGGAAGAGGATATCAAAAACTTTGAAGTAGCAATTATGAACCCACAGGAAAGAATCTCTTTTATTTTAAAAAGGCCGGCTGTTTATTTCTCGTTTATTCAGCTGGATGAGATGTTCCGGGAGCTGATCAAAACCTCAGCAAAATTTAATGCCATAAAAAAAAGAAAGCGCGGTTGATTTTCCGCGCTTTCTTTTTTATTGTTCTGCATCTGTAGTATCACCGTCTGGTGAACCCTCAGCAGGTTCTTCAGGATTCTCATCTCCGGTGTTTTCTTCTTCCTGTGCGGGTTCCTGTTCACCGCTTCCTTCATCAGTATTACTTTCATCATTTCCGTTTCCTTGACCTTCGCCGTTGCCTTCTCCTTGGCCTTGGCCTTCACCTTCACCTTCGTTGTTACCTTCTTCAGGATTTTGTTCTTCCTGATTGTCTTCAGGGTTTTCCTGTTCTTCCTCATTTTGTTCTTCAGTATCTTCTTCATCCTGTTCCTCATCTTCAGAACGGGCGATTTCGATATTGGTGTTTGCTGAACTGCTTCGCTCTTCATCCGCAATTGCAGTAACAGTGAACGTATAAGAAGAACCTTCCTGTACCTGTTCAATATTTAATCCATTTTGCGATGTAACAGCGAGCTCACGTTCTTCACCGCCATCAATGCTGACAAGCACTTCAAATTCAACATCACGGTCATCATTTTCATCCTGATTGTGATCCCATGTCAGCTGAATGGTTCCATCCTCATCATTATACTCAGCTGAAAGGTTTGAAGGAGCTTCCAGATCAGGAACGACATATTCTTCAGATACTGAAGTCGGTTCTGTGCCTCTGATAAATAACTCAACCGATTTTTGATCATCCGGTGTATATTCACTTGCAAGCTGAACCGGGGAAGTACCTTTTTCAATCTCCAGTTCAACGACACTATCCGGTTTCTCAAAGTCAGGTGTTTCGATTCCTTCGTGAACGCCTCTCATAATATCCCTGAAAATATACTGTGATACATAGCGATCCTGAGGGGAGAGGTAGTTTTCATTCTGATTGGATGCATAGCCAAGCCATACAGCCGCCGTATATTGTGATGTAAACCCGGCAAACCATGAGTCCGGCGCACCATTTGACGGAATCCCATTTGCATTTAAAATATCCTCTGGATAGTTGGTTGTTCCCGACTTACCTGCAAGCGGCAGGCCATCCACCTGAGCCAGTTCACCAGTAGCACCAGGCTCAAGCACGTCTTTTAACATATCAGCCATCATATAAGCTGTTGAATCTTTCATAGCTACTTCTGATTCAGCTTCAAGTTCCATTGAAGAACCATCTCTGAATTCAATACTTGTAACTGAATGTGGTTCATTATAAACACCTTTATTACCAAATGCAGCATATGCACCTGCCATTTCCAGTGTATTTGTTTCAGGTTCACCGCCTATCGCGGCACTTTCACAAAGCACTTCACCACAGTTTTCAGTATTAAAATCCCAGCCGAGACCTCTCAGGAATTCTGTACCCTGTTCCTGACCGACTTCCATATAAGCTTTAATGGCAGTAATGTTTCTTGAGTCAGCTAAAGCATCTCTCATTGTCATTGGTCCTTTGAACTGGCCATCATAGTTGTTTGGTTCGAAACCATTAGAATATTCATAAGGCTCATCTACAATCGTTTGTGCTGTAGACCAGTCCAGATACTCAATTGCAGGGGCATAGTCAAGCAATGGTTTAATTGCTGACCCCGGCTGACGTGTCTGATCTGTCGCGTAGTTGAAACCACGCTGAACTTCCTCTCCGTAACCGCGGCCGCCGCCGATTGCTCTGATGGCGCCTGACTCTGTATCCAGCAATGTCACACCAGCCTGAGCCATGACATCATTCATGTCAGCAGGGAACTGAATGCTGCCGTCATTTAACGTATTCTCAACAATGGTCTGTGCATTTGGATCAAGCGTCGTATTAATTTTCAGTCCATCTTCATACGGATTTACGTCTTCTAACGCTTCTAATTCATCGAGCACTACATCTACAAAAGCATCATATTTAGATTCTTCTGCCGCCAGCTGCTGCCGCGGATTTCCTGATTCTTCACTGCGGTCAACCAGGCCGTCTGTAATATCAGTTTCAATGGCCTGGGTCATTTCCTCTTCGGAAATTTTTCCGTGATTATGCATTTGTCTCAGTACAGTATCACGGCGTTCCTTAGCCAATTCAGGATTTTCATATGGATTATAGGCATTAGGGCGCTGCGGCAGACCGGCTAATAAAGCAGCCTGATGCAGCTTAAGGTCTGACAGGTCCACATCATAATAGTATTGGGAAGCAGTTCTGATCCCATAAATGCTGTCTGAGTAATAGATTTTGTTTACATACATTTCAAAAATATCTTCTTTGCTGTAGTCCTGTTCTAACTGATAAGCAAGCCAGGCTTCCTGTGCTTTACGCTCCAGAGATTTTTCAGGTGTCAGAACGGACTGCTTAATCACCTGCTGCGTAAGGGTACTCGCACCCTCAGCTCCAAAACCTTCAGTAATATTCGCTAATACAGCTCCCATCAGGCGGAAAAAGTCAACGCCCTGGTGCTCATAGAAACGATTATCTTCGATGGCAAGTACTGCATTCTCTACAAGCGGGGGAATCTCATCATAAGAGACGAATTCTCTGTTTTCAGCACCAATCCGTGCAAAAACATCTCCATTTACATCCCTTAATTCTGTCGTAATCGGATCAATGAAATCTTCTTCATTCAGGTCCGGCGCCTGAGAAGCATAATAAGCAAACAGTCCTCCTCCAAATAACAGACCTGCTAGTCCGACAATAAATACAGTAAGAAGTATCTTCTTAAACAAAGATCCTTTTTTCTTTTTTTTATTTTTTGTTTTGGAATTTTTTTGCGCATTCCTTTTTTCTTCGCGTGATTTATAATCAGCCATTTAACATTTCCTCTCTTTCAAAAGCTCATTTAAGCAAATGATCTATAATTTTAAGGTAATCTATCCTGGGGTGCAAGCCTAAAGGGATAGAATAGGAAGTTTCCTCTATTTCTTTTTTTGTCATAGATTTTCTGCCGCCTTTTAACATCCTCTCCCAAAATTGACTTAACTGCTGATAAGGCATCAGAAATATCTCTTCAGTGATGGAAAACCGGATGATCACAAAAGCGATCCCTTTCTGGTTAGTTACCTGTTTCATATGTTCAAGCTGGTGCTGATGGAAGTTCTGCAGTGGAAAAGACGTGCGATTCCTAGTCTCTTTTGCCTCGAAATCGATATAGTGTCCATTATATACACCGTTATAGTCAGTTGTGGAAGCCTGTTTGAAATACGCTTCTTTAATGACTGCTGCACTTCTTTTTGGATAATCGACGTTTACAATCTGAACTGGCACAGGCTTTTTATGGATCACTGCAATACCTGTCTGCACATAATAATCATTCGTTTCGTTAAGATCTTCTTCGAGGGTCATCCCTCTTTTACCGTGAGAATAAGATTTTTCTTTCTTTTCTTGTTGCTGATTTTTCGATTTGGGACTGAATTTTTTTCCATTTGGATAATGAAATTCCATGTGTAACACCTCACCTGAACATCATACCACAAGCAAGGTCTGATCAAACTGATCCGGTCTTAACATTAGACGTACATACATCAATAGAAGTTACAGTTCTGCCAACCTTTGATACACTAACTATATAAAAGGATCGCTTTGTTAAAGTCCATTGTTGTTTCTGCACAGCTGGTGATTGGAGCGTAAGGGGGCGGCTCGCAGGAAGGGAAGTGTGAGGCCATGGCCAAGCCTGCGGGCTCACCGCCCGGCCAGGAAAGCGTCCCCCTGCAGCGGAAATCAACAGCCAACTTTAACAAAGCCAAAAGGATAGAGGTGTTTCATTTGAATAAGGAAATCATATTAAATCAGACGAATGAGTTAATTGAAATTACCAGACGTGCTGATCTTGAATATAACAATAGAAGAGAATCAAAGGAAAAAGGCGATTTTTATGAGGAAGTTAAACCCTTCGCAGATCACGCTCATTCCATTTTAAAAGAATGGAAAGTAGCTGCATCCAATTATCTGATCGAACAGCCGAAAAAAAATATTCACCAGAACCAGGTCGCTGCAACAGCAGAAAATATTGAGCTGGTTGTGGTTCAGTGTTTTTTTCCTGAAACAAGCTATAAACGTTTTAAAAGCTATATTCAGTCGAGTCTGTATGTTCTGGAGCAATTAGGTGCGATTTTAGAGGAGCGTTAAGCTGCAATTAGGCATAAGCTATTAAAAAAGGGGAATGACCATGTACTACTGCCCTTATTGCCGCCGTCCTTTTCAATATTACACAGAAAATCAAACTGATCGACCAGAGCATCAGGAGCAGCCGAGAAAACCAAGAGTTGACATTAATAATATTATGTCTACCTGCAATCAGTTTGTAAATACATGCAGTCAGGCAAACCAGCTAATTTTGTCTATCTCAAAAGCTTTCAGACCTTAAAGATCCCGGTTTGCACTGAGGAATATATGTTCGTATAATGAGAGTATAGAGGTGATCGCATGCGTAAAAAGACGCTTAGTGAAATCGCAGAAAGTTTCAGAGAGAATCGTGATATCTCCGAACAGATTATAAAATGGCATACAATTGAACCGAAGGAAGCGGTATATGCACCGCTTCCTGATCTTGTTCACCCGGATCTGCAAAAAGCGCTGGAACGAAGGGGAATAGGCCGGCTTTATTCTCATCAGGCTGAAGCATTTGAAGCAGTCAGTAATGGACGATCGATTACAGCTGTGACGCCTACAGCCTCAGGCAAAACACTTTGCTACAACCTGCCAGTCATACATCAGATTATGAATGACCACCATAGCCGGGCTTTATATATATTTCCTACAAAAGCACTCGCACAGGATCAGAAAACAGAATTGAATGAACTGCTTGAGCTCGCCGAAGCTTCGATCAATTCATATACGTATGACGGCGATACACCGGCAGGAATCAGACAGAAGGTACGTAAAGCGGGGCATATTGTCATCACCAACCCGGACATGCTCCATTCTGCCATTCTGCCGCACCATACGAAATGGGTATCTCTTTTTGAAAACTTAAAGTATGTAGTCATCGATGAACTGCATATATACCGCGGTGTGTTTGGCAGTCATGTAGCCAATGTCATCAAGAGATTAAAAAGAATCTGTAAGTTTTATGGAAGTGATCCGATTTTTATCTGTACATCGGCAACCATTGCGAACCCGAAAGAACTTGCTGAGAATCTGACAGGGAAAGAGATGAAACTGATCGACCAAAATGGTGCGCCTTCAGCCAAAAAGCATTTTGTATTTTATAATCCTCCCGTTGTGAACCACCAGATGAACATCAGGCGCAGTGCTACATTAGAAGTCAGAAGAATCGCAGGTCTATTATTGAAAGAAAAGATCCAGACGATCGTTTTTGCACGAAGCAGAGTGAGAGTTGAGATAATACTCACTTATCTGCAGGAACTTGTAAAAAATGAATTGGGGCCTAAATCAATCAGAGGTTATCGCGGTGGTTACCTGCCAACACAGCGCAGAGAAATTGAAAAGGGATTGCGTACAGGGGATGTATATGGTGTGGTGAGTACAAATGCACTCGAACTCGGCGTGGATATCGGGCAGCTTCAGGCCTGTGTCATGACAGGTTACCCTGGTACAATTGCCAGTGCTTGGCAGCAGGCAGGGCGTGCAGGACGCAGACAGGGAGAAGCATTGATCATTATGGTTGCAAGTTCAAGCCCGCTTGACCAGTTTGTAATTCAGCATCCGGACTATTTTTTAGAGTCAAGCCCTGAAACAGCCAGAATTAATCCTGAAAATATTATTATTATGCTGGACCATTTAAAATGTGCTGCATTCGAACTTCCTTTTGAAAAGGACGAGCTATTTGGTGAGATAGATCCCACTGATCTGCTGGAATACCTGACAGAAGAGCGCGTGCTGCATTTTTCCGGTAATAAATGGCATTGGATGAATGATGCATTTCCTGCTCATAATATCAGCCTGCGTTCAGCCTCCCAGGAAAATGTAGTGATTATAGACCAGACAGAAACAGCTTCCCATAAAGTGCTTGGTGAAATGGACCGTTTCAGTGCGATGACCCTGTTACATGATGAAGCAATTTATCTTCATCAGGGTGTTCAATATCAGGTTGAGTTTCTTGACTGGGAAGAGAAAAAAGCGTTTGTCAGGGAAGTCGAAGTTGATTACTATACGGATGCAAACCTGGCTGTTCAATTATCCGTACTCGAAGAAGATAAATGTAAAGAAACTGCCGCTGCACGTGTCTCCTATGGGGATGTATCAGTAAGAGCCATGGCAACCATTTTTAAAAAAATCAAGTTTGATACGCATGAAAATATAGGATCAGGTCCGATTGATCTGCCTGAAGAAGAACTTCACACCAGCGCTGCGTGGTTTGCTTTGAGTGAGGATCTGAATGATATGACGGATGAAAGAATTGAGCAGGGTATGATTGGTGCTGCTCATGCTTTAAAGGCAATTGTTCCGGTGCATGTCATGTGTGACCCGCAGGATATCCAGATCACACCTCAGGTAAAAGCAGTCCATAACCAGTTGCCGACGATCTTTATTTACGACCGTTATCCCGGAGGTATTGGTCTCAGTGAAAAAGTATATGAAACAGGAGGCCGTCTGATCAGAGAAGCAGCTTCACTTGTAAAAAGATGCAGCTGTGAAGAGGGATGTCCATCATGCGTTGGAACAGAAATCTCATTTACTGGCGGTAAAAAGGATGCCTATGCCCTGTTGACTTTATTTGCAGAAGCGATGGAGAGTTAGTCAAATGAACCTTAAAAAGAAATTGGCACGTATGAAGCCGCATCTTCAGGAGAACAATCAAAAAAAAGACATAGAAACTGAAGAACTTCCATATATGGATATCTGGAAGGATAACGATACAGAAGTATTCACTTATGAAGATCAGCATTGTCTGATCAGGGAAGTACATTATCCTGTTGATTTTACTCACGGACGTTATCAGCTTTCAGATTTATTAGGCGTGTTGGAAGCCTGGAATCAGACTGATTTTAATCACTCTCTTTCAGCTAAAGGTTTCAGGGTTGAGGATCTCTTCTTTTTTGATACAGAAACAACAGGATTAAGTGGAACGGGGACTTCCATATTTCTGCTGGGGTATGCGAAGTTTGAAAATAACAGGTTTGTCTTAAAGCAGCATATTTTAACTGATCCATCAAATGAAATTGCATTATATCTGAGCTTTCTTGAAAACGTGAATTATGAAACACTCGTTACGTTTAACGGGAAGTCATTTGACTGGCCTCAGGTTCAATCACGCCATACCCTGATCAGGAATCATGTACCCAGATTACCTGAGACCGGACACTTTGATTTATATCATGCAGCTAAGCGGATCTGGAAAAGCAGTCTGAAATCACTGAAATTAAAAAGCCTTGAGGAAGAAAAGCTCGGTTTTGTCAGAGAAGATGATATACCTGGTTACCTTGCACCGGCTATTTACTTTGATTTTGTGGAGAGGAAGCATCCTGAGGGTATGCTGAAGGTGCTTGAACATAATGAAAAAGACATTCTTTCGTTAATTACTTTATATACGCACATCAGCTTACAGCTGCTTGGAACCGATCAGAATCAGAGCAGCATCGAGAAACTAGAGACCGGGAAATGGTTTAAAAAAGAAGGTGAGCAGCTGATCTCGGAAAAATATTTAAAAGATTCTTATCAGATGGATGCAAATCCATCAGCTGCATTTCATTTAGCTTTTGAATACAAAAAACAGCAGCAGTTTGAACAGGCATTGCGGCTCTTTACGATATCCCTTGAAAAAAGTGTTCCAAAAGAACAGAGAATCGCAGCGGTTGAAATCTCAAAAATATATGAGCATCAGACAAAAGACTTTGAAAAGGCATATTTATTTGCGATGCGGGCGATAAAAGCCCTTGATGCAGAAAATATTAAAGAAGAATTAAAACAAAAGAAGCTGGATCAGATTAAACACAGGTTAAGCCGTATTTCCCGAAAAATGCGTGGAAATAAATTAACTTAATATTTCCCGGGGAAGCGCAATAAATGACAGTTTTACCGGACTTTCACGATGAACTTTCGACAAGAATCTGACTCATTCTGCAGAATTGTCACAAAATAGACAAGAATCAATGTTTAATAGGTGGTTGTTTCACCTGGGAAACAATTGTACTATTAAATTATTGAATTTATTTGGGGTTGAAAGTATGAGAAAATTACTGTTATTGTTGTTTTTCTTCGTGATTGGTGCTACTGCTTACGTGTTCTCAGCCATTGGAGATCAGCTTTCTGTATTATAAATATTAAAGTAACAGATAAATAGCTGAATTTATGTATTTTGAAGCGGCAGGATAAAATAGTCCCGCCGCTTTTATTTCTTACAGAAATTACGGTGATTACATGAAAACACTTGTTATTTCCGGATATAAATCCCATGAGCTGGGTATTTTCAAATCCGGTGATCCTGCTGTCGGAGTGATTAAAAAAGCAATCAGACAGCGTCTGGTCACACTGATTGATGAAGGGCTTGAGTGGGTCATTGTATCCGGCGGTCTCGGTGTGGAACAATGGGCTGCTGAAGCAGTTATTCAGTTAAAAGCTGAATATCCAGCTTTACAGCTTGCAGTCATTACACCTTTTTTAAGTCAGGAAGAGAAATGGAATGAAGAAAACCAGACGAATTATCAAAACATATTAAAAAGTGCTGACTTTACTGCCTCAGTTTCAAATAAGCCTTATACTGATCCTTCCCAGTTCAGAAACAGAGATGATTTCTTACTGAATAAGGCTGATGGTTTGCTGTTGATCCATGACGAAGAAAAAGATGGCTCTCCAGCCTTTTTATTAAAGAAAGCTGAGACATATGCTGAACAAAATAAGCTGGAAATTATCAGGATCGATTTTCAGGATTTACAATGGATTGCAGAGGAAGCTGTATTAAGTGAATCAGAACCTGATTGACAAGCGACCTGCTTTTTGGAAAAATAAATATACTGGATACGATAGCCGAGGTGAATATAATGAAAAATGACGTGGCACAATTAACTGCAAAAGAAATACTTGAACGAGAATTTAAAACAGCGATGAGAGGTTATAAGCCTGAAGAAGTAGATGCTTTTCTTGATCAGATCATTAAGGATTATGAAGCATTTGCAGAAAGAATTGAAACACTGGAAAATGAGCTGAAAAGAGCACAGAAGAGTCCTGAACCTCAGCGCAGATCAACTGTGCAGCAGACTCAGCCTCAAACAACTGCCAGCGGGACAACAAACTTTGATATTCTGAAAAGACTGTCCAATTTGGAAAAAGAAGTGTTCGGAAGAAAATTATACGAAGACAGGTAGAAAAAGCTTCTTGCTTATTGTAACTGTTCACTGTATAATTTGATTTTGGCGAAACCGGCTAAATGGTTGGGCAATTGCTGCTTATAGCAGAGGAAAGTCCATGCTCACACGGTGCTGAGATGCCCGTAGTGTTCGTGCTTCGCGAAAAAATAAGCGGAGGCAGTCTGTTGGATCAGGCTGACGGCAGAGAAGATACCTAAGTCTGACAGATATGGTATGCATCTCTTGAAAGTGCCACAGTGACGAAGTTCTGTCAGAAATGATGGAAGTGGAACGAGGTAAACCCCACGAGTGAGAAACTCAAACAATGGTAGAGGCACTTTCCCGGAGGAAATGAACAAAGGGAGAGGCCGGCATAATTGCCGGCAGATAGATGATTGCCGCTTGTCGTACAAGCTTAACAGGCGCTAAAGTACGCTTGAACAAAACATGGCTTACAGACCATTAGCTGGTTGACCAATATTATAATGACATGATCAGAAGGCATGACCGTAATCAGGAGGTCTGCCTTTTTTCTTTCGAATCAGGGTATGATGAATATAGAATAAACATTATCAGAGGTGACATATGGCTACTTATAAATTAGTTGCTACTGCAGCAATGGGTCTGGAATCAATTGTTGCAAGAGAAGTGAAAGACCTTGGTTATGAAACAACGGTAGAGAACGGTAAAATATTTTTTGAAGGTGACGAGCTTGCGATTGTAAAAGCCAACATGTGGCTTCGTACTGCGGACAGAGTAAAGATTGTCATGGGTGAATTTAATGCTTATTCATTTGACCAGCTGTTCGAAGGTACAAAAGCGATTCCATGGGAGACGCTAATGGCTGTGGATGCAGCATTTCCGGTATCTGGGAAATCCGTTAAATCAAAGCTTTACAGTGTGCCGGACTGTCAGTCAATCGTGAAAAAAGCAATTGTTGAACGGATGAAGGCGGCTTATAAGAGAATGAGTTTTCTTGAAGAAAGCGGTCCGACTTATAAAATTGAAGTGGCGATCAGAAATGATAAAGTTACACTAACTGTAGATACAAGTGGAGCCGGACTTCACAAACGGGGTTACCGGACAGGCCAGGGGGAAGCTCCTTTGAAAGAAACAATGGCAGCGGCCCTGATCAAATTAACAAACTGGCGTCCTGACAGACCTTTTCATGACCCGTTTTGCGGATCGGGTACAATTCCGATTGAAGCAGCATTAATCGGACAGAATATTGCACCTGGCTTCAATCGTGAATTTATTTCAGAAGAATGGCCAATCATCCCCGGTTCTATCTGGGACAAAGTTAGAGAAGATGCAGAAGCGGCTGCAAATTATGATCAACCGCTTGAAATTTATGGAACAGATGTAGATCACAAAATGATTGAAGTTGCGAAAGAAAATGCGATAGAAGCAGGTCTTGGAGACTTAATTCAATTTAAGCAGATGCAGGTGAAAGATTTCACAGCGGACAATGATTACGGTGTAATTGTTGGTAATCCTCCGTATGGTGAACGGATCGGGGAAGAGGAAGAAGTGGAAAAAATGTATCGCGATATGGGACAGGTATTTGAACAATACCCGACATGGTCAAAATATATCATCACTTCACACCCTCATTTCGAGGATCTGTATGGAAAGAAAGCAACAAAGAAGCGTAAATTGTTCAACGGTTTTATCCGTACAGATTATTATCAGTATTTTGGTCAGCGTCCTAAACGTAAAAATGATTAAGGGAATGATTGAATGAATACAAAAAGCCTTCCTTTTCCGGTAACAAGTGATCAGTCATTTTATGAGGCATTAGGTGACTGGATTGGTGATGTTTTTTATGACATTTTACCTGAAAAAGGCCTGGAGTTGCGCGATGAGCAGATTTTTATGGCTTTTCAGCTTGAACAGGCTTATAAAAATAAATCTGTGATTTTTGCAGAAGCAGGTGTCGGGACCGGCAAAACAATTGCTTATCTTCTATATGCAGTGGCATACGCGAGATACACAGGCAGACCTGCCATCATTGCCTGCGCAGACGAAACATTGATTGAACAGCTGGTTAAGCCGACTGGTGATATTAAAAAGATTGAGCAGATGCTTGATATGGAAATCGACGTAAGGCTTGCAAAATCAAGAGAGCAGTATTTATGTTTAAAGAAGCTTGATGAAGCAGATAAACGCACCGAGGATGAAGCGATTGAAGATGTTTATCTGCAGCTTCCGGAATTCGTCTACGGAGCAGGTTCTATGTCATCATTCTATCCATATGGTGACCGTAAAGAGTATCCATATTTAGATGATGAGCAGTGGCAGGCTGTAAATTATGATTCGCTTCAGGATTGTCTGAGCTGTGATGTCAGACACCGGTGCGGACAGACGCTGCACAGGGAATATTACAGACAGGCAGGAGATCTGATTGTCTGTTCACATGATTTTTATATGGAGCATATCTGGACAAAGGATGCGAGAGTCAGAGAGGGTCAGCTCCCGTTACTCCCGGAAGCAAGCTCTGTTATATTTGATGAGGGGCATCTGCTTGAATATGCTGCACAAAAAGCACTGACTTATAAGACTTCTCTTCAATCAATGGAGAAAGTTCTGTCAAAGCTTTCCGGTAATGACGTAAGAGAAAAAACACTTTTACTGATTGATTCAATCCTTGAGATGCATGACGACTGGTTTGCACTGATCAGCAAAAGTGCTGACCGCAGCTCAGAGAGAATGAAAATTAAAAAAACAGACCAGTTAATACAGGCTACTTCAAAACTGAAGAAGTCTATTGACGATCTCCTTGAGGAGCTTGTATTTGAGTCAGAGATGTATGTAATTGATGAATATGACCTTAAAATTTCTGAAGAATATCTCGAAACCGTTTTATTTTCTTTAAAGCTGCTTGTTGAAGATGATAATGCAATTATCTGGCTTGAAGAAAATTTTGATGACGAGAGACTGGTCATTATGCCAAGGATGGTTGAGGAAATATTAAGAGAAGAAGTTTTCTCTAAAAAGCTTCCATTTATTTTTTCCTCAGCAACACTTTCTGTTGATGAAGATTTCACTTATCTGGCTGCCAGCCTTGGTATTGATGATTATTCATCCTTTACTGTTGAATCGCCTTATGAATACGAAGAAGTCATGAAGATTCAAATCAGAGTGCTGGATCAGGCTGAGAGAGCAAATGCGATTTCTGAGATTGTAAACGAGAATGAGGGTGGCTCACTTATTCTGTTTAATAATCATGAAGATCAGAATCTTTTCAGGTTTACAAACATGATAGAAGAGAAGCAATGTCTTTATGAGGGTGATGAGGAGATTAGCACGCTGGTCGAGAAATTCCAGGAGGATACCTCGTCAGTTCTTGCTTCTATCAACCTGTGGGAAGGTCTTGATGTGCCAGGTCTGAGTCTGAATCAGGTCATGATTGAGTCACTTCCATTCCCGCCAGATGATCCGGTATTTGAAGCAAAACGCAATCATGCAGAAGATCCAATGAAAGAGGTTGACCTGCCTTATATGCTGCTCAGGTTACAACAGGGAGCAGGCAGGCTGATCCGTTCTTCATCTGATAAGGGCAATATTACGATATTCTTATCACCTGAAGAAGAAAAGTGGATTCCTGAGATTAAAAAAATCCTTCCGGTTGAACCTGAAGTAGTAAAATAAAAAGTTGCAGAGACTGTGAAATTTTCGCAGTCTCTTTTTCTATTTACTTCACTTCCCGAAATAGATTCATTATTTTTTCAGAAAAGTATGATAAGATAAAGAATGAAAAATGACTGGAGGGATCACCTTGACATTAGAAACAGTAAAAAAGGATTTTATTACTCATTTGAATAAAATCTCTGCATATGAGGAAGCATTAGGGTTAATATTCTGGGACTTACGTACAGGCGCACCTAAAAAAGCAATTGAACAGCGCTCAGAAGTAATTGGTACTTTGTCATCTGAAGTATTTAACATGTCTACATCAGATCAGATGGCTGAATACATACAGGAGTTAAATAATCATAAGAGTGAGCTGGATGAACTCACTGTGAAAATGCTTGAGGAATGCGAAAAAGAGTTTAACCGTAATAGAAAAATTCCTGAAGATGAATTTAAAAAATATGTTGTTTTGAAATCAAAAGCTGAAAATGTCTGGGAAGAAGCCCGTGAAAAATCTGACTTTTCATTATTTGAGCCATATTTGAAGGAGCTTGTTGATACAACAAGACGATTTATAGAGTATTGGGGATATGAAGGAAATCCTTATAATACACTCCTTGATATGTACGAACCGGGTGTAACCGTCGAAGTCTTAGATGAAGTGTTTGGCAAAGTACGTGAAGCAATCGTTCCGCTTGTTAAGGGAATTGAGGCTTCCGATGTTAAACCTGAAACATCCTTTATCTATCAGCATTTCCCAAAAGATGCACAGCGTGAATTCAGTGTACATGTCCTGAAGGAACTCGGTTATGATTTTGAAGCCGGAAGACTTGATGAAACGGTTCACCCGTTTGCAACAGGACTGAATACCGGGGATGTCAGGATCACGACGCGCTATGATGAAAATGATTTCCGCGGAGCGATTTTTGGAACGATACATGAATGCGGTCATGCACTGTATGAGCAGAATATTGATCCTGCATTAAATGGAACACCACTAAGCGGCGGGACCTCAATGGGGATTCATGAATCTCAATCATTGTTTATGGAAAATTTTGTTGGAAGACATCCTGAATTCTGGCGCCGTCACCTCCCAGCGCTGAAGGAGTATTCCCCTGAACAGTTCAATGATGTTTCGGTAGAAGACTTTTTATCAGGAATTAATGAATCAAAACCTTCCCTGATCAGAGTGGATGCAGATGAACTGACCTATGCGCTGCACATTATGATCAGATATGAAATTGAAAAAGGTCTTTTCAATGCTGACTATGAGGTTGCTGAACTGCCGGATGTGTGGAATCAGAAGTATAAGGAATACCTGGGTATAGTGCCATCGAATGATGCAGAAGGTATTTTACAGGACGTCCACTGGTCAGGCGGCTCTTTTGGTTATTTCCCATCTTATGCACTGGGATACATGTATGCGGCTCAATTCAAGCACGCTATGTTAAAGGACCTTCCGGGGTTTGATGAATATATCGCAAGTGGTGATATCGCACCAATTAAAAACTGGATGACTGAAAAAGTTCACCGTTTCGGCAAAACTAAAAAACCGCTTGATATTTTACAGGAAGCTACCGGAGAAGGGCTGAATGCAGACTATCTCATCAAATACCTGCAGGAAAAATATGCTGCGCTTTATAACCTTGAATCTGCAAAATAAGGAGAGAGAATATGAAACTTCCTTCGTTCAGACTGGATGGTAAAAAAGCAATTATAACCGGCGCAGGCAGAGGAATCGGCCGTGCCCTGGCGATCGGCTTTTCATTGGCAGGAGCAGAGGTTATTCTTTGTTCACGCACTGAATCAGAGCTGAATCAGGTGAAAAGTGATATTGAAGATCTGGGAGGTACTGCATCCGTCTACCAGATGGATGTTACAAATACGACCGAACTGAAAGCAACTGTTGAGAGAATATTCAGCGATCATCACCAGGTAGATATTCTGATCAATAATGCCGGAATGAATATCAGGTCTAAAGCGAATGACGTGACTGAGGAAGAATGGATAAAAATTATGGATACTAATGTGAAATCTGCGTTTATGATGTCACAGGCTGTCGGGGCTAAAATGCAGGAGCAGGTTAACGGCGGGAGTATTTTATCTGTATCTTCAGTTGCAGGTCATGTAGCACTGAAAACAGGCGTCGTCTATGCAGCTTCAAAAGCTGCCATGATCCAGATGACCAAAGTGCTTGCCTATGAATGGGGAAGTCATGGTGTCAGGGTGAATTCAATCGGCCCATGGTACTTTGAAACCCCTTTAACAAAACATCTGCTTGAAGACGAAGAATATCTAAATGAAATCCTGGCTGTTACCCCATTAAAAAGAGTTGGCCAGGTGGAGGAGCTTGTTGGTCCTGCACTGTTCCTTTCATCCGATGCAGGCAGTTACGTAACAGGCCAGACATTATTTGTAGATGGCGGTATGACAATTAATGGATTTTAAGTACTTGATTGTCTGACAAAGGCTTTATCATTATGGAAGCATAGCAGGGAAACGTGAAACTTTTCAAAAGAACAAAACAATCAATCTAAATAAGTTAGATATGTTAATTGTGATTAACTTAGTGTAGCGAAGCGTTAGGCGGCGACTCCGGGACGAATAGAGGGAAGCTGAGACCCCGCAGCCGTAGGCGAGGAGGCTTAGCGACCTCCGTCCGGAAAGCGTCCGCCTGAAACGCAGCGCATCGACATTAAAAGCCTGAGACACTATGTCCCAGGCTCTTTCTTACTTCTGAATAGATACAAGAATTGAGAATTGGCCAATACCAGCTGCTTCAAACGGTAAATGAACAGCCTGTTTAAAGTTATGAAGCGTTGAACTTCCAGACATCACCGAAGGAGGCGTAATATCCATTTCTACACCCTCTGAAGAGATATAAGTTGTCAGATTTCCTGCGATCATGTTGCCAACTTCACCGATAAATGAGATCAGCATATCATCTTCAAGATGCATCCCGTACATTGATTCTCCCAGACTGCTAAAATGCTTTTTATCGCCGTCAATTAAAATATTGCCTTTTAATTCACCGGTCATACCAATTAATACCGCGACCTGATTTTGCTGATAAGGCATATTTAAAACAGAAGGATTACTATGTTTAATGGTCACCGGTACGACTTTATTTATAGAGTGGATCATTCCATTTAATAAATTTTTTACTACTTTAGATGTACTCATATGAACCTCCAGCGCAAAATAATGATTCTATTATACCATTACTTTTTGCTTATAAAAAAGATTTTAAAAATCTTTCTGAAAAATGATTAAATTTTATTTGAAGAAGCTGTTTTTCAGATACAATAATAGATGAATAAGAACGCGCACTAATCAACAGTCGAAAAGGAATGGTTTATGTGAATAAAGCGGATTTTGACATCCAAAAAGATCAATTATTAAGTGAGCTGATTGGATTTTATCTAAAATCCAACGATTACGGGGATGCTGAGAGAGCGGAAAAAGCCATTCACCTGGCAGAAAAGTTACACCGTGAGGAAATCGTCATTGCATTTTGCGGGCATTTTTCAGCAGGGAAATCTGCAATGATTAACCACCTGACCGGTGAAAACCTATTGCCCTCAAGTCCAATCCCAACGAGTGCAAATCTAATCGCGCTCCATACGGGTGATGAAAAACCTGTACAAATTACAACTGCTGAAAATCAGATATACGAACTTGAGCCACCACTTGATGAAACGTCTATTGTTCAGTTGGGAAAAGAAGGACTGGCCATTAAAAGAATTGATATCTGGAAGAACTCAAGCACGCTTCCAGCTGGTGTTACACTCCTTGATACACCAGGCATTGATTCGGTTGATGACGCACATAAAAGGTCAACTGAATCAGCTGTTCACCTTGCTGACCTGCTTTTTTACGTGATGGATTATAACCACGTGCAGTCAGAAATGAATTTTGAATACATAAGACATATGTCCATGCATAACAGAAAAATCTATGCTGTGATTAATCAGGTTGATAAACACAGAGATGAAGAACTGGCTTTTATAACTTATAAAAATGCAGTAGAAAGAGCGTTTTTTGACTGGGGAGCGATGCCTGAAAAGTTTTTTTACACCACTTTAAAAAAGCCTGAACACCCTGAAAATCAAAGTAGTCAGCTAAAAAATGAAATCTCCGATATGACTGAAAACAGGTATTCGCTGTTAATTGATTCTGTAAAAAGCTCTCTGGATGTTTTAAAGTCTGAATTGAAATCTTTTCTGGAAGATGAAAAATCTGAAATACTGGAAGTTTATTCATCGATCGTTACGGAAGAAGATATTGAAAACAAAGATATGATATACAGACAGGCAGAAGAGCTGGAAGCAGGTCACATCGGTTCTCTTGAAGACTGGTCAGAAAATTTTGATGCTGAAATGAACAAAATGCTTCAATCAAGTTATCTCATGCCGGCAGAAGTCAGAGCCATTGCTGAAAATTTCCTTGAATCCAGTCAGCCGAATTTTAAAGCAGGCGGATTGTTTTCCGGTAAAAAGACGAAGCAGGAAAAAGAGGCAAGGGAAGCGGAACTTGATAAAAGTCTGAAGGCGATTATTGATGAACAGCTCGTGTGGCATGCAAAGACAATCCTTTATCAGTTCCTTGAACGTGCAGGTATTTCCCGGTCAGGCTGGAGCGGGGAAATAGAAAAAATCTCTATAGCCGAACCGATTCTTATCGCAAAACAAAATATAAAGAGCGGTGCAGGATTTACAGGTGAAGCACTTCTTAATTATTGTGACGGACTTGCACAGGACTGCAGAAAAGAGATAAAATCTCAAATGCTTTCCATCAAGGAGAACATACTCGACACATATGAAGATCAGATAGAAGAAAATGCAGTAAGGAAGTCAGCAGAACACACTGATTTAACAAAAAAAGTTAATGTGCTGAAGCAGATTGAGGAATTGGAACGTAAAGTGAATGAGCTCTCCCTGCTTAACTTCAGCGAGACAGTGAAAGATGAATGGCTGGACAAATGGAGCGAGGAAGCGAATGTGGAAAAGTTATCAGATCTTGACCACATCATAACCGGTGATGAGAATTCACCTGAAAATGAGGTCATTACAAAATCATTGCCTGCTGAAGAATTAAATGAAGAAGTTTTATTAAGAAACAGCCTGCAGCTAGCTGATGAGATAAAAGATATAAATGGATTTGAACAACAGTCAGAAACGCTTTTTGCTCAGGCTGAAAGATTAAAAAATAAACAGTATACTGTTGCTTTATTTGGTGCATTCAGTGCAGGTAAGTCAAGCTTTGCCAATGCATTGCTTGGGGAGAAAATACTGCCTGTTTCTCCAAATCCGACAACCGCTTCCATTAACAGAATATACCCTCCGGATGAACAGCACCCTGATCAGACGGTAATTGTCCATTTCAAACAGTCTTCGGAGCTGCTTGAAGATCTGCAGGAAGCTTCGCATTTAATAGAGATAAAGTCTTTAGAAGAAATGGCTCATACACTCCCGGATGTTCTGAAGAAAAATAAAGATTTATCAGAATCGAAAAAAAGTTTTATCCGTGCCTTTCTTAAAGGGTGGGATGACTATAGAGAAGTGCTCGGGAAAACGGCACATGTGAAGTTTGAAGAATTTGAGGGATTTGTATCAAATGAGCACCAATCCTGTTTTGTAGAGGCAATTGACCTCTACACAGATTCATCAGTCTCAGATAATGGGATCACACTTGTTGATACGCCTGGAGCAGATTCAGTCAATGCCAGACACACAGACGTATCTTTTGATTACATCAGGAATTCAGATGCGATTCTGTTCGTTACTTATTTTAATCATGCGTTTGCAAGAGCTGACCGTGAGTTCCTGATTCAGATGGGCAGAGTTAAAGAAAGCTTCGAGCATGATAAAATGTTTTTTATCGTGAATGCTGCAGACCTGGCAGAAAGTGAAGAAGAAAAGCAGGACGTTATCCAGTATGTTAGAAAACAATTGCAGACATTTGGTGTGAAACAACCGAAAATATTTGGGGTTTCGAGCCTTCAGGCATTAAGAAATGATAAATATTCCGGTCTTGCAGAATTTCAGGATGAATTTTCAATGTTTATTGACCAGGAGCTTGATTCGATTGTCAAAAAGAATACTGCTGATTATTATGATCAGACCGTAGAAAGAATGCAGGTTCTTCTAAAACAGATGAGAGCGAATGAATGTGAGAAGGCAGAGAGGAAATCTGATCTCTCGGCATTGTCAGAAAACCTTGGCAGCTATTTCGATCCTCTTTACAGAGACAGTGTCAGATCACAGACGGAACAGGAATTAAAAGAACTACTTCATTACGTGCACCAGCGGGTGTTTTACAGGTTTTCGGATTTCTTTAAAGAGGCTTTTAACCCTGCAGGCTTTCATGGGAAATCTAATAAAGCTGCACTATCCCAGGCGATGCAGGAATGTATTGAGATGGTTTCTTTTGATTTTTCTCAGGAGTTCAAAGTGGTCAACTATCGAATAGAACAGCAGATCTCCAAACTGTACAAAACAGAAATGAACCGGATATGGGACCAGGTGAAGATTCTATTTCCGGAAGGGGTTAAGCCTGAAATAAAAGTTGAACCTGCAAAACTTCTGACGTTTAATCAAATATTTGATCAGCTTGATGAATCAGACTTTAATCAGGAAAAGTCAATGTTTAAGAATACTAAATCTTTTTTTGAAAAGAACGAAAAGAAATTTATGCAGCATGCGCTGGAAGATAAATTTAAGGACAAGGCAGCTATTGAAATAGAGAGAGTGGCTGATCAGTTAACACAGTGGACCCTGGACGAAATGTCAAGAGTCGAACATGTATTGTTCAGCAACTGGCAGGCAGAATTGTCAGCTCAAATTGACTCAGCACTGAAAAATCTTTATTCTGAAGCATATGCTTTAAGACTGGAAACTGCACTGAACAGGATTTCTTCCTATGAAAATTGATCGCTATCACGTGTGTGCCACCTGTATACACTTCCTTGCAGAAAGAAATAAGGCAGGGGAAATGACTTATCAGTGTAAAAGGCTTGGTTATGAAACAAAGCCCAATTACAAGTTCAATTGCTGGGTACCTAAAAAGCACGTCATAAAATTAATTCAAAAAGGCGGGGATGAGCATGCATGCAGCAGTATCAGCTGAATGGTTACTTGAACAAATCGAACTAAAGCGTCCGATGGCAATTCTGGATTGCAGGTTTGACCTGAAATCACCTGAATCAGGCATGGTGGGATATCGTCAGTCACATATTCCGGGATCTTATTACGTGCACCTGGATCATGATTTGTCCGGTGAAGTAAAAACGCATGGCGGGCGTCACCCGCTGCCGGATTTAACGGTATTTAAACGTAAGATGGAGCAGTCAGGTGTATCAGATCAGATACCGGTTGTTGTATATGATAGGTGTGACGGCGCATTTGCAGCACGGGCATGGTGGTTACTGCATTATGCAGGTCACGAGCAGGTCTATATACTGAATGGCGGATACAGAGAGTGGACCGATAAACAGTATCCGGTGACCGATCAAATTCCTGAAGAGAAAAATACCACTTTTCATCTTCATATCCGTCATGATATTGTAGCTGATAGAAAAGAAGTTGAAAATGTCGTTTCCGGAAAGCAGAGTGCCTGCCTGATCGATTCGAGGGATTATGCAAGATATATTGGTGACCACGAACCGATTGACCGGGTGCCTGGACATATTCCGGGAGCCATTAATAATGAGTGGGTGAACAGCTTTGAAAATGGGTGGCTGCTGGATCCGGATGAACAGGCTAAAAGATTTTCAGAATGGGATAAAAAGCAGCCTCTGATTGTCTACTGTGGAAGCGGAGTGACCGCCTGTCCTAATTATATTGCATTGAAACAGGCAGGTTTTAAAGAGGTAAAGCTTTATCCAGGGAGTTACAGTGACTGGGTATCTTATGATGATCATGAAATAGAGCTCGGGGACGCAACCCATATCGGACAGCATCACAGGAAATAACAGCGTTCACTCACCGGATGGGTATTCGTTTGAAAAGGAGAAAACCATGAAACATGTACTTTTAATTGATGGAATGGCGCTTTTATTTAGGTCATTCTTCGCAACAGCAGTATCAAATCAATTTATGTATAATCACAACGGAACACCGACAAACGGTGTCCAGGGGTTTATTAAGCATACATTAACAGCAGCTGAAATTATCAAACCGACTCATGTAGCAATCTGCTGGGATATGGGAAAAGACACTTTCCGCAATGAAGAATTTTCACTTTATAAAGCAAACCGGAATGCGCCGCCTGAAGAGTTAATCCCGCAGTTTGATCTTGTAAAAGAAGTTGCAGACCACCTGAGCTTTCACAATATAGGAGTAAAAGGCTATGAAGCAGATGATTGTATCGGTACAATTGCAAAAATGGAAACTGACAGTAAAGTAAGCATTGTAAGTGGAGATAAGGATCTGCTGCAGCTTTTAGCCCCAAATGTAGACGTGTGGCTGATTAAGAAAGGTTTTGGCACATATGAAACGTATAATCTGGACAGGTTTCTCTCAGAGTACGAAATCACGCCAAAACAGTTTATTGATGTGAAGGGATTAATGGGAGATACCAGCGACGGCTATCCCGGGGTCAAGGGAATTGGTGAAAAAACTGCTTTCAAATTAATAAAAGAGTTCGGATCAATCGAAGGCATTCTTGAAAATATAGACCGCCTGACACCTGGCCAGAGAAATAAAATTACACAGGATCAGGAAATGCTGCATCTTTCACGTAAGCTGGCAGAGATTCACTGTGAAGTACCACTTGATAATCCGACAATTAAAGACTGGAATGGTCTTCCGGATCATGCTATCAGTGTAGTAGATCAGTTTGGACTCAGATCAGTAAAAAAATACATGGAGCAGAAGATCATATGAATAAATCATTGGATGATTTTGTTGCTGACCTTCATACAAGAGGTTTTAAACTTGATGATGAGGCGATCGGTTTTATCTATTTCGGGAAAAAGTTTACCGGCGCGGGTGATCAGCTGATTAAAATGGCAATTGAAGCGACACTGAAGTGCCAAAAGCGTTTCGATTCAAGCTTTTATATGTCAGTATTAGAAGAGTTGTCAGGTAAAGATTGGAAAAATAAAAATGAAATGACCGAGCATTTAAAAGCTAAAGGAATGGCAATATAAAAAGAAGAGCCCTCAGCTCTTCTTTTTTTGTGAATGTATCGCCTGTCTGGCAAGCTTATCGGCCACAGAATTTTCTTTACCTGGTATCCATTTAATAAAGAACAAATCGAATTGGTCGAGTAATTCATTTATCCTGGGTAAATAATGAGCGTATTTTTTATTTTTGATATACCTTTTTTCAACAGCGGCATAAACAGCCTGTGAATCTGTTTTACAGGAGATAATCTGATGTTTATAGGGAAGACACTTTTCAAGACCGATTAGAAAAGCTTCGTATTCAGCTTCGTGATTTGACATTTCATCCAGTTCGATCGAAAACTGAAGGCTGTCTTTGCCGTTTTTCACAAAGATTCCTGCCCCACTTAAGCCGGGATCACCTGCACTCGCACCATCTATAAAGAGTTCGATCATGTATACCACCTCTATAAGAAGTGTACCAGCAGTTGCACACGTGAACAATTCAAATGTACAATAAAAAGAATGAAGGAGGGGATCTTTTATGAAAGTCTATTTTTCCGCTAAATATGAGCACCCTTCAGGTACATCCATTCAGTTTCAAAGTGATTGGGCTGAAGATAATCAGGCACTTTTATTTATTGCTGACTTTGAAAAAACTGGAAGGTTTTCTGAGGTGATTGTTCACGATGACCTCGACCAGCAGTGGTCTGTGAAAGAGTTTAAAAAACTGATGACTAAAGCAACAGGAGCGGCAAAAGATTTAACAGTTTACTTCGATGCGGCCTATTCAAAAACTGACCAGTCAGCCGGCCTCGGATGGATGATAGAATACAGGAGAGATCACGAGTCATATACTGAAAAACGGAACAAATTATTACATGATGTTCAATCTAATAACGAAGCGGAATACGCCGCGCTATATTATGCTATCCACCATGCAATTGAAATCGCAGCGGGTCATCAGCAGCTTATCCGCTGTTACGGAGACGCACTGACTGTGACGAATCAAATGTCAGGTGAATGGCCATGTTATGATCAGGACTTAACGAATTGGGCAGACAAAATTGATTTACTGTTAACTGATCACGGAATGACTGCTGAATATGTGCATATTGGAAGAAATCACAATAAGTCTGCACATAAATTAGCACACCAGGCAATGAATGATACAAATATAAAAAGTCTGAACAGAAATGATAAGGATGAGTGAGATGGAAAAACAAACAGCCATTTCAGCTGTTGATGATCTGATGAACACATATTGCAAGGAATGTCCGGTTAAAAAACAGCTGAGGTCAGAAAAAGGAAAATTATCAGCCCATAAATTTTGTATTTCTGAGTGTTCAATCGGTTTGAAAATCAAGGAAATTGGCAGACTTTTGTCTTAAAAGGGAAAGCCCGACAAATAAAAAAAGCCGGCTGGATAGGCCGGCTTATTATGACTCTTTTTTTACAACATTCGCAGCCTGAGGGCCCCGATTGCCTTCCACGATTTCAAAAGAAACTTCCTGACCTTCCTCTAGGGATTTGTAGCCATCACCCTGCACGGCCGTAAAATGCACAAATACATCATCGCCACCTTCGACTTCTAAAAACCCGTAGCCTTTTTCGTTATTGAACCATTTTACTTTGCCATTATGCATCTGATTTCCTCCCTGCTATTTCCCTAAAGAGATTTCCATTACGGATATTACACCAATAATGATATGTTTACTATACACATCAATAAAATCCGCGTCAATAACTAGATCGAATTTTCAAAATCATTTATCATTTTCTGAATAGAACACTTTTTTTACGTTACCGGGTGACAGTTGTTTCATAAAGACCGTTATAGTACACTTTACAAGTAATCAAATCACGGTTTCCGGAGGAGGGGTCCCCGCATGCCAACGCCCAGCATGGAGGATTATATCGAACAAATTTACTTACTGATAGATCAAAAAGGGTATGCAAGAGTTTCTGACATTGCTGAAGCCCTGTCAGTTCATCCGTCCTCAGTTACAAAAATGGTACAAAAACTGGATAAAGATGAATACCTGATCTATGAAAAATACAGAGGGCTGGTTTTAACTAAAAAAGGCAACAAAATAGGTAAAAGACTTGTCTTCAGACATGAACTATTAGAACAGTTTTTATCCGTAATCGGGGTTAAAGATGAGAATATTTACAATGATGTTGAAGGAATTGAGCATCATCTCAGCTGGAATTCAATTGACCGGATCGGTGACTTAGTTCAATTATTTGAAAATGAGCCGGAGCTGATTGAAAAGCTCAGGAAACTACAAGAAAAAGAAGATCAATAAAACCGCCTTTGAGGCGGTTTTTGTATGTTTATATATACATTAGACATGTTATAATTAGAGCATTACATATAGCGGAGGCTTGTTATGACGACTAATAAAACTGTTCCTTCTGATATTGATATCGCTCAGGCTGCATCTATGGTTTCTATTAATGACATTGCTGCCGGAGCCGGACTGACTGCTGATGACATTGAAATGTATGGTCAGTATAAAGCTAAAATTAAGTTTGAAACGATAGAGCGTTTGAAAACTGCCCAGGATGGTAAATTAATCCTCGTCACTTCGATTAATCCAACGCCGGCCGGTGAAGGTAAATCCACTGTAACGGTCGGACTTGCTGATGCCTTAAAGGCTTCAGGTAAGAATTCCATGGTTGCCTTAAGAGAACCTTCTTTAGGTCCGGTTATGGGAGTGAAAGGCGGCGCAACCGGCGGAGGGTATGCACAGGTCTTACCAATGGAAGATATCAACCTGCATTTTACAGGGGATATCCACGCAATTACGACTGCCAATAATGCATTGGCAGCTTTTATAGATAATCATATTCATCAGGGCAATGATCTTGAGATCGATCCAAGGAAAGTTATCTGGAAACGTGTAATGGATATGAATGACCGGGCACTCAGACAGATTGTGATTGGACTTGGCGGTCCTGCAAGAGGTGTGCCTAGAGAAGACGGGTTTGATATCACCGTTGCTTCTGAAATCATGGCTGTTTTATGTCTGTCATCAGATTTAAAGGATCTGAAAAATCGTCTGTCACAGATTGTGATCGCCTATACTTATCAGGGCGAACCTGTAACGGTAGCAGATCTTGATGTGCAGGGAGCGCTGACGCTTCTTTTAAAAGATGCGCTGAAACCTAACCTTGTCCAAACGCTTGAGCAGACACCGGCGTTAATTCACGGTGGTCCATTTGCGAATATTGCCCATGGCTGTAATTCGGTTCTTGCGACGAAAACAGCTTTAAAGCTTGCGGATTACGTTGTAACTGAGTCAGGCTTTGGAGCAGATCTTGGCGCAGAAAAGTTTTTAAATATCAAAACCAGAACAACAGAAAAACATCCGGATGCTGTAGTCATTGTTGCAACAGTGCGGGCACTTAAAATGCATGGCGGAAAATCAAAAAAAGAACTTGTAAATGAAGATACACAGGCTTTAAAAGCTGGTCTGACAAACCTTCAAAAACATATTGAAACGGTTCAGGAATTTGGGCTGCCTGCTGTGGTCGCGATCAATAAATTTCACACAGACAGTGATGCAGAAATCAGTATTCTGGAAGATTTCTGTAAGAGCAGCCAGGTTCCTTTCTCGTTAACCGAGGTATGGGAAAAAGGCGGAAACGGCGGGATAGATCTTGCAGCTAAAGTCATCAACGCAATTGATCATCCGGGTGAATTCTCTTACCTGTATGAACTTGATCTGCCAATTAAAGAAAAAATCAATACGATCATCAGAAAAGTCTATGGAGGATCTGAAGCGGTATTTTCCAAAAAAGCTGAAGCACAGATCAAACAGTTTGAAGCATACGGCTGGGGAGCTTTACCGATTTGTATGGCAAAGACTCAATATTCCTTATCTGATGATCCGTCCCAGTTCGGCCGTCCTGAAGGATTTAAAGTAACAATCAGGGAAATCGTACCAAAGCTTGGCGCAGGCTTTCTTGTTGCATTGACAGGTGACGTGATGACGATGCCAGGTCTACCAAAAAATCCTGCTGCAAAAAATATGGACGTAACAGAAGATGGAAAAGGAATCGGATTATTTTAATTCTTTCTGACAAGAAGAGCCTGAGACACTTTTGTCCCAGGCTTTTGCTTTTTAACAGCAAAAACACGTATAAATGATTGAATGATATTGATATGCTATGATGACGAAAAAAAGAATGTGGGGATAATATGTTTGATCCAACTGCGTTTGATAATTTGAAAACAGTTCTTGAAGGAACAGTCTATGACAGAGACCTCGACGGGACCGTTCATATTACGTCAAGGTCTGATCAGGTGGATATTGCAACGCTCTGCCGCAGCTTTACAATGACTTTCCATGTGCAGGATAAACAGTTTGAAGCAGATATGAACCTTTATGCTGATCTGAAAAAACTGACTGCTGAACTTTTGCCTGAAGGCCAGACGAAAGAAGCAGGTGCAGCTATTTCTATTGTCTTCAGAAAGTTTGATAAAGAATGGACTGAAGGAGAATTGTCAGTTCTTTCAGAGCAATGGGGTGAGAACAGGTGCTATGACATCAGAAAAATTTCTTCAACCAGAAACCCGGATTATTGCGAAGCAGTTGTACGCTTTGAAAGAACCATTACTGAGGATATGCTGCGGGATATAGAGGATATGGTTTATTTCGTGATTGAAACACTTGATTTTCTTGAAGGTAAAGAAAAATGATTACAATTTCAGCTGACCAGATAAAAGCTGCTGAGAATGCGGTTAAGGGGTTTTATATGAAGGATCGGACCGGTCATGGCTGGGACCACATTATGCGTGTCAAAAACCTTGCAATCAAAATTGCTGAAATTGAAGGGGTGCAAAATATAAACCTGATTGAATGTATCAGTCTTTTACATGATGCAGGTGATGAGAAGCTTCATGATACCAGGCAGTCTGCAGAATCTTTTCTCCATCAGACAATCAGTCAATTATATTTGAATGAAACTGAGGAAGCCTATTTACTTCATCAGGTTAAATCAGTCAGTTATCGCAACAGACATTTATACCAGGGCGATCTGGAAAGTAAAATCGTTTCAGATGCCGACAGACTGGACGCACTTGGCGCAATCGGTGTTGCCAGAGCATTTACATATGGGGGCGCTCACGAGCAGAAAATGCATAGCTATAAAACCGGGGAACCAACTGTTATAGCTCACTTTAATGAAAAATTGCTACATTTAAAAGATGAAATGCACACAAAAACAGCATATAAAATTGCGATTGAAAGAGATCGCTTTTTAAACCTGTTTAAAGATCAATTTTTGAATGAATGGAATGGTAAAAAATGAAGCAGTGTAGAGTACTTAATCTTTACAAATCATACGGAGAAAAAACGCTCTTTGAAGATTTATCTTTTACAATCACTGATTCTGACAGGATTGGATTGATAGGAGTAAACGGGACAGGTAAATCCACATTAATGAATTTAATAGCAGGAGCAGAATACCCGGATGCCGGAGAGATTGAACAGCCAAAAAATTACACAGTTAAGCTCCTGGATCAGGAACCGGATCTGAAAGATCATTTTACTGTGATGGAAACGATTTTTGAAAGTGATGCTGAAATCACAAACTTAATGACACAGTATGATCTGATCATGAAGGAATATGAAAAATTTCCTGAATCTGAAGAAGTTCAGTCAAAGATGCTGAACATCCAGCAGAAGATGGATGAAGAAAATGCATGGGATGCTGCTTCCAAGGCCAAATCAATTTTATCCAAGCTTGGTATTACTGATACTGAAAAAAAGATTTATCAGCTTTCAGGCGGTCAGAAAAAAAGGGTCGCGCTCGCACAGGTTCTGCTGGAGGAGCCGGATCTGCTGCTGCTGGATGAACCGACCAACCACCTGGATTATGAAGCGATCTTATGGCTTGGTCAGTATTTGCAAAAATATGCGGGTTCTTTACTGTTTGTATCCCACGACAGATATTTTATTGACCAGGTCTCTAATTCAATGCTGGAAATTGATAAAGGGAAAGCCTACAAATATAAAGGGAATTATCAGCGGTTTATTGAGGCGAAGGCAGAACGTGAAGAGCAGGAAGCCTCATCAGAAAAAAAGAAAAATAATCTCTACAAAAATGAACTGGCGTGGATGCGAAGAGGTGCAAAAGCACGTACGACAAAACAGAAAGCCAGAATTCAGCGCTTCGAAAGTTTAGAAAGCTCAATGGAAAAAAATCAGGATCAGGAATTGAACATCGGTGCATTAAGCAGTCGGCTTGGAAAACAGGTAATAGAACTGAAAAATGTATCTAAAGCCTACGACCAGGTACTATTTAAAGATTTCAGCTTACTGATCACACCTGGTGACAGAATCGGTATAGCAGGCTCAAACGGCAGCGGTAAATCAACATTGATGAATATGATTGCCGGCAGGGCAGAGCCTGATAGCGGAAGTGTGGAGATTGGACAAACTGTTAAAATTGCTTACTTTTCTCAGGAGATTGAAGAAATTGATCAGAAATTAAGGATGATCGAGTATATCAGAGAGTCAGCTGAGGTAGTTGAAACTGCAGAAGGTACCATTTCAGCCTCACAGATGCTCGAGCAATTTTTATTTCCACCCGAAGTGCATGGTACACCGATCTATAAGCTTTCAGGTGGTGAAAAGAGAAGACTGTATTTATTAAAGCTTCTGATGAAACAGCCTAATGTACTGATGCTGGATGAGCCTACTAATGATCTGGACACACAGACGCTTACTGTACTTGAAAACTTCCTCGATATGTTTGGTGGAGTCGTAATCACGGTCTCACATGACAGATACTTTTTGGATAAGGTTGCGGATAAGCTGATTATTTTAAACAATTCGTCTACACCGGAAATTACACTGGATGATTATTCAACTTATGTTGAAAAGCAGATTGACCAGCAGGTAAAAGAGGCTGTTAATACTCCTGCTAAACAGCCTAAAAAGACGGATCAAAAAGAAAAGACAAGGCTTTCCTATAAAGAGAAGTTAGAGTGGGAAAACATCACTTCAGATATTGAAAAAATTGAAAAACATATTGAGACACTTGAAATAGAGTTGGAAAAAACCGGCAGTGATTATATGAGAGCAGAAGAAATTAATAAAGAATTAGAAGATCTGAATGAAAAGCTGGAAACAGCAATAGAACGATGGAGTTATTTATCTGAATACGCGGAGTAAGCCCATTTCTTCAACACAAATTTTTATTATGATACAATGCAACTAGATTTGGGAATAATCGGAGGGGTAAAATTGAAAATACTTTCTATTGAACCAACGCCTAGTCCAAATACGATGAAAGTGATCGTGGATGAATCATTAGCTGGCGGAAAGAGTAATAATTATAAAAAAGATGATGCAGAAAATGCTCCGGATAAAATCAGGCAGCTTTTACAGATCGATGGCGTTAAAGGAATTTACCATGTAGCGGATTTTCTGGCTGTGGAAAGACACCCTAAAGCTGACTGGGAAGCGGTACTGCCTGAAGTAAGGTCAGTATTCGGAGAAGAAAACGAGTCAGGTGTACAGGAAGAAAAAGCTGATGAACACTACGGGGAAGTAAATGTTCAAGTTCTTCAGTTTAAAGGAATACCTTTGCAGATCAAATTATTAAGCGGCGATGAAGAAAAAAGATACGGTTTACCCGATTATTTTGCACAGGCAATGGGTGATGCGCAGCTTGAAGGGGACAATGTCATTCTTCAGAGAAAGTGGAAAGATTTTGGTGTAAGATACGGCGATCTTGATAAAATTGCCGATGAAGTGACTGATGAAATTCTTGCATCATACCCTTCCAGCAGGGTCCAGGCCATTGTCGAAGCGGCAAAAGAAGCAGGTGACAAGCCTGTTCAGACTAGGGAATTGAAAAAAGTAACGGTTGATATGCTGAAGTCATGTGACACGTGGCAGGAAAGGTATCAGCTGCTTGAACAGATACCTGAACCTGAAGTAGATGATATCCCGATGCTGAATATAGCATTAGAGGATGAAAAAGTATCTGTCAGACGGCTTGCAGTTGTTTATCTCGGAATGATAGAAGATGAGCAGGTGTTATCTTCGTTATATAAAGGGTTAAATGACAAGAACGCTTCAGTCAGACGTACTGCCGGTGATTGTTTATCAGACCTTGGATTCCCTGCAGCTGAGGAAGAAATGATGAAGGCTCTCTCAGATAAAAATAAACTGGTCCGCTGGAGAGCAGCCATGTTTTTATATGAAGCAGGTACTGAAAAATCATTAAAGGCGTTAAGAGAAGCAGAAGAGGATCCTGAATTTGAAGTAAAGCTGCAAATTAAAATGGCGATCGAACGGATCGCTGAAGGACAGGAAGCAAAAGGCTCAGTGTGGAAGCAAATGACAGAAGCAAGAAAACAGAGAATGGAGGAGTAAAATCATGTCGATGGCATATGAAGAATATATGAGACAGCTGGTTAAACCGATGAGACAGGAGCTTACTCAGGCAGGTTTTCAGGAGCTGAGAACAGCTGAAGAAGTAGAGTCATTTTTTGAAGAGTCGAAAGGAACATCTCTTGTTGTTATAAACTCAGTATGCGGGTGTGCAGCCGGCCTTGCAAGACCGGCAGTAACGCAGGCTCTGATTACTCATGACAAAGAGCCTGATCACCTGGTAACAGTTTTTGCCGGTCAGGATAAAGAGGCGACTGCAAAAATGCGGGCGCAATTTCCTGACTATGAGCCATCATCACCATCAATTGTTTTATTAAAAGATAATGAAGTAGCTCATTTTATTCCAAGAGAAGACATTGAGGATCATGAAGTTGAGGATATCGTCAGCAATTTAAAAAACGCTATGGATAAACACTGCTGATTGCTGTGATTATCACAACGTCCGGCAGGCCCGGAGAAAATGCTTTTACGAATGTTGAAACAGCAAAGCGGTATTTTCCTGAAGCAATGTATGTTGAGAGAAAAAAAAGATCACTGAAAGCATTACAAAAACAATATCAGGTCAATGTTCTTGTAGCAGGTGATACCAGATTTGAACTATATGTACCTGAAGCTGATGAGCCGTTTTTTTATCATCCGAACTCGGCTGCGTTCAGAATCAAACGGTTGATTAAAGGGGGAGAGGATCCGCTCATCACTGCTGCGGATCTTTCACCTGACGACCTTTTTCTGGATTGTACAGCAGGTATGGCTTCAGATGCACTGGTTGCTTCCTGGTACTGCAGCAAAGTAACGGCAATAGAGCGGAGTAAAGATGTTGCATTTATAACAGGAGAAGGATTAAAAACCTTTGTTCATAAAACAGATGAGATCACTTCAGCTATGAGACAGATAGAACTCATTCATGCTGATGCTTATCAGTATCTTGCTTCGTGTCCATCAAATCAATATGATGTGATTTACTTTGATCCGATGTTTACTGAAACCATTCATTCAGAAGGGATATCATCTTTAAAAAAGTTGGCTGAATATCAGAATGAATCTCTATATATGGCGGTTAAAGAAGCGAAGCGGGTTGCACGGAAAAAAGTCATATTGAAAGATCATTTCCGTTCATCAAGATTTGAGGAATTAGGTTTCAAGCAGATGATCAGACCATCAACTAAACAGCATTACGGTATCATTCCATTAAAAAAACCAGTCTAAAATGACTGGTTTTTTTAATGGATATGTTCTGATCCGAACTTAGCCGGCGTGTCTTTCCCCCAGTATACCTCAGCGAGTTCATGATGCGTTTCAAAGCCATCCTCAGCAGTATGGTAATGGAAATTAAAACTGTACCCTTCAAGAGGCGGACGGTCTTTTCTTACATGAAAATAAAGCACTTCATCATTGGATTTTGTATCCATGATATGAAAAATTCTTTCTCCATCCCCTTTGCCGAGGACAGGAGAAATCGCCAGGTCATGCACTTCTTCTTCAGGGTATGTATCCAGCAGGTCCAATATAATTTCTTCAATTTTTGGCAATACTTCAGATTCGAAATCTGATTCAATTCTTGGCAGGATTCTGTCACCAAGCTTTGATGCAGTAATCTCTCTAGCCTGAGCAATGAGCTGCTCTGCGGATTGTTCTTTACTCAGTGCAGGAAGTGCGGCAACTTCTATATGATCAGGGATTACTTCATGATCTTCAGATTTCTGGCTGTTCCAGGCAAGTAAATCCTGAGGAGAGATCATTCCGAATGTCAGGATCGAGATTAATACAACAAATGATTTTTTAATCCAGTTAGGCATAGTACTCTATTCCTTTCAATAAAGAATCAGCAAATTGTAAATCTTGAATGGACTCACATTGTTAAATCAATTATACTAGAATACGAAAAGAAAAGCGCTAGTTTTTTAAATATTGTTCCTTGAATAGGGGGTAAATGTCTTGGAAGAAATTATGATCAGTATTGGATTTCTCTTAATGCTCGCTTACTTTGTGTACTTACAATTTGCTGAATAATAAAAAGCTGGCAGCTGCCAGCTTTTTATTTAAATACAACGATTAAAGGAGAGCAACTACATGAAACAATATCATGACTTACTTGAGCAGGTACTCGCAAACGGCGTCAGAAAAAATGACAGAACCGGTACAGGCACCATCAGTTCCTTTGGTCATCAGATGAGATTTGATCTTCAGGAAGGCTTTCCTCTCGTTACAACAAAAAAAGTGCCATTTAAACTAATTGTCAGTGAATTACTCTGGTTTATAAAAGGCGATACGAATATCAGATACTTACTGGAACACAATAACCATATATGGGATGAGTGGGCGTTTAAAAACTGGATTGAATCGGATGATTATAATGGACCGGATATGACTGATTTTGGATTGAGATCCCAGAAAGATGAGGCTTTTAAAAAAGAGTACCAAAAGCAGATGGAGCTTTTTCAGGGAAAGGTAATAAGCGACGATCAATTTGCAAAAGAATACGGTGATCTGGGATCCGTTTATGGGAAACAGTGGCGTAATTGGTCAAAATCGAGTGGCGATACAATTGATCAGCTAAAGGAAGTAATCGAATCCATTAAACATAACCCGGACTCGAGAAGGCACATCGTAAGTGCCTGGAATCCTGAAGATGTGCCAACAATGGCTCTGCCGCCATGTCACACTTTGTTCCAGTTTTATGTTGCGGATGGTAAACTGTCCTGTCAGCTTTATCAAAGAAGCGGCGATCTGTTTCTGGGGATACCATTTAATATCGCAAGCTACGCACTGCTTACACACTTAATTGCTGAGGAATGCGGGCTGCAGCCGGGAGAGTTTATTCACACGATAGGCGATGCGCATATTTATTCCAATCACATGGATCAGGTGAATACGCAGTTAGGCAGAGAATCTAAATCGTTACCGACTATAAAGATAAATCAAGAGAAGACTTTATTCGACCTTGAACCATCAGATATAGTAATTGAAAATTATAACCCGCATCCGGCGATCAAAGCACCGGTAGCTGTCTAGGAGGTAACCACATGATATCCATGATTAGTGCACATGATCTTAACAGGGTGATTGGAAAAGACGGGGATATGCCATGGCATTTACCCGATGATTTAAAATACTTTCAGAAAATCACATCCGGACACAGTATTCTGATGGGTCGAAAAACATTTGAATCAATGAATGGCCCATTGAAAAACAGAAAAAATATCGTGCTTACAAGAGATGAAAATTGGCAGCATGAAGGAGCGGTTAAAGTTTCGGACCTGGAAGAAGGGATGAAGCTACTTGGTGAAGCTGGTGAGGGATTCGTCATAGGTGGCGGAGAAATTTATAAGATGGCCCTCGAAAAAGCGGACAGGTTGTATATTACGCTGATACATGAAGAGTTTGAAGGAGATACTTATTTTCCTGAATACAGTAAAGATCAATGGAAACTAACCTCCAGGGTAAAAGGTGAAAAAAATGAGAAGAACCCATATGATTATGAGTACCTTGTTTATGACAGAATTTAATCAGTGAGCCGGCATAGAAAATTAAGAATTACTAATGAAATCTAAGCGCAGCGGAACGTTTAAAAAAGCCTGGGACAAAATTTTGTCCCAGGCTTTTTTATGCGTAAAAATAAACCGTGAAATACATAAACGCACTGCCGGCAATTACAAACAAATGCCAGATTGCGTGGTTGTACGGAAGCTTTCTCCATACATAAAAAATGGCGCCTACTGAATAGAATAATCCACCTGTTAACAGTAAACCGAATCCTGCCGCAGACAATTCATTATATAAAGGAACTGCTGCAATAATAATGAGCCAGCCCATTAACACGTAAAATAGAGTGGAAATAATCTGGTATCTGTCAACAAAATAGCATTTAAATACAATCCCGGCGATTGCAAGACCCCATACAAGTCCGAATATCGTCCACCCAAGCGGATCCCGGATCGTTACTAACACAAAAGGTGTATAAGTACCCGCAATTAACAGGTAAATGGCAGAATGATCGAGTATCGCGAAAAACCGTTTAAGTTTTTCAGTTCTCACACTGTGAAGCAAGGTAGAGCACAGATACAAAATCAGCATTGTTGATCCGAAAATAGCAAAACTGACTACATGCCAGGCAGTACCTCTTTCCACAGCAGCTAATATAATCATGACGAGCGCCGGTATTGATAATAAAAACCCGGCACCGTGCGTAATCGCATTCCAGAATTCTTCTCTTTGGTCTTTATAATCGAAAGTATCCAATCTGTCTATCACCTCTATGATTGTTCTATTTATATTATTGTACTGCTATCATAATATTCAGGCAATCACTAAAGAGGCACATGGATTCCAAGGAGCAGAATATTACACTGATAAAGCGTTTTAAAACCTTTCATATCAACTGGACATGACAACTGTCACTTATTTTAAAAAATATCCTGAAGTATTAGGAGATTCGGGAAATAGTTAGTATAATATGAGGTAATAACCTATTGGATGAGGGGTAGTTTAATGATTAAAATTGTAACTGACTCAACTTCAGATTTAACAAATGAGGAAATTGATAAGTACGGTATTACGGTGGTACCTTTAACGCTGGTCATTGACGGTGAATCCTACCTGGATCGAGTTGAAATTTCACCATCCGAGTTTATGACTAAAATGGCAGCCTCTAAAGAGTTACCTAAGAGTTCCCAGCCTTCTGCAGGAGCATTTAAAGAAGTATATGATCGATTAGGTGAAGACGGCTCTGAAGTCATTTCTATTCATATGACAGGTAAAATGAGCGGGACCGTTCGATCAGCAGAAAGTGCTGCTGAAATGACTGATACGAAAGTAACTGTCATTGATTCAGGGTTTATATCCAGAGCCCTTTCATATCAGGTCATAGAGGCTGCTGAAGCTGCAAATCATGGTAAAAATACAGAAGAGATCAAGGAACTTGTACAAAAAGTTAAAGATCATTCTTCTTTATATGTCGTTGTTGATACACTTGAAAACCTTGTGAAGGGTGGAAGAATCGGTAAGGGAAGAGCATTCCTGGGTTCACTTCTGAACATTAAACCAATCGCATCGTTAGCCGGTGGGGAATATACACCTGTATCTAAGGCCAGAAACTATACTCAGGTTGCAAAGTACCTTGTTGCACAATACGAGCAGGAAACCAAAGGCAGGAAAGTAAAAGAGGTAAGTGTAGTACATGCTGATGGAATGCCGCTTGCTGAAAAAGTGATCAGCAAAATCAGTGAGGATGTTTTTTTAAATGAAACTACACCGGTCATATCGACTCACACAGGCAAAGGTGCAATCGGATTTATGTTCTATTATGAATAATTGACATCTTATTTCATTAAAATTTAATATGACGTGATAAAAACTGTGTCTGCATAGAGGACACAGTTTTTTTACAGATTCAGCAGGCAGCGGATTGTTTGAACCTAATTTCCAGGTGTTATAATGTGAATAGAGGAGTTAGGCAGGTGATTGAAATGGTAAATAATAAAGCTGGACTAATTTTTTTATTGATTATGCTAGTTATGCTTTCAGCTTGCAGTAACGTCTCATCAGAACAGCAGATGAGAGAAGTTGATCTTCCCCAGAAAGAGCTGCCTAAAGAGGGATTTTTCCCTGAGCCTCTCAAGATCGTATCTTTAGGTGATTCGCTTACTCAGGGAGTTGGAGACAGCACAGATCTTGGAGGATATGTTCCACTGCTCGAAACAAGTCTTGAAAACAGGGACGGGATTGGGGAAGTGGATATTTTAAATTACGGCAAAAGAGGTAACCGTTCAGATCAGCTGCTGAAAAGGGTTAGAGAGGAAAATGACTTACAGACCGCAATTGCTGCTTCAGATGTAGCCATTATTACAATCGGCGGAAATGATGTAATGAAAGTTGTAAAAAGCACGTTCCCTTCACTTTCATTTGAAAGCTTTGAAGGTGAAAGGTTAAATTACGAGGAGAATTTAACTGAAATTTTGTCTGAAATCAGATCAATCAATCCTGAAATATCAGTTGTGCTCATGGGTATTTATAATCCGTTTTTTATGTTTTCAGCAGATGTAAAGGAAATGAAAATGATTGTTGATACATGGAATGACAGTGGAGAGAGTATCATAAGCGACTATGATAATACTTCATATGTAGAAGTCGCAGACCTGTTCAGGCAAACTGATCAAAATCTACTGCACACTGATTATTTCCATCCTAATGATGAAGGCTACTCTTTAATTGCAAAAAGAATTGAAACGGGTGTGATTGAAGTATTGGATGCAGGCAGCAGTCAAGGAGATGAGTAAAATGAGAAATTTTTGGAAATTGATGTTTTTTGGATTATTATCAGTCATATTAATCGCGACAGCAGTGATTGCTTATCTGCTGTTACGTCCTGTGGAAGGAGAGCAGGCAAATGCATCACAAGAAGCGCCTCCTGAATCCAGGGCTGAATTTGAAGTCATTACAAACAGAGAGGACCTGACGATTGTGGCCAACCGGTTTATTGAAGAGGAACTGGGTGGGTCAATTGATTATTCGGTACTTTTTGATGACAGAGTAAAGCTGAATGGTGAAATTCCAATCTTCAGTACAAGTATTGATTTTCAAATGTCTTTTGAAGCGAACGCACTTGAAAACGGCAACCTGCTGTTAACACAGGAAAGTCTTTCTCTCGGTGCAATTGATCTGCCCGTTTCATCCGTTTTGAAGTTCATTGATGATTCCTATGAGTTTCCGGAATGGGTGGTCATGGAACCTCAAAATCAGCAGATTGTTGTACAGGTAACAGAAATAGATGTTGCGCAGGGTCTGAATGTAAAAACGAATCAATTTGACTTGGAAGATGATGAAATTTCATTTTCAATCTATGTTCCAAAGTAATAGGAGTGATGAGACATGACTAATTACGAAAAAGCAACATTCGCAGGAGGGTGTTTCTGGTGTATGGTCAAACCGTTTGATCAGGAACCGGGCATTCAATCCGTTACTTCAGGTTATACGGGAGGTCATACGGAAAATCCGACTTATCAGGAAGTATGCAGTGAAACGACAGGGCATCGCGAAGCAGTTCAGATTATATTTGATCCCGATGTCTATCCTTACGAAAAGCTGCTGGAACTCTTTTGGGTGCAAATTGATCCGACAGATCCAGGCGGACAGTTTTTTGACCGGGGTGAATCATATAAAACAGCGATTTACGTCCATAATGAAGAACAGAGACGCCTGGCAGAAGCATCTAAAAAAGAACTTGAAGCAAGCGGTAAATTTAAAAAACCAATTGTAACAGATATCTTTGATGCATCCGTATTTTACCCTGCTGAAGAAGCACATCAGGATTATTATCAGAAAAATCCTGCTCATTATCAGGCTTATTACGCAGGATCAGGCAGAAAAAGAATGGTCGAACAAAATACAGAAAGGCTGAGACGATGAAGAAAAACGTAAATGAGTTAAACAAAATGCAATTTGAAGTTACACAGAAAAATGGTACTGAACCACCCTTTAAAAATGAATACTGGGATGAATTTGCTGACGGGATTTACGTTGATATTATCTCGGGTAAACCATTATTCAGCTCAAAAGACAAGTATGATGCCGGATGCGGATGGCCAAGTTTTACAAAGCCAATTGACCAAAGTGAGATTGAAGAGAAAAAAGATACAAGCCACTTTATGATCAGGACTGAGGTAAGATCTAATGAAGCGGATTCTCATTTAGGGCATGTATTTGATGATGGACCGGGGCCGGATGGTTTAAGATACTGCATTAATTCAGCTGCAATGAGATTTATACGTAAAGAAGACCTTGAAAAAGAGGGATATGGTAAATATCAGAAGTTATTCAATGAATAATACTTGTGAATAGATGAACAATCTGATAAACTGCTAAATGCGAAAGTTTAAAGGGATGGAATTTGGTCTATATATACATGAGGAGCGTGATTAGATGCTAAAAAAATTATTCGGTAAAAAAGAAGAAGCACCAAAAAACGTCGAAATCAAATCACCATTAACAGGTAATCTGCTAACACTTGAGGAAGTACCGGATCCTGTATTCTCTCAAAAAATGATGGGTGACGGAATCGCAATTGAGCCGACTGAAGGAAAAGTTGTTTCTCCAATTGACGGTGAAGTGGTTCAGGTCTTCCCGACAAAGCACGCAATTGGTCTTAAGGCTAAAAATGGAGCTGAGATTCTGATCCATATCGGTCTTGAAACAGTATCAATGGAAGGAAACGGGTTCGACGCTCACGTTTCCGAGGGTTCAAAAGTTAGTGTTGGAGACCCATTAGTAACATTTGATCTTGAACTGGTCAAAGCAGAAGCTAAAAGCATTATTACTCCAGTCATCGTAACAAATGGTGATGATCTGGCAGGTATTGAAAAGAAATCAGCTTCATCTGTTCAAGCAGGGCAGGACACTGTAATGGACGTATCATCTAAATAATTGTGATGACTGTTCCCTAAACTTGGGGAACAGTTTTTTTTATGCTAAATTGGATAAGGTGAAATAAAAAATGAGTGATGAAAATAAAGAATTTAGATAACCCGTTATCTTTTAGCGATAAGGAGGGAGAACAATGAAGACGTTTTATCATTATGTGCTGAAGTACAGGGAGCCGACGCCTCGTGATGGCAAGGAAAAGCTTGCAAATAAAATTTACGAAGACGGTGATTTCCCGAGAAGGTCTAAAAATTACAACGAAATCAGCCAATATATAGAAACTACCGAGCATTATTTTTCACTTGCCGTGATTTTTGATGAACTTTGGGACGAGTATCAGACTGAATCAAAGTAGCTAAATACTTAGTAGCAACTCCGAATCTACATATCAGTTGAAAAAATCAATGAAAAGAGCTACAATAAGGCTTCATAAAGGTAAGGGAGGAAATATGATGAGTATTCATATTGGTGCAAAAAAAGGTGATATCGCTGAAACGGTACTTTTACCTGGCGATCCATTGCGTGCAAAATATATTGCAGAAACATTTTTAGAGGATGTAACCTGCTATAACGAAGTTAGAAATATGTTCGGGTACACTGGTACATATAAAGGCCACAGAATTTCAGTGCAGGGTACTGGAATGGGTGTACCATCAATTTCAATTTATGCAAATGAACTAATTGAAGAGTACGGTGTTAAAAATCTGATCCGTGTTGGGACATGCGGCGCAATCCAGAAAGATGTAAAAGTGCGAGACGTTATTCTTGCAATGACTGCATCAACTGACAATAATATGAACCAGAGAACTTTCAAGGGAGTTGACTATGCTCCTGCAGCTGACTTTGGTCTATTAAAGAATGCATATGATGCAGGTCTTGAAAAGGGACTTAACCTGCAGGTTGGTAACGTATTCACTGCTGACATTTTCTATGATGACAATGCTGAGCACGAAAAGTGGGCACAATACGGAATCCTTGCAGTTGAAATGGAAACATCAGCACTTTACACACTTGCTGCTAAACACGGCAGAAGAGCACTTTCAGTTCTGACTGTAAGCGATCATATCTTAACTGGTGAGGCTACTTCTTCTGAAGAGCGCCAGGTCACATTCAACGACATGATCGTTGTTGCGCTTGATGCTGCAATCGCAGAATAAGATCCTACCGGCTGCATTTTTGCAGCCGGTTTTGTTTTCATAATGGCATTGTTAAAGCTGGCTGCTGGATAAAGGTCGCTTTACGCGGACGGGCGGAGAATGTTACCGAAGCGCTCATATTAATTACATACAACTGATCAATTTCGACATATTGATGAATGATCAGATTTTGCTTTTCCTATATACCTAAAGCTGTTAAGATAAAATAGATTGTCATACGCGTAAGATTAGAAAGTGGTGAAAAAATGGATAACGAGCATCAAGATGTAACAAAAGAAGAAGCGAAGGAAACCTTATCAAATTACGTGAATATTAAGAAATTTCATTTCGTGATGCTTTTATTCTTTACTGTTTTAGCAACTGCCGGTATTTCTATTTTTGCTTTATCATTTGGTGATGAAAAGGCAGTGACAGTAGGTGTGCAGGAGCGTACCGAATTTAATAAACTTTATGAAGCGTACGATACAATTCAGGAGGATTACTTCCTGGAATATGAAGAAGAAGACCTGATTAATGGAGCAATTAATGGAATGGTGGATGCGCTGGGGGACCCTTACTCTGATTACATGAATCAGGAAGAGACTGCCCAGTTTAATGAAAATATTACTTCAAGCTTTCAGGGGATTGGCGCAGAAATTCAGTCAATGAATGACCTGATTACGGTAGTTTCCCCAATTAAAGGTTCTCCGGCTGAGAGAGCAGGTATCCAGCCAAATGATCAGATTCTTGCCGTGGATGGCGAGAGTATTCAGGGAATGAGCGCTTCTGAAGCAGTGATGCTGATCAGAGGTGAAAAAGGAACTGACGTGACGCTGACTATTCAGCGTCCAGGTGCACAGGATACAATTGAAGTCACGATTACAAGAGACGATATTCCTTTAGAAACCGTATATTATGAAATGGACGAGCAGAATGTCGCTACAGTACAGCTGACAAGTTTCTCAGAAACAACTTATGACGAGCTGACAGAAGCTTTACAGGACCTTGAATCTCAGGGGATGGAGGCACTTGTGCTCGATTTAAGACAAAACCCTGGCGGCCTGCTGCCACAGGCAATTTCAATCTCAAATCTGTTTGTACCAGCCGGTGAAACGATTGTTCAGATTGAAGAGAGTAATGGTGATAAGCAGGTTATTGCTGCACAGGAAGGCGACAAAGTGGAAGTACCAACTGCTGTCATTATTGATGAGGGCAGTGCCAGTGCTTCTGAAATCGTTGCAGCTGCTGTAAATGAAACAGCAGACATACCTTTATTCGGTAAAAATACTTTCGGTAAAGGAACGGTTCAGACAGCGGAAGACTTCAATGATTCTTCTAATATGAAAATTACGACGGCAAGATGGCTGACACCTGATGACAACTGGGTGCATGAAAAGGGTGTCGCACCTACAACTGAAGTGGATATGCCTGAATATGCTTCGTTACCTTATTTAAACATTGATGCAGATCTTGAAGAGTCGATGCTTTCAGAAGATGTGAAAGTGGCTGAACAAATGCTCGATGCACTTGGATTAAACCCTGGTAATATTGATGGCTTATATGATGAGGAAACTGTCAGTGCAGTTGAAGCCTACCAGGAAGATAATGATCTTGAAGTGACTGGCGTGATCAGTCCGGAAACAGCTTCATCTATCATGCTGAGCTTAAGAGAGCAGCTTGAGAAAGATGATCCACAGGTAAACCGTGCAATAGAGTATTTAATCGAAGAGGCAAATATTGAGGCTGATGAAGCTTCATAAATAAAACATTAAACCCGGCCTTCAGCATGGCCGGGTTTTTTTGAAGGGATGAGAAGATGAGTAAGAATATACCTGTCTATTTATTATCCGGATTTCTGGGTAGCGGGAAGACAACATTATTAAAAAATCTGATTCGTTTTGAAAAAGAACAGGGACGTACACCGGCTGTTTTAATGAATGAAGCTGGAAAAGTTTCAATTGATTCTGAAGAAGTAGATAAAGATATTCCTTTATCAGAACTATTGGACGGGTGCATTTGCTGTACAATTCAGGACAAACTTGAAAGTCAGCTCCAGCAATTATTAATTGACGGAGGATTTGATACATTAATCATCGAGACAACCGGTGTGGCGCATCCTGTTGAAGTGGTAGACTCCGTGTTATCTCCATTGTTTGCTGATCAATTCAGCTTTAAGGGAATCATTACAACTGTAGATGCCCTTCAATGGGAAAAAAGAGATGAGCTGTCGATACAGGCACTTCAGCTGATGAGGGAACAAATTAAGTATGCCGGTATTGTTCTGTTGAATAAAGTGGACCTGGTCACAGAAAGCCGGATTCCAGTAATACTAAATGAAATCCAATCACTGACATCATCGAGAATTGTCTTGACTGAACAGTCAAAAATTGATTTCACCTTACTTGACCAGATAAGACTGAAAAAATTTGACGGCGCGACACAGCTCAGAGTGAATCATGAGCTGCAATTAAATGTGGTTGTTTTTACTTTTCAGCATTCAATTGAAAGGGAGGCATTTGATGCATGGCTGAGAAATGCATCATCTTCTATCTACCGTATGAAAGGCTTTATTCCGTTTACGGGCGATAAGTATCCTGTTTTATTTCAATATTCATATGGGATGCCTCTGTTTTTTGATCATGATATGAAAATGACAGCTAACTTTGTCATTATTGGGGAAAATTTAGATGAAGATCAAATTAAAAAAGAACTGATGGAATTACAGTGATGACAGATAGAGCACTGATCTTACAATTATATTCTTCATTATGGAATAACAGATCATTTGAGACAATTGAGCATATGAAATCCTCAATTGTGAGTGAACTTTCTGATGAAAATACACATCCAAGGCTCAGACGGTCGCCTGAAACAAAGCTGCAGATTACAATACAAATGATCAGACAGTCTGATCTGAATTCAGGACATCAGGAAATCCTGATAAATTATGTAAAGGACCTGTTTGAACAAAACTTTAATAAATGAAAAACAGTTGTCATAAATGTTAAAAAAGCACGTGACATATAATGCTGTCAATCACTAGTTATTTGTAATGTTTACCGTGTGAAGCGATCCTTTAGCATTCCTGTTAATTAATTCTACTGAGGTATATTTTTAGAAATCCTATATATCATCACAATGAATCCACTAAATTTGAAATAAATGATTTATAGATTAGAAGAATGTTCCTGTATGTAAACCCCTCCAGATACTCCCATCATTATTACATGAAAACGGATGATAAGATGAGTGTGTCGAAAGACAAAACACATTTGGAGGGATTTACATGTTTGGAAAAGTAATTGCATCAGCAGCAGTGGCAATCGCATTGTTAGCGCCTTCAGGTACGGCAAGTGCGCATTGGGATAGAGATCTCTATCAAAACTACATTGAACAAATTATTAAGCAGTATGACATACAAGTTTACTATAAGGATTTTGAAAAAATCACTTGGAAAAAAGCTGCTCCAGCTAGTGCAGAAAAAATGACTGAACCTGAAACTGAAGTACCGGTAGAAAAAGAGCCTACACAACCTGTCGAACAGCAGGCGGCACCAGAAACAAATACTGAAACTGAGATGCCGGTAGAAAGAGCTGAAGTGCCTGCAGAGGAAGTTGACACGCCTGCAAATGTAACTGAAGCACCAGCTGAAGAAAATACTGAACCTGAAGTTGAACCAGAGGTACAGGCGCCACAAAATGAAGCTTCAGCTGATGAACTTGGAAGCTTTGAAGCTCAGGTAATTGAATTAACAAATCAGGAAAGAAGCAAATATGGTCTGCCGGCACTGCAAGCTGACACAGAACTTTCAGTTGTAGCAGAAGAGAAGTCTGCTGATATGGCGAGAAATCAATATTTTTCTCATACCAGCCCAACTTATGGATCACCTTTTGATATGATGAAATCTTACGGAATTGACTACCGTTCAGCTGGTGAAAACATTGCGATGGGGCAACGGACACCAGAGCAGGTTGTAACTGCATGGATGAACAGTGAAGGACACCGTAAAAATATTTTAAGTACATCATATACTCACATTGGGGTAGGATATGTTGAGAACGGAAATTACTGGACTCAAATGTTTATCGGTAAATAAATAACATCACATTCAAAAACTCTCCATCATTGGAGAGTTTTTTTGATTATTTTTTTCATCTTTAGACATACTGATTGTAAGGATGTGTCTATATGAAAAAAGATCAGAAGAGGTTTAAAAAACTGAATCAAATTAATCAATGTAAGTCTTTTAATGAATTGATTGAACAAGTTAATTTCAGTTCAGGTAACTCTGATGACTTGGCAACTGTTATTTTAGATTACCTTGATAAAAAGACAGCTATTCTTTATTACGAATCCCTGGTAGATACTGACAAGCAGAGTGATTTACTTGAATGGATAAGTGATATGTTCTGGAAGACTGATGAATTTCCGGATACACTTGATGTGAAAAACCAATCTTCAGATATTTCATTTAGTGAAGCGATAAAATTATTACTAAACGGAGATACGGTGCTCATAACCAATGATGCCGGGGCCTGGTCAATCACAAGTGTGAAGTCTCTTAAAATTTTCCAAAGAGCGATCCAGGAACCTAAAAACGAGCAGATTGTAAGAGGATCCCACACCGGATTTAATGAGAATCTAATTGTTAATTTAAATCTGATCAGGTCAAGGCTGAAAAGTCCTCATCTGATTATTAAATATTTTTCAATCGGCTCTCACTCTCATAGAAAAACAGCACTAATTTATTTAAATGACCTTGCTGACCCGATGCTTGTTGAAGAGTACACGATGAGATTAAACGCAGTTGATGTCGATGTTGCATTTAGTGTCGGTCACATTGAGGAGTTTATTGAAGATAGTAATTATACACCATTTCCGCAATTTTTAAATACTGAAAAACCGGAACGGACAGTAGCTAATCTGATGGAGGGAAGAATTGCCTTTATGATGGACGGTTCACCTACCGCACTGATTGCACCTGTAAACTTTTTTTCTTTTTATCAGTCTCCAGATGATTATAATGGACGATTTATAGTCGGAACTTTTTACCGCTTACTCAGGATTGCTAGTTTTTTAATTGCATTGTTACTGCCTGCACTCTATATTGCTACAATTAGTTACCATTTTGAAATTATACCGGAAGCTCTTACGTTACCTGCAAAAAGAGCAGTTGAAAACATCCCGTATCCTCCATTAGTCGAAGCATTGATCCTCGAATTGACAATTGAATTAATTCGTGAAGCAGGTATCCGACTGCCGAATCCTATTGGTCAGACAATCGGTATTGTTGGTGGACTTGTTATTGGGGATGCAGTAGTAAATGCAGGGTTTATATCAAATTTAATGGTGATTGTCGTTGCACTTACTGCTATATCCTCATTTGTAGTTCCTTCTGTAGAAATGAACACAACGATTAGAATTTTAAGGTTTCCGTTTATGATAATTGCATCGTTGTTTGGCTTTCTGGGTGTCGCAGCAGGACTGGTTATTTTGATGATTCATTTAATAAAGCTTGAATCACTTACTACACCATACTTATCACCACTTGCGCCATTTCACGTGTCTGGAATTAAAGACACATTCATCAGGATACCTGCTCCACAGCAAAATACACGTTCTGCAGATGCTAATCCAATTCAACGTAAAAGGTTTGGAAAAAACCGGTGGTGGAAACATGCAAAAAAATAAACTGACAGGTTGGCAATTATGTTTTTTAACCCTGCAGACTCAAATGGGTATTTCTGCTTTATCTATGCCATCCACAATCGCAGTGAAAGCTGGTCAGGATGCCTGGATATCAATGATAATAGGTGGTCTGGCTGTACAAATTGTTGTGATGATATATATCTGGCTGTTATTAAGATGCGGTTCCACTTCCTATTTTGAATTTTTAACAATCGTATTTGGCCGGATTTTAGGTAAAGTTTTTCTGCTTTTAACAATCTTATATATTTTATTTATTTTGATTCTGGTAACTGTTTCATATCAGCAATTAATCACTGACTGGATTAATATTTATACACCGAATTGGGTCGTAATTCTGATGCTTCTTATACCGTCTGTTTATCTGGCTATAGAAAACATTTCTCTGATCGCAAGGTTTTCAGTACTAATTTCTTTTTCGATACCGATATTTTTAATTCTTGTTTTATTTGTATATGCCTCACCTCAGTTTTATTATTTATTACCGATAGGTTCAGAAGGCTTGAAGGCAATCATTGAAGGAGTAGTTCCTGCTATCGCTGCACTATCGGGCTTTGAAATGATCTTATTTATTTCACACTTTTTAAAAAATGAAAAGAGATCATCAGAGTTGAGAAAAGGAATGGTTGGCACTGCGCTGGTCACGTTGTTTTATATATTTCTGATAATATCTGTACAGTTGTTTTTTTACATTGACGAGATAAAAATTGTACCATATCCGGTTTTATACATTATGAAGGCACTAAGCCTGATGATTATTGACAGGATTGACATTTTGTTTTTGACGTTTTGGATTATTATTTCAACAGCTGTTTGTATAAATTACTTATTTATTGCGGGAATAGGAATACAGGCTTTGATTAAACTGAAATCACATAAATATTCAGTTGTAATCAGTACATTTATTGTTTTTATCATTTCAATTTTTATTGAAACAAAATCTGAAATTAACTTGCTTCAGGATCAACTGTTCATCATGTTGCTGACATTTACGATCATCATTCCGATATTTACACTTCTAGTCAGCTTGCTGAGAAAAAAGGTGGGAGATCGTTGAAAAAATATGTGTTGCTGCTATGCTGTATTTGTTTATTGTCAGGGTGCTGGGATCAGAATTTACTTAAAGATGTACAGTTGGTTTATACAGTAGGCTATGATGTACTAGAAGATGGCTCTGAGCAGACAACATCAGTAGCCCCTCCTGTTGATGAAGCAATTGAAGAAGTAAATGTATTATCGACAAATGAAAATACAGTTCGCGATAGCCGTTATCATATCGATACACTTGTCGCTGAGCATATAGACTTTTCAAAACTGCAGGTAATGATACTGGGAAATGACTTAGCGAGAGATCAAATCTATCCTTATATAGATGTAGTTTATAGAGATCCCAAGCATCACCTCAATGCACGAATGGCTATGACTGATACTTCTGCAAAAGAGTTATTAGAGCAGCCAATAGAGTCACAAAAAAACAAATCAGAATATTTCGCAGGGTTGCTCGAAAGTTCAGAGATTATTAATGTAATACCTAAAATGACTCTTCAACAGGCATGTACAATATTACTTGATCCTGGAAAAGATCTGTTTATGCCGATTCTGATTTACAGAGAAGACTTAAAAAGGGTAGAGGCTGTAGGCACTTCATTGTTCAGTAAAGACCGTTACGTTGATGTCTATCTTGACCATGATCAGTCTACTTTGTTCAATATTTTAAGAAACGAAACACCGAGAATCCTTCGTCTGACAAAGAAATTTTCAGAAGATGAACAGCCGGAAGTTTCAAATTGGATGACAATCGAGATGAAAGATTCAAAAACAAATCTTAAGTTTAAAGAAAATCCATTCAGTCTGTCAGTTGAAGTGAAATTAAAAGGAGCAATTGCTGAGTATGGACCTGATCATTTAGTAGGCGCAGAAAAATTAAAGTCTGTAGAAGCATGGTGGGAGAAAACAATCAAAGAAGATACTGAAGCTCTGTTTATGATTCTGCAGGAAAACCAATCAGATATATTAGGAATTGGCAGAATGACTGCTGCCTTAGCACCTGAAGAGTGGGATAAGGATGAATGGCATCAAAAGTTTTCAGAACTGCCTATAGAGGTTACTGTGGATATGTCTCTGTCAAGTACCGGCATCATTGATTAAACACGTTAATATTTGCTTTCCATAAACGTTTATCCATACAATGAGATTAAGAATCTCATGTGGAGTTGACGTCAATGGATAAAACAATATTAATAACGGGGGGGGCAAAAGGAATTGGCAAATTTACTGCGTCATTCCTTGCCTCCCAGGGTTACAGGGTTATTGTCAATTACAGATCTGATGATGAGCATGCTTTAAAATTAGCTTCTGATCTTAGCGATTTGAGTAAAAAGAAATGTATTGCGATCAAAGCAGATATTGCTTCTAAGGAAGGCAGCTTAGCGTTAATCAATCAAATCAATGATTATGGTATTGAAAAAATTGATGTTCTCATTCATAATGCAGGTCCCTACATTGCAGAAAGGAAGAAAATGACTGAGTATTCCTTTGACGAATGGGATCAGATGGTTAATGGGAATTTGAGTGCAGTATTTTATTTATCAAAGCATATCATTCCAATTATGCGTGAACATCAGTGGGGAAGGATCGTCACTTTTGGATATGACCGTGTTGATAGTGTACCGGGCTGGGTTTACCGTTCCGCCTTTGCTTCTGCTAAAAGCGGTCTTGCTTCGCTGACTAAAACAATTGCACTTGAAGAAGCTGAAAATGGCATTACAGCCAATATGATTTGTCCCGGAGATATCGAGGGGGACTGGAAAGAGCTTAGCATTAAGGATGCGATTGGCTCTGAGGACCATGAAAATCCGGTTGGAAGACCTGGGAGTGGTGAAGATATTGCGAGAGTGCTTTCATTTCTGATTCATGAAGATTCAGGATTTATCACAGGTGCGATTATTCCTGTAACAGGCGGGAAGGATGTATTAGGTAAAATCTATAGAAAATAGAAAGCTCCCGGTTAATAACCGGGAGCTGCCTTCATTTTATTCCGCTGTATAATAACCATTCTGATTGTCAGTGTGATTGCGCCTGCTGTAAGTCCGGCAATTAAACCGATCCAGTATCCAAAGTATGCCCATTCTGTATAATTTGCTAATAGATATCCAACCGGCAGACCAATGACCCAGTATGAGATCATTGTCATGATCAGTGTAATATTAACATCTTTATATCCTCTTAATACACCTTGAACCGGAGCCTGAATTGCGTCTGACAACTGGAATAATACTGCGAATATCAGAAATTGTGCTGTCAGATTAATCACCTGCTGATCTGTTACATAAATACCGGCAACGGCATCCTTGAATATATAGGTCAGTATTCCGCCTGTTGCAGCAATTAAAACTGCGATTGACACACCCATGTAACCATAAGTTCTTGCATCTTTCAATCTGCCGGCTCCTGCTTCAAATCCGACGACAATTGTGAGCGCCATTGATATACTGAGAGGAATCATATATAAAAACGAAGAGAAATTGATCGCTGCCTGATGAGCGGCAATCACTTCTGTCGTATACACACTCATGAATAGCGTGACTGCAGAGAAAATACTTGTTTCGAAAAATATAGAAAAACCGATCGGGATGCCGATTAGAAGAATTTCCTTCCATTTTGTAAAATCGGCTTTTACCTTATGCCTGAATACCTGATATTCGCTGAAAGGACGATTCCGGTGTACGATCACAATTGAAATGATGCAGATCAGCCAGTACGTAATGGCTGAAGCTACACCCGCACCAACACCGCCAAGCGCAGGTAAACCAAGCTTTCCGAATATAAGGATATAGTTAAAAATGACATTAAGCGGTAACGACATGAGCGTGACATACATCGTTACTCTGGTAAAACCAAGTGCATCAATAAAAGAACGCAGAACATTGTATACAAACAATGGAATGATTCCTGCAGCAAGCGCAGCCAGATAAAGCCCCGCAACTCTGCGGACTTCATTATCAATATTCATCATAGAGAGAATCGGATTAACCGCAATCAATCCGGCGATTAAAATGACCACTGCCATAATGACTGCGAGATATATACCCTGGATCACTGTGTTTTTTACATACATTTCTTTTTTACCGCCAATTAATTGCGCAACAATTGGCGTTACTGCAAGAAGGATACCGGATAGGCCTGTAAATACTGGCATCCAGAGTGAAGATCCGATAGCAACACCTGCAAGATCCGCGGTAGAATATTGACCTGACATAATCGTGTCAAAGAAATTCATTGCAAATAAGCCAAGTTGCGTGACAAGAATCGGGATCAGAATAACCGAAAATTGTTTCAGCTTTTGTTTCAGATTAAATGTTTGCTCCATAAAAAATCCGGCTCGCTTTCTATTACACCTATTAGTGACTAGATTTTAAATCTCAGAGCATTATAACATAACAAACTATTTTAAAGGCCTGGAAGGTGATTGAATGAATGTTGTCTGGAAAGTTTTTTTAGTATGGTACGGAATTGGCGTTATATTAGTTGCATTTGATTTATTGCCTCCATTCCTGGAGTGGGCAAATGCTGTATTTTTATATTTGGCAGGCATTCTGTCTATTTATTATGGAATGAAGGTTCTTGGTAACCTGAGAGGGTTTATCATCAGCGTCATCATTATGGCATTTACTATGTGGGCTGAATCGCTCGGTGTAAAATATGGCATTATATTCGGGGCCTATCATTATGAACAGGATTTCGGAATTCAGGTTTTTGGAGTTCCGCTGACCATTGGATTTGCCTGGGTAATGGTCATATTTACTTCACTCAGTTTAATGACCCGTTTATTGGGAAAACCAAAAAGCTTTATAAAAGGACTTGGTTTTGCATTTATTACATCGCTGTTAGCGGTTTGTATGGATTTAATCATCGATCCTGTCGCTTATCAGGCAAAACAGTATTGGGTGTGGGATGATACAGGTCCTTATTATGATATACCGACACAGAATTTCATCGCCTGGTTTTATGTTTCATTTATTATTCAATTTATCGTTTATTTTATGGCGGGGCCGTCATCAGATGAAACATGGACAAAGCGTACAAACTGGCTGTACTTTTTAATGATTATCATGTTTGTCATCACTGCATTTGCATATCAGCTGTACTTTGCTATTTTTGCAACCGCAGCAGGACTCCTGATTACTTACCTCATTTATTTGATGATCAGCAGGAGGTTCCGATGAATAACAAATCTTCCCGAACTGAATATATACTCGGAAAATATTTAACCTGGCAATTAAAAAAGCATTTTTACAGAGTCTACATCCATAATCAGCATCAGTCTTCTGATAAAGCAAGGTTATATATTATGAATCATTCGAGCTGGTGGGATGGTTTAATTGTTTTTTATCTTAACCGATATTTATTACATGAAGATGCCTACGCCATGATGAGTAGGGACGGTATTGAAAAGTTTACTTTTTTCTCAAAGATCGGCGCATTTCCGGTTGATCCTGAATCACCGAAATCTCTAATCAGAAGTCTGCAATTCGCTGATCAGTTATTAAAAGATCAAAAGTCTGTGTGGATTTTTCCGCAGGGTAAAGAAGAGCATCTGGATAAACGGCCGCTATCATTTATGAACGGCCCTGCCTATCTGGCAGAAAAAAATCCGGATGCAGAAATCATTCCGGTTTCAGCCTGTTATACTTTTCGTCATGATCAGCGTCCCGAGCTCTTTATTACAATAGGGCAGCCGATTCAGTCTGAAGCGCTTACCAGCCTGAACCGAAAAGAAAAAAGTGACGTTTTGCGGCAATCACTTGAGCAGTCGCTCGATCAGATGAAAGCAGATATTATCAATGAAGAGCTACATCACTTTAAAGGATTTGTGAAAGGCTTTAAAACCTCCAGTGAATGGCTTGAGGCTTTAAAGAGAAAGTAACTGCATAAGCCCGAAGGAGGATTGAGACGTGGTTATTTATATATGTATATTATTGATTTTTTTGCTGCTGACAATCCTGAATATCCTCACAATGCCCAGGTTAAAAAATAGAACAGACGACCAGTCTTCTAGGATATCTTTTTTAATTCCAATGAGAAATGAAGAAGGCAACGCAGCCGGAGTTATTCAGTCTATATTGGATACTTCATATGCCAACAAAGAGATTATTGTATTAAATGATCATTCTGAAGATCAAACTGAAAGCATACTCGAACAATTCAGCAGCGATATTAAAGTGATTCAGGGGAAGCCGTTACCTGAACAGTGGGTAGGGAAAGTATACGCATGCTATCAGTTAAGTAAAGAGGCAACTGGGGACTATTACTGTTTTATTGATGCGGATGTTAGAGTGGAACCAGATGCTGTTTTAAAAGCACTTTACCTGCTTAAAAAAAATAAAGCAGGTCTGATTACGGGATTCCCCCGATTTCCGGCAAAAACGTTTCTTGCAAAATTACTCGTTCCAATGCAGCATTTTTTTGTATTCTTTCATTTACCGAATGCAGTAGCAAATTTCACCAAAAAGCCTGCATTTACTGCTGCTCATGGTGCATTCATGTTATTTGATAAAAACGCTTATGTCCAGTCAGGCGGCCATGAAACTGTCAGGAATTCACTAGTGGAGGATATTCACCTGACAAGAGTATTAAAGCGCAATGGCTACAGGTGTATATTAAGTAATATTACAAACTCAATATCATGTGATATGTATGAAACGAATGCAGAAGTCTGGGAAGGGTTCACTAAAAATATTTTCACTGGACTTGGACGTTCTGTGCCTGGAGCAGTGATTGTCGCATTGTTCTATATCAGTTTTTATTTCTTGCCGCTAGTTTTTTTCTTTTACGGAATAATCTATCAGGAATGGCTGTGGTGTCTGCCGCTGCTGCTGATCTTTATGCAGACATTTTTAATCGACCTGGCTACCGGGCAATCAAAGCTGCACTTTCTTCTGATGCCGATATCAGCAATTGCATTAGTCATTCTATTGTTTACGGCAGCAATTAAAGGAATAACTGGCAGTGGTTACACGTGGAAGGGGAGAATCTACCGTTGAAAAATATTTGTATAGTCGGAGCAGGTCTGGGTGGACTCGCAGCTGCCATCAGACTTCAGTCAAAGGGATATCAAGTGACGATCATTGAAAAAAACCGGCATGCCGGGGGAAAAATGATGCCAGTCAAAATGGGAGAGTACCACTTTGACTTTGGACCGAATACCATTACAATGCCCTGGGTTTTTGAAAATGTTCTGCAAAACACAGGATTCAATCTGAAAGATTATCTGACATTTATGAGACTTGAACGTCATACAAAAAATATTTTTCCGGATGGTACAGTATTTACCCAATCTGTTCATCCTGATGAAATGATCAGACAGCTTACCGAAATTGATCCTGGTGCCGCTTCTGTATATTGGGATTATTTAAAGGAAATTGAACGTCTTTATAAAATCTCAGAAAAGGCTTTTTTTCCAAAAGCCATCACATCGCTGAAAGATTTCATGGATCCCGAAATGGCAAAAGCATTTATGCGTGTGAGACCTTTTGAAAAGCTGGCTCATTTTAATCAGAAATACTTTTCCCATCCTGATCTGCAAAAAGTCTTTAATCGCTATGCTACATATATCGGTTCATCCCCATACAAGAGTCCTGCAACGTTTGCGATGATTGGGTATCTTGAAATGGTGTCAGGTGTTTTTACCGTTAAGGGTGGGAATACAAAAATTGCTGAGGCATTTGAAGATGTATTCAACAGGCTTGGCGGCAAAATCCTTTACAATGAAACCGTCAAAGAACTGTTGGTAGAAGAAAAAACTGCATATGGCTTAATAACTGATAGCGGAACAATTTTTGAATTTGATCAAATTGTGATAAATGGTGACTATGTCACTTCCACAAAAAATCTGATCAAGGAAGCCGACCGTCCAGGCTTACCGGATCAAAAGCTTGATCAATATGAACCTTCAATTTCTGCTTTTGTTATTCTGGCCGGCCTGAAAGAATTTCAGCCTGATATTCATCATCATCAGGTATATTTCCCTGAGGATTACAACAAGGAATTTGAGGATATTTTCAAACATAAAAAATTGCCTGATGATCCAACAATTTATATCAGTCACAGTGCATATACAGACAGAACGGTATCAAAGGGCAGTAACTTATTTATTCTGATCAATGCACCTGCAGCACACATACCGGATATTCATTCATATAAAGAGAAGGTTTACCGTACACTTGAAAAGAAGGGGATTCCAATCCGTGAACAACTTGAATGTGAGAAGTTATTTACACCTGATTCGCTAAAACATCTTTTTCATGCCTACAAAGGTTCAATTTACGGAATTTCATCGAACTCAATGAAAGATGCTTTTTTAAGACCGGGAAATAAGAGTAAATTTATTCACAACCTTTATTATACCGGTGGGTCCACACACCCCGGAGGAGGATCTCCAATGGTAGTCATGAGTGGGCTGAATGTAGCAGATTCAATTATAAAGGGAAACGGCTCTTTTCGTTTCAACTGATTCAGGTATAATAGATTGGTAATGAACTTTTAGATTGGAGTATCACATGAATAAAATATTATTTACCGGTGGAGGATCAGCAGGTCACGTCTCAGTGAACACTGCACTTATCCCTGAATTTCTGAAAAATAAATGGCAGGTGTCCTATATCGGGTCACATGATGGAATTGAAAAAGATATTATAACTGAAAAATTCCCGGATGTTCCCTATTACGGGATTTCAAGCGGGAAATTAAGAAGATATTTCTCTCTGAAAAACTTTACAGATCCTTTCCGTGTTTTAGCAGGAACGGTACAGGCATATATGAAAATTAAAAAGATCAAACCTGATGTGATTTTTTCAAAAGGCGGATTTGTTTCTGTCCCTGTATTACTTGCTGCTAAAATGGCTGGAGTCCCGGTGGCAATCCATGAATCTGATGTAACGCCAGGACTTGCAAATAAGCTGGCAATGCCTTTTGCCACTAAGATTTACACGACTTTTAAAGAAACACTTCAATATGTACCAGCAGAAAAATCCACGTGTGCAGGAGCCGTCATCCGTGAGGAGCTTTTCAGCGGTAAAAGAGAAAAAGGTATGACGTTTGCAGGGCTTGACCAGAAAAAACCCGTGATCCTGATTATGGGTGGAAGCCTAGGTGCAAAAGGTATTAATGAAACAGTCCGGGATGCATTGCCTGATTTAATTGAACATTATTCAATCATTCATCTATGCGGAAAAGGAAATGTGATCAAAAATGATCATCCTGATTACATTCAATATGAATTTGTTTCCAATGAACTGCCCGACCTGATTGCCGCATCTGACTTAGTCATTTCAAGGGCGGGTTCTAACTCTATATTTGAATTTCTTGCATTAAAAAAACCAATGATTCTGATCCCGCTCTCAAAAGAAGCGAGCAGGGGAGATCAGATTCTGAATGCAAATTCATTTGTTCAACAGGGGTTTGCATTAAAGCTTGAAGAAGAAGAATTAACAACTGAGACACTGCTGACTGCTGTCAGACAGTTAAGAGATCAGCAGTGGACCATGATTGAAAAAATGGATGAGGCACCAACATCATATACAATCAGTCAAATGGCTGAAGAAATCACAAGGTTATCTAAAAACAGCGGACATTAATTTGTCCGCTGTTTTTTCATATGTCCGGTCATCCGTTTATCAGTTTTCAGATCGGGAAAAGAGAACCATTACATGAAATGGAGGAATCATATAATGGATGTTCTTGTAATCGGTGCAAATGGTACAACAGGAAGATTAACGGTTGATAAGCTGGCTAAAAAAAATAAATATTATGCAAGAGGTATGGTCAGAACAGAATCACAGTTCGGGGAAATTGAAAAGCTTGGCGGACTGCCTGTATTGGGTAACCTTGAAGGTGATTTTGAAAAAGCATATGAAGAGGTTGATGCGGTTATTTTCGCAGCCGGGTCGGGAGGCCATACGGGACCTGAGAAGACTAAATCAGTTGATGAAGAAGGTGCGATTAAAGCAATCGATCTTGCTGTTAAAAAAGGTGTAAAAAAATTCGTCATGCTGAGCGCAATAGGCGCAGGTGATTTATCATCCATGGATATAAGTGATGATATGGAAGATTATTACAAAGCGAAGCATGCAGCTGATCAGCACCTTGAAAATAGCGGATTAAATTACTCAATTATCAGACCCGGACTGCTTACTGATGAAAAAGGAACAGATAAAATCAGAGCTGCTGAAGTGCTTGATGACAGGCAGGGTGAGATTACAAGAAGCGATGTAGCGGAAGTGCTGGTTTTGGCACTCGATCATGAGAATCTGAACAATAAAGCGGTTGAAATTTTAAATGATGAAGAAGATATGATCACAGCATTAAATAGAGCATAAAAAAATCACCGGGCAAAGGTCCGGTGATTTTTATGCTTCCAGTGCATTTTCAGTTTCATCCTGTGTACGCATGTGGACAAGTGTATATAAGTCTTTTGAAATGACATACAGATTAAATAGATCTTCTTCTTTATTAATTTCATTATATAAAGCTTTATTCGTTTCATTGGCAGAGACTACGTAAGGAAGCTTCTCAGCAGCCTTTTGTGATCTCACATTCGTTTTTCTGATTCTCAGATAGACGTTTTCGATTCCAAGTTCGTAAAAGAGCTCATTGAAAAAAGCTTCTTTTGCAGCCTGATTATAACCCAGACCGTGATAAGGCTTTCCAAGCCAAGTGCCTAAAAATCCACTATTATTCTGCACATCAAATAAACTGATCGTACCTGCGGGATTTCCCCATTCATCAAGAATGGTTCTTGAAATAATTTCACCGCGTTCTTCAGCTTCAATCATTTGTTTAATCATAAACAATAATTCTTCAGAAGATGAAGCTTTTTGTCTGACATATGGGAATACGTCGGGATGCGTCATTAGCTCAAACAGAGCCTGGCTCTCGTGTACGTCACGTTTTTTAATCATGGTTTTGCCCTCCAAAAAAGGGCAGTATCCTGACAGGAACTGTAGTACACCACCCTCGAAATTTTTCATTGCGTTCATAAAAAATTTCGGGGTGGGAATCGAACCCACTAGAACCAGCTGATCAGCTGGTGGCGCACCATTTGCCTTCCCTCCATAACAGACTCATATGACAGTCTTATGGCATCTTTGTATCGTAAACTTATTCAGTTTCTTCTACATCTTTGCATCTAAATCATACAAAATTTTTATTGGTTTGAGAATAGTTTTTTTGCCTTATTTAAAAATAATTTTTTCAGGCCTGATAGACGATTTCCCCTTTGATCATCGTGAATACAGGAGAAGACATAAAATGTAGCGGGTGCTCGCTCCATAAGACCAGATCAGCTTCTTTTCCGGGCTCTATACTGCCGATTTTCTGATCAATTCCAAGGTTTCGCGCAGGATTAATTGTAATGGCTTCGAGTGCTGCCTGAATGGATAATCCTTCTCTTACTGCAATTGCAGCACACACGTTTAAATATTGGATAGGAGTATAAGGGTGGTCTGTTGTGATGGAGACTTCAATTCCGGCGTCAGATAAAACCTGATACGTTTTCCACGATTTATTTCTCAGCTCAACTTTTGACTTACGTGTGAATGTTGGTCCTACACACACTTTAGCTCCTGACCTTTTTACTTCTTCTGTAATCAGATGTCCTTCAGTACAATGTTCAATACGCAGATCAAGGTCAAACTCTTCTGCAAGTCTGATCGCTGTCACAATATCATCAGCACGATGAGCATGAATCCTGACAGGGATTTCCCTGCTTAAGGCCTTTTGAAGGGCACTGAGACGAAGATCGTTTGTTCCATCAAAGTTTTTTGCCAGATACAGCTGTTCTCTTAACATACCCATAATACCCATTCGCGTAATCGAATCATTTGAACCGCTGGAATGCATCCGTTTAGGATTTTCACCAAGTGCCATTTTGAGTCCGGATTCCGGATTCACAATCATTGATTGCACGGTTTTCCCGTTGGTCTTAATAATGGCTGTAATACCTCCGATCACATTCGCACTTCCCGGCAGTATATTCACCGTCGTCACACCATGTGACCGGGCATTGAAAAAACCTTCATCGAGAGGATATACCCCGTCAATTGCACGGATGTGAGGTGTCATCGGTTCAATTGATTCGTTCGCATCATTACCAGCCCAGCCGGTCCCTTCATCATAAAGGCCAAGATGCGTATGCACATCGATTAGTCCGGGTGTTAAATGCTGTCCGGAGCAATCAATCACCTTAGCATCCTGATGCCCTGAAATTGTATCGTTCACTTCTTTTATGATTCCATTCTCAATTAATACATCACCGTATTGAATCATTGAAGCAGTAATTGGATATACGACTGCATCTTTGAGCAAAACCTTCATATGACAGCCCTCCTTAAAGAATAATTTATACCTTAATTCTACTTTAATCATTTTAAAGAGAAAAGAATTTTCAGAAAGAATCTTAATTTGAACACTGTTTCCTTTACAAATGTGAGCGAAATCCGACATAATAGTAAGACAATAAAATAACGTACCTTTCGGGGCAGGGTGAAATTCCCTACCGGCGGTGATGAGCATGTGCTCTTAGTCCGTGACCCGGTGTTACCGGTGGATTTGGTGAAATTCCAAAGCCGACAGTTAAAGTCTGGATGGGAGAAAGGAATTGCGTTTTAACAGAAATGTTGAACGCTTATTTCGTCATGATTAAACTCCCTAAGATCAAGGGAGTTTTTTTATATTTAATTGACAGGACTTGTATGGACGTTATGGGGAGATGATGCATTTGGATGAAAAATGGATGAAAACTGCAATTAATCTCGCTTCTGCTGCTCAGGGACAAACCTCGCCAAACCCTGCAGTAGGCAGTGTAGTCGTGAAAGATGGAAGAGTTGTCGGTATGGGGGCTCACTTAAAGCCGGGAGAAGCACATGCTGAAGTGTATGCGCTGCAAATGGCCGGCAGTCATGCTGAGGGCTCAACTATATACGTCACGCTTGAACCATGCTCACATTTTGGGAAAACACCGCCCTGTGCAGATTTAATTATTGAGAAGAAAGTGAAGCGGGTTGTCATTGGCAGTGTGGACCCCAATCCGAAAGTATCAGGAACCGGAATCGGGAAGCTGAAAAAAGCCGGAATTGATGTAACAACAGGTGTCTGCCAGACAGAAACAGATAAGCTGAATGAGTATTTCTTTTACGCAATGAAGTATAAAAAACCTTTTATCACTTTAAAAACAGCAATGTCCCTGGATGGGAAAACTGCTACTAATTCCGGGCACAGTAAATGGGTGACGGGTCGTGCTGCCAGGGAAGACGTTCACCGGGACAGACACATGCATGATGCGATTCTTGTAGGGGTTAACACAGTAAAGCGGGATAATCCCTCGTTAACTGTAAGACTTCCGGAAGGAGGAGTATCCCCGAAAAGAGTCATACTGGATACAAAACTCACAATTCCATTGCAATCAAAGTTATTGCATGATGGTGAAGCTGAAGTGTTTATCATTTGCGGCAGGAATGCAGATAAAGAGAAAGAGCGCGAACTAAATGGGTTAGTGAACGTGAATGTCTGCAGGATGAATCAGGAATCGATTCAGGTTCAATCTGTGCTGACTTATCTGTTTAAAAATGATATCCATTCAGTATATGTAGAAGGCGGGAGTGAAATCCACGCTTCATTTATTGAAGCAAAGGCAGTTAACCGCTTTATCACTTATATTGCACCTAAACTGATAACAGGACGGGATGCAAAAGGAGTGATAGGCGGCAATGGAATCCAATTGATGGATGAGGCATTCAATTTAACGATTGAGCATGTTGAAATGATTGGTTCTGACATTAAAGTGATTGCAAGTCCAAAGGGAGATGAATAAATGTTTACTGGTTTAATTGAAGAAGTCGGCACGGTCCATAACCTTCAAAAAGGAAAAAATTCCATGATTCTTACCATTACCTGCAGCAGCATACTCAATGACGCTAAAATTGGTGACAGCATTGCCATCAACGGTGTCTGTCTGACAGTAACCAGCCTGTCAGATCATCAGTTTTCTGTTGATGTCATGCCCGAAACGATGAAGTCGACGACACTGCATGAACTAAAAAAAGGATCTAAAGTGAACCTGGAGCGTGCGATGGCTGCCGGCGGACGTTTTGGTGGTCATTTTGTAAGCGGGCATGTAGATGGAACCGGTGTGATACAATCGATGAAAAAAGAAGAAAACGCGATTTATATTTATATTCAGGTGCCGGATGAATTGATTAAATACTTTATGATGAAGGGCTCTGTGGCGGTTGATGGCACGTCATTGACTGTCTTCGATGTTAAAAAGAATTCGTTTATGATCTCACTGATTCCACAGACGGCAGATGATACGATTATTGCCTCGAAATCTCCAGGCAGCAAAGTAAATATAGAGTGTGACATGATTGCAAAATATGTGCAGAATCTGATGCATCCACAAACGAATGGGATAGATGAGTCATACTTAAAAGAGAATGGATTTATGTAACGATACAGGAGGCATGATGATATGTTTAATACAATTGAAGAGGCACTAGAAGATCTCAGAAACGGTAAACCTGTGATTGTAGTGGATGACGAGGACCGTGAAAATGAGGGGGATTTTATCGGGTTATCCGAAAAAGCAACACCTGAAATGATTAACTTTATGATCACTGAAGGCCGCGGTCTGGTCTGTACGCCGATTACAGAAGAGCGTGCTGAAGAGTTGCAGCTGAAGCCGATGACAGATACAAATACGGATTCACACGGTACTGCTTTTACAGTCAGCGTGGATCATAAGGATACAACGACAGGAATCAGTGCTCCTGAGAGAGCATTGACTGTAAGAGAGTTAATTAATGAAAGGGCTAACGCAGCAGATTTTAAAAGACCGGGTCACATTTTCCCGCTGGTTGCAAAAAAGGGCGGCGTGCTGAAAAGAGCCGGTCACACTGAAGCAGCTGTCGATCTTGCTATATTAAGCGGTTCAAAGCCTTCAGGTGTCATTTGTGAAATAATTAATGAAGATGGCACAATGGCAAGGGTGCCTCAACTGCAGGAAATCGCAAAGAAGTTTGACCTGAAGCTCATTACAATTGAAGATTTAATTGCCTACAGAAGAAATAAAGAGCAGCTCGTCAAAAGAGAAGTAGAAACGTTCATGCCAACAGAATTTGGAGAATTCCAGGCTGTAGCATACACTGAAATTCTAACAGGTCAGGAACACGTTGCCCTGGTTAAGGGAGACATTAAAGCAGGTGAACCTGTTTTAGTCAGAGTACATTCAGAATGTCTGACTGGAGATGTATTCGGTTCAAACCGCTGTGACTGCGGGCCCCAGCTTTACGCTGCTCTTTCCCAGATTGAGCGTGAAGGGAACGGCATCCTTCTTTATATGCGTCAGGAAGGAAGAGGAATTGGTCTTGTCAACAAGCTGAAAGCTTACAAGCTTCAGGAAGAGGGACTTGATACAGTTGAAGCGAATCATAAGCTGGGGTTCGCAGCTGATCTGAGAGACTACGGGATTGGTGCACAGATTCTTAAGGATCTTGGCGTTACAAAAATGAGATTATTAACAAATAATCCAAGAAAAATTGCAGGTGTTAAAGGCTATGGTCTTGAAGTGACGGATCGTGTAGCGATTCAAATGCCGACTAAAGAACAAAATGCAAAATATCTTGAAACAAAAAAATCTAAACTTGGACACATGCTGAATCTATAGGAGGAATATCAAATGAAAAAAGTATATGAAGGACATTTATCAGGGTCAGGATTAAAAGTGGCAATTGTCGTAAGCAGATTCAATGAATTCATTACAGGTAAATTATTGAGCGGTGCGGAAGATGCACTTAAAAGACATGGTGTTGAAGAAGCGGATGTATCTGTTGCGTGGGTACCTGGCGTTTTTGAAATACCTGTGGTCACTCAGCGGCTTGCAAAGTCAGGAAAATATGATGCTGTCATCACGCTCGGAACAGTCATCCGCGGGGCAACACCACACTTCGAATATGTGAGTAACGAAGTGTCAAAAGGAGTTGCTAAAGTAGCGCTTGACGAAGGAATGCCTGTCATTTTTGGCGTTCTGACTACTGATACAATTGAGCAGGCCATTGAGCGTGCCGGTACGAAGGCTGGAAACAAAGGCTGGGAAGCTGCTACAGCTGCGATCGAGATGGCAAGCTTGTTTAAAAGAATGGATGTTTAAAAAATTCACCGGTTATCTTCATGATAGCCGGTTTTTTCATGCCAAAAGGATGACAGGTATGTCATAACATCGTATAATAGATTCTTGTGGCTCGCCGTATACCGGTATGAGCGGGTAGGGAGAGGGCGCTTGCAAAGGCAGGCTATATAATGAAATCAGGAGGATTTTTTGAGTTAGAACAACATGGCACTTCAGTTAAAAAAGAAGTGACCGCAGGCGTAATCGGATTTTTTACAATCGTGTATATCGTAGCTGTGAATGCACTGATTTTATCTGAATCCGGTATGCCATTTGAAGGTGCTGTTATCGCAACCATTGCAGTGAGTGCATTAGGATGTATTCTGATGGCTTTCATTGGTAAGGCACCGATTATTTTAGTTCCGGGTATGGGCATTAATGCTATGTTTACCTATACACTGGTTCAATCAATGGGCTTCACATGGCAGGAAGCTTTAACAATTGTGACATTCTCAGGACTGTTATTTGTAATTGTCGCATTTACAAAGTTATCAGGTGTATTAAGTGAAGCAATTCCCCAGTCACTGAAGGATGCCATCACAGTCGGTCTTGGTTTCTTTTTACTATTAATCGGACTTGAAAAAGGGTCTCTGGTCATCCAGGGAGACAATTCTATCCTTGCGATTGGACATTTTAATGAGCCTCAGGCATTGGCAACCATCATTACATTGCTGGTAGCACTGGTGTTATTTATTAAAAATGTACCGGGACACTTTTTATGGACCATTCTTTTTGGAACGGGGCTTGCATTCGTGATGGGCATTACACCGGAGAGCGCAGGAAGCTCTGCATTATCAGCAGATTCGGTTGTATGGTTCCAGCTTTCCTTTGACAGCTGGCTGCAGGTTCCTTTCTGGATCGCCGTTTTCTCAATGACGATGGTATTAGTGTTTGAAAATATCGGTCTTGTTCACGGTCATACTTCGTTTATTAAAAGGCCTGAAAAATATCCGGGTGCACTGAAAGCGAATGCGCTATCAGCATTCAGTTCCGGCATACTCGGTTCAAGTCCAACTGTCTCAACCGTTGAATCAACAGCCTCAATGGCGGCTGGCGGGAGAACAGGTTTAACATCGCTGACTGTAGGTGTGTTGTTTATTGCCTCAGCAGCGTTTATTCCTTTTATGGGCTATATTCCGGATCACGCAATTGCACCTATTCTGATTATTATCGGGATCTTAATGATTCAGCAAATGAGACATATGAATATGGAAGATTTCACTGAATCAATTCCATCGATTATGCTGATTGTGATGATTCCATTCACTTATAGTATTGCGGATGGTATTGCAATCGGGTTTATCCTTTATCCATTATTAAAGTTTGTTACCGGGAAGTGGAAAGAAGTCTCAGTACCGTTATTAATTATCTCAATTTTATTCCTGGTCTATTTTATTCTGCATTTTCTGCCGGGAATTTAATCATAAAAGCTAAAACAGGGACCCGGTGGCGGGTCCCTGTTTTAATTTGCAAGTTCAGGTATGAATTTTCTCTGGATTTTGATGTACCGCTTAATCTCAGCTCCGAGTTTGCCGCGGACGCCTTTATATGGAGAGGCTAATGCAAGATCAGAAGGTGATGGAAAAATGCCGATCTGATTCATCTCAACATGAACCGGTCCGTGATAGACAGTCTCTTTAAGCCACCTCACCTGAACATCCACATTAATTCGATAACCGCCCTCTGTTTCCATTACTTCCAACACTTCAAAGCGGAATTTTACGTCGTCCTGATTCATGAAATTCCCCCTGTTCGATTGCACGTTTTCGCTATTTGTGGCATTGTATTTAAAAACAATGTTTATGATAAGGAGCTGTACCGTATGATTTCAGCAATTCAGTCACATGGATCTAAAAATAATTTTATCATAATAGATGAAAAAGATATCCAATTTAAGCCTTCAGATGAGGCTAGAGCAGCATGGACAAAAAAACTGTGTGTGGATACTCAGACAGATGGACTTTTATTTATCTCTGAAAGCGTTAAAGCGCAGGCAAAGATGAGAGTGTTTAATTCTGATGGCTCAGAAGCATCAATGTGTGGAAACGGTTTAAGGTGTGCAGCCAGATACATTGCCGAAAGAGATCAGGTTGAATCTTTTGAGGTGGAAACAATGAAAGCGGTTCTGCATGTTGAACAGGTTGACGAACTGTACGGAGATATTCCAACTTATTCTGTGGAAATTTCCCCGGTATTGTTTGATTTGGAATCTCTGCCATTAAAGCTTGGGCAAAAAAAACAACTGATATTAGAGCCTGTTCCAGAATGGGAAAAGGATTGTCTGTACACTGCAATCGCTGTTCCTAACCCGCATGTTATTACCAATGTCCCGGTTGAAATGATTAACTCAGACAGCCAGGAAAAGCTGGCAACCTCTTTTAACAGCGAAAATGAATGGTTTACTGACGGCGTAAATGTCAGTTATGTCGTGGAACTGGGAGAAGGGGAGTTTTTTGTGAGAACCTTTGAGCGCGGGGTAGGCTTTACAAATGCCTGCGGAACTGCAATGTCTTCTTCAAGTCTGGTTCAAGTACTTGCAGGCAAGTGGCGGCCGGGTGTACCAATCAACATTTTTAATGACGGCGGCAGAGTAAAGTGTGTTGTTCACGGTGAAAATGACCAGTATGATCATATTGATCTGATCGGTAATGCAACATTTACTCATCATTTGGAATTAACGCTGTCAGAAAACGGAGAAGCGGCGATACTGAAAAGTAATGAAACAAATGAAGATAAGATCTATGAAAAAATGGCCGAAGCCTCTAAAGAATACCTTAGAAATGTACAGCCTGAATTAAAGCTTCGACAAAACTGATAGAATCAGAATAATATAATAATTAAGCTTTAAGTGTTGACTTTTTTTTCATTCCGTTTTATGATCATTAACAATATTAATGTAACGCAATGACGGAGAGTAGTAATGCCTATATCTTTTTTTAAGAGAGCTGGTGGTTGGTGAGAACCAGTAAAGAGTAAGCGTGAATGGACTCCTGAGCACCTGTCCGAATATAGTAGGAACAGGCGGTTCGTCACTGATATATGACGGCGGAGACAATATGTCCCGCAATGAGTGGGTTTCTTAGTGAAATCAATGAAGGTGGTACCACGGGCTTCCCGTCCTTTTTTACAGGACAGGAAGCTTTTTTATATTCAAAAACGATGATCAGGAAGAGTATGCAGTATGCACAGTAAAGAGAGCCTGCGGCTGGTGAAAGCAGGACTGTAGCGCTGACAGAATGGACCTGTGAGTGAATCCGGTTAATGCCCGATACAGCATGTTGAGTGGGAGCAATTGCTCCAATCGAGGTGGCACCGCGGTAATAAACCGTCCTCCGTACAGGATATTCCTGTGCGGAGTTTTTTAATTTAAAAGAGGTGAGCGAGTTGAGAAAAGAAGAGAAGAGATACGCAGTAAGAACAATCGTCGGGGACGCCCTGACACCCATATCAATATTCCAAAGCATAAAAGGCAGAAAAAAATGTCTGCTTGAAAGCTCGTTAAAACACGAAGAATCAGGGAGATACTCATTCATAGCCGCAGATCCATTTGCAGAGCTGACAGGCCATCAGGGTGAAGCCGTCCTGACAACTGAGCTCAGTCACTTAAACCCTGAGAAGACAAAGCCGATCTCATTGCTTAAAAAAGTACTTGAGCATTATCGGCTGGAAACTGATCAGAGTCCAGTAGCAGGCGGAGGAATTGGGTATATCGGATATGATGAAGCAGCCTCCTATGAAAATATCGGACTAACCCCGGACGATGAACTGAACATGCCTGATACACACCTGATGTTTTACAGTACGATTATCAGCTATGATCATAAAAGACATGAGGTAACCATTTTTACATTTGATCCTAAAGAACAGACATCAGCTGAAGAGCTGGAGTTGGAAATTGATCAGCTGGTCAATCAGATTTTTGATTTCAGCAGTGTCGATCCACAGCCTGAAAAAACTGAGGTTTTACATTATCAGTCCAATATGGAAAAAGCGGTGTATGAAAAGTATGTAGAAGATGCAAAAGAATATATCCGCTCCGGTGATATATTTCAGGTCGTACTTTCTCAACGGCTGAGCGCACCATTCAGCGGATCACCTTTTTCATTTTACCGGAACCTGAGAAAAGATAACCCATCGCCCTATATGTTTTATATTGATTTTGAAGATTATATTGTCCTCGGGGCTTCACCTGAAAGTCTGATTAAGGTAAACGGCAGACAGGTGACAACGAATCCGATTGCAGGTACGAGAAAAAGAGGAATAACAGAATCTCAGGATCAGCAACTGGCTGAAGAACTGTTAAATGATGAAAAAGAATGTGCAGAACATAAAATGCTTGTAGACCTCGGAAGAAATGACCTTGGGAGAGTTTGCGAGACAGGTTCAATTACGCTATCAAAATTTATGGTGATTGAAAGATACCAGCACGTCATGCATATCGTATCTGAAGTGAAAGGTATGTTAAAACCTGAGATAGACGGGCTTGATGCACTGGTTGCTGCACTGCCTGCCGGAACTGTTTCAGGTGCACCAAAAATTCGGGCGATGCAGCTGATTAACCATTTTGAACCGGTTAAACGTGGTGTATATGCAGGAGCGGTCGGTTATGCGGGCTTCAATGGAGCACTTGACTTTGCCCTTGCCATCAGAACAATGGTCATTAAAGATCAGGTTGCGCACGTACAGGCGGGTGCAGGAATTGTTTATGATTCAATCCCTGAAAGTGAATATCAGGAAACATTAAACAAAGCAAAATCATTGCTGGAGGTGGGACAATGATTCTGTTAATAGATAACTATGATTCATTTACCTATAACCTCTATCAATATTTAAGTGAGTATGACGAAGTAAAAGTCATCAGAAATGATGTATTTACAATAGACGAGTTGAGAGAGACAGAGCCGGATTTAATCGTTTTGTCACCTGGCCCCGGGCACCCGGATGAAGCCGGAATGTGTATTGAGACAATTCAGGAATTCGGGTCAACAGTTCCGATTATCGGCATTTGCCTTGGCCATCAGGCAATTGGGGCTGCATATGGTGCCGATGTCATCAGAGCGAAAAATATTATGCATGCAAAAGAGTCACTGATTGAACAGACAAGGCCGGATATTTTTGGTGAAGGCAGCCGGAAAGTCATGAGGTATCACTCACTGGTCATTGATCAGCAAACTCTGCCGGGTTGTCTTGAGCCGATTGCCTATTCCGCCGATGATGGTGAAATTATGGCTGTCCTTCATAAAACACACCCTGTTCTCGGACTTCAATTCCATCCGGAGTCAATCGGAACAGATGAAGGGAAAAAAATTTTAAAGCAGTGTACTGAGTTTATAAGAGCGAAGGAGAGAGTTTAGATGAGAAAGTATATTGAGCTAGCGGAGCAGAGTATTCACTTAACGGAAAGTGAAATGACAGAAGCGGGAAGGCAGATGTTTGATCCGGAAACACCACAGGATGAGATTCAGCGCTTTCTTTTGGCACTGAAGGAAAAAGGAGAAACATCTGATGAAATCAGCGGTCTTGTCGCAGCTGTAAAGGAAATCGCAGGGACTTATGAAACAACTGCTGAAAATATTATCGACAATTGCGGGACTGGTGGTGACGGATCTCAGAGCTTCAACATCAGTACATGTGCTGCTTTTGTTATTGCAGGAGCCGGTGTCCCGGTTGCAAAACACGGAAACAGAAGTATATCAAGTAAAACAGGAAGTGCTGATGTGCTTGAACATCTGGGTGTAAGGCTGGATTTCACCAGAGATGAAATGAAAGAGATGCTTGAGAAACACCAGATTACATTTCTATTCGCACCCCATGTTCACAGTGGAATTAAGAATGTAATGAAGGCAAGAAAAGCACTGGGTGTTCCGACCATTTTCAATCTGATTGGACCGCTGACAAATCCGGTCAATCTTTCATCGCAGCTGATTGGCATCTATCGGCGCGATATGATTCATACAATGGCGCTGGCAATGAAGAAAACGGGCAGAAAAAGAGGCATTGTCTTAAACGGTGCCGGTCATATGGATGAAGCATCACTAGCCGGAACCAACTACCTTGCACTGCTTGAAGAAGACAACATTAAAGAGTTTACGCTTCACCCTGAAGAACTCGGCTTATCCGTTGTACCGAACGAAGAGATTAAGGGCGGAGATTCGAAGCAAAATGCAAAAATTCTTCTGTCAGTTCTATCAGGTGAAGATTCAGTGTTCCGTCAGACGGTTGTGCTGAATGCAGGCATTGCGTTATATGCTTCGGGCCAGGTTGGATCGATTAAAGAAGGCGTAAGAAAAGCTGAAGAAAGTATTGATTCAAAATCAGCGCTAAAGAAACTTAATCAGCTGATTGATTTCAGCAAGAAGAAAGCGGTGGTCTAAGTGACAATTCTTGATAAAATCATTGAAAAGAAAAAAGAAGAGTTAGCATACTACGAGGCTGAATATGCCACAGACCATATTAAGCCGCTTCCGTTTAATATTCAAAAAAGCAGGCAGATGAATGTGATTGCTGAGATTAAGAGAGCATCGCCTTCTAAAGGGCTGATCAACCCTGATATGGATCCGGTCACCCAGGCGAAGCTTTATGAAGATAACGGCGCATCTGCGATTTCTGTACTGACAGATGAATCATTCTTTCAGGGATCTTTTGATGACCTGAAAGCAGTTGCTGAAGCGGTCAGCATTCCGGTGCTGTGTAAGGACTTTATGATCGATAAAAAGCAGATTGACAGAGCAGCAAATGCAGGCGCATCCATCATCCTGCTGATCGTTGCGGCTTTATCAGATGAATTACTGCATGAACTGAACCAGCATGCGAAAAAACTGAACCTGTCAGTTCTGACCGAGGTCCATAACGAAGAAGAGCTTCAGCGGGCACTAGCAGCAAAAGCTGACATCATTGGCGTCAATAACCGGGATCTGAAAACTTTTGAAGTAGATCTTAAAGTGAGTGCAGAACTCGGAAAAGTGATCACTGCTCAGGGCTTACCCTTTGTAAGTGAAAGTGGCATTTTCACGGCAGCAGACGCTGAAACTGCAGCAAAAACCGGGGCTTCAGCCGTACTCGTGGGTGAATCACTGATGAAAGCTCAGAATACCGGAGAGTTGTTAAGATCATTACAGGTTCCATTATCGAGTGATTCATATGCTCGTTAAAGTTTGCGGATTAATGAATAGAGAAGATGTGACTGCCGCTGTTGAAAACGGCGCGGATTATATCGGGTTTGTTTTTGCAGAGAGTAAAAGAAGAATCACTTACAATCATGCTGCAGAGATCAGTGCACATGTTCCGGATTCAGTTCAGAAGGTTGGTGTTTTTGTAAACCCTTCTGTTGAGGAGGTCCTTGAAGCTGTTTCAGCTGTGAAGCTTGATATGATTCAGCTCCACGGGGATGAATCACCGGAGTTCTGCAGCCTGATGCCAAAACCGGTCATTAAGGCATTCAGTATTTCAGATCAATCTGATCTTGATCAAATGAAGCATTATCAGGTAGCCCATATTCTTGCAGATGCACCAGGTGCGGATTATCGCGGAGGAAGCGGGCATACATTTGACTGGTCGATTCTTAATAACAGCGGAACAAAAGTGATACTTGCCGGTGGTTTGACGCCTGGAAATGTCGCAGAAGCTATAAAAGAAACATCTCCACTCGGGGTGGATGTTTCATCCGGTGTAGAAACAGATGGTCATAAAGATCACGAAAAAATCAATGCTTTTATCAGAGAAGCAAAAGGGAGCTGTTAGCATGACAACTTATACTCAACCGGATATGAACGGACAGTTTGGCCAATTCGGCGGACGATTTGTACCAGAAACGCTGATGCAGTCCGTTATCGATCTTGAGAAAGCCTATAAAGAAACAAAAGATGATCCAGCGTTTCAGAATGAGTTGAATCACTACCTGACTGACTATGTAGGACGTGAAACACCGCTTTATTATGCTGAAAATTTAACAAAAAAAATTGGCGGGTCTAAGATCTACCTCAAAAGAGAAGACCTGAATCATACCGGCGCTCACAAAATTAATAATACGATTGGTCAGGCATTGCTTGCTGTGAAGATGGGTAAGCGTAAAATTGTTGCTGAAACCGGCGCCGGACAGCATGGTGTGGCAACTGCGACTGTATGTGCACTGTTAAACCTTGACTGTGTGATTTTTATGGGTGAAGAAGATATCAGAAGGCAGGAACTGAATGTTTTCAGAATGGAGCTTCTTGGTGCCAGAGTCGAATCAGTCTCACAGGGAAGCGGTACATTAAAAGACGCTGTCAACGAAGCGATGAGATACTGGGTCGCCAATGTAGAGGATACCCACTACATTATCGGATCAGTGCTCGGACCGCATCCATTCCCTGAAATGGTACGTGACTTCCAGAGTGTGATTGGATCTGAAACGAAAAAGCAAATTCTTGAAAAAGAAGGGCGTCTGCCTGACGAAATTATCGCATGTATCGGCGGAGGAAGTAACGCGATCGGAATGTTCTATCCTTTTATTGATGAAACAGATGTTAAATTAACCGGTGTGGAAGCAGCTGGCTCAGGTATTCATACGAATAAGCATGCCGCTACCCTTACTGCAGGAGAAGTCGGTATTCTGCACGGATCGCTTATGTATCTTCTTCAAAATGAAGATGGACAGATTCAGGAAGCACATTCAATTTCAGCAGGTCTTGATTATCCGGGTGTTGGTCCTGAACACAGTTATCTGCATGAAATAAAAAGAGTACAGTATCAGTCAATTACAGATCAGGAAGCACTGGATGCACTTCAGCTGCTGTCAAAAACTGAAGGAATTATTCCCGCTCTTGAAAGTGCACATGCTGTTGCAGAAGCAGTAAAAAGAGCAGAACAGGGAAGCCCTGATGAGGTCATTGTCATCTGTCTGTCAGGACGTGGAGATAAAGATGTAAATACCGTAAAAGCTGCGCTGGAGGATGAAAAGTAATGGGGAAAATGGCGATTAAAAAGGCAATTGAACAAGTGAATGAACAGGGTGCCAAAGCATTCGTTCCATATATAATGGCTGGCGATCCTTCAATTGATGACTTAAAAGATCAGCTGCACTTTTTACAGCAAAGCGGCGCTACCGTCATTGAACTCGGTATCCCTTTTTCTGATCCTGCTGCTGATGGTCCCGTGATTCAGGAGGCAGGTAAGCGTGCATTAAGTAACGGTGCTTCTTTATCGAAAATTCTTGAAGCTTTAAGTGCCATAAAAGAAACACTGACCGTACCGATCGTATTAATGACGTATATTAATCCGCTTTATAAATATGGATTAAATAAAGTGTTTCAGGATATTGAAGATGCAGGCGTCTCCGGCCTGATTATCCCGGACCTCCCTTATGAACAAAATGCACTGATACAGCCATTCATTTCAAAGACAGATCTGGCGGTGATTCAGCTTGTCACGCTAACAAGCCCTGAAGAGAGAATTAAAACGCTTGCTGAAGCATCTGAAGGGTTTTTATATGCTGTTTCTGTCACCGGTATTACGGGTGAGCGCGCAAATATCAGCGAGAAGCTTGAGAGTTTTATCAGCAGACTGAAAAGTTACAGCTCTGTACCTGTACTTGCCGGATTCGGTATTTCAACACCTGAACAGGTTAAAGAAGTATCTTCTTATGGCGATGGTGTGATTGTTGGAAGTAAAATCGTTGACCTTCAATATAAAAACCTGCAGACGGATATTGAAAACCTGATTCATGCTGCAGTAAAATGATTAAAAAACCGGTTTCCTGTGAGGAAACCGGTTTTTGTTATAGAATGGAATATATCAACTCGTAAAAGGTGGCTATCGGATGGAAAATCGAATATTGGTCATAGAGGATGAGAAAAACCTTGCCAGATTTATTGAACTGGAGTTGAAGTACGAAGGATATGAAGTGATGACAGAACATGACGGTAGAGATGGACTGAACAGAGCATTAAGTGAACCCTTTAACCTCATATTACTGGATTTGATGCTCCCTTCACTCAGTGGAATGGAAATTTGCAGAAGAATCCGCCAGTCCAGAGACTTACCCATTATTATGATTACTGCAAAAGATGGTGTCATGGACCGCGTATCTGGTCTTGACAGCGGAGCAGATGATTACATTGTAAAACCGTTTGCCATTGAAGAACTGCTTGCAAGAATGCGGGCGCTGATGAGAAGAACGGGTAAGGAAACTCAGGATACACTTACACATAAAGATCTGATATTAAATACCAAATCATATAAAGTTGAAAAAGATGGACGGGAAATACCTTTGACCAAAAAAGAATTTGATTTATTAAGAATGCTCCTGGATAACAAGGATATCGTACTTACGCGTGACCGCATTATCGAAAAAGTCTGGGGTTATGATGCAGATGCTGAAACGAATGTTGTAGATGTTTATATCAGACATTTACGCAATAAAATCGACCCGGAACAGCCTTCAGCCTATATTGAAACAGTCCGCGGGACAGGGTATGTGATCAGGTCATGAATCGATTAAAAAGTAAATGGAATACATTATCGATCCGGTGGAAGTGGATGCTGTCAGCCTCTGCCACAATATTTCTTGCTTTTACTGCCTTCAGCGTCATTCTAATCATTGCAATGAGTCAGTGGATGATCCAGGAAGAGAGAAATACACTTTCTGAGGTGTTAACGGATCTCGAAGACTTCTATGAGAATCGTAATCCGCTCGTGACAATCAATGATATTAACGAAGGCAGGGAACTGGCAGAACAAATCTACGAACGGGGACAAATCATTCATTTTTATAATGAAGATGGGTATGAGATCTATCAGATTCAACGGTCTCCAAGTAATTATTCTGTCCCGTTTAAAAGGGTTGAAGATACTGAAATTGAGAGAACACGGGTAAATGGCGCTTCCATTCTTGTCGGACGGACCCCGGTGAATTCCAACGGCTTTAACGGGTATATTGAAATCATTCATCCTTTAAATGCCTATACAGCACAGCTGAATTATATGATCTTCCTCTCATTGATTCTGCTAATCGCCGCTTTATTATTCAGCTCATTTGCTGCGTATATTTTATCAGGCACATTTATAAAGCCTGTTATACAGCTGGGACAGACAATGAAAAAAACACAGCAGGAAGGTTTTCAGCATCAGCTCCCTGAACCGGAGCACCAGGATGAAGTAGGCGGATTAATCGAAATCTTTAATGACCTGATGACAGAGCTTGAGAAAAACTTTGCAAAGCAGAAGCAGTTCACTGAGGACGCTTCACATGAAATGAGAACGCCTATCCAAATTATTGAAGGTCATCTGAATCTGATTCAGAGATGGGGAAAGAAAGACCCAGATGTGTTAGAAGAATCACTGGATATATCTTTGCAGGAGATTAACCGGATGAAAAAACTGGTTGCCGATCTGCTAATGCTTTCAAGAGCGGATCGTGAAATGCGTACAGAAGATCTACAGCCAGCTGATTGCAGTAAAATTCTGATGAATACTGTTAATAAAATGCAATCGCTGCACAAAGATCGGGAATTAGAGATTAAAGCAGAAGTCGGAATGGCAATAATAGGTGCCGGGCACTTGGAACAGGTCCTGATCATTTTAATTGAAAATGCAATTAAATATTCTCCGGATGACCAGAAGGTTCTGATTACAGGGTCAAATCTGTCTTCATCCTATGAAATAAAAGTGGAGGATTTCGGGGAAGGGATTCCAAAAGAAAATCTGCCATTTATTTTTGACCGGTTTTACAGAGTCGAGAAGTCCAGAAGCCGTGAAATGGGTGGGAATGGCCTTGGTTTATCCATTGCAAAAAGACTGCTTGACTTATACAGAGCTGAGATCAACATTCAGAGTGAACCGGGTCATACTGTCATTACGATCCATCTAAATACTGCAAAGCAGGGATAAAAGCGGTTCGATACTGAATTTCTATTCACTTTTTTATCGTATAAAATTTTGAAAAAATCGATCGAAACGCTTTATCTCGTTCCTTTACAGTGATAAAATGGCTCTGTAAGCGTTTTAGCTCTCTATTATTACTATATTTACATAGCAAATTCCCTTGCGATGTTTAAGGTGATTTGTCCAATACGTTGGAGGTTTTCAAAATGAGAAAACAGTCGGAGCAGCAGGATCCATCATCATACACTTTTTCCGGCCCTAACCTGGGTTACATGATGGAAATGTACGATCTTTATCAGGAAGATCCATCTCTTGTTGATGAAGAATTACAGCAATTTTTCAAAGAGAATGGCTCTCCGTATAAAGAGAAGTCAAAGCAGACAGAAGTAGCGATTGAAGGCACAGATTACAGTAAAGTAATTGCTGCAGTTCAGCTCGCAGAAGGGATCCGCTCATACGGGCACCTTGCAGCTGACATTAATCCGCTTCATGACAAAGAAAAAGATACAGAGCGAATTGAACTGGAAAGCTATAACCTGACAAAGGAAGATTTAGAGAAAATTCCGGTAGACGTTCTGATTGAAAACTCAACTGATGAAGTAACGAATGGATATGAGGCCATTGAATATTTGAGAAAAATGTATACAAAGACAATTGCTTTTGAATATTCACATGTCCATGACAGAAAAGAAAAGAAATGGCTGAAGAATTACATTGAATCCGGTTCTCTGGATGCAAAAATCGAAGACGAAAAGAAAAAGAGCATTTTAAAGCGGCTAGTTCAGGTCGAAGGATTTGAAAACTTTGTCCACAAAACATTTGTCGGTCAAAAACGGTTTTCAATCGAAGGTCTCGACACAATGGTCCCACTTCTCGATGAAATTATTCAGTCTACAGTAGAGAAAGGTGCTTCTTCAATTAATATCGGTATGGCACACCGTGGACGTCTGAATGTACTGGCACATGTGCTTGAGAAGCCATATGAAATGATTTTTGCAGAATTCCAGCACGCACCAAGTAAAGATCTTATTCCTTCAGAGGGTTCAACTGGTATTACATATGGATGGACCGGGGATGTAAAATACCACCTTGGCGCTGACCGGAACGTCAGCAAGGATAAAGCAAAAACACGTGTAACACTTGCAAATAACCCGAGTCACCTTGAAGTAGTCAGCCCGATCGTAGCAGGCTATACAAGAGCTGCTCAGGAAACAAGAACAAGTGCAGGAATTCCTGAACTTGAAAAAGAGTCTTCATTAGCGATCATGATTCACGGTGATGCAGCGTTTCCTGGACAGGGAGTTGTTGCAGAAACACTGAATATGAGTCAGCTGAGAGGCTATCATACAGGCGGATCGATTCATATCATTGCGAATAATATGATCGGATTCACAACAGAATCATTTGATTCCCGTTCTACCAAGTATGCTTCAGATACTGCAAAAGGATTTGAAGTACCGATCCTGCACGTAAATGCAGATGATCCCGAGGCCTGTCTTGCAGCTGCCATTATGGCGAGCGAGTACAGAGCGGAATTTGGCAAAGACTTTGTCATTGACCTGATTGGTTACAGACGTTTCGGTCATAACGAAATGGATGAACCAATGGTGACAAATCCTGATTTATATCAGTATATTAAAAAGCATGATAATGTCCGTAAATTGTATCAGAGCAAGCTTATTAACAATCAGACCCTTTCTGAAGAAGAGGCTGAAAAGCTGATTGAAGAAAATATGTCGAAGCTTCAAAAGGCATATGATACTGTTCCGAAATCTGAAAAGGATCCGGATACAGATATGAATCCACCTGAAGATGTTCAGTCTATGCTTTATGATATTTCTACTTCAGTGGACTATGACAGACTGAAAAAGCTGAACGAGGATCTATTGAATTTCCCGGAAGGCTTTAATGTTTTCAAAAAGCTTGAAAAAATACTTCAAAGAAGAAATGACCCATTTGAAAAAGACGGAAAAGTTGACTGGGCTCATGCTGAAACGCTGGCTTTCGGCAGCATCATTCAGGATGGCACGCCGATCCGTTTGAGCGGACAGGACTCTCAGCGTGGTACCTTCGCTCACAGACACCTTGTGCTGCATGATGAAAAAACAGGTGAAGAGCACACACCACTGCACCATATTTCAGATGCAAACGCTTCATTCTGCGTATACAACAGCCCATTAACAGAAGCTGCTGTTGTCGGTTTTGAATATGGATACAACGTTTTCTCTAAAGAAACACTTGTACTATGGGAAGCGCAGTACGGGGATTTTGCTAATATGGCACAGGTCATGTTTGATCAGTTTGTTTCATCAAGCCGTGCAAAGTGGGGACAGAAATCAGGACTTGTGATGCTTCTACCACACGGGTATGAAGGTCAGGGACCTGAACACTCTTCCGGAAGAATGGAAAGATTCTTGACACTGGCAGCTGAAAACAACTGGACAGTTGCGAATCTGACAAGCTCTGCACAGTACTTCCATATCTTAAGAAGACAGGCAGCAATTCTGAAAAAAGAAGAGGTTCGTCCGCTTGTGATCATGACACCTAAGAGTCTATTAAGACATCCTGTTGTCTCACGCGGTGTTGATGAGCTTGCTGAAGGCGGCTTCTCGCCAATCCTTGAGCATCCTTCACTTGGTAAAAATGAAGATGCTGTTGAAAGAATAGTTCTTTCATCCGGTAAAGTTGGTATTGATCTGATTGAAAGAGCAGAAAAAGAAGAAAATAACGACTGGCTACATCTGGTTCGTGTTGAAGAACTCTATCCATTCCCGATGGAACAGCTAAAGGAAGTTTTCAGCCGTTATAAGAACTTAAAAGAAATTGTCTGGGTACAGGAAGAACCAAAAAATATGGGTGCATGGACGTTTGTAGAGCCTCGCCTGAAAGAACTTTCACCAGAAGGATCTGAAGTATCTTATATTGGCAGACGACGCCGCAGCAGTCCTGCTGAAGGTGATCCGACAGTACACAAAAAAGAACAGCAGCGTATTCTAGAAAAATCAGTAGTTAAAGGGTAAGAATAGAGGAGGAAGACACAGTGGCAGAAATTAAAGTTCCAGAATTAGCAGAATCAATTACAGAAGGTACCATTGCACAATGGTTAAAGCAGCCTGGTGATGAAGTAGAAAAAGGCGAATATATCGTTGAACTTGAAACTGACAAAGTAAACGTTGAAGTCATTTCAGAAGAAGCAGGCGTGATCAAGGAACTGAAAGCTGAAGAAGGCGATACAGTTGAAGTTGGTCAGGTGATTGCGATTGTTGAAGCTGGTGAAGGCGGAGGCAGCAGTTCTTCTGAAGAAAAGTCAGAAGAAAAAGCACCTGAAACTGAAGAAAAAACTGAAGAAGCTTCTGATAAGCAGCCTGAAAAGCAGGAGTCTTCTGAAAAGAAAGAACGTACAATCGCTTCACCTGCAGCACGTAAGCTGGCAAGAGAAAAAGGGATTGATCTGTCTGAGATCTCTACTCAGGATCCAATGGGCCGTGTAAGAAAGCAGGATGTAGAAGCACACAGTTCAACAGCTAAGCAGGAAAAGAAACAGGAGGCTGCTCCTAAGAAACAGGAAACACCTGCTGCGAAAAAAGATGATGGCAAGCCTGTAACGAGAGAAAAGATGTCACGCCGCCGTCAGACGATTGCTAACCGTCTTGTTGAAGTTCAACAGACTGCTGCGATGCTGACAACGTTTAATGAAATTGATATGACGAACGTGATGGATCTTAGAAAGCGTAAAAAAGATAAGTTCCATGAAACGCATGATGTACGTCTCGGCTTCATGTCATTCTTCACTAAAGCTGTTGTTGCAGCACTTAAGAAGTATCCATATGTTAATGCAGAAATCGATGGCGATGAAATCGTTCTGAAGCATTACTATGATGTTGGTGTAGCGGTATCAACTGATGACGGGCTTGTTGTTCCAATCGTCCGTGACTGTGACCGTAAGAACTTTGCTGAGATTGAACAGGAAATTGTGAATCTTGCAGAAAAAGCAAAGAACAAGAAGCTTCAGCTGAGCGACCTTCAGGGTGGATCATTCACAATCACAAATGGTGGAGTCTTCGGTTCACTGCTATCAACACCGATTTTGAATGGACCACAGGTTGGTATTCTGGGGATGCACACAATCCAGCTTCGTCCAGTTGCAATTGATGCTGAAAGAAGCGAAAACCGTCCGATGATGTATATTGCGATGTCTTATGACCACCGTATTATCGATGGTAAAGAAGCAGTTGGATTCTTGAAGATGGTAAAAGAACTTCTGGAAAATCCTGAAGATCTGTTATTGGAAGGTTAATTCAAAAAAAGGCTGGGACAATGTCTCAGCCTTTTCATATGAAATTTATTCATAAAAAGAACACGCAGACTGCACTGCGTGTTCTTTCATCATTATTTCCGATGTCTGCCGGCGTGTATACCTCTTTTTTGAATTTCCTTCTTTAAAATCACCTGTGTATCGTGTTCTCCATGTTTCTCAGCATCTCTGTAAGCAGATAACAATTGTTCATTACTTAAGATTTTCAATGGATAGAACCCTCCTTAGTGATTGTGTTAATGGAATATTCTAAACTTTCCATTAACGTCATTATACGATGAACGATATTGATCTTCAACACCTATCCCGGGATGTTATCTAATTGTTATATTTGTGTCTTCAAACTGGAAAGAGCTTTTGTCCTGGTCCATAATGGAGCTAAAAGGATATGGTCGCATGCAACGATTTCATATAGACGTCATTAAGGGAAAGGGATCTTATTTTCAGCTGGGACAGACAGCCGGCAAATTATTCCGTGAAACACCGCTTTATCAGACTCACCTGAAAAGAAGAGCAAAATCAAAAAAATCCTATCATCTTGATATGAATAAAGCTGAGCATCATATCAAGCATTTTGCGCCAGGACTGTGGGATGAACTTCAGGGCTTGAGTACAAAACTGAATTGGGGTTTTGAAGAAGTGGTCCATGAATATTCAGGGTGGCAGCAGGACTGGATCAAATCGGGGTGCTCTGTCTTAATGAAAGACGGATACTTCGCAAGAAATTATGATTACCATCCGAAAACATATGAGGGCAGACTGATGATCTGGCAGCCTGAAACCGGATACGCTTCAATCGGTGTAGCAGGCAGAATGATCGGCCGAATTGATGGAATGAATGAAAAAGGACTATGCGTCGGTTTTCATTTTGTGAACAGAAAAAACCCGGGAGAAGGATTCACCTGCTCGGTTATTGCACGATTCTTACTTGATAGCTGCAGCTCAACGGATGAAGCGGTTGAGATGCTGAAAAAAATTCCGCACCGTCACGCTTTTAACTATACGCTGTATGATGCTTCAGGTAATCGGGCGGTTGTGGAAGCTTCGGCGCTTGGTGTTGCTGTCAGGCAGCAGTCAAATGATTACGCATGCACAAATCACTTTGAAACACCTGAAAAGCTGAATGAAAACCGCTACCAGCTGACAGAATCCAAAACAAGACTTCAATCTATTTTTGACCAGTCAGGACAAGCAGAGACTCCGCTGGAAGCTTTTTATCGTTTCAACGATCCTGCCTATAGGATCTTTAAAAAGAATTATGGAAGCTGGTCCGGAACCATTCATACTGTGGTATATGATCCTATTCACATGAAAGTACTTTTTGGTGCGGGAGAAAATGCAGTGCCGCTTGAAATTAACTTCAAAGACTGGCTCTCCGGTGAAAGATATCCTGTTACAAAAATATTTGGAGAAGTGGATACGAATGAGCAGTTCAGTCATGTGAATAGAAGCTCTTAACAATCAGTCATTTTAGCGATATACTAACGATAGAGATAACAGAAAGGGGTTTGATCCATGATTCATTTAGACTGGGAAAACCGGGAAACAATTAAACAGGTAAAATGCGTACATGACAACGCTGCAAAATATGTTGTAAATAACGTACTGACAGTTGGAAAAACGTATGATGTAAAAAACGAAACGGAAGAATTTATTTTTATTATTGATAACACTGGAAAAGTAGGCGGATTTTATAAAGACTACTTTGAAGAGGCTTAAGGAGAACTGACAGATGTTCGATGAGAGAACAGCGTTAAAAATACGCCTTGAACAAATGGCGGATTCAGAAATAAGAATTCTTCAGGAATTCAGGCAGGAACGCGAAAAAATCATGCAGAGATTGAGAGAACTTGATGAAGGGACTGCTCAGGATCAGGTTCAACCCACTCAATCCAAGCCTGTAAAGCCGATCAACGTCGGGAAGTCCAAAAAAATGCATGCTGCTGCTCTGAAAATCCTTCAGAAAAAACTTGAGCCCGTCAAAGGCACAGATATTCAGACGTTTGTTGAAAAAGAAACCGGCTATAAAGTAGCTAATATCACAACGTTTATGAATACAATCCAGCGCAAGTTTCCTGAAGTCAGAAAGCTGGACAGAGGATTGTATATATATGAAAAAGAGTAAGGGGCTGGCCCTTACTCTTTTTTATTCAGCAGTGCTTTAATTTCTGCAAGCTCTTTTTGAACCTCTGCTAATTTAACTTCTTCAGGAGAAGGTCTGTTTTCTTTATCTGCTTCTTCAACATTATTGACAATGACACCAACAAACAGATTAAAAATCACAAATGTGCCAATTAATACAAACGTGACAAAATACCACCATGATGTTGGATCCTCCTTGAGAATCGGTCTCATGACGCCGCTTGCCCAGGACTCGAGCGTCACGACCTGGAATAAAGTCAATAGTGAACTGTGAAGACTTCCAAAATATTCAGGAGCAATCGCTGAATAGAGCATCGTACCGATTACGCCGTAAATATAAAAGAAAATTCCCAGCAGCAGCAGGATTGTACCCATTGAAGGAATTGTCATTAATAGTGCATTCACCATTTTTCTGAGAGAGGGAATGACTGAGATGGTTCTGAGTACACGCAGAACTCTTAAGATACGCAGGACAGTCACATAATGCCCGCCCGTGATCAGATGTCCACTTAATACAATAACAAAGTCAAATACATTCCATGGCTGTTTAAAGAATTGTTTTATTGAAGGTGCTGCGACCAGCCTGATAAGAATCTCAATGGTGAACAGCCATAGCAGAATTCTGTCAGCTCCAATAAATAAATCACTATAGTTGCTGTATATAGAGGGATAGGTCTCAAGACCAATCAGAACTGCGTTTAGCAGTATTAACCCGATAATCACCGCGTTAAACGTCCGGTGCTCAGCAATCAGGGCGAGCTGAGATTTTAATCTATTCATCTATGTATAACTCCTTTCACTCCAGTCTCCATTTTACCCATTATCAGATGCACTGTCTAACCACATGAGTTGATCATTTAACTGAAAGAACGGTACAATGAATCATTGACGTTATTGTAAAGGATGATTGTAATGGAATTAAGTAAACTACCGGAAAATATTAGACAATTAATTGAACAAAGTTCCAAAGGGGATGCGGATTCACAGGGAAGAATCGGCTCAGGAGGCTATACAGCAGATGATCCTTCAGTTTTTCATGATGTAATGATCGGGTTGTCCCTGCAGAAAAATATACTGCTGAAAGGACCAACCGGTTCAGGAAAAACTAAGCTTGCAGAAAGTGTGAGCTATACGTTTAATCAGCCTATGTACAGCATTAATTGTTCTGTAGATCTTGATGCGGAAGCGATGCTTGGATTTAAAACGATTGAACAGGTCGATGGCAAGTCTGCTATTACATTTGTTGAAGGACCAGTCATTCAGGCAATGAAAAAAGGACATATTCTTTATATCGATGAAATTAATATGGCTAAACCTGAAACCCTGCCAATTTTAAACGGTGTACTCGACTATCGCCGGACAATTACAAATCCTTTCACAAATGAAGTGATCACTGCAGCGGAAGGTTTTAAAGTGGTTGCGGCAATCAATGAAGGATATATCGGGACAGTTCCTTTAAATGAAGCGCTTAAAAACAGATTTATCGTTGTTGACGTTCCATATATTAAAGGTGATACGCTAAAAACAGTATTGATGGAACAAAGTGCGCTTAAAGACGAGAGAATCATAGATCAATTTGTTGAGCTGTCGGCTGATTTATTTACACAGGTTCAAAACGGGCAGGTGTCTGAAGAGGCAGCTTCAATCAGAGCCCTGCTGGACACTTGTGACCTTTCAATCTATATGCCTCCTAAAAGAGCTATTCAGCGTGGCATAATAGATAAGCTTGAGGACGAACGGGAAAAATCAGCAGTTAAAAATATCGCTGACACAATCTTTGAATGAGGTGATCAGATGCAGCGGTTTATACAATTTAATGATGAGCAGGTCAACTCTTTCAGGCTGATGCAACTGATTGACCTTGCAAAAACACTCACACGTGAGAAAGAGATGACGGTTGAATACAGTCCCATGAATTATATTGATCCCGCACAGCGTACGCTCTTTGTCAGTCACTTCTGGGATCACCGTTCAGAAACTGAAGAGTGGCATGGTCTGATTACAGACGTATTTATACGTGCTGAAGGTGCATATAAACATTCAGACCCTGTGACGATACAAAAATTTATACAGTATACGCATACGCTGGATCACCCTTCATTTGCAAAACAGCTGTTTATGCTGATAGAGGATGCAAGGCTTGAAGAGATGACCAAGATGAAGAGACCAGGAACGAAAAATGCATTTAAAACAAGACGTAAAGTATACGCAAGATATTTTGAATCCCAGTTAAATGTCCATCAGGTAAAAGGCATTACAACTGATGCATTCTTTAATCTGATTTATTTACTGGTCTTTGCTGATTCACCAATTGATGAGTGGCCAGATATCCATACAGACATTAACCGTGCAAAACCATTTATTACACAGCAGATTGAAAAAACGCACGAAACAAAATCGACTTCAGATTCAGTTAAGATCTGTAAAGCTCTATGTGAAGTAGTGGATGAACTGCTGAAAAAAGATATGCTGAATGAGTATTTTCATCTTCCGGAAAAGACGATAAAGAACTGGGCAGACGGCCTTACATTTGAAGATTTGAAAAGAAAAGATGCTTTGATCAATGACGATACTGAAAAGGAAAAGCCAAGTGGAAATGAAGAAGTTGAAGATGAAGAATTTAAAGCATGGCATAGAGAGTCGGAAGAAAAAGGCGAATCATTTCTGCAGTTCGAATTAGAATCAGGGACCAAAACCTCCATTGATACGGAAGCAGCAAGGGAAGGTGATGACCAGGAGCAGGCGCTTGCAAGTGTTCAGGGGAGTTCACAGAAGTCACAGCGTCAGGATTTTGACCAGAAGGATGTCGACCGTAAGTCAGAGGATGACACAGCAGCCGGCAGTTCAAAATATGGTAAGGAGAACGAACACGCCTTTCCTGTTTTTGAATTTCCTGAACCGGTTAAGAATGCTGAAAGAACCCTTTATCTTGAGTACAAAAAAGAAATTTCACTTTATCAGAAAAAGCTTAAACAGGTAATAGAAAAGACACTTGACCATAAAAAGACAAGCCCACGAACACATCTTGTAAAAGGCAGACTCAGTAAAAATCTGCTGCCTTATTTTACAGATGAAAAACCAAGGGTCTTTTATAAGAAAGATGAGGAGTCCCCAAAAATTGATGCTGCTTTTGAGTTGTTGCTTGATTGTTCGGCATCTATGTATGACAAGATGGATGAAACTAAAAAAGGGCTCGTTTTATTTCATGAAGCGCTAAAGTCAGTACAGGTTCCGCATGAAATCACCGGTTTTTGGGAGAATACACCGAAAGCGGGACAAAAAGGTCAGCCGAATCATTTTAAAACGGTGATCTCTTTTAATGACAGTCTGTATCAGCAGGATGGGGCTGCCATTATGCAGCTTGAGCCGGAAGAGGATAACCGTGATGGCTATGCAATCAGACATATGATAGAAAGGCTTGAAAAAAGAACAGAAAAACAAAAGTTTCTGCTCGTGTTTTCAGACGGGGAGCCAGCTGCAGCAGACTATGAGCAAAATGGTATTGTGGATACACATGATGCAGTGCTTGCAGCGAGAAAACGTGGAATTGAAGTAATGAACGTCTTTTTATCAACCACGGAAATTCCGGAAAGCCAAAAGGAAGTCATCCAGAATATATACGGCCGCTTCAGTCTGTTTGTCCAGGATATAGATGAACTGCCTGATGTACTGTTCCCGTTATTGAAAAGACTTCTGTATAAAAGTATGTGAGACTGAGGAATAATTCATCCCCGGGACGGAGTTAAAATCATGCTGTGTGTCCGTTTCTTAACGTCTTTTTTTGACTACACTAAGAGTATCAGAAAAAGAGGAGATGAACACAGATGAATACAAACCATTTAGCACGTCTAGAAGAATACAGCCGTCACAATGAAAAGGTGAACAGAAATCAATGGAAAAATGCAAAACGCAAAACAACTGACTGGCTGAGGAAAATGTAAAACCGCTGTGTATAACTGACACAGCGGTTTTTTATTATGATCTTTTATTTTTTAATTGCAGCAGCTGCTGTTTTAACTCAGCTTCCATTGCCTGAATTTCTCCTTCAGCCTGTCTCCGTTTCTGACGGCCTTCTTCCTGAATACGAAGCGTTTCCTCCAGGGTGGATACCAGGTTGGACTGCGTCGTTTTCAGGGTTTCGATATCTACAATGCCTCTTTCATTTTCCTTTGCCGTTTCAATACTGTTTACCTTTAACATCTCAGAGTTTTTCAGCAATAATTCGTTTGTGGTTTTAGTAACCTGCTTCTGGGCTTCAACTGCGCGCTGCTGCCTGAACAATGTGAGTGCAATTGCAATCTGGTTCTTCCACAATGGGATAGCAGTCAGGATAGACGCCTGAATTTTTTCAGCCAGTGCCTGGTTTATATTCTGAATCATTCTGATCTGCGGGGCACTTTGTATAGTGATTTGTCTGCTGAGCTGAAGATCATGTATACGCTTATCGAGTCTGTCCAGAAATTGCATCATATCATTGACTTCCTGGTACGCCATCTGATCACTGCTTTTTTCTGCTTTCGTGCGAAGAGCGGGAATCACATTATGCTCAAGGTCTTCACGTTTCAGTTCTGCAGCAGCGATATAAATATTCAGCGCCTGAAAATATTCTTTGTTTTCGTTATAAAGCTGGTCGAGCATCTGAATATCATCAAGCAGGGACTTTTTTGAATGGTCGAGTCTTACGCTGATTCTGTCTACCTGTGCACCAACCTTTTGGTACTTGGACAAAATTTCATTTACAGATCTGTTTACCCGGTTGAACAATTTTGAGATCACATTTTTCTTCTGATCAGAAAGCTCATCAGGATCAATCTGTTCAAGCCTGTTCATCAATTCTTTTAATATGTCACCAATCGGACCGACATCTTTTCTCTGAACATGATCAAGCATCGCATGAGAGAAATTAGAAAGCTTGGACTGAGCTGCTGTTCCATATTGGAGAATCGACTGATGATCAGCTGGATCAATCTGCTTAGACAGGGCTTCTGCCTGTTTCCGGTCTTCTTCCGGTAAGACATCCGCTAACCTTTTAGGCGCGGCTTGTCCTGTGTGAGTATCTGCAGTCGTAATTTCATTATCACCAAATGGGTTTGCAAGCAGATCATCCAATTTAGATGATCGTTCTTCTACTTTGACCTGTTGTTTTTCTTCCATCAATACAACCTCCCGTTATTTATGCTCTATTGTATTTTTCGCCATATCAAGTTCAATTCGCAGTGTATCAAGATCATTAGACAATACCTTCATCAGGTCCTCTTCAAGCGAACGATTTAACTCGTGAAGCGTCTGTCTTGTATCCTCCAATGAAACCAGTACTTCTTTATTTTTAACAGGCTGAGTAACGAGCATAGTATATTTCTCCGTTAACTCGACCGCGCTGTCCAGATGGTAAAAAAAGAATCGTTCAGATGTATAAAAGCGTTTAGGGTCTTTTTTCACAATGCTGAATATTCTTCTTGAGAACTTAATCATATCATTTAACTGTCTCATTGCTGAAATTGAGCGGATCTGGAACTGTTTTCCCTGCAGCCGGGATATTTTTTTCTGTGCTTCTTTTAAGTTTGACTGTATATATTCATATTCTCTTTTTGTTAAACCATACGATTTTAAAAGGGAGCGTTTCTGAAACCACTTAATCGTATAAAATGGCACAATCCCGCCAATCAGAGCTGCCGCCAATGAAGGCCAGAATGACACATTCATCAGAAAGATGGCACTGATCCAGGTAATGCTTGCAATAGGCAGTGAAATTCCAAGACGGGTCACAAAATTTAATATTTGCTTCATATCCATCTTCTCCTTATCAGGACTTATAGTATCTTATACGGTTATAACCGGCTATAAGTTTCAATTTTTCCTTATGTATATTGTCTATCATTCAGGAAAAGGAAGCAAGCAATGCAATTTTTGTATTCTCAAATAGACTTAAAGACTATTAAAAACGAAAATAATTCCATGAAGAGTAGTTTTTTTAATTATTTGAGGGTATAATATAATTCGAACGTACTATATATATGAGCCATTTGGTTTATTTTTTTGGAAGCGAGGGGCAGATGATGAGTCAAGAATTTGATTACTCACATGAGTTAGCTGATATTTACCGTTTGTTCGGAGATCGGACAAGGTTAATCATGGCCAAGAAAATGGCTGAGGAAGAGTGGACTGTTTCAGAATTTGTTCAGTTTTTTGGCATTAGCCAGCCGCTTGTCAGCCAGCACATAAAAAAACTGAAAACAGCAAAGCTCATTACAGAACAGAGACATGGTAAGAGGATTCTTTACAAGCTGAATCAGGAGGCAGAACATTATCCACTGGTACTGAAGATTATAGATCCTTTAACTGACGAAAAAACTGAAGAGGCAGACATTGAAACTGTTAACGCATAGAGAATGAGCAGATCCGTTTCATTTCTCTTCAAGGTTCAGTACACTTATAAGCAGCACATGAAAGAAAGGCGGTGCTGCTTTTGTGGCGGATCGTACAGCTGAAAAGCGATGCAGAGCCCTGGTGGTTTTTAGAGGGCTGGGAATCTGATATTACTGTTGAATGGACATTTAATACGAAACATGAAGCATTGGAATTTTACAGAGATAAGATGCATGAAAACCTGGCGAGGTATGATCATGCACGTGTAAAAAGGGGAACGCAGGCTGCATTCTGGAATGAGGATGAGTTTTTCTTCTGTGAAGACTGTGATGAAGATTTGCAGGTTTATCACGGATATATCCTGTTTTCACAGGGAGAGCCTTATATTAGAGATAAAATGACAGAAGAAGACAAACAATTTTTTGAAGCGATTTTCTCACAAAAAAAAGAGGCCTGATCCAGGGCCTCTTTTTTCTATACCATTTTACTTTTTTTCATGCGTTTATCATCATAACGCTTTCTGATTGTAATAAATCGATAGGCATTTACCACGATTGCTTTACCAACAGCATAAGTCGGAACCGCCATGATAAGTCCTAAAAGACCGCCGAAACTTCCAGCGACAAGCAGTAAGAAGATAATTGTCAGCGGGTGCACCTGAAGCTTTTTTCCCATGACCTGCGGAGAGATCAGGTTACTTTCAATCTGCTGAGCCGCGATCACAACCAGAATGACAAACAGTGCTGTAAGTGGGGAATCAATAAACCCGACAATGACTGCAGGTATCGTCCCGATAAAGGGTCCCACAAACGGTATAACATTTGTAAGCATTGCCACCAAAGCAAGTACAATCGTGTATTCGAGGCCAATAATCAAATAACCGATATAAAGTAAAACCCCTACACAAAAGCTGACGATCAGCTGACCCTGGATGTATGAACTTAAAGCAACATCCATATCCTGCAGTACTTTTCTTCCTTCAGGACGGAACTCTTCAGGCGTAAAGCGCAGAAACTGTTCAGGAAGTTTCTGACCGTCTTTTAACATGTAAAACAATACAAAAGGAATCGTCACAAGTACAATTGCAATATTCGTGATGACACCGATAATAGACATGAGGTTCGACCCTATAGCGTCAAGAGAACCCTGCAGCGTACTTGCTACCCGGTCAGTAATATCCTGGATCGAAAAATCCTGCTGTTCCTGAATGCTCTTAAACCAGTCTGATTGCACCAGGTTCATAGCCATTGCAGATAACTCATTAAATATTGAAGGGATATTATCTACCAGAGAGTTAAATTGTCTTGACAGGGGAGGTCCAATTAAAAAGAACAACCCAACAATTAATCCGATACCGGCAAGATAGATCAGTAAAATCGAAATGCCTCTAGGTAAGTATTTTGCAGCAAAATTGACAATCGGTCTTAAAAGATAGTAAAGTACACCTGCGATTGCAATTGGCGCAAACAGGGTTGTGACGATAATCACAATTGGAGTGAAGATAAACTCCACTAAGGACAGTAAGTAAATAATAATTAAAATGGTAATCAAGCCAAAACCAAAACGAAACCATTTTGACTTTGCTAACTCACTCAATACGTTTCCCTCCATCTATATGTATAATTGACATAATCATACCTTACCCAGATGGTTTATGCTAACAATATATTCAAGCGGAAGGATCGATCTAATGAAAATGCTAAAAAGAATCCAGTTTATTTTTCATTTCAGAAAGTCACTGCCATTTATTAAAGACTTTTTCGTTTCATCTTCAGTCCATCCTGTTAAAAAGCTTCTGACAGGTGGATTAATCATCGCCTATGCAGTGATGCCGGCAGATATTATCCCGGATTATCTGTTTTTAGTCGGTATAACGGATGATATCGCATTTACAACGTTTATGCTGCAGCTTGCTGTAAAGATGGCACCGCCGGACCTTGCAGAAAAGCATCAATTACGCATTAAATAATTTTAACAAATTTTTGATTAATTGATTTGACATTCGCTTTAAACGCTGTATAATGAGGGTAACAAGTCAATAAGCAATGATACCTGCATGACAAGATTCACATATTACAAAGAGTGATCGGAAAGCACGGTACTTTTTGTAATATGTGAATTTTTCTATTTACGGTAAGTTTGCATATTGTCAATTTATTTTTTGGAGGTTTTTCATTATGAAAACTGGTACAGTAAAATGGTTTAACGCAGAAAAAGGTTTCGGATTCATCGAAGTTGAAGGAGAAAACGACGTATTCGTACACTTCTCAGCTATCACAGGCGAAGGCTTCAAGTCTCTTGACGAAGGCCAGCAGGTAGAATTCGAAGTGGTTGAAGGTAACCGTGGACCACAAGCAGCTAACGTTGTAAAACTGTAATTGTTGATATAAAAACCGTTCTCTTAACAGAGAGCGGTTTTTTTAATTCAATATATTTCCCCTGTGTTCTATGACCACCCATACCCCGGGGCAGTCACCCGCATATGCTGTCTACAAGGAGGGGTTAAGATGAAAGAAAAAGAACCTGTTAAATCCTCAAAGCCGCACCCGTTTGATGCATTCTGGGAGTTCCAGAAGAAAAAAGCTGAACGGAATGAAAAGGTCAAAGAAAACAAGCATACCAAACCTTATTGGTGGTAATTTACATGCCGGCTGTCTTATGATAAAGACAGTTCCGGTATACATAATCCCGGGCTGCCATTCAGAAGGAGGGAGCCGCAATGGAAGAACACACACGTGAAGAACAGGAGAATTTCTACTTTCGTTTGAGAAGTAAAATTGATGAATTTTTAAAAGATAAGACCGGTAAAAACCACAAATATGCGAAATACCTGTTGTTTGCACCTGATATTTTTTATCTGCTGGTCCAGGTGGTCAGGGATAAAAGAGTATCCGGTAAGGACAGGGCGATGGTTGCAGGGGCAATCAGTTATTTTATTTTGCCATTTGACCTGATTCCTGAAGGACTAGTCGGACCAGGAGGATACATAGATGACCTGGTAGTCGCGTCATTTGTTCTGCAAACAATAGTGAATAACCTTTCTCCAGACATTATTAGAGATCACTGGGCCGGGGATGAAGATGGCCTTAAAGTGATTAACAAAATTGCAGGGTTATCGGATAAGGTGTTAAAAAAGGGGACACTGCCGGCTCTGTTAAAGAAATTTCAAAAATAAAAAACCTGCCGGAGATCCGGCAGGTTTTTTTTAATTGGATACTCGTTCTTTATTCCACTCAAGAAACTCATCATACGTAAGCTGCTTGTCAGTAATCTGACCATCTGTGATATCGATGATACGGTTTGCAATCGTCTGTACAAACTGATGGTCATGTGAAGTAAAGATCATCGCACCTTTATAGTTAATCAACCCATTATTGAGTGCTGTGATTGATTCAAGATCAAGGTGATTTGTCGGCTCATCCAGCAGCAGTACATTTGCTTTTTTCAGCATCATGCGTGACAGCATGCAGCGTACTTTTTCTCCTCCTGATAAGACAGAAGGTTTCTTTCTTACTTCTTCACCGGAGAATAACATTCTGCCAAGGAAGCCTCTCAGGAACGTTTCACTCTCATCTTCAGGACTGTATTGTCTCAGCCAGTCAACAAGATCTGATTCCTGACCTTCAAAGTAAGAAGAGTTATCATGCGGGAAATATGACTGTGAAGTAGTTACGCCCCATTTAAAGCTTCCGCTATCCGGCTCAACTTCACCCATCAGGATGCGCATTAATGTAGTTTTCGCAATTTCATCTGTACCTGCAAGTGCAATCTTGTCATCTTTATTCATTGTAAAGCTGACGTTATCAAGCACTTTTACTCCATCAATGGTTTTAGACAGATCTTTAACCTGAAGCACGTCATTACCAATCTCACGTTCCATTTCGAATTGTACGAAAGGATATTTACGTGAAGATGGCTTAATGTCATCAAGTGTGATTTTATCAAGAAGCTTCTTACGGGAAGTAGCCTGCTTTGATTTAGAGGCATTAGCACTAAAGCGCGCTACGAATGCCTGAAGCTCTTTAATTTTCTCTTCTTTCTTACGGTTCTGGTCTGAAACCAGTCTTTGAGCAAGCTGACTTGATTCGTACCAGAAATCATAGTTACCCATATAGATCTGAATCTTGCTGAAATCAAGATCAGCAATATGCGTACATACAGTGTTCAGGAAGTGACGGTCATGGGATACAACGATCACTGTGTTTTCAAAGTTAATCAGGAAGTCTTCTAGCCATTGGATTGCCTGGATATCAAGACCGTTTGTCGGCTCATCCAGCAGCAGAACATCCGGTTTACCGAAAAGAGCCTGTGCAAGCAACACTTTTACCTTTTCAGATCCAGTCAGTTCAGCCATTTTTTTGTTGAAATGCTCTTCGCTGATACCAAGCCCCTGAAGAAGGATAGCAGCATCTGATTCAGCTTCCCAGCCGTTCATCTCACCAAACTCACCTTCAAGCTCAGCAGCTTTAATCCCGTCTTCATCAGAAAAATCTTCCTTCATATAAATCGCGTTTTTCTCCTGCATTACCTCATACAGGCGGGTATGTCCCATTAACACGACATTAATCACTTCTTCTTCTTCAAATTCAAAGTGATTCTGCTTTAAAATTGCCAGACGTTCATTAGGTCCCATTGAAACATGACCGGTCTGCGCTTCGATTTCTCCGGATAAAATCTTTAAGAAAGTAGATTTACCCGCACCATTCGCACCAATCAGACCATAACAGTTACCCGGGTTAAATTTAATATTCACATCTTCAAACAGCTTGCGGTCTCCAAAACGAAGACTGACATCTGATACTTGTATCATTTAATAATCCCTCCAAGAAAACATATCAACACATTATATCACTTCTTCCCCTTCATGGAAATGTAAAAGGGGAATACTTTTGAATCGAGAGTCTTAAGTTTGAAATAAACTTTTATTCTGATATAGAATGAATCATAAGACATAACTGAAAGGCGGAGGTTATTCATGCATCACATTTATCATGAAGGTAAAGAAGGTAAGCCGGTATTATTACTCTTGCACGGTACAGGCGGAACAGAACAGGATCTGCTGCCGATCGCTGATATGATTGATCCTGAAGCAAGTATTCTGAGTGTACGTGGCAATGTAAGTGAAAACGGAATGCCAAGATTCTTTAAACGCTTAAGAGAAGGTGTATTTGATATAGAGGATTTGAAGTTCCGTACAAAAGAACTGAATGAATTTATTAATGATGCAGCTCATAAATATCAGTTTGATCGCAGCAATGTGATTGCCATCGGTTATTCAAACGGTGCGAATATTGCGGGGAGTCTGTTGTTTCACTACAAGGATTCATTAAAAGCTGCGATCCTGCATCATCCAATGGTACCTTTAAGAGATCACGAGCTTCCTGATCTGTCAGGTGTTAACGTATTTATCGGAGCGGGTGAAAATGATCCAATCTGTCCTGCAGGTGAAACAACAGATTTAACAGAGCTGTTGAATCATGCAGGAGCGAGTGTCACGACTAAATGGTACAACAGAGGTCACCAGCTGATTGAAGAAGAAGTAAGTGACGCAAAAAACTGGTATCAGACACTATAGTGAATGGAAAAGCCTGCAAATTTGCAGGCTTTTGCTGTATAATAAAAGCAAACATATGATCGCACCAGGTAAAACTGGCACTTTCATTCAGATTGACTTATAAAGGAGAGGACTTAGATGAGTAAGCATAATCCGAAAAAATTTGCGTTAAATATGAGTGCTTCACAATTCACCAAGTTTTACATACTCCATTTACTCTCAATCAGACATTCAGGCATGATCAGTGAACATTTTAAGGCAGAGTTCAGAAAGATCGGCGGCAACTGGGAACCAGCACCGAGCACTTTGCTTGATGCGCTTCATGATATGGCCGAAGAAGGATTATTGCACAGAAAAGAGGATTATAAGTCACATGAACGAAAAAGACAGAAGGTATACTGGTATACACTCACTGACCAGGGGAAAGATGCATTCGAAGTGATGAAGAAACAATTTCTTCCGTTATTTGAAGAACAGAAGCGGATTATCCAGAATATCCTGAACACGGTTTTTAAGTAGCGCTGTTGCCGGTGTTTTTTCGTTCTTTCTGTTAAAAATATCTTAAGAACGCTATACTTACCTGTAACAGCATCAATTTTTATGATACAGTTAATCAGTTATTTAAGATTTCAGGAGGCATATAAAATGAGTGAACAAACATCTATTGGCGGTACCGTTCAGAAACTGACAGTGGGCAGTAAGACGTCATTTGGTTTTTATCTATTAAGAGGCGATGAAGAAATTCCGATAAACGACTCTGAGATTCATGAAGACATTAATGAAGGAGATACCAGAGAGTTTTTTGTCTATCCAGACAGAAGAGGCAGACTTACAGCATCTACAATGATTCCGGAAATCAGAAAAGGTGTCTACGGATGGGCTAAAGTAATTAAGGTAAATGACCGTGATGGAGCGGCGCTTGATATTGGTATTTCAAGAGAAGTGACTGTACTGCCTGAGGATCTACCGGCAGTCAAGCATGTATGGCCTGAAGCCGGTGATTATTTATATATCACACTGCGTACAGATCTTGCGGGGCAGATGTTCGGAAGACTTGCGACTGAGGAAGTTGTTCAGGTTCTTTCTGAGCGTGCGGATGACGATGTGCATAACAAAGAATTAAAAGGACGTCCATACAGATTACTGAGAGTTGGAACGTTTGTGTTAACAGAAGAAGGCTACCGCTGCTTTATCCATGAAAGTGAGCGTAAAGAGGAGCCGCGCCTCGGGCAGGACATTTCAGTTCGTATCATTGGTGTTAAAGATGACGGAACACTAAACGGATCGTTACTTCCAAGAAAACAGGATAAAATGGACGAGGATTCTGAAGTAATATTTAATTACCTTCTCAGCCGGGGCGGCAGCATGCCATTTGGCGATAAAAGTAACCCTGAAGACATTAAATTGATTTTTAACATGAGTAAAGCATCTTTCAAGCGTGCACTCGGAAGACTTTATAAAGAAAAGAAAATTGTTCAGAAAAACGGTGAAACGCACCTGATTCAGCATAATGGAGCTGATCAATCATGAGAATTGATTTATCCAGACAGGAATACCGCGCACTCATCAGAGCGGTTTACCTGGCAGATATGGTTAAGCATTCAATGAGGGAAGCAGGAGACCACGATCAGGACTTCGTTAACATGGAGCAAAAGCTGTACTCGTATGCTCAGGCGTTTGAAAGCGAAGACCTGATAGAAGAAAATGATCAGGTTTTTATGCCGACTTTGCAAATGGAATCTGAAGACTCGATGCACCTGAGAAATTATGAAAATGCCATTCTTGAAGATCAAATCGCAGCGGTGCTGGCCAGAAATGAATTAGAAAGAGAAATTCAGGCTGGACACGTAACAGCAGACAATGCAATTGAAGGTTTAATTCAACTGGAAGAAAAATACCACCAGCTGATCGCTGAAAAAGGATTATCTGCGCTTACTGTAAAATAAAGGAGTGAATGCGCTTGATGAGAGTACAGCCGGCAATGATTGCATTAAATCTGATATTTGCTGTATTTTTTGGTGTCTGGAGTATAAGAAGATTTCTTGAAGATGATATGGCACTTGGCGTATTTTTAATTTTAATCAGTGCTGTAAATGGTTTTATTGCGATGAGAAGATATAAAATCGCTAAATTACATGAAGATACAAAATAAAAAGTGCGCGGGCACTTTTTATTTTTTTCTGTTTCGTCTCACTATTAGTAGTAAACTTATGATATGAGACAGTATGGCTGTTTTAGACTTAACTTCCTATAATATATATTATGTAAACTAGAAAATAAAAATAATTAAGCGTGTATATTTGCCTTTCCCCTGCACAAAAAATAACCCGTGAATCACGGGTTATTCATTTCTGGACGGATCTCTCGGATGTGCACGCATGTTTTTACCATAAAAAATCTCATCCATTTCGATTTTCAGTTTATCTGTAATCTCTGACGCTTCATCTTCAGTCAGTGAATCTTTTTTATAACCGAATAAATAGTTGTTCAGATCAAAATCCTTCAGTTTACATTTTGTATGGAAAATATTCTCCGGATACACATTCACATCAATCATATCGTAATCTTCTTTAATTGCTGTTGGAATAAAGTTCTGGATTGAATTAATGTCATGATCAATAAACAGCTTATGACCATCCACATCACGCGTAAAACCGCGCACACGGTAGTCCATTGTCATAATATCTGTATCAAATGAATGAATCAGATAGTTCAGTGCTTTCAACGGTGAAATTTCCCCGCAGGTTGATACATCAATATCAGCTCTGAACGTACTGATTCCCTCATGAGGATGATATTCAGGATATGTGTGTACAGTGATATGACTCTTATCCAGGTGCAATGCTGCTGTCGATGGTAATGGCCCTGGTGATTCTTCATAGTTTTCTGTAGGCACTTCAACAATCGGACCTTCAGATACAAGGATCGTTACACTGGCTCCCTGAGGAACATAATCCTGTTTTGCCACATTCAGTACGTGCGCACCAATGATATCAGCTACATGTGTCAAAATCTTCGTGAGTCTGTCAGCATTGTACTGCTCATCAATATAAGCAATATAAGCTTCTCTCTCCTGCTTGGATTTTGTGTAGCAGACATCGTACATATTAAAACTCAAGGATTTCGTTAAATTGTTAAATTCATGCAATTGTATTCTTTTTTCCTGTGATAATTTCATAATCAAACTCCTTTAAACATACGAGTAGTTATTTTCATACCCCCGTCAGACAGTCCTGAAACGATTTATCTCATGGTAGTAGTTTACCACTGCTTTCCACATTTATAAACGTTAAAACTCCCTGCTGTAAAAAGGCAGCAGCCATTTAACTCCTTTTTTATTGAAAGGAAGTGCCTTCATATCAAGCACAAGATGGCTCAGATAGGCCAAGAAACAAACAGCTGTGATCCCTTCAATGTTCAACCTTAGTTCAAGTGTATGGGCGATATACGTAAATACAATAAGCCCCGGAATAGAATGCGTCAGTCCTCTGTGCGGAAGAAATGAACTGACAGTCGTAAATAAACCAAAATAGATCATCCAGTACTCTGTGTAAAACCATCCGACCCCCATAATGGCAAAGCCGGTTAGCATGACCATAAAGCGCTGTTTAATCAAAAATCTGGGCGCGATGATTAATATGACTGCTGCGATCACGCCTCCTGCTTTTATGAGTCCATTTAATGAAACCAAGCTGTATATGCCGATTAATACACCGAGTGCAGACAGTGTATACCAGAGCCATTTCCGGTGTAAAGATATTCTGTTTGAGAGTCTTCCGTTTGTATCAAGGTCCGGCGCAAGGGCGGCTGTACTGCCAAGGAGCATGGCAAGACCTGTCGCAGCCGGTTCCATATCGTAGTATACAGCAATGCTCAAACCGATTGCCGTACCAACCAGTGCATGTGATGCACCTTTCATAATGCTTCATCCTTTTCTATATGTATGGTTAATACCATTATAGCGAACATATGATCGAACATCTACAAAACTGCATATTTCAATAAATTTTTACCGTTATGGATTACCGCATCTTTCTTAGGGTAAATAATGACTGTATATCACTAATATAGAAAGGGGTGACAGCATATGATGAGAATTTTATGGTGGATTATCGTGATTTTAATCGTCGTATGGTTAGTTGGACTGCTGTTAGATATTGCTGGTGGAATTATTCATGTATTAATTATTATTGCAGTCATCTTAATCATCTACAACCTGGTCACAGGCAGGAAGAAGTTATAGATAAAAACGCAGCGCTCAATTTGAGGCGCTGCGTTTTTATTATTTTAGAAATTCTTTGATGGCTTCCTGGTTCACAGCCCAGTCAAGCTCGAGCACTGAACCTGCCCCTTCATAAGTAGGTGTTGAATACGATCCTTCTACCGGAACCGTAAGCCTCTCAACATCTCCTCCACCACTGAATAAGACACTGGTGAACAGACTCAGTTTTGCAGATTCAGATAAACTCGTTTGTAAATATGGCTGAACGGCACCTAACGTTTTCGGTGCCCGTGCAATAGATGAGACGCTGACCGTATGATCTATCAATGCCTCAATAACCTGCTGCTGCCTGTCCACACGGCCAAAATCACCTTCACTGTCAGCTCTGAAACGGGCATAGCCAAGTAGCTCCTGACCGTTCAATTTCTGCTGCCCTTCTTCAAGAGAAACACCGATTTTTTCAGACATTGCTTTTTCTACATTGATATCCACACCATCCGGCGCAATGGTATCAACAGCGGTTTCAAATGCTTTAAAGTCAACAATCATGTAATCATGAATCTCTACATCGAAATTATGATTAATTGTTTTCCTTAATAGCTCCGGACCACCAAGATAATAAGCTGTATTTAACTTATACGGTCCATATTCCGGAATCTCAGCATATATATCTCTCATTAATGATACAAGCTTTATAGTGTCACTTTCAGGGTCCCATTGAGCAATCATCATTGTATCTGACCTGGATTTCTCCTCTCCTCTGCTATCAACACCGATCAGCAGTACATTTCTCTTTCCGCCCTCAGGAGATGAACGCTGAAAGTCCTCTCCCTGGTTCAATTCAGGTGCAGCCCCTTTAGTAGATTGATAGCCAATCCAATATTGGCTGCCGGCATAACCTGCAGTGATCATAATTATCAATATTAATAAAGCAAAAAAAGTTCTGCCTTTTCTCAATTTTTTCTTCCGTCTTTTTACTCTTGTTTCCATAGTTCCTCCTAAGTGAATTCACACTTAATAGATTTGTGATATTCATATAGACGCAATTAAGCATCGTTCGTTACACTTTAAACCCTCTTTTTATAAAAATCAAACCTTTATTCAGGAAAATTTGATAATTGAATGTTAAAATGAATTATTCAAAACTGGAGGTTTTACAATGAAATTAGAAAAAGCGACATTTGCAGGCGGCTGTTTCTGGTGCATGGTTAAGCCATTTGATCAATACGATGGCATTGAACAGGTTGTATCAGGATATACAGGCGGACATGTAAAAAACCCATCATATGAAGATGTTAAATCCGGCGAATCAGGTCACCGTGAAGCAGTTGAAATTACATTCAATCCTGACGTATTCCCTTATGATCAGCTGCTTGAAATCTATTGGCAGCAGGTGGATCCGACAGATAATGAAGGTCAGTTCCAGGATCGCGGACCTTCTTACAGAGCAACAATTTTTTATCATAACAATGAGCAGAAGGAAAAAGCAGAGCAATCAAAACAGAAGCTTGCAGCATCCGGACGCTTTAAAAAGCCTGTCATAACACCTATTGAACCAGCGGACGCATTTTATCCTGCAGAAGATTATCATCAGGATTTTTATAAAAAAGACCCTGAAGCTTATCAGAAAGACAGAGCACAGTCAGGCAGAGACGAGTTTATTGAAGCTCACTGGGAAAAATAAAAAAAGTGAAGGCCGGAAAATCGGCCTTCACTTTTTTTATATAACGCTGAATAAGATCGCATCAAATATGAGCCATGCCCCTGTGATCATTCCTGCAAGAGCAAAAAATAAAATGACTACATTGCGATTTACATGATCTTTTTTCATCTGATAGAAAAACAATAGACTGCATATGACGATTAATACTCCACCACTGATCAAGATCCCTACACTCCTCTTTTATTACCCCAGACATAAGTGTGAAGCTGCGGCAGTACACGGACCTGATTCAGCTTATTGTTTTCCATTACCTGATCAATCAGCCATTCATAGCGTGAAATCAGATCCGGAATTAATTGCTCATCTTTTTCTTCGTTTACCTGATCATTTCCTACCTGAAGATAAAATGGCACGCCTGGATAACGCTGATGAAGGTCCTCTGCAAATGACAGATCCAGAAGGTCGAATATAACGACTTTTATAGAGAAATCGTTGCTGCCATCATTTAATTTATGAACTATGTCATCAAGAATCCCCATATTCGGCTTCATGCCTGAGCTGGGTGGTTTAGGAGAGAGTGTAAGATCATCAATTTCCATAAACCAGTCCTGCCAGATACTCCCCTGTGTTTCAAGCGCTACTTTAATGCCTTTATTATGAAGAAGGTCAACAAGTTCAGACAGACTTTTAAGTAAGGCAGGATTCCCGCCTGAAATGGTGACGTGATTAAACAGATCTTTGCCGGTTGTAATGAGTTCTTCGTAAATTTCTTCAGCTGTCATCCGTTTAATCTCATCTTTCGCACTGCCATCCCAGGTGAAGGCAGAATCGCACCAGGAGCAGCTGTAATCACAGCCGGCAGTTCTCACAAACATTGTTTTCTGACCGATTACCATGCCTTCCCCCTGAACAGTCGGTCCGAATATTTCAAGCACAGGGAACTTTTTCTTTGATTTTTCCATTACTTGTTCCCTTCTTTCTTCGGACGGTAAACCACATAGCTTGTTGGCGTTTCACGCAGGAATACCTGCAGGCAGGCTGGCTTATTCTCAGTCTGCTTCAGATGTTCTTCGATGATTTCCCAAATTGATCTTGCAACGACTTCAGTTGTAGGGAAACAGTCAGAATCAGTTTCAGAAAAAATCTGATCGTCATTTAACAATGTATGATCAAAACGATCATGCACCAATTGTTTAATTTTTTTAAAATTAATCAAAAACCCTGCATCATCCAATTCGTCACCTGCAACTGTAATATTAACGTAGTAGGTATGACCATGAACAAATCGGCACTTACCAGCATCCTCAGAAGGAATGGCGTGAGCGGCAGAGAAATGAAAATCTTTATTTAATTCATATGAATATCCGTGTAAAGGAGCGGGATAGATCTGCTGCATCATCTGATCTCCTCCTTTTCAGCTAAATATTCATTCATCCCTTTGAGACGTAATTTGCATGAAGGGCATTCCCCGCACCCATCACCTTTTATACCGTTATAACAAGTAATCGTCTGATTTCTTACATAATCAAAACGATCTAATTGATCGGCAAGCTCCCATGTTTCTTTCTTATCTAGCCACATTAATGGCGTATGGAATACAAAATCTTTATCCATTGACAAGTTCACTGAGACATTCAGTGACTTCACAAATGCATCACGGCAATCAGGGTATCCACTGAAATCAGTTTCACAGACACCGGTAACAATATGCTTTGCGCCTGTCTGGTGGGCAAGAACCGAAGCAAATGACAGAAACATCAGGTTTCTTCCCGGTACAAATGTAGAAGGAAGTTCACCTTCTTTTTCAGTAATTTCTTCATCCCTTGTTAAAGCTGATGGTGCAAGCTGATTAAGCAGACTCATATCGAGAATATGGTGCTTAACATCTAAGTCCTTTGCAATCTCTTTTGCCGCCTCGATTTCAGAAGCATGCCTCTGACCGTATGCAAAAGTGACTGCCTCAACAGAATCAAATTTTTTAAGTGCCCAGAATAAGCATGTCGTACTATCCTGTCCACCACTGAAAACAACGATCGCCTTATTTTTATCCATAAAAAAAGCTCCTCTCCTATTCATGATCAAATCCATGAAAGAAGTAAGAGTGTTCACGAGTTCACTAAAAAAAGCAGGTGTTTCCTGCATTTGGCCTAGTTTTTTATAGAGGGATGGTCGCGAACCTCTTTACCTATTCATTTATATACATTAGTTTAACACACGTACGTACCTCTTGGAAGCCGCAAGAAGACTTGCGGCTATTATCATTAAAAATTTTGAGGGTTAGGTACGACTTCAATATTTCTGCTGCCTTTTACCATGTCACTGCCACAGATTGGACATTCCTGCTTTTCCTGGCCCTTGACTGAAAAATTATCACGCATCCAAACGTTGCAGCCGTCAGCTGAGCATTCCCATACGTCTGTCTGTTCTTTTTGAATTTCTTCAGTTGGTTTTCTTTGAAACATCACTGATTGTCCCCCTTAAGTTACAAAATCAGGTTTTATCTTCATCAGATAAAAAGGGATCTTGTAATGTTTTATCTTACAGTATATCATTATACATTTACTATTATACACTATTTTAAAACCTTTTGCTTGATCTCTTGAAAAACAAAAAACAGCCGCATTTGCGACTGTTCATTTTTATCAATTATTCAGGGGTCCCTGGACGGGGTGGTTTTTCTTCCTGATCTTCCTGCTGTTCATTATAATATTGAACAGATGTTTGTGCGCCTTCAGACATCATCTTGTCATCCTCGTGAGAATAATCAGTTGTTTTCTCACCTGTTTTATAATTGTCATATGACTTTTTTGCGTCATCAACCATCTGGCTGACTTTCACTTTTGAATCCTCAAAAGCTGCTTTAGCCTTATCCCTATTTTCTTTTTTCTTGAAATATGCAGCACCTGCAGCACCTAAACCAAGTAACGCTAATCTTTTAAATCCCATTATAAAGCCCTCCTCTTTCATTCATATTCTCTTTATTTCCTTAATTGCCTATTTTAAAACATTTTTTTTCGGAGTTGCTACTAAGTATGATTTAAATGGTAATTATAAGGGAATGGTTAAGTGAGAATACTTAGGAGGGATATTATGAGTGATGAAAAAAAGCGAAATGATCAGCCTGATCGGATCAAAAGCGATAAGAAAAACATTCTTGACCGGCATGAGGATGAAAAACATACTGATCCTGTGCCTGTTGAAGATCAAAAAATTGATCAGAAGAATGAGAAAAATAAACGGCATACTCAATCTGACTCCTCCTCTGACGGTTTGTTGGACACTGAAAAATAATCAGTGTATGAGAACCTTTAAATGTGTTAAACTACAGATGTAGAATTCCTCTAGCCAATTGCCAATTACAATTTTCATGGAGGTGGCTCCGATATGAAGCGAAACCGAGATGAACTGTTAACGGACTATCAGCCGGAGGAAAAAACGCATGTAAAAACAGAACAATTACTATCTACCGGTTTACGTGAAGATGAAGTTCAGGAGATTGCTGAATATCAGGAAGACGGCTGGCAGTATGTAGATGAAGATTATTAATAAGAAAAATCCCCGGCTTTCAACTTGAGCCGGGGATTTATTTATTTCAACTGGACATTAACTTGATACAAAAGTACCTCCATTGATATGGATCGTCTGTCCGGTCATATAAGAGCTGTCATTGGAGGCCAGCATGACATAGGCCGGGGCAAGTTCTGCGGGCTGACCGGGTCTTTCCTGAGGATTTTCCACTCCGAACTCAGCCACCTGGTTACTTTCAAAGGTTGATGGAATTAAAGGTGTCCAGATAGGACCTGGCGCAATTGCATTTACTCTGATTTTCTTTTCAGTTAATGATTTTGCCAGTGAACGGGTAAAACTGGTGATCGCTCCTTTGGTAGATGAGTAATCAATTAACTGCTCATTACCCGCATAGGCTGTTACTGAACTCGTATTAATGATCGCACTGCCTTCTTTTAAATGTTTTAAAGCAGCTTTTACAAGATGGAACATTGAAAATATATTGGTTTTGAATGTTTTTTCAAGCTGCGCAGCTGATATCTTCTCAATCGAATCCTGCGGATGCTGTTCAGCTGCGTTATTGACCAGGATGTCAAGACCGCCGAATTCTTTTACTGTACTGGATACTGCAAGCTTACAGAATTCTTCATTCCCTACATCCCCGCTTAGAATCAGACACTTTGCACCATAAGCCTGTATCTCTTCTTTTGTCTTCTTTGCGTCGTCATGCTCATCAAGATACACGATTGACAGGTTGGCCCCTTCTTTTGCGTAAGCAATGGCTGCCGCTTTTCCTATGCCGCTGTCTCCTCCTGTAATAAGCGCAGTTTTTCCTTTAAGCTTTCCGCTTCCTTTATAATTTTGATCATCATGAATCGGTTCCGGCTTCATCTCAGTAAGCTCTCCCGGCTGCTTTTCCTGATGCTGACCGGGCTGTCCGTGTTTCTGTATGTTTGAAAATTCCATTCTTCCCACTCCTTTACCACGTTTTTAACCTCTAGTACATGTATTATCCAATTCAAACCAGCTGCAAACACATCACATGGTAAGACAGATAAAACCGCCTGTTATACGGACAGGCGGTTTAAGTGCTGTTCTATTAATAGTGTACCCTGATTAACTGGTTTTAATTGTATTGTCTGATAACCGTCATATCGACCCTTCAGGTGTTCAGTGATCGGTGATACTCTGGCATCTTCGGCAAATATAGAAATACATGGGCCGGCACCACTGATCGTTACAGCAAAAGCACCTGATTTACATGCAAAGTCTTTTATATCTTCAAGCTGCGGGAAAAAAGGTTTTCTGTATGGTTCATGGAACGTATCCTTCATCATAACGCTTCCGGCTTTTTTAAAGTTACCTGTGATCAGTGAGGCTACCATTACATTCGCTGCTGCACTCGCTAAAACTGCATCACGATGAGTCAGAGATTGTGGTAATACACCTCTTGATTCTTTTGTTTCAAGCTCTGCTTCAGGTGCCATAATGATCACTGAGAAGCCTTCAGCGGGAAGTGACACACTTACAAGTTCATCATCCTCATATCTTGACACAGTCAATCCGCCAGCCAGGGATGCCGACACATTATCAGGGTGCCCTTCAATGTCTGATGCTGTCTTGATCTGTTCATCTAGACTCATTTCAAGACCCATCAGCCTGTCAGCAATGACAATGCCCGCTGCAATAGCGGCTGCACTGCTGCCTAGGCCTTTTGATAAAGGAATATCAGAACTGACGGTCAATGTGGCTGCAGGACAAGCTTTTTCAGCAAAGGCTGCTACTTCCTGTATTGTTTTTAATATCAGGTTCGTGTCATCAACCGGGAGATGCTGAAATTCATCCTGTTTATATGAAACGTTCCAGCGAGAGCTGGGCTCTACTTCAATTGTCTGGAAAATTGGGAGTGCAAGCCCGATTGAATCGAAACCCGGGCCGAGGTTCGCTGTAGACGCTGGTGTTTTCACAGTAAACGGGGAGAAACTCACAGTTTCACCTCCCCCTTTAATTCACTTCTCAATGCTTCAATTTCAGCTTTAATGACAAGCGGTTCAAGATCAGAAACGTTAATTGCTGTTTCAGGGTCTTTTAATCCGTTACCTGTCAATACAGCCGTTACCGTTGAACCTTTCTCAATTTCTCCTGCTTCAAGTCGTTTTTTAATCGCTGCAATTGGCGCACATGATGCAGGCTCTGCAAATACACCTTCACGTTTAGCAATCAGCTGATAAGCTTCTAAGATCTCTTCATCCGTTACTTCTAAGATATGACCTTCTGATTCTTTTAAAGCATTTAATGCAAGATCCCAGCTTGCAGGATGCCCGATCCGTATAGCTGTCGCAACCGTTTCCGGCTTATCAAACACTCTGCCATGAACGATCGGTGCCGCTCCTGATGCCTGTGCACCCAATAATTTTGGTAAACGGCCCCCTTCTTTTTTGTTATATTCAGTGAAGCCTTTCCAGTATGCTGAAATATTTCCTGCGTTTCCTACAGGTAATGCAAGAATATCCGGCGCCTGTCCGAGCTGATCAATCACTTCAAGTGCAGCTGTTTTCTGTCCTTCCAGACGGTATGGGTTCACAGAATTAACAAGCGTAATATCTTCTTCTTCACTTATTTTTCTGACCAGGTTAAGTGCTTCATCAAAATTACCTTCTATTGAAATAATTTCCGCTCCGTACATTCTTGCCTGTGCCAGTTTCCCAAGTGCAATCTTTCCTTCAGGAATGACAACAATCGTACGTAAGCCTGCTCTCGCTCCATATGCAGCTGCGGCTGCCGATGTGTTCCCTGTTGATGCACAAATAATTGCTTTACTGCCTTCTTCCTTTGCTTTGGCAACAGCCATTACCATACCACGGTCTTTAAATGATCCCGTAGGATTTGCACCTTCCGTTTTCACATATAGAGAGATGCCCCATTCTTTTGAAAGGTTTTCTAAATGAATTAAAGGCGTATTACCTTCATTTAAGCTCAGTAAAGGCGTCTCATCTGTGACAGGAAGCCATTCTTTATATTGTTCAATTAACCCTTTCCAGCGCATTAGCGGTCGCCTCCTTCCACTCTATATTGACTGATGATTGTTTTCACCACATCTGAGCCATTTAATTCTTCGATAATTTTGTGGTGATTCTTCCTCGATACAGGATGTGTGATCAGGATGACCTCTGCTTCTCCCTCTGTGTCTCCCGGACGCTGGATGATTGAGCTGAGGCTTGCTTCGTATTTACCATAGATATCAGTAAGTGCTGAAAAGACTCCGATTTTGTCTTTTACAAGCAGTCTATGGAAAAACTGTGCATGCTGCTGATCCTCCTGTTTAATTTGTCGGTCATTAACATAATCGATGTGTCTGGCACCTGCCACGCCAAGCAGCAGGTTTCTGCATGCAGCAATAACGTCAGATACAACAGAAGTAGCTGTTGGCATAGACCCTGCTCCGGGACCGTAAAACATTGTTTCTCCTACTGCATCACCATATACATATACTGCATTATATTCATTTCTTACTGCTGCGAGTGGATGTGAAGATTTTAAGAACACCGGTTCAACTGCCACATCAACACCATCTTCGTCTTTTTCTGCAAAACCGAGCATTTTGACACTGTAACCGAATTGTTCTGCCAGTGCCATATCTTCAGCTGTAATATTTGTCATTCCTGTTACTTCAACATCATCCAGATATACCTCCATTGAGAAGGCAAGCGTTGCAAGAATTGCCATCTTTCTTGCAGCATCCAGTCCTTCAACATCTGACGTTGGATCACTTTCAGCAAAGCCAAGGGCCTGTGCTTCTTTTAACGCATCCTCATAGCTCCATCCTTCTTCTTTCATTTTAGTCAGGATATAGTTGGTTGTACCATTTACAATTCCCATAATAGTAGAGATTCTATCTGAAGCTAATCCGTCTTCCAGTGTTCTGATAATCGGAATACCACCAGCTACACTCGCTTCATAGTAAAGGTCCGCCTGATGCTCTTCAGCAAGCTTTAATAATGTGTGTCCATGAAGCGCCATTAAGTCCTTATTGGCAGTAATCACCGCTTTACTCGCTTTTAATGCTTTTTCGATTGCATAATGCGCTTCTTCAACCCCGCCCATTACTTCAACAATCACCTGAATGGATTCATCCTGGATTACATCATTTATATCAGTTGTGAGTTCACTTCCATTAATATCAGCACCGCGGTTCTTTTCAATATCTCTAACCGCAATTTTTTTAATTTTTACAACAGCTCCAAGCTTTTGGGAAAGCTGCTTTTCATTTTCTTTAATAATGGTTGCTACACCACTTCCGACTGTTCCAAAACCTAACATACCTACGTTAATTTGCTTTTCCATTACATGCACCTGCTTTCACTACTTTGTACTTTTTGAAAATACATATGTTTTTGATATACGGACAATTATAGCCCTGTGAATACAACGTGACAACCCATTAAATCGAAGTTTTTCACGAATTCAGAAAGCAAACGCTTACATATTGTCCGTTCTTATATTTTGTGTGGTGAAGCCTTGGAAATTGTGAGAAACTGATAGTAGATTCTTCTGGGAGTGAAAGTATTGATAAAATTTTTAAATTTTGCAGTTACGGCACTTACAATCACCATTTTTAATGTTTTACTCATGCTGATCTTGAGTGCCGGTTTTATTGAAGTTTCCTTTTTTGCCGGGATTGCGAGTATTGTAGCCATCCGCTTCTTTACTGCTCCGGGTAATTACGCAAAAGCAAACCGGCAGCCTGTTCAATCTTCATTAACGACTGTACAGTTAGAGGATCAGAAAAAGTATTTACATCCCAAACTGATTGAAGGTACAAGTATTGCCTACACAGCTTTATCTTTAGCAGCGATTTTCGTTTCCTATTATGAATACTTAACTTAACAAAAACAGCACATTTTCATATGTGCTGTTTTTGTTTTATACGGACAGGGTATAGCAGGTTAGATGGAATCTGCGTATAGGAGGCACTGATATGATCGAAAAACCATGGTTTTTAGCTGTACTCGACACGCGTCCTAACGAATTTGAAGGCTATCATTACAGCGTGTGTTTTATAAACCAGTCTGATATTACAATTGATCAGCTTACTTATACGGTTTCCGGGCAGATTAAAGCATATCATCAGCCGATGTCAGCTGAGGAAACAAGAGAGCTTGGGGAATTGAAACCTCACTATGTTGTAGAAATTGAGCACGTACCTAAAAGAGGCTTTATCGGGGATTTAACCTATTCATTCGACATTTTCAGTGAAGGTAGGAAACAAACCCTTCATTTTTTTATCCCCAGACAGCTTACTGGTGCTGCCTTTTCTTTATATGATTTACCTGTTGTACACCAGAGAGGATATTTCTTTCTGGGCGAACCGAAAATTTAAAGGAGTGACGATTGTGAATTTAAATGACAGATTAGAAAATGGTAAACTGCTGCCACTGGCTGATAAGCCAAACAATGTTTCAACACAGACAGAGGATGCGGATAAAAAACTTGATCCTCTTCCATACAGAGGATCGAAAGAGGAATCAAAAAAGCGGCTCAAATCCATTCTTGAATCAATGGAAAAAGTCGTAATAAAAAATGAGAATGACTCAATGATCTATGCCATTGAGACTTCATCATTCTTTAAATTTAAAGATGACATTGATTTTTTATTTTCCGATGAAGAAAATGTGATTCATTACCGCTCAGCTTCCCGAACAGGGTATTCTGACTTTGGTGTAAATAAGAAACGGATGAAAACAATCCGTGAATTGTATATGGAGGAGATTTAATGGAACGTTATCAGGTAGCAATTATCGGCGGCGGTTCAGCAGGTATGACAGCCGCTTCGGGTATGGCATCACTTGGAGCAAAGGTTGCTTTGATTGAAAAACGTGACTCACTTGGAGGAGATTGTCTGCACTTTGGCTGCGTTCCATCCAAAGCGTTGATAAAAACAGCAAATATGTCTCATGATATGCACGAGGCTGCTGAATTTCTCGGGTTAACAATTAATGGTGAAATGAGCTTTGCGAAAGTGAAAGAAAGAATTAATCAGGCCAGAAATACAATTCAGTCACATGACAGCAGTGACAGGTTTACTGATATGGGAGCAGATGTTTATTTCGGAGAGGCCTCATTTGAATCGGATCACATCATTAACATTGGTGAAGGCACATCAATTTACGCAGATAAAGTAGTGATCGCTACAGGTTCCAAGCCTGTCGTTCCCCCTATAGACGGGATTGAAACGATTCCTTATGTTACAAATGAATCCATTTTTGATCTTTCTTCCCTTCCCGCCAAGCTTGGCGTAATTGGTGGAGGTACAGTTGGTCTTGAGATGGCACAGGCATTTTCGCGACTTGGATCTGAAGTTACTGTTTTTGAAGGTGCAGATAAGCTGTTCTCTAAAGAAGACCGGGATATTGCACGCTTCATGGAAAATGAGATCGGCAAGGAATTAAATATCAGATTAAATGCGAAAGTTGTAAAAGCTGAATATCAAAATGGAAAATCCAAATTAACGGTTGAACAAAAAGGTGAGCAGTCAACAGAGGAATTTGATGTGATTTTAGTAGCTGCCGGTAGAAAGCCTGCAATTGATTCGCTAAAACTTGAACAAGCCGGGGTTGAAAAAGTAAAAGGTTTTATCCATACTGATGCTTCTTTCAGAACGTCAAGATCTCACATTTTTGCAGTTGGGGATACAGTTAATACGCTGCCTTTCACCCACGCTGCCGGTGAAGAAGCAAAAACAATCGTATCTAATGTCCTGTTTGGTCTCCGTAATTCGCTGGACCACAGCAATACACCATGGGTCACTTTTACTGTTCCTGAAGTATTTCACCTCGGATTAACAGAACAGGAAGCTGAAGGGAAAAATCTTGATTTTAAAGTGTTCAGAGCTCACCTGAATGAAGTAGACCGCTTTATTACAGCGCATGAGACGCGTGGGTTTGTAAAATTTATTACTGATAAAAAAGGATACATCCTGGGAGCACATGCAGCAGGAACAGATGCAGGTGAATGGATGCAGCTTGCCGTGTATGCAAAGAAAAACAAAATGAAAATCGGCACTTTATCCAGAATGGTTTACACTTATCCTGTTAAAGCAGGGGCTGTTCAAAAAGCAGCAGATATCTTCTGGAGAGAAAAGCTGTTTGATGGTCCGCTTCCAAAGCTGACTAAAAAGTTCTTTGATCTGAAATTCAGACTGTCCGGCGGTCACGCCTCTTCTGATGAACAGCCAGACACATAAAAAAAAGCAGCCGATTGGCTGCTTTTTTTTATCGGATCTGACCGTCTCCAGTCATTACATATTTGATTGTTGTCAGAGCAGGCAGTCCCATTGGTCCGCGGGCATGCAGTTTCTGGGTTGAAATACCAATTTCAGCACCAAAGCCTAAGGCACTTCCATCAGTAAAGCGAGTTGATGCATTCTGATAAATCGCAGCTGCATCTACCATGCCTTTAAAACGCTTAGCAGTTTCTTCATTATCGGTCACAATGGCTTCTGAATGTTTCGTTCCGTATTCATCAATGTGTGAAATGGCTTCATCTACGTCTGAAACAATTTTCATCGCAATATCCAGGCTCAGGAATTCGTTAGCCCACTGTTCTTCTTCTGCTTTTTCCGCTCCCGGTAAAGCTTTACAAGCTGCTTCATCACCATAGACACTGATATTATTTTCTTTCAATGTCTCAATCAGCTCATCTTTGTGTGCATTTAAGAATGCTTCATGAATAATAACAGTTTCTGCTGCATTACAAACCGCAGGACGGTCAGTTTTCGCATTTACAAGAATTGCGAATGCTTTTTTAGCGTCTGCATCTTTATCAATATAAATATGGCAGTTCCCTACACCTGTTTCTAATACTGGCACAGTTGCATTATTAACAACAGCAGAAATCAGCTTACCGCCACCACGCGGGATGAGAACATCAATGTGCTCTTTCATTGTAAATAATTCTTCAGTTGCCTGACGGTCTGTGCTGTCAATAAACTGAACAGCATCTGATGAAATCTCAGTATGCTCAAGCGCTTCTTTCATTACGCTTACGATCTGTCTGTTAGAGTTAATTGCAGAAGATCCACCTTTTAAGACGATCGCATTACCTGATTTCAGTGCAAGTCCAGTAGCGTCTGCAGTAACGTTCGGCCGCGCTTCATAGATCATACCAATGACACCAAGCGGCACCCGGATTGTCTGGACATTAAGACCATTATCAAGTGTCCACTCATCTGTAACCTCTCCTGATGGATCTTCAAGCTTTGCTACCTGACGCAGGCCATCGGCAAAGTCTTTCACACGATCCGTATCAAGTGCCAGACGGTCCATATATGCTGCATCATAGCCGGCTTCACGGCCATTTGCAAGGTCTTTTTCATTCGCTGCCAGAATTGCTGCAGTATTGGCTTCCAGATGATCTGCGATCGTTAACAGAGCCTGATTTTTCGTTCCTGTTGGAAGTAGACCAAGTTCTTTTGAAGCTTTTTGTGCTAACTGTGCCTGCTGTTTTACGTTTACTTTCGTCATTGTAGTCATCAAACCACTCCTTGTGAGATTTTGGTTTTTTTGTCTTCAGCTTAACTTAATGAAATGATTTATACGCCCAGTGGAATCGCTACATCGAGTTCACATACGAATGATTCACTGTTAATAGCAGCTTCATTATTTTGGTCGTTGCGATCTAACTGGAACTGTTCAAGGTCTTTTGAAGAATAATTCACTACTCCAAGACCCAATTTATTGTTTTCTGTATCAAGAATTCTAACGACACTGCCTTTTTTAAAGTAGCCGTTAATCTGATAGATCTGACTTGGCTGAAGGTTACCTTTATCATTGACAATCACATCTTTTGCTTCTTTATCAATGAGAATTTCACCTTCAGGACCTGAATTGAATGCGATCCATTGACGTTTACGGTCAAGGTTAATATCAATTTTTTCTATTCCGAAGTAAGTGCCGCGCGCTGTTTCATTAACAGCTTCCACAATAATGTTTTTCACGCCTGCTTTACCGAGGAATGACGGAATACCTGATGCCATTGAAATTTTGAAGGCATCAATTTTTGATCTCATGCCGCCGGTACCGACTGCAGACCCCGGTTCTCCGGCCATATCTTCAATCTGCGGTGTGATTTCTGTTACTTCCTTCAGCAATTCTGCATCAGGGTTTTTTCTAGGATCATCATTATACAGACCATCAATGTCTGATAAAATTACCAGCTGGTCTGAATCTACCAGGCCTGCAACCTTTGCTGATAACGTATCATTATCCCCAAATCTCAGCCGGTCTGTTGTGACAGTGTCATTTTCATTTACAATCGGCACAATTCCACGCTCTAAAAGGACGTTAATTGTATTTCTGACATTGTTATAGCGTGTTTCATCGGAGAAATCGCTGCGTGTAATCAGAATCTGAGAAGCAGCATATCCATGAGAAGTAAACAATTCAGAGTACGTTTCAATTAATCGTCCCTGCCCGATTGCAGCTGCTGCCTGTTTTTCCGGCAGAGATGATGGACGGTTTACAAAACCGAGTGTTCTGTAACCTGCCGCCACAGCGCCTGAAGATACTAATACGACTTCATGTCCGTCGTCTTTCAGTTCTGCAACCTGGTCTGTAATACGCTGAATTTTTCTCCGGCTGATATCACCTGATGAACTTGTTAAAGAACTGCTTCCAATTTTAATTACAACTCTCTTTTGATTATCCGATGTCATGCTATCACTCCTGATTTAAAAATTTCGGTCATTGCACTGTTACTTTTGCCATCTGTTCAGTAATTTCTTTTGATCTATTCATTGCACCTTCAATTGCTGCTTTAATTGCTGTGCCCCCGCCATTTTCATTGAGTGCATCAAGGCCTGCAGCAGTCGTACCATTTGGTGAAGTTACATTTTGTCTCAACTCTGTAGGTGTTTCATCACGTTCAATCATCATTTTTGCTGCACCCAGAATAGTTTGTGCGCCAATTTCCCGTGCCTGCTGAACATCCATTCCATTTTCCTGTGCAGTTTTTTCAATGTGCTCCATTAAATAATAGAAATAAGCTGGTCCGCTACCTGCAATTCCTGTGAAAAGGTCCATTTGATCTTCTTCAATGACATATACCTCTCCAATAGAAGATAACAGGCTCTTAGCTAGCTTTACATTCTTCATTGTGACGTTTTGTCCCGGGGAAATTGCAGTAGCTGATTCTCTCAGCATGCTTGAAGTGTTAGGCATCACGCGAATTACCTGCTGCCCCTCATTTAAATGCTCTTCCATAAATTCTGTTGAAATGCCGGCTAACACACTCATGACCACCTGATCGGGTCTGATATGATCTTTAATAGATAATAATGAGCTTTCAGCATCTTTAGGTTTCATCGCCAGGAAAATAACGTCATATGATGATAATTGTATCTTGTCTCTCATAATTCCCTGGATGCCATATTCATTATGAAGTTCAAGTAAACGGTCTGCATTGCTACGGTTTGTCGCAGTGACTTGACGCGGCTCAAGTGTTCCAGTTTTAACAATCCCTGAAATCATTGCCTCTGCCATATTTCCTGCTCCAATAAATGCTACTCTTAAATCGTTAGACATCATGCCCATCTCCTTTGTTTTCATCTCTGTTTTCAAATGTATTGTTCGGTTTTTTGTTCGCTTTTTAATCACGAGTATTATCGTAACACGTAGGGAAACACACGCAAGGGAAAACCTGAAAGTAATGAGTTAGAAGCAGTTATGCGGAGTGAAAGCGCTATCAAAGGGGTGAGATTTCATCTGATTCCGAATTATGGCCTCTCAGCCCATCAGATCACAAAATATCGCGATATTTGATTTTAAGTTTTCAAACCTCTCCTATATATATAAAGTTTCGACTGCGGAAATAAAAAAACCTGAAAAGAATGTATCTTTTCAGGGAACTGTTTATATTATTTGTTCAGCTTTACTTCAAGGTTAAATTTATCTGTAAGGTCTTTTACTAGTTTCTCATGATATTCATCACTGACGACGCCGCGTGATCCTCTGATAATTTCCGTTGCGTAATGAAGTGGCGGAGCGATTTCATCTACCGGATCAATAACGATAAATGTAATACTTTTCGCATAATGTATTCCATCTACACTCACATCCACCATGGCAGGTCTGTACATACCGCTGTCAACACCTTCACGATGATACAGATACTCAACCGCTTTCTGATTCACTTTATACAGCACCCCTTCGCCAGAGCCGCCGGTTTCAATCAGGTTTGCTCTGCCTCCGTCATGGACGCTCAGTGAATAATTCATTTCGAGTCTTTCAACTTTACCGCCGCCGATTTTATTTAAAAACAGATGATCTACTTTTGCGAGCTTGAACCGCTCATCATCCATACAAGATCCATAGGCAAAATAATACTGAATAGGACGGTCCATTTCCATGTGTATAATCCAGTCGTTAAATCTTACTTCTTCAACAAATTCCACATCAGACTCTGTTGTCTGTGTATAGGCCTCCTGCTGTCCCAGGTGGTCTGTATAAACGGTAACTTTCGCTAAATTACCGTTCAATGACATCATCTTTTTTAATTCTTCACTTTTTTCTGATGAGACTTCATATAGTTCTCCATATGACCTTTCATTCTCATCAGGTTTCAGTATAGGGTCCAGGTGGTCAGCCAGATACAGCTTCCCTTTTGTCCACGCCTGGGAAGCCAGTAATTTCCCGTTTTTGAGAATTACATCTCTGCTTCCGTGCTTTCTTAACGTACCGTATACAAAAAATAAATCGCTCATTTTATCTTCTCCTTTAACTTATCGTTTATTCGTACACCTGTTCGTGATAAACTGGTTTTGGTGATAAAAATGAATCTAATTAGATGGAGTTATGCAGGACGTGGAAGAGTCAGAGCTTACTTTGAGGAATTTCCACATTCAGTTGTGCATTTATCCAGAATCAGAAGAAAATACTTTGTCAGATTTGTTGACTGGAACAAACTTGACGCTGTTGTCAGTCGTGAAGACCTTTTGGCCATTGAAAAAGCAGTGAATGAAGCGCTTGCTGATGAGTTTACGATAAAGAATCAGAAATAAAATTGCAAGTTCAATCTCTATTTCGATAAAAAAAGCGTGCCCGCGGGCACGCTTTTTTTATTTATTCTTTTTCCGGGCCTTCATCCCAGCATTCTGTATTCTTCAGATTAGGAATGTTTTTTGTATAAAACACGGGATCAATCCCCTGTTTCTTCTGGCGGTTGTAATCTTGAAGTACTTTAAATGCCAGTGGCGCCATAATTGAAATAGCGATCAGGTTAATTAATGCCATGGTTCCCATTGATACGTCTGCAAGGTTCCACACGACACCAAACTCCTGAACGGCTCCAAAATACACCATTCCTACAACGATAAAACGGTAAATATTCACATAAAGCATGTTGTTTTTAATAAATTCAATATTTGTTTCACCGTAATAGTAGTTTCCGACAATTGAACTGAAGGCAAAAAGGAAGATTGCTACACTGATAAATGCTGCTGCCCAATCACCCACGTGGTAAGTAAGAGCATCCTGAGTGAGCTTAATCCCGTCACTGCCATTCAGATATTCATTCGACATAATGATAATAAGTGCTGTCGCTGTACAGATAATAATTGTATCTACAAATACACCCAGCGCCTGAATCAGCCCCTGCTTCGCAGGGTGCGTGACACCGGCTGTTGCTGCCGCGTTTGGTGCACTACCCATACCTGCTTCATTAGAGAAAAGTCCTCTTTTAACACCATTTAAAATGGCTGCACCGATACCGCCTGAGACAACTTCAGTGATGCCGAATGCGTTACTGAATATGATCTGAAACATCGGAAATACAAGGTCCAGGTTCGTAAATAATACGAATAGTGCAAGCAGCAGGTAAAGGATCGCCATAATTGGAACAACGATACTTGTAACAGCTGCAACCCGCTTCACTCCACCAAAAATAACTGCAGCCGTTAAAACCACAAGCACAAGACCGACAATTTGACGATCCCATCCGAATGATCCTTCTAAAGCAAGAGAAATAGTATTGGACTGCACCGAATTAAATACGAGTCCGAATGTAATAGAAATAATAATTGCAAAAATGATACCAAGCCATCTTGCATTCAGTCCTCTTTCCATGTAATAGGCAGGACCGCCCCGGAAACCGTCTTTGTCATCATCTACTTTGTATACCTGTGCAAGCGTTGATTCGACAAATGCAGTTGCAGATCCAACCAGTGCAATAATCCACATCCAGAATACAGCACCCGGTCCTCCTAAAGCGATGGCAGTTGCAACGCCGGCAAGGTTTCCTGTTCCTACCCTTGATGCAGTTGAAATCGTAAATGCTTTAAAAGAGGAAATCCCTCTTCGACCTTTTGAAGAGATCGTCGTTTTTTCAGTTAATAATTTCAACATATCACCAAAAGAAGTGAACTGTAAAAAGCGGCCTCTGACTGTGAAATACAATCCACAACCAATTAAAACAACGATTAGTATGTAGTCCCATAAAAAACCATTTATTGTCGTTGCTACGTCGTCAATAATTGAAACAAATTGCAGCGTGTTCAAATGAAATCCCCCTTTTATAAATTTGATCAGAAAATGGAAGAAAGCGGTACCTTCTTCCATTCCCTATAACACTATTTTATTAAACCTCTTCTGCCGTGATATTTTCCCAGGCCTGAACCACGTTTCCTTTTTCATTTTCATCAATAATAAAGGAGCCGTTTGAATATCTGTCATTGTTGCGCAGCTGTGAGGCTGTGACAACTGCACGTTCACCTTTGTCTGTCTCAAGTATAAATTCACGATGCTGAACTGCTTTAAAGAGCTTAACCAGACGGTGCGGGTTTCGTTTTAATTCTCTCAGCATAATCAGTCCTCTTTTTGCTCTCGAGCCTTTTTCAAATTCAGAAACCGCCATTTTCTTTACTGCGCCACGATGAGTTACAGCAATGAGACTGTCCTGATCTTCAGCAATGATAGCAGAAACGACGTGATCTCCATCCTTAAGGTTGATTCCCTTAACACCGGCTGCCCGCTGACCAACAAGGCTTACTTCTTCTTCCGAAAACCTCAGGCCGTAACCGAACTGTGTCGCAAGCATCAGTGTCTGATTTCCATTCGTTCTATGAACGGCAATTACTTCATCATCCTTTTTTACGTTGAGCGCAACCAGGGTTCGCGCTGTGCGCTGTGCGTGGTATAGCTTTAACTCGGATTTTTTCACCATGCCTTTTTTCGTTACAAATACAAGTGTATCCTTTTCAAAGCTGTTCACACCTTCTGCATGAATAATCTCCTCATCCCTGTCAGCTGAAACAATTGAAGAAAAATGCTGCCCAAGGTCTTTCCACCGGATATCAGGAAGCATGTGAACAGGGAAATGAATATAGTTTCCTTTATTCGTAAATAAAAGAAGCGAATCTGTTGTATTGATATTTTGCAGCGTGAGCAGCCTGTCAGTATCTTTCATCGCAAGGTCCTGTCCATTTGAAGCTGCGTAGGATCTTTGGGAAGTACGCTTGATATATCCATCTTTCGTAACTGATACATAAACATCTTCACTTGCTACTAAGACTTCCATATTAATTTTAATTTCTTCGATATCCCGTTCAATAATTGAACGTCTGCTGTCCTCATATTGCTTTTTAATCGCTTTAAGCTCTTTTTTAATGACAGAGAGCAGCTTTGAATCGCTCGTTAAAATCGCATCTAGCTGTTTAATCTTCTGATCGAGTTCAGCAGATTCTTTTTGAAGTGCTGTAACGTCAGTATTCGTTAAGCGGTATAGCTGGAGTGAAACGATTGCTTCTGCCTGCGCTTCAGTAAATGCAAAGCGTGACTCAAGATTGTTTTTGGCATCTTTTTTATCTTTTGAGGCACGGATCGTCTCGATAACCTCATCAAGAATTGACAGTGCTTTAATCAGACCTTCAACGATGTGCTTTCGCTTAATCGCCTTGTCATAGTCGAATTTTGTTCTTCTTGTTACGACTTCCTTCTGATGGTCGATGTAAGCCTCTAGTAAATCATTGAGTCCCATCAGCATCGGACGTTTTTTATGAATCGCTACCATATTGAAATTATAGTGAACCTGCAGATCTGTATTTTTATATAAAAAGTTTAATACGCCATTTGCATCTGCTTCTTTTTTCAGCTCGACTACAATTCTGAGACCGGTCCGATCTGTTTCATCCCTTACCTCAGCGATGCCCTCCACTTTTTTATCTGCACGATACTCATCCATCTTTTTTACAAGTACTGCCTTATTGACTTCATATGGGATCTCTGTGATGACCAGCTGCTGTTTGGCACCACGGATATCTTCAACTTCCACTTTACCGCGTATGACGATTTTTCCTTTACCCGTTCGGTAAGCATTTTCGATTCCGTCAACACCCTGGACAATACCGCCTGTTGGAAAATCCGGCCCCTTGATAACTGTCATCAGATCTTCCACTGACGCATCCGGGCGATCGATTTTCATGACTGCAGCATCAATCACTTCGCCTAAATGATGAGGCGGGATTTCTGTTGCATAACCTGCTGATATCCCTGTTGAACCATTAACCAGTAAATTCGGATAACGTGCAGGGAGTACGACCGGCTCTTCTGATGTATCATCAAAGTTTGGAATATGATCAACTGTTTCGGATTCAATATCACGCAGAAGTTCGCCTGAAATAGCTGACAACCTTGCTTCAGTATAACGCATGGCTGCAGCAGGATCGCCATCAATACTACCGTTGTTACCATGCATTTCAACAAGACGGTTTCTCACTTTCCAGCTTTGACTCATTCTTACCATCGCTTCGTAGACAGAAGAATCTCCGTGCGGATGGTAATTACCAATTACGTTACCAACTGTCTTAGCGGATTTTCTGAATCCCTTTAAATGTGTATTGCCTTCCATGTGCATTGCATAAAGGATTCTGCGCTGTACAGGCTTTAATCCGTCACGTGCATCAGGTAATGCTCTTTCCTGAATAATGTATTTACTGTATCGTCCAAATCTATCCCCTAAAACCTCTTCGAGAGGAAGATCCTGAAAGCGTTCTGTCGCTGTCATGTATTTATTCCTCCTCTGATGTCATAATCTGTTCATTCTCAAGAATATTTTCATTATCTTCCAGACCAAACGCTACATGGGATTCTATCCATTTCCGTCTTGGTTCAACTTTATCTCCCATTAACGTCGTTACGCGTCTTTCTGCCCGGGCACCATCATCGATACGGACTCTGATCAGCGTTCTGGTAGCCGGATCCATTGTTGTTTCCCAAAGCTGTGAAGCATTCATTTCTCCAAGACCCTTATAGCGCTGCAGCATATAGCCTTTTCCGACTTTCTTTTGGACTTTACCTAACTCATCATCTGTCCAGGCATATTCAATAACTTCTTTTTTTCCTGAACCTTTACTTACTTTATAAAGCGGCGGCAGCGCAATGTATACCTTACCGGCTTCAACAAGCGGTTTCATATAGCGGTAGAAAAATGTCAGCAGCAGAACCTGAATATGAGCGCCATCTGTATCGGCATCAGTCATGATCACAATTTTATCGTATTGTACATCGTCAAGATTAAAGTCAGGGCCTACACCTGCGCCAATTGCATGGATAATCGTATTGATTTCTTCATTCTTAAAAATGTCAGCAAGCTTTGCTTTTTCAGTATTTATCACTTTACCACGAAGTGGCAGGACCGCCTGAAACTTCCGGTCACGTCCCTGTTTGGCGGAACCGCCTGCTGAATCACCCTCTACCAGATATAACTCATTTTTTGCGGCATTTTTTGATTGAGCAGGTGTAAGCTTCCCGGAGAGAATGGTATCTGATTTTTTTCTCTTTTTACCGTTTCTCGCATCTTCCCGTGCTTTTCGTGCAGCCTCCCTTGCCTGCTGTGCCCTGATCGCTTTTTTAATCAGCATCGTACTGATATCCGGGTTTTCTTCAAGGAAGTATAGCAGCTTACCGGCAACCACTGCATCAACTGCTGATCGTGCTTCCGAAGTTCCTAACTTCCCCTTTGTCTGACCTTCAAATTGGAGAATCTGCTCAGGTACCCTGATTGAAATAATACTTGCAAATCCTTCTCTGATATCAGTGCCTTCGAGGTTTTTATCTTTGTCTTTTAAAAGACTTACCTTCCGCGCATATTCATTGAAAATTCTCGTTACTGCTGTCTTTGCACCCGCTTCATGTGTTCCTCCATCTTTTGTTCTGACATTATTAACAAAAGAAAGAATGGTTTCAGAGAAGCCATCGTTGAATTGAAAAGCAAATTCAACCTCAATGCCACTTTGTTCACCTTCAAATGCAACAACCGGGTGCAAAGTGTCTTTTTCTTCGTTCAAATAAGCAACAAAAGCCTGAATGCCCGTTTCAAACTGAAACAGCTCTTTCTGATCTTCTCTCAGATCCGCAATTTCAATTGCAAAGCCTTTTAGCAGGAAGGCACTCTCACGCAGTCTTTCACTCAACGTCTCATAATTAAAATGAGTCGTACTGAAAATTGCCGGGTCCGGTTTGAAGTGAATCAATGTTCCATTCTCTTTTGTGGAACCCTTTTTCTCAAGGGTAGTTACCGGTTTGCCTCCATTTTCAAAACGCTGCTTAAAAACAGAGCCATCCCGGTAAATTGTTACTTCAAGCCATTCTGAGAGCGCATTTACGACTGATGCACCAACTCCGTGAAGACCTCCACTAGTTTTATATCCGCCCTGTCCGAATTTTCCTCCTGCATGAAGAACAGTGAAAATAACCTCAGGAGTAGGCTTTCCTGAACGGTGCATACCAGTAGGCATACCACGGCCATAATCCCGCACTGAGATACTGTCATCCTCATGTATTTTCACATCAATGCGGTCACCATATCCGCCAAGCGCTTCATCCACGGAATTATCCACTATTTCATACACTAAGTGATGCAATCCTCTTGCATCAGTTGAGCCGATATACATACCAGGTCTTTTACGGACTGCTTCCAGACCCTCAAGCACCTGGATTGCATCATCGTTATATTCCATCATTGCTTTTTTAGTCACTAAAAATTCCCCTTCCAACTATACAAACAGGTGTTCGTTTTACTCCATTATAGCATATAAATGCTGTACCCATCATATTCTATACTTATTTTATCAGGCATTTCAAATGCATTTGGATAAAATACTTGTGTCAACCCATATTATTTTTTATTTTACAGATAATAAAACCATAAAAAAAGCCCTGAACAATGTTCAGGACTTGTACATATTACACTGCACTTCTTGTTTTCTTCCCTTCCGGTCGCTTTACTCACCGGATCGTCCCGCCGGTTTCTTTGTACAGCAGTGCCTTTTAAATTAATTATGAAGTTATCCCGTACTATGTTTTAAGGCTGAGTAATACTATGTTCTACTTTAATGCATCTGTCCATGATCACTTTTCGGCCTTTTGATGATAAGTGATTAAATACTTCTTCATCGACAACATCAAGCTGCGTCCAGAAAACAGGCGCGTCAGTCTGAAGATAGTCCTCTGCCAGGTCTTTTAAAAATTCCGACCGTCTGAATACATTGACAATATCTACATCATCCGGAATGTCTTTCAGGCTTTTTAAAGATTTTTCACCCAGCGCTTCATCAATCATCGGGTTAACAGGGATAATTTTATATCCTGCGTCCTGCATTGCTTTTGATACACTATTCGACGTTCGTGCAGGGTTGTCACTTAGACCAACAACAGCAATGGTTTTAGCATCCTTAAGGATTGCTCTGATTTCATTACGGTCCGGATTATCCATTTGATTCATCTCCTTACTCTCCTTACTCTTCAATAAGTCCTTTACTTAATAAGAATTCTTCTGCTACTGCTCTGTAGTCCTCACCATCAATATCTACCTTTGCATTCATTTCCTGCATCTCTTCCTCTGAAATCTGACCTGCAAGACCACTCATCACTTCTTCAAGCTCCGGGTAGTTATCCAGAATTTCCTGACGTACGATTGGTACTGCATCATATTTCGGGAAGAAGCCTTTATCGTCTTCTGTCGTTGCAAGCTCAAATCTTTCAATACGTCCATCAGTAGTAAAAGCAGGGATTACGTCAACCTCACCAGTTCTGACTGCATCATACATAATACTTGCATCAAAACTTTCAGCTGATGTAAATTCAAAGCCATACGCTTCAACTAATGCATCATATCCATCAGCTTCCCGCTCATAAAACGAATGGGGGGCACCAAAGACAAGATCACTGCTTACTTCTGCAAGTTCACTGTATGTTGCAGCATTTATATCCTCACCGCTTCTGTAAGCCATTGTATAGCTGTTTTCAAATCCGAGCGGTTCCAGCCATGTAACTTCAAAGCGTTCCTCGTATCCTTCTCTTACACGCTCAAGTACTGCTTCACTGGATTCACCCTGTTCAGCTTTTTCATTTAAAACCGCCTCAAGACCGGTTCCAGTATATTCTACATACATATCGATTTCAGCGTTTTCAATAGATGGAGTGAGAATAGATACTTCTCCCAGACCTTCTTCAAGCTCAACTTCATAATCAGAATTTCCTTCGATATAAAGTTCGAGAATATGAGGAAGGATATATTGCTCTGTCCAAGGCTTCCCGGCCACAATAATCGGATCACTTCCGTCTCCTGAACCACTATCACTTCCACATGCCGCCAGTATTCCTGATAGTGCAATTAATGATGCCCCTGCTATTTTTTTTGTATGTTTCATCTGATCACTCCTCATTATGATTTCAACCCTTTAGGTGTTGTCTTCTTTTCAAGCATTTTTAATATAAAATCAAATAGTAATGCCAGAAGTGCTACGGGAATTGCACCTGCAAGAACCAGGTTATTGTTGTACGACTGCAGTCCTCTCCAGATTACATCTCCGAGTCCGCCGGCACCTACAAATGTTGCAAGCGTAGCTACGCCTACAGTTAATACCGTTGCCGTTCTGATCCCTGCCATCAGAAAAGGCAGAGATAAGGGGAGTTCAATTTTGAATAAGATCTGACTGTTCGTCATTCCCATTCCCCGACCTGCTTCAATCACTGCCTGATCAACGCCTGTGATGCCTGTATATGTATTTCGTAAGATCGGCAGTAAAGCATAAATGATAAGTGCAATGAGTGCTGTTTCAAACCCAATTCCCATAATCGGCACTAAAAACCCGAATAAAGCCAGGCTGGGTATCGTCTGAAAGACTGCGGTCACGCCGATATAGAACTCTGCCACTTTTTGATTTCTTGATATAAAAATCCCCAGCGGAAGGCTTATGACAATTGCAATAAATATTGCTGTAAATGATAAGTACAGGTGTTCTAGCGTCGCTTCAATGATCAAATCCTGACGCGAGCTGACTGTATCTATAAAAGACTGAAAGAAATTCATCAGACTGCCTCCTCTTCGTCAATTCCTGCAAGAGCTGTCAGCAGACGGTCTTTCTTCAGTGACCCGATAATCTGATCATTCTCTTTCACCGCGGCAGTATCAATTTTATGTGTAATAAAGTACCTGACCGCATCTTTGATCGATAATGAACTGTCAATCTGGTGATCTGTTGGAGGACTTTCACTCATGGTGTTAACAAACGGCTTGATGCTCTGTCTGGAATGGTCATTCAGATAGGTCTGAATTCTCTCTTCACCTATAAATGATCTGACAAAGTCATTAGCTGGTGTTCGAAGGAGGTCTTCAGGTGTGGCAATCTGCTGAATCACACCATCTTTCATGATGACAATCTCATCAGCAACTTTTAATGCTTCATCCATGTCATGGGTGACGAAAACAATTGTTTTTTTAATGGTAGTCTGGAGCTGCTTCAATTCATCCTGGAGCTGTTCACGGCTGATCGGGTCAAGTGCACTGAAAGGCTCATCCATCAATATAATAGGCGGTTCACCGGCAAGTGCCCTGACTACTCCGACGCGCTGCTGCTGTCCTCCGCTTAACTCAAGCGGATATCTCTTTTTATAGATGGCAGGATCCAACCCTACGAGATTTAACAGCTCGTCGACCCTGTGCTCATATTCAGCTTTCTTTTTCCCTTTCAGCTTCGGGATAAGCCCTACGTTCTCTTCAATGGTCATATGAGGGAAAAGTCCGATACGCTGAATGACATATCCAATGTTCCTTCTCAGCTCAACTTCTTTCATATTACCGGTGTCCTTACCATCAATTTCAATTGTTCCTGAAGTGATACTGATCAATCTGTTGATCATTTTCATTGTGGTTGTTTTGCCACAGCCGCTTGGACCGATTAATGCGACGAGCTGACCTTCTTTAATATGTAAATTCATGTTTTTAATCGCTTCCGTTCCATCCTCAAATGTCTTGGAAACATTTTTGAATACGATCATAGATCCACCCCTTTCTTATATCTATCAATTATTTCCCTTAGGTCAAACCTCATAAACTCATTTTTACGTATTTCGACAATTTATTTGACGAATGTTTTTGGTGGCATGTGAAAATATTTATTTTTTCGTTTAATTTTCATGATAAGATGAAGGTAATATACATAATTGAAGGAGAATAAAATGGAAATTGCAATTATTTTTATCATCGCCTATATTCTAGGTTCAATACCTTCAGGACTTTGGGTGGGCAAGGCTTTTTATAAAAAAGATATCAGAAATTACGGCAGCGGAAATCTTGGTGCTACAAATACCTTCAGAACGCTTGGTAAAAAAGCAGGCATTGTTGTTACCCTCATAGACATATTAAAAGGGACCTGCGCTACACTGATTCCATTACTGTTTGATCAGCCGGATCTGATGCTCGTTGCAGGCGTTTTCTCTGTGATTGGTCATATTTTCCCTGTATTTGCAGGATTTAAAGGAGGAAAAGCCGTAGCCACTTCTTCGGGAGTCGTGCTCGGATATGCGCCGGTTTTATTTGTACTGGTGGTACTTGTATTTTTAATTGTATTGAAGCTTTCTAAGTATGTATCCTTATCTTCAATGGCGGCTGCACTTTTTGGAATCCTTTATTGCCTCATCTTCACAAACGATCTGTTTTTAACGATTATCGTAGGTGTCATGTCGGTGTTTATCGTAATCAGACATAAAGATAATATTTCCAGAATTAAAAACAAAACCGAACCTAAAATTAAGTGGATGTAAAACAACCGTGCTGTCAGATTAGACAGCACGGTTGTTTTAATATCCGGACAGATGCGGCGAAACAAAGATCATAATAATCGCTGCTACAGTCAAAATACCGGTACTCATTAAAAATGCCTGATTATTTTTACGGCTCAAGAATACTAATCCGCAGTAAACTGCAGCGGCTGCTAAAATGAATAGCAGGGCTTCAACATAGTAATGAGTTTCTAATTGAATAAATACCTGTAATGTTAAGCCTCCAAAAATAAATGCCCCAATAATCCAGAAAAGATTTTTTTCCATCTGTAACACCCTTTCTTTGTCACAATAAATTTCTTACTTTATAATGTAGTTTAATGAAGCAGCAATCAGCTGCACTGAGGAAAGGAGTTTTTCAATTGAATATCACGTTATCTGATGAAGCACTTAAATGGTTTGAAAATGAAATGCAAATTGAAAAAGGCTCCCACGTCAGGTTTTTTGCAAAATACGGCGGGTCAAGCGCTGTTCAGGAAGGATTTTCTTTAGGTGTTTCCAAGGATGAACCTGTTGAACCGGCTGCTGAAACTGAAAAATCAGGTATACATTTCTTTGTAGAAGAAAGTGATGTCTGGTATTTTGACGGCCATGACCTGCATGTTGCTTATGATGATAAGCTTGAAGGGCCCGAGTATCAGTATAACAAAGCTTAAAACCGCAGAAATGCGGTTTTTTATTTGAGGTTAAACCTTCTGATATGATCATCCAGCCCTTCTGCTTTTAAAATCTCCAGCTGCGTAGGCCCGATTAAATCGTAGTGTGAATACCCATCCTCTCTTATATGAATCCATTCCTTCTTTAACCCGTACTGTTTTCCCCACTGGTGAAGCTGATCAATACTCAGAGCACCAGCTTTTGTAACAGTTCTCATTTGACTAAATCTGTCATCGACCCAGTAATGCGTGAGAAAAGCAATTCTTCCTTCATCGATATCATGCTTCCATTTCAAAAGTTCTGTCCTTTTGATTCCAAATGCCATTAACGCTTACTCTCTTCCAATACAGGATGCTTTTTATGAGTTTCACACGCATCATGCCAGGCCGGGAAGTATTTTCTGACTGAGACAGGTCTGAAGTTTTCTTTTTTTACACACACATGTTTTGAAAGACCTGAAGCTGCAATTGTTCCGTCTTCAAGAAGAATTTCATAACCGTAATGAGTTCTCAACCCATCATAATGCTCCATCCATGTATGTATTGTAACGACATCCCCATATTTTGCAGGGCTCTTGTAGGAAATGTTAATATCCATAACGGGAGCAAGGATTCCTTCATCTTCCATGTCAGAATACTTAAATCCCATTGTTTCAATCAGTGATGTGCGTCCGATTTCCATCCAGACTAAATAGTTCGCATGATAGACAACGCCCATCTGGTCAGTCTCAGCATAACGGACTTCAACCTCTTTTTTAGCTGTTAACATGTATAACCCTCTTTTCATTACAATGTAGCCTCATTATATCTGAAATGAAACAGAAAAAAAATAAAAGCACCCTATCCCGGCTGGACAGAATGCGATCTGATTAGTTTTTTTCACTCCATGTAATCCATCTTTTTTCTAAACGTTCTTCTATCCGATCCATTTTTACAGGATCTTTTTTGATGTCAGATCGATTCTCTGCCAACAGCTCCTGAAAAGACTTGCCTTTTACTCTCATATTGCACACACCTCCTATTTACAGTATGTCACATTATGGGACTGTTTAAACTAAAATAGTTAGAATTTTTTAATTATTATAGAGTTAAAAAAATCCGACAGCCAGATGACTGTCGGATTAAGTGAATTATACGGTTAATTTATCACGCAGAACCATTCTTAAAATTCCGCCATGACGGTAATAATCGACTTCAACGTCTGAGTCAAAACGTGCAAGTACCTCAAATTCAGTTACTTTTCCGTCTTCATCAGTTGCTGTAACTGTCAGGATATCACGAGGCTTTACATCGTCTGTGATATTTACAGCGATTGTTTCTTTTCCTGTTAATCCTAATGTTTCAGCACTTTCACCCTTTTTAAACTGAAGTGGAAGTACACCCATAAACACAAGGTTTGAACGGTGGATACGCTCATAGCTTTCTGCGATGACAGTTTTAATACCAAGAAGGTTTGTACCTTTTGCAGCCCAGTCGCGGGATGAACCCATGCCGTAATCTTTACCTGCGAGTACAACTAAACCTGTGTTATCTTCCTGATACTTCATGCAAGCATCATAGATTGCCATTACTTCACCGGTTGGCCAGTATGTTGTATATCCGCCTTCTGTACCCGGAGCAATCTGGTTACGGATACGGATATTTGCAAATGTACCACGCATCATGACTTCGTGGTTACCACGGCGCGAGCCATAAGAGTTAAAGTCACGGATTTCCACGCCATTTTCACGTAGATATTTTCCTGCAGGTGTATCTTTGCCGATCGCACCAGCCGGTGAAATATGGTCAGTCGTAACTGAATCTCCAAACTTACCTACTACACGCATACCGCTGAGTGTTTCAATTGCAGATGGGTGTTCTGTAAGACCTTCAAAGAATGGTGGATTCTGAATATATGTTGAATCATCTGAGAATGCATAAAGCGCATCATCATTTGTTTCAATTTCATTCCAACGTTCGTTATTGTCAAATACACGCTCGTACTCTTCACGGAAAAGTTCAGGTGTTACAGTTGATTTAACGATCGCGTTTACTTCTTCAGTTGTTGGCCAGATGTCTTTCAGGAAGATATCCTGTCCATCTTTCCCTTTACCGATCGGATCTTTCTGAAGGTCAATATCCACAGTTCCTGCAAGCGCGTAAGCAACAACCAGTGGCGGTGATGCCAGGTAGTTAGCTCGTACTAACGGATGGATACGTCCTTCAAAGTTACGGTTTCCTGACAATACAGACGATACAAGCAGATCACTTTCTGAAATTGTTTTTTCAATTTCAGGAAGTAGTGGTCCGGAGTTACCAATACATGTCGTACACCCGTAACCAACCAGGTCAAATCCAAGGCTTGCAAGCGGATCAAGCAGATCAGCATCACGCAGATAGCCGGATACAACCTTTGAACCTGGTGCAAGTGAAGTCTTTACATACTTTGGCACTTCCATTCCAAGCTCAACGGCTTTTTTAGCAACTAAGCCGGCACCAAGCATTACATATGGGTTAGATGTATTTGTACAGCTTGTAATGGCAGCAATTGCAATTGCACCAGTCTTCATAGGCGCTACATCACCGTTGCTGAATTCAACAACTGCTTCTTTATTAATTTCTTCTTTTTCAAGTCCGAATCCCTGTACGCCTTCTTTTGCAGTTAGCGCTTTGTGGAATTCTTTCTGCATAGCTGATAGCGGAATCAGATCCTGTGGACGTTTTGGTCCTGAAAGGTTCGGTTCAACTGTTGACAGGTCAAGTTCAACTACATCAGTGTAAGTTGGATCTTCTTTGTCAGTCGTAAAGAACATATCATTGCGCTGCAAATATTCCTTAACAACTGCAATGTCACTGTCTTCACGGCCAGTTAAGCGCATGTAGTTAAGTGATTCTTCATCCACAGGGAAGAAGCCGCACGTCGCACCATATTCAGGTGCCATATTGGCAATCGTTGCACGGTCTGCAAGCGGCAGATTTGCAACACCATCACCAAAGAATTCAACAAATTTTCCAACTACGCCTTTTTGACGGAGAACCTGAGTTACTTTCAGCGCAAGGTCTGTAGCTGTAGCTCCCTGTGGCAGCTGGTTTGTAAGGCGTACCCCGATTACTTCAGGTATCGGGAAATATGAAGGCTGACCAAGCATTCCTGCTTCTGCTTCGATACCACCAACGCCCCACCCTAATACACCGATACCGTTGATCATCGTTGTATGAGAGTCAGTACCTACAAGTGTGTCAGGAAAAGCAATTGTTTCTCCTTCTGCGTTTTCAATCGCATGGACTACATTTGCAAGGTATTCAAGGTTAACCTGGTGAACGATACCTGTTGCAGGTGGAACTGCACGGTAGTTGTCAAATGCTTTTTGAGCCCATGATAGGAACTGGTAACGCTCAGCATTACGTTCAAATTCAAGATCCATATTTACCTGAAGTGCATCAGGTGTCCCATACTTATCTACCTGTACAGAGTGGTCAATGACTAGATCAACCGGAATTTCAGGGTTGATTTTATCGGGTGAACCACCCATTTTAGACATTGCATCACGTAAAGAAGCAAGGTCTACAACTGCAGGTACACCAGTGAAATCCTGGAGGATAACGCGCGAAGGCTTGAATGGCACTTCAGAATCCTTCACTTCTTCAGAACCCCAGTTTGCAAGGTTTTTAATGTGATCTTCTTTAATTACTCTGCCGTCATATTGACGTAACACTGATTCGAGTAAAACACGAATCGAGTATGGCAATTTAGAAATGTTAGTAAAGCCCTTTTCTTCAAGCGTTTTCAGCTCGTAGTAATGATAGCGTTTACCTTCTAGCTCAAAAGACTTTTTCGATTGAAAAATATCCTGATTAGCCATCTTGTTTCCCCCTCATCATTTTGTAAAGCGACGTTATGTAACTTTTTTCGCACAATTCAATCTTAATACAATTGACTTCATAAGTAAATATCAATAAAGTTATGTTATTTGATAAGAAAAACTTATCAAATAACCAGATTACGATTACACAGAAACATAAAAAGCGAATTTTAATAGATTATTTTGTAACATACAAATCAATTAATGTTTTAAAGTGCTTTACCAGCATAATATTAATTGGTTTTCATCAAAATGTTGCTAACGCTTAATAGCCAGTGCTCATTTCCTTTAGGTGCCATCAGCTGAATCCCGATCGGCAACCCGTTCTCAGCAGTATAAAGTGGCAGACTGATTGCCGGCTGCCCGGTTAAATTCGCCAGCTGTGTGTATGGTGTCAAAGTTAAGCTGGGCTCAAACATCTGATAAATCAGCTCCTGCTGATCCTGTGCTTTCATTAAGTGAATATGTTCGAGCGAGTTCTGCATCGCCTCTTGATGTCTCAATTGACCAATAAGAGGAGCAGTATGGGCAGCAGCCGGTGTTATGTACAAATCATACCTCTGATGAAATTCATGCATGATGGCTGATGCCTGGTCCCATGCAGATAAACTCCGGCTGAAATCTCCGGCTGAACATTTTAAACCTGCCTGATACAGGGCCCATGATTCAATTTCAACGTCTTCTATGGTTAATTTTCTATTAAATGATTTCTCCAGGCTGGATACTAAAGCTGCCATTTCACCGCTATTCATCATGTAATATTGCCTCATCAGTTCCTTCCCATCAATAGGAGGTGCAGCCTCTTCACATTGAAACCCTTCAGCCTGCAGCATGTCTACCGTCTTTAGTACGGCTTGTTCTGCATCAGGACTGACAAGCGTTCCTACCGGAGAATGGAATGAATATGCCACCCTGAAATTATTCTTCATCTCTAAGGTGTTTAGATATCCTTTAGAAAAAAGTGGTGTATGATAAGCGGCTGCCCTTTGATAAATCTGCATGCAATCAAGTAACCCGGCTGTATCACGTACCGATTTTGTCAGAAAAAAGTCAATCGCAGCTCCCTGCCACTGTCTGCCGGTTCCTGGACCAACCGGCATTCTGCCCCTGGTCGGTTTCAAACCGATTAACCCCGAAAATGAAGCAGGAATGCGTATCGATCCTCCTCCATCACTGGCACCCGCAACCGGTACCATTCCACTTGCAACAGCTGCTGCAGCTCCACCGCTAGAGCCACCTGGTGAATGATTCACATTGAGCGGATTTCTCGATGCGCCATGAAGAAGAGGCTCAGTTATGTTTTTTAATCCGAATTCCGGAGCATTTGTATGACCCAGCACGATAAAGCCGGCTTGAATTAATTTATCTGTAAAATAGCTGTTTTTTAATGCAAGGTTGCTTTTAAGAAGGTTCGACCCTGCAGTAGCGGGAGACCCCTTAACATTTTGAGACATATCTTTTAATAAAATTGGCACGCCGCCGAAAGGGGTATTCATATTGGCTTTTTCAGCTTCAGTCATCGCTTTTTCAAGCCTGAGATGAGTTACTGCATTTACGCGGGGGTTTTCATCATTGATCACATTCACAGCTGTTTCAACTGCTTCACGGACCGAAATATTTTTAGATTTTATCAAACCAGCTAGTCCAGTAGCGTCATATCTCATGTATTCTTCTTTCTTCAACTGAATCCCCTCCTATTTAGGTGCTCTGAATCCCGCATCTTCAGCAGCTTCAACCGAACAAAACCACTCTTCAGGAATCGTCTTATCATAATAAGGTGAATCTACTGTATGATAGATTTTATCACCGCGGGAGTTAATATTCCCCTTTATATCACAGCCGGCATCCTGACTAACAGTTGACTCATCCTGCTGATAATTTTCAACTGACCATATACCAATCCCATCATTCTTTGCAGTGGCTTCCACAGCACGGAATTCATCTACATATTTTGTGTTAGGCGGATACACTGAAACCCGTGCTAACCCTTCCTCAAGCAGTTTTTCATTAAACATCTCACCATCATGCCATACATATGCAAGCATTCGGCCATAACGGTCTCTTTCTGCAACATCTAATTCAAGCTCCACGGTTTCACCTTCAAGCTGCTCAGTAAATACTGATGCTTCTGGTCCATACGGCTGCACACCAATCGTGGGGTGCTTGGTTTCAGGTGTATCAATCAGCAGAAATCGAACCCTCTCAATTGATCCATCGCCCAGCTTTACATCGATGGTATCACCGTCAACAATATAAGTAACTTCCCCTGTTAAGCCGGCTTCACTGCAGCCGCTTAAAAATAGAACAATAAATAAAATCCCTATTTTACGCATATCTTCACCGCTTTACGGATGTTTTTCTTTATAATCATGGTAAAAACCTAATACGTCCTCTACATATTGATCACTGCGGTTATAGAGAAAGATTGCCCGTTCAAGATCACCTTCTGCTGCACCATTTTGTGATAAGTAATTCGCTGCACTGAATACCGCATCTTCTATATCATAGGGGTCTGCCACACCATCATCATTCGCATCGATACCATAGCCGCCGTAATGATCAATCGCAGCAGGATCTGTCAGTTCTTCCTCAGGGATCTCACCCTCACCAAGGCCTTCACAGCTCGGATGGCTCCAGCCGATAAATGTACACGGCATAAACTGCATATGACCCTCTGCTCCCACAGGAGAAACAAGTGTGTCCATTGTGGAGAATCTGGTTTCAACCCGGTGATGAGCCGCAAGAAGCCGCCAGTCAACACCATATTCATCAGCTGCTTTTTTATACACTGATATAAATTCTTCAGGTATTTCAAGTTCTACAGGTGCACCATTCTGTTCCAGCAAATCCAGTGTTTTTCCTCTATATTCATCATCATTGAAAACGACAAAAATTGCTGAAAAAATCAGCACTGATACAAGTGTAAAGAGAGCGACGACCAGTCTGAATCCTATTGATTTTTTATTTTTAGCTGCCAAACCATTAACCTCTTCCTTTATATTGACTCACTTTCATATTGTAGCGGAATAATTGATTGGTGAACAGAAATTACAGTCAGTGAAGTGAATACAGTTTTATTTCTCAACCTGCTTCTGTTTAATCACATCATTTAATTTTCTGAGCGAATTAATGACTGCTTCAATTTCACTGATTGAAAGGTGTGTATAGTACTGCTCTGTCATCTTTTCATTAAAATCTTTAATTCTTCTGGCAAACATTCTTCCTTTTGGTCCTAAATAAATCAGGGTTTCACGCTTATTCTCCGGGTTTTGTTCCCTCTCAATAAAACGATCTTTTTCGAGTCTTGCGATCACCTGACTCACTGCACTTTTTGAAACCTGAAATTCATGCACAAGCTCCCTGGCAGTCAGCGGTGCATATTTCACACAAAACATTAGATAGTTTTCCTGCTGAGGGGTCAAATTAAATTGACTCAGAGGCTCCAGGTCCTCTGTTAACAGCCGGCTTGTTTCATCAAACGTATCGTGAAGTTCTTTAACGTAGGTATCGAGGGTTTTCATCAATATTCTCCTTTTAGTTAAGTTAACTTAACTTTACTATTCTATCATATTTCTATAAATGTTAACAAATTTCCTTATTTAATGCGAATACATGGTGCGGAGAATTTGAATACCTGCGTACCCTGCAGCTTCCACAATCAACAATTGGCAAAACAAAAACCCTGAGCTTCAGTATGTAACTGACGCTCAGGGTTACTTCAATCATTTATTCAAAAAGCATATTAGCTTTCTGAATTTTGTTTAGCAGTTTTATCTTTAACAGCCTGCTTTTTAGGTCTTAACATCAGACCGAGGTCTTTCCGTTCCTGATTTAATGCTTTGTAGGTCGAAATCATCATTAATATCATGATAAAGGAGAACGGAAATGCTGCAACGATCAGTGCATTCTGAAGCGCCTGCAGTCCATCTGCTGATAACAGAATGACAGCTACAGCTGATTGTGCAAGTCCCCATGTTAACTTAACTGTATTAGGAGGTGTGAGAGAACCATATGTTGTCTGCATTCCCAATACAAATGTTGCTGAATCTGCTGATGTAATAAAGAAAGTACTGATCAGAAGAATCGCAATGACTGATAATACAATTCCAAGCTGATACTCATTGAAGACCGCAAATAACACTTCTTCAGTAAGCAGTCCTGTCAGATCAACGTTCCCCTGCTGCTGAACGTTAATTGAGCTTGAGCCGAATACAGCAAACCAGAAGAAACTTACAAGTGATGGCAGGACAAGTACGCCGGCCATGAATTCTCTGATTGTTCGTCCGCGGGATACGCGGGCAATAAATATACCGACAAATGGTGACCATGAAATCCACCATGCCCAGTAGAAAATCGTCCATGCATTAATCCAGTCACGATTTCCCTGATCCAGAGGTGCAATTCTGAAACTCATTTCAAGCAGGTTTTGTGCATAAGCACCCAGTGAATTTGTAAAGAGATTCAAAATCAGCATGGTAGGTCCAATTATGAGCATGACAACCATCAGAATGACAGCAAGAATCATGTTTGTGTTTGATAAGTATCTGATTCCTTTGCTGATGCCTGACCATGCAGAAATCATGAACAAAACAGTAACGACTGCGATGATGATTACCTGCGTAGTAAAATTAATTTCAATACCTGTCAGGTAAGATAAACCGCCGTTAATCTGAATAGCACCAAAACCTAGCGTGGTCGCAACACCGACAACTGTTGCAAATACTGCAAGTACATCTACTAAAGTACCCCAGCCTCCGCGCATTCTATCACCAAATAGAGGAATAAGTGTTGCAGACACAAGGCCCGGTTCACCTTTACGGAATTTAAAGTAGGCTAGTGCAAGTGCAACGACTGCATAAATTGCCCATGCATGAAGTCCCCAATGGAAAAATGTATATTGCATTGAGTCTTTTAATGCCTGGTCACTGCCAGCTTCAGCAAGCGGCGGATCACTGGCAAAGTGAAGCATTGGTTCAGCTGCCCCCCAGAAAACCAGTCCGATACCCATACCGGCACTAAATAACATTGCAAACCATGTGCTTGTTGAATATTCCGGACGCTCATCCGGTTTACCCAGTCTGATCTGTCCGATTGGAGTTAATGCGAGCACGATACAGAATATGACCATGCCAGTAACAATAATTAAATAATACCAGCCGAAAGTTGATGAAATAAACGCCTGTAAGTTAGCCGTTCCTTCTTCAAAACTGGTTGGTGCAGCAATAGAATATATAACAGCTGCAAGTACAATTGCTAAAGTAATCCAAAAAACATTTGAGATTTTTTTCATTTTACTCTCCTTCCTTATAATCTGTTTTATTTCCCCAGCAGACTTGCATAGACAAAAAATGGTAAAATAGCCTTCTGGTTATTAGGGACTACACTTATATACCCTAAACAGGGATTTAAAAACACGTTCATGATCGTAACATACTGAATTCATGCGTTACAAGTGTTATGCAGTATAAAAAATAAAACGCCTGGTTATACAAGGCGTTTTTAGGAAAAATTATCTAGTTAACATCTTCAAAGTTAATTTCAGGCTCTTCTGGTAATTGCGGATCCTCTAAATTGATATCCGTTTTCTGTTCTGTTTTTTGATTCTTATCCGATTCGATCTCCTTCTGATCGTCAGGTTCAGACGTTTTACCATAATGATCATTGACCGTATCAGTTTCATCTTCAGCCGGCTCAACTACATGAGAATCATTTGCGGGAGGTACTTTATTTTCTCTTTCTTCAGCTGATTCTTCTGTAGCACCATTCTGAGGAGGATCAGATTCCGGCTCATCCTCTTCAAGTTGAGCCGGTCTGACATCATAATCATCCAATGAAGGTTCTGATATGATTAACAGGATGAGTGTAATTGCACTCGTCATCAGTACAGTTGACATTGTAATAAGTAAAACCCATTGTTTCCGGTTCAAATAAGTCCCCCTAAATCAATACGTGGTCAGTTTCAGGCTTTTTTGCAGCCAGTATACACCTCTTTGCCAGAAAGAAAGAGTGTCCTGATACTCTTCAAGCGGTACGGTATATTCAGCGCCTTCATTATTCCATAGCCGGTTAAAATATTGTTCAGTATCGATCATGACACCTTCAGTCAATGGTCCTGAAATCGTAATATTGTTTTCGAGATTATAATTTTTCATGTTCCTCATAGTAAAGTTCGCGGAGCCGGAAATAATCGTACCTTCATCGGCTGCTTTTATATACATCATTTTCGGGTGATATTGTTCTATATCGACATTATACCAGCGAACGTTCATCTGCTGATCGGAATTTTCATTCATTTCGTTGATAACCGGTCTGTTTGGGAGCCCGGTTTTCTTATTGCCAAATGCAGTTTCATTCGGATCAAGAATAAAAGAAACCTTCACTCCGTTATTTGCGGCATTGATTAATGCATCAACAATGTTCGGTTCAGAAAGGTAAAACATCGCCAGCCATATTTCATCTCCTGATTCTGTATCCCCAATAGCATCCAGAACCTGCGATAACGTCTCACCTTCCGTGGTATAAGTCACTTCTAGCGGACCATCTGGATTTTTTTCTTCCTGCGAATCAAATTCAGGAAAATCCTTCAGATAGCCTGACATTCTTGCTACAGCTGCTTCAGCCTCCAGCATATCTTCTATAACTGGACCAGACACTTCATAAGCCACATTATTGTGAAAACCTGATTCATTATGTGCATTGGCTGAAAGAACCATTGCACTTTGATCAGTAATGACTGCTTTACGATGATTGGCCTTCACATTTGCCAATGCCAGATAAGATCTGAACGTCATTTCCGGACCACCGTCGACAAATGGATTCATAATCCAGCCTGTACCGCTCTGACCGAAATATTTCGGTCCCATTCTCCATGCTGATGAATATAAAGGGGTTGGATCTCTGAGAGGATCGAGATTCGATATCACTACATCGATTCCTGCATCTTTCATCGGTTCTAACCATGCTCCCTCATAAGATCCATATCCCGTGTTAAAAGGGTCAGTTATAAAAATAATCGGCATCTCAGGGAATTTCTCCTTTTTCTCAATCAACTCATTCATTAAACTTCCACTTAGATCCGGATAACCTTTTTTCTCACTGACCCTGCCATCCATCATAAACATATCGATCACAATAAAATCTTCTGCTTCCCCGATCATCTCATAAACTCTCTCAAATATTTGATGATCCAGTGTTCTTTCACCATTTTCTGTGTAAGTAAGGTCACGATAAAACTTTACGCTCTCAGCCCTTCTTACTTCACTTCGATAAGATATCCCTTCCGGAAGCGGTTTGTACTGATGATAGATCATGATACTGAAATAAATCATTGCGAACACAATTAAATACCATCTTTTTTGTTTATACCACTTCTTTTTCACTTTGCTCCTCCGAATCAGCTGTCTCCAAGCGCTTTAAGATCAGCGATTATTTCATCTTCAGGTACAGACTGATAGCCATCATAACTTTTTACGACAACTCCGTCCGGGCTGATCAGATAAATACTTGTTGGGTGTGTCATTTGGTCTGACGAAGGGTCATCGACCACAAGTCCCTGAAACGATTCAAGTGCAAGTGAGCTGACTGTATCAAACTGATACCCGGTTAAAAAATCCCACTTATCTTCATTCAGGTCGTAACGCCCCATAAATTCCTGCAGTGCTTCCGGAGTGTCGCGCTCAGGGTCGACACTGAAAGAAACCATCCGGTAATTTTCCACACCTTCATCTTCAATCGCCTCTTGCAAACCTGTCATATTATACGTCATAGGCGGGCAAACTGTGTCGCAGTTTGTAAATATAAAATTCGCAACCACAGGTGTCCCTTCTAAATCCTCATTTGTGATCTGCTCGCCGTCATGATTCGTAAATTCAAATGCATTTAACTCTTCTTCCATATTGCCTTCGAAACCACCTGAACACGCTGACACCAGGATTGCTGCAGTTATTCCGGCAGTCATCATTCTTTTATTCATGTTAAAGCTCCTTTATCTCTTTACTCATCTGCACTCAATCGTACATAAATGAGTAAGTCGTTACAAGGCAGTCTGTTGTATTATGTTGTATATATTGTGACACTTAGAGCGTTTCAAAAATAAATTTCGTTGAGCTGCCGCCTTTCGTTGAAAACACTTCTAACCTAGCATCGATCCGTTCTTTTAATTCAGGTACATGGGATATGACACCTACAAGCCTTCCACCTGACTGAATATCCATTAAGGATTCGATAGCCTGATCAAGAGATTCAGGATCAAGTGTTCCGAAACCTTCATCGATAAACATGGTCTCCAGTGACACCCCGCCTGCATATGACTGTACAACATCAGCCAATCCGAGCGCGAGCGCCAGTGATGCTTTAAATGCTTCACCACCTGACAGCGTTTTAACATGTCTTTGCTGTCCTGTATAGTGATCCATTACTAATAGCTCTAGCCCCCCCTGCTTATTACCTTTTGAACGGTCTTCTTTTCTGTGCAGTTCGTACCGCCCTGATGTCATTTTCAGCAGTCTTTCATTTGCAACGATTAAAATGTCTTCGAGATAATATGCCAGCACAAACCGTTCAAACGTCAGCTTCAATTCATTTTGACCATTAGCGATTTCTGATAACTGCCCAGTTAGCAGATACCGTTTTTCGGTCTCTGCAGAAGCTGCCAGGTTTTCATCAAGATTTTTTAGTATTTGTTCATGTTGCTGAATATAAGCAGAGAGCCATGAATGTTCTTCCTCAAGCTTGGTGAGTTCAGTTTCAACTGCTGTTTTTTCTGATTCCAGTAACTTCATATCAGGTTTCGAAACATCTTCTAGATCAATTTTCAGTTTTTCAGCGTATTCATTTAATGAAAATAGTTTCTTCTCGTAAGATGAAACACTTTGATCGAGTTCTTCCCGTTCTGTATCAGAAAGCTTCCCTTCGACCAGTTCACCCATTTGATCAAATAAAGACTTTTCAAGCGCATCCTGAAGATGATCTGATGCTTCTTTTAGTGATTTTTCTGTATTTAAAACTTCATTTTCCGCCTGCTTCAATCTTTCTGACAGTCTGTTAAACTCTTTATCAGCATGCAGGAATTTTGCTTCAGATTGTTCATATTGCATTTTAAAATGCTGAATATTTTTTTCTAGCGCACTGATTTCACTGCTCAAAAATTCCTTATTAAGATACTTCTCCGGAATCTCTTCTTTTAGTTGATTTACCTGACTCCTGATAGAAATATAATCATCGCGCTTTTTCTGTACAAGTGCTTCAAGCTGTTGAATATCCTGATGAAGTTTCAGAATTTTTTGTTCTGCAGTCTTTATTTCTGCTGAGGGTTCACCGTCTTTTAACTGGATAGACAGCACATGTTGCTCCTGTTCATAGGCACCCTTCATTTCAATATAATGATTCATGCTGTAACGCTCATTAAAATACTTTGAGGATTCTTTTTCCCCGTTCAGTTTCTTTAATTCCAGATCTATTTGATTCATTCTGTTTTCAGCATGCTCAATAGCTGATTCGTTTCTGATTTTTTCCGAATGAAAAGATTGAATATTTTGTTGGATCACCTCAGTATCGATTGTTTCCCCTTCTCTGACAGCAGGACTCGGATGATGTGTAGAGCCGCATACAGGGCATGCCTCACCTTGTTTTAACTGTCCGGATAATTCAAATGCATGCTGAATAAATTGCTCATTCTGTGCTTTATCCAGTTCAGTCTGCTCTTTTATCAGCTCTCTGTTAATCTTCAAGAGGTTGTCATTCTTTACTTTTAAATCATTTTCCAGATGATTCCTGGCAGACTTAATTTCCTCAAGCTCCCTGCATATTTTTAAAAAACTGGTCAGTTCACTTATCTCAACTTTTAAATCTGCTGACTTCGCCTGTTGTTCATACCATTTCTGCTGTTTAACTGACAGATCCGTTTTTAACTTTTCATATTCAGCAAGTTGCTCTTTTAATTTGTCCAGCTTTTCTTTATCAGCTTTTCCTGATTGAGCATGACGTGTCAGCTCTTCTGTTTTAAATAAATACCGTTCAAGCTTTTGTTTTAATAAATATAAATCATTTAATTTTTTTTCATCAGAAGCAATTTCTTCTTTTTGTTGATTTAAATGTTCCATTTTCTGTTTCAACTGGTTGTACTCCTGCTGAATGACAGATAATTGAGCATGTGTTTCTTCTTTAAAACGCGTTCTTTGTTCAGATTCTTTTTCTTTTGTCAGAACTTCTTTATAAAACGGCCAGATCTGATCTGCTTCTCTGGCAATGCGCAATCTATCTTTCCACCCGGCAATTTCTTTCTGCCTTTCTTTTAATTGAGCCAGATCTTCATGCGTTTTTTGCAGCTCTTTGAAAGCCCGCTCAATATAAAGGGCGTTTTCAATTTTCTTTAAAATATCTTTATATTGTTCTTTTTTATTTTGAATGATGTGCTTTTGACTTTCGAATTTTTCTTTCTGAGTTGCTACTAAGTTATTTACTAGTGTTAGAATTAGCTTGTCATGTTTCACCTCCTGATTTAACGCGTCGGTTAATTCTAGGTGATCAAGAGGGTTAAGCAAATCATAAAATCTGGTGCGATCCTTTAAGAAGCCTGCAGCCTCTTCTCTGAGCTCTTTTGATTTGGATTTTAGATACTCTTGGAAGTAACGGTAAGATTCAGTATGGAATAATTTTTGAAGAATTCTCTCTTTATCGGTACTATCCGACGTTAGCAGCGTTCTGAACTCACCCTGTGGAATCATCAGAATTTGTTTGAACTGATGGAAATCCAGCTGCATCAGCCTGTTGATCTGATCATCTGATTCACTTAATGTTGACCCAAGAAGTTTTTCCTCTCCATCTGTAACCTCATATATTTCCGCCTTGGCGCTGACTGTGGTAAAACCTTCACCTCTTGCTTTTCTTCTGCTCTGAATTGGTGAACGTACAATACGATAGGTTCTGTTTTTCAGTGAAAATGTAAAATCAACGCTGGTCAGCATATTCTGCTCTGCAAAATCACTTCTTAAATCCTGAGCAGACCTCTCTTCACCGCTCGTTTTACCGTAGAGTGCAAAAGCGATCGCATCGAATATTGTTGTTTTACCCGCACCCGTTTTACCGGAAATAACAAACATTGTCCTTGAACCAAGCTCTTCAAAATTTATTTCTTCTGTGTTTGCATATGGACCGAATGCACGGATGATTAATTTTTTTGGTCTCATGATTCATCACTTCCCTTAAGACTTACGTTCAGACTCTCTTTCAATTCTGCTTCTAATTCCTCTGTCCATTCTGCTTCTGTCACATACGCAAAGAACCGCCTGAATAATTCCGTATCTGACAGGTTTTCATGTTTCTCACGCACTTGGCGATCCCTTTTTTTATCACGTTCTGTTGATTCTCTTTCCAGATGAAGAACATTCGGATAAACAGATCTGAGTCTGTTGATAGGATCAATTAATGCGCCTTCATCTGTCAGAACAGCTTTTATATAGTCTTCTTTACGATCATAGAAATCCTGTTTCATCAGCTCTTCCAGTGACCCACGGAGAATCACCATATCCCTTTTTGGCTTCAGTAAAATTTCTTCCACTGAAACCTCCTGATTTTCTATCGTTACACATTTGACCATCTTTTTATGATTTGCTTCTGAAAATGAATATTTCATCAGGGAGCCGGAATAATGAACTTTTTCATCCCTGATTGCATAAGGGCTATGTAAGTGACCCAGCGCAGTGTAAGTAAATGAATCAAACAATTCTTTACCGACAGTACCGGCCCCTCCTACTGACAGGGTTCTTTCAGAGTCAGTCGTTGAGCCTCCTGTTACAAATGAATGACCAACCAGAACTTCCGGTTTCTCTCCGAAATCTTCTAGGGATGAAATTGATGCAACCACCTGCTTCATCGCATCATGATGTGAGGTGATTGAATCATCTTTTAACGTTTCCCTTATAACAGATGGTTCCGCGTATGGGACTGAATGAAACCTGACCCCTTTAATTTCAACTCCTTTTAATACAGGACTCCACTTACCTGTTACGTGAAGATCTGAATGCTTGTACCACGCTGAACCAAAGGCGATACGATCAGCACTGTCGTGATTTCCTGAGATTGCGACAACCGGTATTTTCATATCAACATTCAATTTGTATAAAGTTTCATTTAATAGATTGACAGCTTCTGCAGGTGGTACCGAACGATCATACAGATCTCCTGCTATAATAATTGCATCAGGCTTTATACGGTCAGCCAACTCGACAAATTGTTCAAGAATTTCTGACTGGTCTTCCGTCATGTACACGCCGTGGATAAGCTTTCCAAGGTGCCAGTCAGCTGTATGTAAAAATTTCATCAGATCATTCCCCTTTAAAGCATGATGACTTCATTATAACAGAACAGGCGTTTGTTATAAGCCGGCTGTTTTGAACTGGTACCAAAAACGTATAAAAATTCATACTTTTGACTGATTTATTAATTTGAATTTTCAGATATTATTGTATATACAACCGAAAGGAGGAACAAATATGCGAAAAATCGAAACAGAATATGTTGAACACCATGAGTTGGAGTCAGAAGATTACATCCGCGTTACTGCTGACAACGAAAATATTTATGAAGTCCGCCGTGAAAACCTACACCAGTTACTCTCTCTTGGCTATCGTCAGGTAAAATGATTCCCGCCACCTTCCTTATTCACACAGATGACAAACTTCATACATGTCTTTATGAACCAGTTCTTGAAGCCATTCATAAACTCCTTTATAATAATCGTAGATTAAGTGAACGGAGTGACGAATGTGCTTGAAGGCTGGTTTTTATGGTTTATACTTTTCTGGGTCGTCGTGCTTGTCTCTTTGTTTGGAATAGGCGGATTTTTTATGTTCAGGAAATTCCTGAAGAGAATGCCTAAAGAAGATGGAAAATCAGACCTGGATTGGGAAGAACATTATGTTAATAAGACGATTCATTTATGGGGAACTAAAGAAAAGGAACTTCTGAATGAACTTGTCAGCCCGGTCCCTGAATTATTCCGTGATGTGGCAAAACAAAAAATAGCAGGCAATATCGGCAAGCTTGCGATCACAGAAAATGCTGACAGAATTACGCTCGATCTGATCGTCAGGGGCTATATTGTTGCAACCCCTAAAAGAGACCACAAATTTTTAAGAAAAAAACTGAATGAATTGAATATTGATATCGCGGAGTATGAAGATTTATTCGCCTTATAAAAAAACATCACAAAAATGTGATGTTTTTTTACGTTATTACGCCATCTGAGCAGATTGCGGACCGGAGTCTTTTTGCATTCTTTTAAATTGTATCAGCATCGCAGCTCTCCAGGGTACAATCATTCCAAAAGCCAGAATCCAGAACATTCCGCTTAAAGTTCCAAGTTCAATCGTTGTACTTAAAGCAAGCTTCATTAAAATTCTCAGTACAAGGAGCCCAATCAGAATAAACGGAAAAGCTTTAGAGGCTTTAAGGTAGATACCATCAGCTTTCTGTTCAAATTTTGACGTCTTGATCAGAACAATAGAAAACAAAGCCCCAACTACTAGCGCTTCGATCGCTTCTAATGGGGTTACACGAAAATACGGAAAAATAAACATTAAAGCACCTGTACTCATAAAAATCGGAGGCAGAAAAATTTTCCTGGCTGTTACAGGCTTTTTAGCAGCCTTTAACCTGATTATAAATACAGCCGTTCCCATTATGACAGCGGCAATTGTTGAAAGATAAACAAGCATAAGCACCCATCCTTAATTTCTTACGTATGTAAAACCTCAATTAAGTATAATAGAGATTCCCCTGTTTGTAAAAGGCGCCTGCTGCTTTACTTATTTACCACTCTGCTTAAAGATTCTACAACCCGCGTACTGTCAAAAGGCTTAACAATAAAATCTTTAGCCCCTGCTTCAATCGCTTCAATCACCATCTTCTGCTGTCCCATTGCTGAACACATGATGATATTTGCTTTAGGATCTTCTTTTAATATTTCTTTTGCAGCGGATATACCATCCAGTACAGGCATTGTGATATCCATCGTAACAAGATCAGGATGTAAAGATTTATACATTTCTACTGCTTCTTCCCCGTTCTCAGCTTCACCGACCACCTGAAATGAGGAGTTTTCAAGCACGTTCTTTAACGTCATTCTCATAAACTTCGCATCATCCACAACAAGAACTTTTGTCATTTATATCACCCTTACTAATATAGTTAATATTAACTATACAACTAATCTAAAAGTCCTTCAACTATCATGCATAGTAAAATTTTTCTTTTAAAAAAACTGAGACGAATTCGTCTCAGTTTTTTAATGCTCATATGAATTTACTCGCCTAAAACCCTGTGAAATCACCAAAGATCGGGAGCATCAGCTCAATAATCCAGGTAAGACCATCGAAGAACAAAATGACACCCATTCCAATCATTACCCATCCACCGGTCTTCATGATCACCAGACTTTTCTTCTTTATCCAATTCGTTTTACCGATGAAGAATGAAAGAATAAAAAATGGTAGCGCAAAGCCCAGGAAGTATGCCATCATATATGGAAAGCCCGATCCAGGGTTAGAAGCGGATAGCGTAAATACTGCGCCTAAGATTGGACCCATGCACGGTGTCCAGCCAGCTGCAAAAGCAAGGCCAATTAACAATGATCCCAAATAGCCTGAAGGTCTTGATTTAAAGCTCAATCTTCTTTCCTTCATCAGGAACTCCGGAGAAAATACACCAACAATGACTAATCCAAATACGACAATTAATATTGCACCTATTTGACGGATCATGTCCTGATACTGTATGAAGACTCCTGAGATCCATGTGGAAGTAAAGGCGAGACCGATAAAGACCAGTAAAAACCCAAGCAGGAAGAACAGCGTATGAAGCAGACTAGATTTTTGTCTCATGCCCTTACCTTTAGATAAATCGTCTACAGACATTCCTGTTATATAGGACAAAAATGCAGGATAAAGCGGTAAAACACATGGAGAGATAAAGCTTAAGAATCCTGCGCCGAATGCCCATAAAATATTTAAATCTTCCATAAAAACACTCCGATCCGTATTCGCTAGATTCATTTTAGCAAATCTGCGTTGAGTTCTCATTGCCTTTACTATAATATGTATCAGTGCAATTTGCAGAAGTTATAGTTTTGTCACAAATGAACTTGTAAAATTATTGGGATTAGGGATTAATTTCTTTTCAATTTATCCTTTTTTCTGTATACTAGACCCTAAGTTAAATGAATGACAAATAATGTATAGGTTCCTTTAATAGAGGATCCTGATGAAAGGGTAGACTTTGAATGGGGGATCAACAAAAGAAGCTACTTGAAGCAATTGAAGATAAGCGTCAGGTGTTGATACGGACAGCTGCTAAAGAAGGATTATCGTCCCCTTCCGCCGTTCGTTATTCTCAGGAGCTTGACGACCTGTTAAATGAATTTGAAAAAATACACACCTTCAGACCTGCTGCGTTAGAAGTACAGACAAAATAAAAAAGGCTTCCTCTTTGTGAAGCCTTTTTTATTTTGTCTGTACAGCCTGCTGATCATCGAAAATTGTTTCAGGCTGTTAAATAGCAAATATAAAGAGGCTGGACATTTTTGATGTCACAGCCTCCTGTTCATTTATTATTTGCCTTGTTGTTTATTCATAGCGCTCATCATCTGATTGATTTTCTTCTGCGACGGTTTCATTCCCATCTGCATCATCATCATGCGAAGCATTTGCTCATTAATCGGCGGGTTCTTTTTAAGATAAGTCATCATATATTTACGTGCGATGAAGAATCCAAGTGCGACTCCGGCCAGCAAAGCAACAACAATTAATACAATTGCAAGCCATAATTCCATTTCATATTGCCTCCTATTTGTTACTTTCATATAAAAGTGTACAAGAACACTGCTTATTATACAATCATTTATTACATAATTCGTGCAGTTATATGAAATTAATTTTACATTTTACCAGCTGCACTTCCCAAAATAAAGCTGGTGGGCAAATTTGATGCCCACCAGCTTTATCATTTCATTATGACTGTAGTAATGCTTCTACACGTTTCACAACGTTTTCCACTGTAAAACCGTATTCCTCAAGTACTGTACCGCCTGGAGCTGAAGCACCAAAAGTATCGATACCAAGTACTTCACCTTCATCACCTGTATAACGTTCCCAGCCAAGTGGTGAAGCCATCTCAAGTGCGAAACGTTTCTTCACATTCTTTGGCAGGACTGATTGCTTATAATCAGCTGACTGCTGCTCAAAGCGATCCCATGATGGCATGGAAACAACAGCTGCATCGATATTTTTCTCACGAAGAGACTGCTGAGCTTCATACGCAAGTCCCACTTCAGAGCCGCTGGCAAGAAGAAGAACATCAGCTTCTCCTTTTTCAGATGGTGATAAGACATAAGCTCCTTTTTTAACACCTTCATAAGCGTTCTCTGCAGAACCAGGCATAGTAGGAAGACCCTGACGCGTCAATACAAGTGTTGTCGGATGATCCTGCGCTTCCATAGAAAGTTTCCACGCAGCAGCAACCTCATTACCATCAGCAGGACGAATGACTGATAAGCCCGGCATCGCTCTGAGTGAAGGCAGTTGTTCAATCGGTTCATGCGTTGGACCGTCTTCTCCAACTGCAATACTATCATGTGTAAATACATAAGTAACCGGAACACCCATTAAAGCTGATAGTCTGATTGCCGGTCTGACATAATCACTGAATACAAAGAATGTACCGCCGTACACACGCAGACCTCCGTGAAGCGCCATTCCATTAAGCGCAGTTCCCATTGCAAATTCACGAACACCAAACCAGATGTTTCTGCCTTCCGGTGTTTCAGGTGTGAAATCAGCTTCATCTTTCATCATTGTGTTATTTGATCCGGCAAGGTCGGCTGAGCCGCCAAACAGTGTTGGAACCGTCTTTGAAATGGCATTCAGCACTTCACCTGATGATGCACGGCTTGCAAGGGATTTTCCTTCTTCATAAACAGGTAGGTCCTTATCCCAGTTATCTGCAAGCTTTCCGTTCATTGCATCCTCAAGCTCCTGTGCAAGTTCCGGATAAGCAGATTTATAGTTTTCGAATTTCTCGTTCCACTCTTTTTCTTTTTCAGCACCATTATCTACAACCAGTTCCTCGAATCGCTTGTATACCTCGTCAGGCACATAAAATGCCTCTTCTGCTTCCCACTGATACGCTTTTTTAGCAAGAATTGATTCTTCATTACCTAGTGGAGCACCATGAGCTTTTGATGTACCTGCTCTGTTTGGTGAACCAAAACCGATCACTGTTTTAATTTCGATCATTGTCGGACGGTCAGAGTCAGCTTTTGCTGCCTTAATCGCATCTGCAACTTCCGCTACATCATTTCCATCGTCAACACGAATATACTGCCAATTGTAAGATTCAAATCTCTTTTTCACACTTTCTGAGAATGAACGGTCAAGATCCCCGTCAAGAGAAATGTCATTTGAATCATAAAGCACGATCAGCTTATCAAGCTTCAGGTGACCTGCAAGTGAAGCAGCTTCTGAGGACACACCCTCCATCAGGTCTCCATCGCCACATAATGTATAAGTATAATGATCAACTACATTAAAGTCGTCACGGTTAAATTTGGCACTTAAATGTTTTTCAGCCATCGCCATACCAACAGCCATACCAATTCCCTGACCAAGAGGACCCGTAGTTGCTTCAACGCCTTTTGTATGTTTGAACTCCGGGTGACCTGGCGTTTTAGATCCCCACTGTCTGAAGTTTTTAATCTCATCAAGCGATAAATCATATCCGGAAAGATGCAGTAAGCTATAAAGCAGCATCGAGCCGTGTCCTGCTGAAAGTACAAAGCGGTCACGGTCGAACCAGTCCGGATTCTTAGGGTTATGATTCATAAACTGAGTCCACAAAGTATATGCAAATGGAGCAGCCCCCATCGGCAGGCCCGGGTGACCCGAGTTTGCTTTATCAATTGCATCAATTGATAATGTCCTGATTGTGTTGATTGCTAAATCATCTGTCTTGTTAAACATCATCTACATCCTCTCTAACTCACGTGATACGTCCTATTGTACAAAAAAAAAAGAGAGATGTACAAACATCTCTTCTTTTTATTAAAAAAGTTCAAATCCTGCCTGCAATTCAGGAAAATATTAGTTCAGCTTATTCCTATTTTTTGCATCTTTAAGTTTTTGCGGCGTAACATCTTTACCCTCAGGATCAATAACAGTTACATTTTCAATCGTCTGTTTCATTGAACCTCTGAATGCCTCGAGATATTCCTGCCTAAGTGCCTGCTGTTCATCAGCTTCAGTTTTTGAAAGTGTATCTTCTTTAGATTTCTTTGATAACTCATTGATTCTTTTAATCTTGTCTTCAGATAACATGTTTTTCACCCTTTCTTTCAGGTAAGCTCCTATGTATGTTAAAAGAAAGGTGAAAATTTGACAAGTAATTTGTTTATTGCATCTCTGATTCCATATATTCAACATACCTTCTGTGAACGGTGGCTTTTGATACAGGATGCCCGAGACCTCTCAATACAGATGAAATCTCCTGAAAGGTCAATCCGTTACTGCGCAGCCTGACAATTTCATCCACGGGTATTTCGATTTTTTCCCGCCCTTCTTTATTACCACGGTTTTTAAGATTTCTCTGCGGTTTAAATCCCTGCTCAACCGCACGTTTCATCCCTCTTTTTATTTTCAGGTTATGTAGCTTCCTCTGGTGTTCTTCCACCATACTGACAATCTGAAGGATCATCGAATCTGATTCAGACAGCTGCAGCTCACCGTCATGGGCAATGGTATATATTTTTATTCCTTCTTTATGCAAAGTATGCAATAAAGCAATTTTTGCATTACCTCTTCCTATACGCGTTTCATCCTGAATCAGAAGGCCTTCCGCTTCATACAGCCGTATATGATCCAGTAATTCAAATACACCCTCACGGTCCAGATCAAACCCGCTTTCTCTCTTACTGATGGTTGAAACGACCTGATAATTCATTTTGACGGCAAGGTGTTTTAACTCCTCTTCCTGCCTTGCAAGTGATGTTTCCTGTGCTTCTTTTTCTGTACTGACTCTGCAATAAATAATTACTTTCAACACGATCACTCCTTATTTCTGTTCAGATGCCAGGTGTATCGCGTCTTCACTGAAATCAAAAGCTTCCTCAGGCACCGGCAGCTCAAGTTGTTCTCCCGCTACAATGACATGAGAAGAAAGCTCATTATGTTCAGTTACCCACTCAATAAACTTTTCCGGGGTCATGGATGTATGGCTTGCATATTCCTCAGCGTATGCCCAAAGCGTATCTCCATTTTTAACGGTAATTGCTGCGTATGTTGCATCACTGTTTGCTGTATTGGTAAAAACTAAAAATAAACTGAAAAACAGCGCAGTCACCACGAATAGAATAACAAATGAATATTTTCTCCACAATGCAGTCATTATTAATCGCCTCCATCGAATATGTGTTCGCTTTTATTAATCTGAGTATAATACGAACATTTGTTTTGGTCAACACAAAAACTCGAACTTATGTTTGTATTTTTAAAAACGCTATGCTATAATTTAGAAAAGTTTTAATCTGAAAAGAGGTGCTGAAGCGTGAAGAAGTTATCAAAACGACAGCTTGATATATTAAACTTTATTAAACGTGAAGTTCAGGACAAAGGTTATCCGCCTTCCGTTCGTGAAATCGGCCTTGCGGTTGGACTAGCTTCAAGTTCTACCGTTCATGGACATCTTGCAAGACTTGAAAGTAAAGGCTTAATCAGGCGTGATCCAACAAAACCGAGAGCGATTGAAGTTATATCCCTCGAGGAGGATAAAATCCCGACACAGCGCGTAGTCAACGTTCCGCTTGTGGGGAAAGTTACAGCCGGGTCGCCGATTACAGCAATTGAAAATGTTGAGGAGTATTTCCCGCTCCCTGAAAGACTGGCTTCATCTGATGATGCTGTGTTCATGTTAGAGATTATGGGAGATTCTATGATTGAAGCCGGCATTTTAGACGGAGATCTTGTCATTGTGAAACAACAAAATACTGCGAACAACGGGGACATTGTGGTAGCAATGACGGATGAAGATGAAGCAACAGTAAAACGCTTCTTTAAAGAAAAGGATTATGTCAGACTCCAGCCTGAAAATTCTTCTATGGCACCAATTATCTTAAATAACGTATCCATCCTTGGAAAAGTGGTAGGAGTATATAGACAGGTTCATTAAAAAAGCTGAACGTTTTGACAAAGTTGTCAAAGCGTCCAGCTTTTTTAATGCTTCATGATTAATATCATTTTATGTCAGCGAGCACTTTTTTTATAAATGAGGAAACCTCCCCGGGGATTTCAATTGGCAGCATATGCCCTCCTGAATCAAACATATGTGTTTTACAGCCTCTGATTTTATCTTCGGCTTTTTTAAGTAAGGTATATGGATCATAAATTACTTCATCACGTCCAACCGCGATATGGACAGGCATCATTAATGTATCGAGTTCATGATCTTTAAACAACTTAGGGGGCGTCATCACATACTCCCAGGTCACATGCTTTTGTCCAAGATAGTAAAGCTTAAACAGCCGTTCCTGCCCCTCTTCCTTCTTAACTGTGAGCCACCTGCAGAACTGGCTGATGATAACTGATTCGCTCGGAATCAGGTTTGTTAGTAGCAACCTTGAGTAGAAAGACAGATTCATTCTTTTGATTGAAGCTGCCGGTGAAAAAACAATTAATGATTTCACTCTGTCGGGCTTTAAAATAGCAAAATTAAGCGCATGCCATCCGCCGTTGGAATGACCTACTATAGTTACTTTTGCAATCTTCAATTCATTAAGAAGCTCTGTGATCCACATGATATAATCTTCCCGTTCGTTTAAATGCTCTTTTGTATTACTTTGATTAAACTCTCCCAGCACATCAACAAAATAAAGCTTAAATTCATCTGCTAATTCTTCCGCACATTTATACCATTCCGCAGAACTGAAACCAAATGCATGAAAAAAGAGGAGCGGCTCCTTATCCTGGTTCCCGCACTCAAGAACCGAAATGTCTCCAAAAGTAGTAGTAATGATACGTTCCTGATAAGGTGTTTCCCATAACTTCATCACTTTCTGATACGCAGATTGGTACAGCTCATATCCTTCTTTTGATTTAAATCCTCTATATGAATCTGCCATTACAATCCCCCCTTAGCCTTTATATACCCGGCTTTTTATATTTTGACCAGATTACATATAAAAAACCTCTGAAGCGAAATTGCTTCAGAGGTTTGAATAATTAATACATTTCTAAATACTGTTCTCTCTCCCATGGGTGAACCTGCGTACGGAACATATCCCACTCGATTTCTTTCGCTTCCACGAAGTGCTCAAAGATGTGCTCTCCTAGACCATCAATAATAACCTGGTCGTTCTTAAGCTCTTCAAGGGCTGCAAAAAGAGTACCAGGAAGATCTTTAATACCTGCAGCTTCACGCTCTTCTTTGTCCATTACATAGATGTTTCTGTCAATTGATTCAGGTGGTGTCAGACTATTTTTAATTCCATCAAGACCTGCTTTAAGCATTACAGCCATTGCAAGGTACGGGTTTGCAGATGGATCGACAGAACGAACCTCAACACGTGTACTCATTCCACGTGAAGCCGGGATTCTGACTAACGGGCTGCGGTTTCTTGCAGACCATGCAATGTAGCAAGGCGCTTCATAACCTGGTACAAGACGCTTGTATGAGTTTACAGTAGGGTTTGTCACAGCTGTAAATCCTGAAGCGTGCTTTAGAATACCAGCCATGAACTGTTTCATTGTCTCACTTAGCTGACTTTCTGCACCTTCATCAAAGAATGAGTTCTTTCCGTCTTTAAATAATGACATATTGAAGTGCATACCTGATCCGTTAACACCAAATAATGGTTTTGGCATAAATGTAGCATGCAGTCCGTGCTTTCTTGCAATTGTTTTAACAACAAGCTTAAATGTCTGGATATCATCACATGCAGAAACTGCATCAGCGTATTTGAAATCAATTTCATGCTGTCCAGGTGCAACTTCGTGGTGAGACGCTTCAATTTCAAAGCCCATTTTTTCAAGTTCAATTACGATATCACGACGGCAGTTTTCACCAAGATCTGTTGGTGCGAGGTCAAAATATCCGCCTTTATCATTTAATTCAAGTGTCGGTTCACCATTTACATCAAGTTTGAAGAGGAAAAATTCCGGCTCAGGTCCAAGGTTGAAATCAGTAAATCCAAGCTCTTCCATTTCAGTCAATACGCGCTTTAGATTGTTACGCGGATCCCCTGCAAATGGTGTACCGTCAGGGCTGTAAATATCACAGATCAGACGTGCAACTTTACCGTCTCCGGCTGTCCAAGGGAATACAACCCATGTATCAAGATCAGGGAAAAGGTACATATCGGATTCTTCAATACGCACAAAACCTTCGATAGATGATCCGTCAAACATCATTTTGTTATCAAGTGCTTTTTCTAACTGACTTACAGGAATTTCAACGTTTTTGATTGTACCAAGGATATCAGTAAATTGAAGTCTGATAAAGTTTACATTTTGTTCCTTTGCCATTTTCATAATGTCTTCTCTTGAATACTTACTCATTGTGTGATTCCTCCTGTTTTTTATGTAATTTTTTAACGAAAGAACCTTGAAAGGTCTCCCGCTCTTAAACTGTTTTTGCTGTACTTGCCATTACCCATCATTTCCTGTTTTAACAGTTTTCTTAATTCACCTTCTGATAAGTCCGGCTTTTTAGCAGGTCGATCTGATTCGGCTTCTGTGCCATCCCCCAGGATTCGCTTAATACCAGCCATATTGACCCCCTGCTCAAGCAAATCTTTAATCTCAAGCAGCTTATCAATATCATTTAATGAGAAGAGACGGCGATTACCTTCCGTTCTGGCCGGTGCGATTAACCCATGCTCTTCATAGTAGCGAATCTGACGGGCGGTTAAATCGGCCAGCTGCATGACTGTTCCAATTGGAAAGAGTGGCATGCTGCGTCTAATATCACTGCCCATCATATAACCCCTTTCTTGCCTGTCGACAATTTAACTATATAACATGTTAAATTATCTGTCAACTACATGTTAGGTTTTATTACATGATATTTACCTGACTAGTTTTTTGTTCCCTTATCTCATGCGTTTTATGCATAATTTTAAAATAAAAATTATTTTTATTCAGAATTAATGTTCAGCAGAAATACTGAATCGTTCCATACCACCGATGATCATTCATGAGACTTAGTGCGTTTAGTGGAGAAATAATCGGTCAATATAAAAAAGCCGAGACATTTAATGTCCCAGCTCTGAGTCAGATTCGTCTTTATTATACAGCCATTTATAAAGAATTCATTTTTTGCAGGGCAGCTGTAATGGCAATTTTTATATGCTCATACGTAAGCCCACCCTGAATATAAGCTGCATAAGGCGGACGCAGAGGGCCGTCTGCCGATAATTCAATACTTGATCCCTGAACAAATGTACCCGCTGCCATAATGACATCATCTTCATAACCAGGCATATAATCGGGATAAGGCGTAAAATGTGCATTAACCGGTGAAAATTCCTGTACCCCCTGACAAAAGGCTATCATTTTCTCCCTGTCGTGAAACTCCACAGCCTGAATCAGATCTGTTCTGTAGTCATTCCAGGCAGGTGAAGTTGCCATTCCCGCTTCCTCTAAGAGAGCCGAAGTATAAACCGCACCTTTTAGGGCCTGGCTGACTACATGCGGCGCCAGAAAGAAGCCCTGATACATTTCCTGCAATGCATTCAGACTGGCACCTGCTTCAGCACCAATTCCCGGGGATGTCATCCGGTAAGCGCATAAGTCAATTAATCTTTGCTGTCCGGCAAGATAACCACCTGTTTTCGCAAGACCTCCCCCGGGATTTTTAATAAGTGAGCCGGCAATTAAGTCGGCACCTGCTTCTATCGGCTCTTCAGCTTCTACAAATTCTCCGTAACAGTTATCCACAAAAACAATGACCTCCGGATAATGCTTCCTAATTTCTGAAACAGCTTTACGGATATCCTTTATTGTAAAAGACGGCCTTACCGCATAGCCCTTGGAACGTTGTATACCAATAACTTTTGTATGATCATTCATATTCTTCAGAACTGTTTCAATGTCGATCTTTCCATCTTTCAGGTCCGTCTGCTGATAGTGAATACCAAAGTCTTTTAATGAGCCATTATCAGACCCTCTTAATCCGATTATTTCTTCAAGCGTATCGTATGGTTTCCCTGTAATGTAATGCAGTTCATCACCTGGTCTTAATACTCCAAAAAGCGCGATATTAATGGCATGCGTCCCAGAAATAATCTGGGGTCTGACTAAGGCTGCATCTGCTTTGAACGTATCAGCATAAACGGCTTCAAGCGCATCCCTGCCATTATCGTCATATCCATAACCAGTGCTAGGATTAAAGTGACTGTCACTAATTTTGTTATTTTTAAAAGCCTGCAGGACCTTCAACTGATTAAGTTCCGCGATCTGTTCAATTTCCCTGTGTCTCCACGATATTTTTTCTTCGATTTTCTTACTTAGTTCTACTGCTTCTTCTGTGTAATATTGATAACTCATTTTAACGCTCCTGCACTATATTTTTGCTGCCAGCGGATGATCTTTACTGATAAACCCTTCAGCAATGTAATGTTCTTTTTCTTCATTAAAAGATAAGCTGATCAGCATACTTTCCTTTTTCAGCTGCGCCAACATCTTGCCATTATCTGAAGAGATAGTCATGGTATATGGCTTTAACACTTGCTTCACTTCTTTTTCAAGGGCTGACAGTACTTTCTGATTCTCTTTTTTTACAGCACTCATTAACACAAACGGATCGCTGCGGTCTGCCACAAACTTTTCTGACAGCAAATCTTCTTTATTATAAACGGTCATTCTCGGGATCTGGTCCATTCCAAGCTCATGCAATAGCTTCTTCACTGTTTTTTCATGGTCAGCATGATTTTGGTGAGAAGCATCTACTATGTGTAAAAGGAAATCCGCTTCCTTTACCTCTTCAAGAGTGGATCTGAATGAAGCAATCAGGGAAGTCGGCAGATCTTTAATAAACCCTACTGTATCAGTCATGATTGTTTCAAATCCGCTCGGTAAGATACACTTTCTGGACAGCGGATCCAGCGTGGCAAATAGTTGATCCTCCTCATAAGAATCTGCGTGTGTAAGTAAATTAAAAATGGTTGATTTCCCTGCATTCGTGTATCCGATCAGTGCAATCTGAAATGCCTGGTTCTGTTTACGTCTTTCTCTGTAAATTGACCTGTGTCTGACAACCTGCTCAAGCTTCCTTTTAATTTCCCTGATTTCTCTTCTGATATGTCTGCGGTCTGTTTCGAGCTTCGTCTCACCCGGACCCCTTGTACCAATTCCCCCGCCGAGTCTTGATAATTCGACGCCCTGTCCGCCAAGCCTTGGCAGCATATACTCAAGCTGGGCAAGCTGTACCTGAAGCTTGCCTTCTTTAGAGCGTGCACGCTGCGCAAAAATATCAAGAATCAGCTGCGTTCTGTCTATGACCCTTGCATTAAGCTCTTCAGACAGGTTCCGGTTTTGACTGGGAGACAGCTCACTGTTAAAAATAATGAGTTCGGGTTCAAACTCTTCAACAGCAGATGAAAGTTCTTCAAGCTTCCCTTTTCCAATATAGGTGGCAGGATGTACTTTATCCATATTCTGAAACATATTTAACACCGGTTCAGCACCAGCTGTTTCAGTGAGTGCAGCTAACTCATTCATAGATTCATTAAAATCCTGGTCAGTTCTGTCAGTATTTACCCCGACTAAAATCGCTTTCTCCATTTTCATTAAAAAACCTCACCCCTTCTGTCCGGTATCCTTTTATAAAAATATCCATTTCTAAGATTGAATTGCGTTCGATTCATGATACAATCAACTTTGGCTCAATTCAAGCGGAAGGCAGGAGGATAATCGTTGACCTGGGAAGTTTTAAGTATGATTGGCACAATTGCTTTTGCAATATCCGGCGCGATTATCGCAATGGAAGAAGAATACGATATTTTAGGTGTTTATATACTCGGTATTGTCACAGCCTTTGGTGGTGGCGCGATCAGAAATTTATTAATAGGGGTTCCAGTTTCCGCTTTATGGGAGCAGGGCATGTTTTTTCAGGTTGCACTCCTGTCGATCACAGCGGTGTTTCTTTTTCCGCATAATTTACTGAAGCACTGGAAACGCTGGGGAAACATTTTTGATGCAATGGGACTCGCAGCCTTTGCAATACAGGGCGCTCTTTATGCGGTGGAAATGAATCATCCTTTAAGTGCAGTCATCGTTGCAGCAGTTCTTACAGGAAGCGGCGGCGGAATCATCCGGGATTTACTCGCAGGCAGAAAGCCGCTCGTTCTCAGATCGGAAATTTATGCTGCATGGGCCATTCTTGCAGGGTTTGCTGTAGGTCTGGGCATCGCATCCGAACCATGGCAGCTTTATATACTATTTATCGTTACAACCACATTAAGGATTCTATCTTATATTTATAAATGGAGATTACCGTTTAAATCCATTCATACAGCACACTCTTAAGCAGGATCACTGATGATCCTGCTTATCTTTTTTGTATCCTTCAATCCCTTTCAACACATCATCCTCGGAAATGTACATACAGTCTTTTTTTGTGAGTTCTTCATATTTTAATAAACGAACAGCTTGAGCCCTGATGATAAATTCGGTTAAATTCCTGACAAAACGTCCGTTTCCTGAGATATCACCCATTTCTCTCATGCTGCGCAACAAACGGTCACCCGCAGGTTTAGACAACTTATAATCTTTAATATTAAACATGTTTACGGCAATATGATTTAAATCATTTAAAGTATAATCAGGAAAGTATAATAAATGTGCAAAACGGCTTTTCAATCCGGTATTCATCCGTAAAAAGCCGTTCATCTCTCTCTTGTATCCCGCCAGAATACAGATAAACCGGCCACTGCTGTCTTCCATATGCTTCACTAACGTGTCAATTGCTTCTCTCCCAAAGTCCTTCTCCCCACCGCGTGACAATGAATAGGCTTCATCAATAAAAAGGATTCCACCTTCTGCTTTTTTGATCAACTCTCTTGTTTTGACTGCCGTATGCCCAATATACTCACCTACCAGGTCAGCACGCTCAGCTTCAACCAGATGACCTCTTTCAAGAATATTCAATTCTTTCAACAGCGTAGCCATCACTCGCGCAGCAGTCGTTTTTCCCGTACCCGGATTTCCGTAAAAAAGCATATGATGAGACTGCTTTTCGGTTTTCAAACCGAATTCTTCGCGTTTTTGATTAATGACAGCCCACGCAGCAATCGATTTCAGCGTTTCTTTAATATGTTCCAGTCCGACAAATTGCTTAAACGCATGCTCTATTTTCTGCCATTCCTGGCTTTCAAACTGTTGAGATGAATGTTTCTGGCTGATGATAAATTTAACCTGCCCGTTCATAATTCACCCCTTAATAAAGTTCCTCCTTTATTATATGAGGGGGAAACAAGTAAATGAATAACGAAAAAAAGCACGCCACATGGCGCACCTTTTTATTCTGCTTCAGTTTGAATGACAACATTCTTCGAAGGAACAAATGTTGAAATCGCATGTTTGTATACTAATTGCTGCTTACCCTCTGATTCAAGCATTACAGTGAAACTGTCAAACGCTTTGATCTGTCCGCGGATCTGGAATCCGTTCAGCAGGAATACCGTCACAAAAGTACTTTCTTTTCTTAATTGATTTAAAACCTGATCCTGAATGTTAACAGCTTGTTTCATCTGAGCGCCTCCTAAAATTGACTGTCTCTATCATGTTCGCCTCGAATGACTAAATTCCTGCAAAATATTCGATTATTTCCTTAATCTTTTTTTCTCTGTTTTCTGTCATGTTAAACCACTTAAAGCTCATTTTGTTGCGAAACCAGGTTAATTGTCTTTTAGCATAGCGCCTTGAATTCTGTTTAATGCGATCAATCGCCTCTTCATAAGTTACTTTTCCATCAAAATAGGCATATAGTTCTTTGTATCCAATCGCCTGAACAGACGTGACGTCCCGAATACCATCCTGATAAAGCTTTCTGACCTCTTCGACCAGACCTTCTTCAATCATCTTATCAACTCTCATGTTAATCCGGTCATATAACAGGTCCCGGTCCATATCAAGACCGATGCATTCATGATCATAAACCGCTTCTGGTTTTTGAGTAGCTTTTAATTCTGCAGGCGTCATTCCGGTTGTCTCTATGATTTCAAGTGCCCTGATGACACGCCTGATATTATTCGGATGAATTTCTGAAGCAGAAACAGGATCCAATCCGCGCAGTTGAGTATGTAAATCAACACCCTGCAGGTGCGCTTCTTCTAATTTTGCCCTGACCTCTTCATTTTTCCCTTTATCAGAAAAATTGTAATCATATAAGACTGACTGAATATACAGTCCGGTTCCGCCGGTCAATACAGGTACCGCTCCACGCTTATGCACTTCACTGATTTTATTTCTTACCGTCCGCTGATATTCAGCTGCCGAGAAAGACTGGTCAGGTTCTTTTATATCAAACAGGTGATGAGGTACACCCTGCATTTCCTCCGGCCTGATCTTGGCCGTTCCGATATCCAGTCCTTTATAAACCTGCATCGCGTCTCCATTAATTACCTCACCATTAATTGCTTTTGACAATTGTATGCTGAGCTCTGTTTTCCCAACTGCTGTTGGTCCTGCAATGACAATTACTTGTTTGTTCATTTTATCCCTCTATCTTTTTAATCCACTTCAACATCTCTTCAATAACCTGATCTGAATTATGCTCATTCAGCATTTCATGTCGTCCGTTTTCATAAAGCTGTACTTCAACTGATTGAATTCCTGCGGTTTGATACATTTGAGCAGATTTAAATATTCCTTTCCCAAAGTCTCCGACCGGGTCGTCTTCCCCACTGATAAATAACATCGGAAGGTCTTTCCGGATATCAGATATTGCCTTTTTATTATAAATCATACCAATTCCATTAAATAGTATTTTATAAAATCTGTTCGTCGTTACAAATCCGCACATCGGATCATCAATATATTGCTGTACTGCTCTTTCATCTGATGAAAGCCAGTCAAATGGTGTTTTTGAATCAGGAAAAGATTGATTATAGCTGCCAAACGATAAATGATTCAGCAATTTTGCTTTAGCTGTCGGCTGATAGGTATTCATTACTGACGCGATTAAATTTGCCGGAATACTAATGATGCCCATCGGTCCATTTGATCCTGACAGAATGACACCCTTATAGGATGATGAGTATAATTGAATAACTCTCCGGCTGATAAACGAACCCATGCTGTGACCTATCAGATATACCGGACCACTTGCCATACAGCATTCTTTAATTTCGATAACATCTTCAGCCAGCCGGTTAAAATCTACTCCCTGTCCATAGTCTCCAAACGTCCCGCTTAACTCCGCTGTCTTTCCATGTCCTCTGCAATCATGACCAAATACATGATAGCCGTTTTGATTACACTTAAAGGCAAAATCCTCATAACGACCAATATGCTCTGCCATTCCATGACAGAGCTGTATTGATCCTTTTATATGAGGCTGATCAGATCTCCATACGACCGTATAGAGATCCTGACCATCTGATGTTCTGGTGTAAAATGATTCTTTCATTTGACCACCTCTGAGCGATTTATTTTACCGGCTCAACAGCATCCTGAAGCTCTTTTTCAAGTTCATTTTTATATGACTGATAAGTTGCTTCGTCCCAACCAAGCAGGTTTTGCATTAATTTTAACACAACTTCCTTCTGCTTGTGCACTGCATTAATATCAAAGAATAGACGGCCTGTTCTGCGGATGAAGAAATCTACCGGCTTAACAGTCATCTCCTCCTGGATCGCATACACGACTTCAGCATAAAGTGCCGGCGTCATCGGAGACTCGAGCTGCATTCCTTTTGCAGCATGTGCAAGTGTAAATAATTTATCTGCATTGGAGCCATAAAACGCGGCAATTCTTTTACCTTCCTGCTCAGTTAAACCATACTGGGTTGCTTCCTTTGCTTTCGCTTCAACAAACTGCTGGTAGTTCTTAGAACCGCCAAATTCAGCGCCTGATAGTGGAAGATGAACCGTTTTACATTTCGCGAATGATTTTTTTCCTTCTTTTTTCAGACGTTCTGCAGCAAGATCAACTACGTGTTCTGCCATTTTACGATAGCCTGTGAGTTTACCTCCTGCAATGGTGATCAGACCGCTATCATGCTCCCATACTTCATCTTTTCTGGAAATCTCAGAAGGATCCTTACCTTTTTCAAAAATCAGCGGACGTACACCGGCCCAGCTTGATTCAACATGCTCCTCAGTGACATTCACTCCCGGGAACATATAATTGATTGCGTCTAAGATATATCGCTGATCTTCAGCAGTCATTTTAGGATTCGCTGTGTCCTTATCACTGCCGTAAAATGTATCTGTAGTCCCGATGTAGGCTTTTCCATCACGCGGTATCGCAAACATCATTCTGCCATCCGGCGTATCGAAATAAAGCGCCTGATTCAGCGGGAATACTGATTGATCAATAACAAGGTGAACACCTTTTGTCAGCTGAAGCTCTTTATCATTTGTTGAGTAATCTTTGTTTCTGACTTTATCTACCCATGGTCCTGCTGCATTAATCACTTTTCTGCCAAGAACCGTCTGGGTAGCACCTGTCAGCTGATCCTTTACTTCAACACCGGATACTTTCTTTTTATCATAAGTGAATCTTTCTGCTTTTACATAATTAATAAAGTCAGCACCGTTTTCTACTGCTTTTTTAATGATTTCAAGTGTCAGACGTGCATCATCTGTTCGGTATTCAACGTAATACCCCGCACCTTTTAATCCATCCTGTTTGACTAATGGTTCTTTCTCGGTTGCTTCGGATGCGCTGAGCATTTTTCTGCGCTCCTGCTTTTTCACACCAGCAAGATAATCGTAGACACGCAGCCCGACTGAAGTTGAGAATTTACCAAAAGTACCGCCTTTGTGAATCGGAAGCATCATCCACTCCGGTGATGTTACGTGCGGTGCATTTTCAAATACAATCGCTCGTTCTTTCCCGACCTCAGCAACAAGCTTTACTTCAAACTGCTTAAGGTAACGCAGCCCGCCGTGAACCAGTTTAGTCGATCGGCTCGAAGTTCCCCCGGCAAAGTCCTGCATTTCAATTACAGCAACTTTCATTCCTCGGGTAACAGCATCAAGCGCAATGCCCGCACCTGTAATTCCTCCACCGATAATAACCAGGTCATACACTTCTTCTGACATCTTCTGCAGTTTCTCTAATCTGTTTGCACTTGAAAAATTCATGAAAAATCCTCCTTTAATCTATATCCGTAATGCACTTGGTAATTTTTGTCAAAGTAGAAAAAAAGAGAGACCGAATCCATATATGAAAAAACTCATAATGAATCCAGGCCTCTCTGCTCTCTACCCCGTTTATTAACTTGAATCTATCATATCATACTTGAGGTTTACTTAAAAGCCTGAGCTGCTTTTACTGCTTTTTGCCAACCGCTGTAAAGCTGGTCACTGTTTTCAGTGTCCATTACAGGATCAAATTCTTTATCCGTTTTCCACATATCCGCAATTTCATCTTTGCTTTCCCAGAAACCAACGGCAAGGCCCGCAAGATAAGCGGCGCCAAGTGCAGTTGTTTCGCTGATTACTGGACGCTCAACCGGCACATTTAATAAGTCGCTCTGGAACTGCATCAGGAAATCATTCTGAACAGCACCTCCATCAACGCGGAGTTTCTTCAGTTCAATACCCGAGTCCTTTTCCATCGCATCAAGAACGTCACGTGTCTGGTAAGCAAGACTCTCAAGTACTGCACGGACAAAATGCTCTTTAGACGTTCCGCGCGTCAGGCCGAACACTGCACCTCTGACATCACTGTCCCAGTAAGGTGTTCCGAGTCCTACAAACGCAGGTACGACATAAACACCATCAGTAGAATCCACTCTCTTTGCATAATCCTCACTGGCTGCTGCTGTTTTAAGCATACGCAAGCCGTCACGCAGCCACTGTATTGCACTTCCGGCAACAAATATGCTTCCTTCAAGCGCATATTCAACTTTTCCGTCAATACCCCAGGCGAGTGTTGTCAGAAGACCGCTGTCCGATTTAACAGCTTTATCTCCAGTATTCATCAGCATGAAGCAGCCTGTTCCATACGTATTTTTCGCCATACCTGATTTATAACACGCCTGACCAAACAGAGCAGCCTGCTGATCACCGGCAGCTCCTGCAATCGGAATCTGCTTACCAAAGAAATGGTGAGGTGCTGTTTTTGCATAAATTTCAGAGGAAGCCTTTACTTCAGGAAGCATTGATTTAGGTACCGTCAAGTGCTCCAGCAGTTCCTGATCCCATTTCAGATCATATATGTTATACATCAGTGTTCTTGAAGCATTTGAGTAATCTGTCACGTGTGCTTCTCCGCCTGATAACTTCCAGATCAGCCATGTATCGATCGTCCCAAACAGCAGATCACCCTTCTCAGCTTTTTCCCTTGCTCCATCTACATTGTCTAAAATCCACTTTACCTTTGTTCCTGAAAAATATGCATCAATTAACAAACCGGTTTTATCTCTGAATGTATCATTTAAGCCATTATCCTTCAGTTCTTTACAGATATCAGCAGTTTGTCTCGACTGCCATACAATGGCGTTATAAACAGGCATACCTGTATGCTTGTCCCATACAACTGCTGTTTCACGCTGATTTGTAATACCGATTCCTTCGATCTGATCAGGTTTCACTTCTGCTTCGGATAAAACTGAAGCGATTACTGAAAGGATTGACCCCCAGATTTCATTCGCATTATGTTCAACCCAGCCCGGCTTAGGAAAAATCTGCTCAAATTCTTTCTGGGCAACTTTCACAATTTCCCCTTTTTTATTAAAAAGAATTGCTCTGGAACTTGTCGTCCCCTGATCGAGTGATAAAATGTATTTTTCCATTTGTAACTCCTCCTTATTGAATTAATGAAGTTTGTTTTTTATCAATTAAGTACGCAGCCGCCAGACAAAGCACTGTTAACGCTGCCATGATCCAGAACATCAAGTGAAATTCACCTGAAAAGATGTACCGGTAAAATAATCCGCCAAATGAACCGCCAAGCACCGGTCCGAGAATCGGAATCCAACTGTATCCCCAGTTAGACTTACCCTTCCCGCTGATTGGTAAAACAAAATGAGCAATTCTCGGTCCAAGGTCACGCGCCGGGTTGATTGCATAACCTGTCGTACCACCTAATGATAAACCGATTGCTACAATCAGCATACCTACAATGAAAGGATTTAACCCTTCTGTAAAATCATTTGCACCAATAAACAGAATTCCTACAACCAGAATAAATGTCCCAATGAACTCACTTAACAGGTTTGAGAAATTGTGCGGAATTGCAGGCCCTGTCGAAAACACACCGAGCTTGGCACCCTGATCATCAGTAGCTTTCCAGTGAGGAAGAAAGTGCAGCCATACAAGCGTAGCACCAATAAATGCTCCAGCTACTTGCGCTGCCATATACCCTGGCACCTTCACCCATTCAAAATCACCATTAAACGCAAGTCCCAGCGTTACAGCAGGATTCAGGTGAGCCCCGCTGAATTGACCGACTGCATAGACACCCATTGCTACACCAAGTCCCCATCCAAATGCAATTGCGAACCAGCCGGCCCCTTCTGCAAGAGATTTCTTTAAGCTGACGTTGGCTACAACGCCACCTCCAAATAAGATTAGGATAGCTGTTCCTATTACCTCTGCGATGTATTCATTCATCTCTAACCCTCCCAAATTTATGAAAAGAAAAAGACTCACAGATTCCCCCCTCTATTAAAGCGATAGGATCTGTGAGTCTCTTGGTCTCTTCACATATTATTAACTTGTGAATTATATTATCAGCTTTTGAAAACGCTGTCAAACTATTTCCCGAAATATGTCCAAAGTTCTTTAGAAGATGTCGTAATGGCACTCGCGCCAGCCTGGAGCGCAGCCTGAACTTCCTCAGGATGATCAATCAGTCCTCCGGCAATAATCGGTTTACCCGTTTCTAATTTAATTCTTTCTATCATTTTCGGAACGACACCGGGTAATAATTCAATATAATCAGGATCCGACTGCCTGATCAGTTCAACACTTCTCCTGTAAGCATTGGAATCGATAACAAACGTGCGCTGAATTGCTTTGACATCCAAGTCCCGTGCTCTTTTCACAACATTTTTTCTGGTCGAAATAATACCATAGGGCTTAACAGTCTGACAGATGAACTCTGCGGCATACTCATCATTTGCCAGCCCCTGAATTAAATCCATATGCAGGAACATTTTTTTGTCTCTGCTTTTTGCGTAGTCAAACACGCTTTTAATCATTCCGACATGCAGATCAAGAAACACCCCATATTCAAAAGAATATTTCAGCATTTTATCAAAATCTTTCATAGAATGAATTGCAGGCAGTATTTTCTGGTCTCCAAAGTCCATAAGTCACCTTCTTCTTTTCTGCTATATATGTGTTTACACCGATAGCGCTTTCGCTTTCATCACCCTAGGTCTTTTATAAAGCAGATGATTACATCACTCTTTTAAACATTTTTTCCATTTCATAAGTTGAAAAATGAATGATGACCGGTCTGCCATGCGGGCAAGTAAAGGGATCTGTACAGCAGGATAATTCGTTAATTAAATGTTCCATATCTTCTTTTTTTAAATAGTGATTCGCTTTAATCGACCTTTTACAGCTCATCATAATGGCCATTTCTTCTCTGAGCTTATACCGGTCTATTTTCTTCTCTCTCAGCAGCTGCTCAATCATTTCATCAATAATCTCACTTTCCTCACCGGACGGAAACCAGGCCGGATGAGATCTGACAATTAAACTGTTTATACCGAATTCTTCAGCGATGACACCAGATTGTTCAAGCAGGTGAAGATTTTCTTTAACAATCAGAAATTGATCATTTGAAAAATCAAACGTTATGGGTACAAGAAGATCCTGAATATCACCCGTGTCATGCGCAAGCTTTTCCCTAAAATACTCATATTTAATTCTTTCCTGCGCAGCGTGCTGATCGATCATATATAAGCCATCTTCACTCTGGCAGATGATATAAGTACCATGGGCCTGCCCGATCACGGAAAGCTCAGGCATCCTCTTTTCCGGCTGTTCATGCCGTCTGACATCTTCAACAACAGGGTGAACTTTTATATTTTCTTTATTTAGTTCAGGGGTCAGATTATCTGAAGGCGCAGGTTCGATTTCATGATGCATTTCTTCTTTATCAGGAACCCGCTCCACACTGAAGTCATCCTTCTCCGGATGGTGCTCATTTGCCGTTCCCCACTGAAATGAAGTCTGTTCACTATATTTTTTCGGCTCTTTCTTTTCTTCAACACCGCTTGGAATCAACGTTTCTTTTCTGAAGGTCTTTTTTATTGTATCTGCAATCACCTGCTGCAGCTCTTTTTCTTTACTGAACCTGACCTCCTGCTTGGATGGATGAACATTTACATCCACAAGAATCGGGTCCATTTCCACCGATAATAAAATGACAGGGAACCGGCCAATCGGAAGCAGCGTGCGGTAGCCTTCAAGTACCGCCTGCGTAATTCCGTAGTTTTTTATATACCGTCCATTTACAAGCACAGATATATAACTTTTAGAGGCGCGTGTAACCTCCGGCAGCGCCGCCCATCCCGATATTTTAAAATCGAGCGATTCCCCCTCAAACGGAAGCATCTTCTTAACAGTCTGAATACCATATATAGCAGACAAAACCTGCCGGATGTCCCCCTGCCCATTTGTATGAAGAAGCGTCCGTCCATTATGAATCAGCCTGATTGAAATTTCAGGATGAGAGAGCGCAAGCCGATTAACAATATCGGTTATATTTCCAAGCTCTGTATTAATCGTTTTCATATATTTAAGTCTTGCAGGGGTATTATAAAACAGCTCTTCGACCCGGATATCAGTACCTTTTCTCGCAGAGGCTGCGACCTGATCCATCAGCTTACCGCCATGTATCACCGCTTTCGTACCCTGCTCACCGGTTGATGATGTGATTTCCACCTTAGAGACAGAAGCGATACTCGGTAAAGCTTCACCCCTGAAGCCCAGCGTTTTGATTCTGAAAAGATCATGCTCATTTTTAATTTTACTAGTAGCATGCCTTGAAAACGCAGTAAGGAGATCTTCTTCTAATATGCCATCCCCATTATCCTTTATTCTGATACTCGTTAAACCCGCTTCAACGATATCGATTTCTATAATAGTAGAATGGGCATCAATGGCATTTTCCATCAGCTCTTTTACAACTGAAGCCGGCCTCTCGACTACTTCTCCTGCAGCAATTTTATTCGCTAAAAATTCATCAAGCTGCTGAATATTTCCCATTTAAAGCCCCTCCTTCCGCTAAGATTTCGTTAACATTTTACCGGCTCTTTTCTGAAGCCTGTACAGTTCATTCATCGCTTCCATCGGCGTCATTTCAAGCACATTGATTTTCTGTATCTCTTTCAGCACTTTATTTTCAGCAGGCTCCGGTTTTTCAGGAAGATCAAACAGCGTCATCTGCTGTCTGGATTCAGCACCCGTTTCTTTTTCCGCTTCAAATAAAGAGAGTAATTCATTTGCCCTGCTGATCAGTGAGGCAGGTAACTCTGCAAGTTCAGCCACGTGAATACCATAACTTTTATCAGCCGGCCCTTCCTTAACTTTGTGCAGAAAGATCACTCTTCCATCCTGTTCAGCAGCTGCAACATGAATATTTTTCAGTCGCTTTAACTTAGATGATAATTCCACCAGTTCATGGTAGTGAGTGGAAAAAAGGGTTTTTGCCTGAATTGAATCATGCACATATTCAATAATCGCCTGCGCCAGTGACATCCCATCGTAGGTTGAAGTTCCCCTGCCAATTTCATCAAACAGAATGAGACTGTTTTCGGTTGCATGCTCAAGTGCATGTTTTGCCTCAAGCATTTCTACCATAAAGGTACTCTGTCCGCTTACCAGATCATCTGCTGCGCCGATTCTTGTAAAAATCCGATCAAATATAGGTAGCTCTGCATATTCTGCCGGAACAAAGCATCCCATTTGCGCCATTACAGATATTAAAGCGACTTGCCTCATATACGTACTCTTACCTGACATATTCGGACCGGTGATCAGGAGCATCGAACGGTCAGCATCCATTTTGCATGAATTCGGGACATATTCATTTAAATCCATCACTTTTTCAATAACAGGGTGCCTGCCTTCTTTTATATTTAAAGTCTTTTGCTCAGAAAAGACCGGCTTCACATAATGTCTCTTTTCACTGATATAGGCAAATGCCTGCAGTACGTCGATTTCACTGATATCTTTAGCAAGCTTCTGAATGCGAGGAATTTCATTTTTTACCTGTTCTTTTATTACCTGAAAAATCTGATGTTCAAGCTCAACGGATTTCTCTTCCGCTTCAAGGATGAGTGTTTCTTTTTCTTTCAGCTCCGGTGTAATATACCGCTCTGCATTCGCAAGCGTCTGGCGTCTTTCATAACGGTCGTCATTTAAAGAAGAAAGATTTGCTTTTGTCACTTCGATGTAATAGCCGAATATGCGGTTGTATCCGATTTTCAATGATTTAATACCGGTCAGTGATCTTTCCTTCTGCTCCAGTTCAGCAATCCACTTTTTCCCGTTGCGGCTGGCATCTTTATACTGATCAAGTTCTTCTGAGTAGCCATCCTTTATAAAGTTTCCGTCTTTAATTGTAATCGGCGCCTGATCATCAATTGAAGCATCCAGCAGTTCTGCTACATCAGCACAGGCATCCATTGAATCTGATCTCTTCATTAACCCTTTATCAGGAATTTCGTTCAGCTTTTCCTTAATGAAAGGAACCTGCTGAAGAGATTTTTTTAATTGCACAAGATCTCTCGGGCTGATTGACCCAAACGCAACCCTGCCGGCCAGACGCTCCAGATCATAAACATTTTGCAGCAGCTCCCGCAAAGATTCTCTCTCGAAAAAATAATGCTTAAGACTTTCAACCAAGCCAAGGCGTTCATTAATTTGTATCTGATTAATAAGCGGGCGCTCAATCCAGGATTTAAGCTGTCTGCTGCCCATTGCTGTGACCGTCTCATCAAGCAGCCAGACAAGGGACCCTTTCTTTGATCCACTCCGGTTATTTTCAGTTAATTCAAGATTTCGTTTTGAATTCGGATCAATCTGCAGATAGGAACTTACTTCATACTGCTCCGTTTTCTGCAAGTGATCAAGTGACCTTTTCTGCGTATCTGCCGTATAATGCAGCAGGAGGCTTATACCTTGTTTTACATCAGACCCTTCCAGTAAAGAAAGCAAAGATTCATCAAAAGACAATGTTTCTGAATTAACCTTTGATATCGCAGTAATCCCTCTGTCTTTAAATTTTCTGATCAGCTCTTCATCCACAGAAGCAGTCAGGATCAGCTCTTTTGCTCTGATCAGTGAAACTTCCTGTAACAATAGTTCCTCACTGTCAACTACTGACGCTTTTGATTCTCCGGTAGATAAATCCAGATAAGCAATACTGTACCTGCCGCCTGCAAGTTTCACAGCAGAACCAAGAAAATGATTTTCTTTTTCATTCACAGCATCAACAGCAGTACCGGGCGTGATCATCTGAACAATTTCCCTCTTCACGACCCCTTTTGCATGTTTCGGGTCTTCTGTCTGCTCACATAAAGCTACCTTATAGCCCCGGTCCACCAGTTTTTCTATGTATGCAGCGGCAGAATGATAGGGAACACCACACATCGGAATTTTATCTTCCTTATTACCACCGCGGGCAGTTAATGTGATTTCTAATTCTTTTGATGCTTTTAATGCGTCATCAAAAAACATTTCGTAAAAATCACCGAGTCTGAAAAACAGAAAAGCGTCCGGCACTTCTGCTTTAATTCTTAAGTACTGTTGCATCATTGGTGTATACTTCGTCAAAACAATTCTCTCCGTTCATCAACATTTTATATGTGAAGAGTATAGCATAAATGAACCTGATCCACTTACTCCTTTACTTGCCTGAAAAATTAAAAAACACTGTCCGGAGACAGTGTTTTACTCATGATCAAATACATCCTGGTTAATATGTTCCAGCTCTTCATCAAGCTCATAATCTTCCCAGTCATCATCATTCGGATGTTCATTCGTAAATGCCACGCACACCTTGGTTTCCCCGACACATTCAGCAGCAATCTCCCGTTCAGCATGAACAACAATATGCTGTCCTTTTTCAGAAATCTCCGCCTCTATACAGTTTGGCTGCTGAAGCACTCTCGCGATAACTTCATGGTCATTTCTTGCATCTTTATCCCGGTAACGGAGGCTGATTTCATCCCGGTAAGAAACACTCTCAATGATGACAGACGTTTTTGTGTTGTGATGATGCGAGTACCATACATTCAACTCATAAGACCCGTTCACTTCAATTTTGTTACCTGACTTCTTAGCAGCGTATTTATGATTGATGATCCAGCAGCCGAGTATACTTGACGGTTTATGGGGTGGCTGTACGGTATGTTTGGACTTCACGTACTTACGCCCTTTTGCCACCACAGACTTCGTAATGATCTCACGGTATTCCGTCATTAAAGCGGCCTCCTTTCATTTCTCCCTTATCTTATGCACGATTTTCTGAACATGTGCTAATAACCTAATTTATTAAAAATAACAACGTTATTATTTTTAATAAAATTAATAACAATTGTAGTTATTCAATTTTCGTATTATACTCGATTTAATAATAACGTTATTATTTCGAGGTGATTGCATGACTGTAACGATTAAAGATATCGCAAGAGAGGCCAATGTCAGTTTCTCAACTGTATCCAAAGCTTTGAATGACAGTCCATTAGTTAAAGAGCCTACTAAACAGCGTATTCTGGCTTTAGCAAAAGAGATGGGCTATGAGATTAATACATCTGCAAAAATTCTGGCAACCGGTAAATCTAATGCAGTCGGCATCTATTGTCCGGAGATCACTGATCAGCAATATGCAGTGTATGTACTTGAAGTAAGCAGAGAGTTAAGACAGCGTGGTTTCCTGCCGTGCATATCATCGTCTTCATACGATGATGCAAAAGAAATGTTCTCGAGATTAAAAGTTGCATGTGTGATTGTGGCAGACGATCAGGAAATTCAATTCCCGAACACTGACTTCGTTTATCATCCGTTTAGCGGCAATGCTGATGACCAGGAGAAAAATCATTACACGTTAAAAAGAGATGCAGCCCTGAAGGCCGCATCCCTGCTTAATCATTCCGGTCACCGGACTGCATTGATTCTCAGTGAATTTCACTCTGACTGGCTTTATCGTACCCTTAAAAGAGATAGTGAATTTAACACAATCAATCATTTGCAGGTTAACAATAACGATATTGACAGACTTTATACATCCCTTAAAAATACGCTGGATCAGACAATACCAGATGCCATTATTTGTTCAAGCCGCAACCTGGCAGAACTCACTTTCGTGGTAGGGAAAAGTCTTGGATTAAAAATCCCTGAAGACTGCTCTGTCATTGCATTTGACGGAAATGTCAGTTCAGACTCCCCTGTTTCACTTTTTGGGTACTCATCTAAAAAAATGGCAGCTGCAACAGCAGATTATGTATATGCAGTAATAAATAAACGGGAATATCATTATGTAAACCTGAACCCCGAAATGACACTCAATTACACAGTAAAGCTCTAATAATAACGTTGTTATTATTAGAGCTTTACTTAGTTATTTCTTATTTTGTCGTATGCCTCTTTATCTAAGTGTGCTTCAGTTTTACTTAAAATTGAAACAGCTTCTTCCCTGTCTTTTTCATTCACATAAAACTCCAGCAAGTAATGAAATGTGTCAGATGAATCTGCCCGACTAATGACATCACGGTCAGTGATCACTCCAGTGTTGGGTGTTGAATTGGAAGTGAAGCTTAGTGCCGGTAGTAAAAATGGGTTACTGTCGGTGTCAGGAATTGAGTCCACCCTTGCATCCCGGATTGGACACCGCTGTAATTTTGCCAGAGCGGTTTCTGCGTCACTTTCGTTTTTAAAATAAGCCTGTAAATGATGTTCCATCTTCATCCTCCTAAGCAATACGATTTACAGAATTTTACCCTTAATTATTTCCTTTAAACTAGCTGTTCAGTCAGATGCTGTAATTTTTGCTTAAGCACCCTTCCTAAGAAAAGAAAAAAGAAGCAGGGACATCATTAAAATGTCTCTGCCTCTTTGATTTTTCCGCTAAGATAAATTTTAATAAGAAGTTATTAACTCGCTTTTTTCCGTTTGTCCAACTCCTGTTTTTTAAAAGAATCCCAGCTTCTTCGGGCTGTAGCTGACAAGCATATTTTTCGTTTGCTGATAGTGGTCAAGCATCATCTTATGGTTTTCACGGCCGATACCTGACATTTTGTAGCCGCCGAATGCTGCGTGAGCCGGATACTGGTGATAGCAGTTAGTCCACACGCGTCCCGCCTGGATTCCTCTTCCGAAACGATAAGCTGTATTGACATTTCTTGTCCAGATCCCTGCACCGAGACCATATAACGTGTCATTTGCGATTTCCATTGCTTCTTCATCATTTTTAAATGTTGTCACAGAAAGAACCGGACCAAAAATTTCTTCCTGGAAGATTCTCATATTATTTGTTCCTTTAAAAATTGTAGGCTGAATATAGTAGCCTTCGGCGAACTCTCCTTCTTTTTTGTTAATATCTCCGCCTGTTACGAGCTCTGCCCCTTCTTCTTTACCAATTTGAAGGTAGGATTGGATTTTTTCCATCTGCTCAGTTGATGCCTGTGCACCCATCATCGTATTAGGATCAAGCGGATTGCCTGTGTTAATTTCTTTTACTCGTTTTACAACACGGGCCATGAATTCATCATATATGTCTTCATGAATCAGTGCTCTTGATGGACAAGTACAGACTTCCCCCTGATTAAGGGCAAACATTAAGAGACCCTCTACCGCTTTATCTACAAATTCATCATCCTGGTCCATAATGTCTTTAAAGAAAATATTTGGTGATTTACCACCAAGCTCAAGCGTAACAGGAATCAGATTTTGAGAAGCATATTCCATAATCATACGTCCAGTTGTTGTCTCTCCTGTAAAGGCGATTTTTGCAATACGCTTACTTGAAGCTAAAGGCTTTCCTGCTTCAAGACCAAAACCGTTTACTATGTTTACAACGCCATTAGGCAGAAGATCTCCAACAAGCTCCATCAGCACTAAAATTGATGAAGGAGTCTGCTCCGCAGGCTTTAATACGACACAGTTACCAGCAGCAAGAGCAGGAGCAAGCTTCCAGACTGCCATCAACAGCGGGAAGTTCCATGGAATGATCTGCCCCACGACGCCAAGCGGCTCGTGGAAGTGGTAAGCAACTGTATCATGATCAATTTCACCCAATGTACCTTCCTGAGCACGAATGACGCCAGCAAAATAGCGGAAATGATCAATTGCAAGCGGCAGATCGGCATTCAGCGTCTCACGTACTGCTTTACCATTTTCCCACGTTTCTGCAACTGCCAGCATCTCAAGGTTTTCTTCCATCCGGTCTGCAATTTTATTTAAAATTACAGATCTTTCAGTGACAGACGTTTTTCCCCACGCATCTTTAGCTGCATGCGCTGCATCAAGTGCTTTTTCGATATCCTCTTCAGTAGATCTTGCTACTTGGCAAAATACTTTTCCGTCTACCGGAGAAGGATTATCAAAGTATTGGCCTTTGACAGGCGCTACCCATTCTCCCCCTATGTAGTTATCATATTTATCTTTAAAATTTACTAGAGATCCATCAGTATTCGGATTTGAATAAGTCATTATATTTCCCCCTATTGTTCATGATATCTTTACTGAATTTCTCTCTATCCCCCTTTTATGTAATCGCTTTCATTTTACTAAAAAATATTAAGCTCTTAATTTGAGCCGTACATTATTTTTATCAAATATTGAGATCATTGTCAATTTTCAGAACATAAGCATTAAAAAAGATCCGGGTTAATACCGGATCTTTCTAAATCATTTTAAGAGCAACTGCCGCCGGATGTGTTTTTCACCTGAGCACCAGTTTCACCTTTCATGACGTCTCCGCCAGTCTGACGGATAATTTCATCAGTGACAGTATTTGATACAGTGTTGGCTACCATCTGTAGAAGGTCATTTACTTCAGTCTGTGACTGTTTGAATTCCTGAACAATTGGAATTTCGTCAATTTCGTTTTCGACTTTTTCAATTTTTGCTTCGATCATCTTCAGTGCTTCATGCTTTCCGTAGTGCTGAAAGTTAACTGCCTGTTTTTGAAGGCTTCTCAAGCTTGCAATTTTTTCTCTGATTTTCTGATTTTCCTGAATTTGAGCCTCGGCACGTTTGAAAAAGTCGACTTCTTCAGTTTCTGTAATCATTTGTGCAAGTTCCTTTGCCCGTGCTATAATTTCTTTTTTTGTATATTTCTTTTCCATTATCGATTCACTCCTGCTGGTTCTTCCGCTTCAACCAGTTCACCATTCAGGCTCCAGGTTCTAGCATCAGTAATTTTGACCATGACTCTTTTTCCGACAATATGCATGGGTCCTTTAAAGTTTACCAGTTTACTCGTTCTTGTATAACCTGAGAGCACTTCAGCGTTTTTGCGGCTTTCACCTTCAACTAGTACTTCCATTGTCTGCCCCTCAAGCTTTTTCATTGCAGCAAGGGACATTTCATTAACAAGATTATTCAGACGCTGCAATCGCTCTTTCTTCACTTCCATCGGCACATTATCTTGCATTTTCGCAGCCGGGGTACCCTCGCGCGGCGAATAAATATAAGTAAACGCTGTTTCAAACCCTACTTCTTTGTAAAGGGAAAGCGTTTCTTCAAATTGTTCCTCTGTTTCATTCGGGAAACCTACAATAATATCTGTTGTTAAGACAGCGTTAGGAATTGCTTTTCTGATCTTACCGACTAATGTAAGGAATTGTTCACGTGTGTACTTTCTGGCCATGAGCTTTAATACCTCTGAAGATCCGTGTTGTACCGGCAGATGAATATGCTCTACAAGGTTTCCACCCTTGGCCAGTACTTCGATTAAGTAATCATCAAAGTCTCTTGGATGGCTTGTTGTAAAACGTATTCTCGGAATATCAATTTTACGGAGTTCATCCATTAACTGACCGAGACCATAGTTCATATCCTTTAAATCTTTACCATAAGCGTTCACATTCTGACCGAGCAGGGTGATTTCCTGGTAGCCCTGAGCAGCAAGGTGTCTTACTTCCTGAATAATATCTTCAGGACGTCTGCTTCGCTCTTTTCCTCTTGTATAAGGAACGATGCAGTAGGTACAGAATTTATCACACCCATACATAATATTGACCCAGCCTTTAATGGCACCTTTTCTCACTTTAGGAAGGTTTTCAATGACGTCCCCTTCTTTAGACCACACTTCAATGACCATTTCCTTACTCATATAAGCTTCACTCAGAATGTTAGGCAGCCTGTGTATGTTATGTGTACCAAAGATCATATCAATATGAGGATGTGTTTTAAGTATTTTATTTACGACTGATTCTTCCTGGGACATACAACCGCAAACGCCAATCAGGAGGTCAGGCTTTTCAAGCTTTAACGGCTTCAGGTGACCAATCTCGCCAAATACCTTGTTTTCAGCATTTTCGCGAATGGCACATGTATTTAACAGAATGACATCTGCATCCTCCGTTGTATCAGTCGGCTCATAGCCAAGCTGCAGAAAAATCCCTGCCATCACTTCAGTATCGTGCTCATTCATCTGGCATCCGTATGTCCGTATATAAAATTTCCGTCCATTACCCATTCCCTGTAATGATGGATCTATTTTAAAATCTTCATGATAATTCACATCTTCTTTACCGCGTCTTTTTGCATCTTTTAAGGATGGCGGGCTGTAGACAGTTTGAAAGTATTGACTGTAATCTTTTTCTTTCTTCTGTCCCTGAGATGTCTGAGTGGCATCTTGACCTGCAAGGCGCTGCTCTTCATTCATCTTAATGTCCCCTTTCTTTCTTACCGGATATAATCAGTGCATCGTATGAGGGCATGAAAACCCCATATTATACAAGTATAAATGCTAATTTGCATACTGACAACATACCCGCTGCTGATGTCGATAAATTGACTCAATTACAACGTGTTCAGCAGAAAAGCGCACGCGGTAATCACGTGCGCTCGCTTTACATAAATTCTTTAACGAGGGTATTAAAGTAATCTTCATCAAGCTTCAGGTTCTGTCTGCTAAGTGGTGCTTCATCATACCCATCAATCAGCTCCTGATAAGATGGCTGCTCTAAATCCTGATAGATCAGCCCTGTAACAAGGCCGTCATGCTTCATCAGTGTCTGCATCGCAGCTTCTTTGTTTTGAGCGTCATAGCCTTCCATTTCTGATAGCTTTACCAGATTTTCTTTAAACCAGTCATAAGTGTTTACCTTATTATAAGTAACGCACGGACTGAAAACGTTAATTAAAGAAAAACCTTTATGATTTAATCCCTGCTCAATCAGACTTGTTAATTCTTTCAGATCTGAAGAAAAGCCCTGTGCGACAAAAGTAGCTCCCGAGGTTAATGCCATTTCCATCGGGTTAATGGATGGCTCAATTGCCCCTTTGGGAGTAGATTTTGTTTTGAATCCTGCTGAAGATCTTGGAGAAGTCTGGCCTTTTGTTAAACCATAAATCTGATTATCCATTACAATATATGTCATATCAATGTTTCTTCTGATTGCATGAATCGTATGACCAAGACCAATGGCGAAACCGTCTCCATCACCGCCTGAGGCAATGACAGTCAGATCTCTGTTTGCCATCTTAACACCTTGTGCCAGAGGCAGGGCACGTCCATGAATACTGTGGAATCCATATGAATTTATATAGCCTGAAATTCTTCCTGAACAGCCGATACCTGAAACGACTGCCAGATTTTCAGGTGTTAATCCAATATTGGCTGAGGCACGCTGGATCGCTGCCTGAACCGAGAAATCCCCACATCCCGGACACCAGTTAGGCTTTACATTATTTCTGAAATCTTTGAATGTAACCAATTAAATCAGCTCCTTCGTTAACAACTCAACCTCTGAAGGCAGAAACGGCGTACCGTCATATTTTTTCAGACTATGAATCTTAGAAGCCATTCCAACATTCATTTTTATCAATGATGCCAGCTGGCCGGTCGCATTATGTTCTGCCACTACTACTTTTTTCGTATTTTCCATTAACGGTGCCAGTTTCTCAGCCGGGAATGGATGCAGCAGTCTGATATGTGCATGATTCACTTTTAACCCTTGAGCTTCGAGTCTTTCCTGCGCCTCTTCCAATGCTCCACGGGTTGAGTTAAATCCAATGAGTAATACATCAGATTCGCCGTGCTTTGCGTTGTCTATATCAACCGATTTATGAAGTGAGACATTCTCAAGCTTTCTCATCCGCTTATCCATCTGCATCTGCCGGTTCAGTGAAGACTCTGAAGGCTTGCCGGTCTCATCATGTTCAACACCTGTTACATGGTGAATCCCATTTTTCATCCCTGGCAGCACACGCTTTGATACACCATCCTCTGTCACTTCATACCGCTTGAAATACTGTTTTGGTTCAAGTTCATCAAGCTCTGTTTCTTCAGCAACAAGCTTTCCTCTTCCCACCTGAACCTTAGCATAATTCAATGGATCAACTGACTGCTTACCAAGCGAAAGCTGCAAGTCTGAAAGAACAATAACAGGACACTGATATTGTTCAGCAAGATTAAAAGCATCAATCGTGTCATAAAATGCCTCTTCAGCTGTACTTGGCGCAAGGACAATTTTAGGGATATCACCATGTGAACCATAGATCATCTGCATCAGATCCGACTGTTCCTGCTTCGTAGGGAGTCCTGTTGAAGGTCCGCCACGCTGAGTGTCTACAATCACCAGCGGCTGTTCAGTCATACCTGACAATCCGATCGATTCCATCATCAGAGATAAACCAGGACCAGCAGAGGCTGTAAACGACCGGACGCCTGCATAATTTGAGCCGATGGCCATAGTGGCTGCTGCAATTTCATCTTCTGTCTGTATAACTGCACCGCCTAATGCAGGTAGTTTTTTAATTAAGTATTCCATAATTTCTGAAGCCGGTGTAATTGGATACGCTGCCATGAACCTGACTCCTGCTGCAATTGCGCCGAGCGCAATTGCATCATTGCCAATCATATACATGCGCTGAATGCCATCAGCTTCCGATAGTTTATGTGAGCCCAACTTGTCCGCAAGAAGCTCTGAAGCTGCTTTAAAACCCGCTTCAATTGCCTCCATGTTTTTCTGAACGACTACTTCCCCTTTACGTTTAAAGGTTTCCTGCAGCACATTAGTAAATACCTGCGTCGGAAGATCCATGATTGCACAGGTTGCACCGATTGCCACCATATTCTTCATTAAGGATGTTCCCAATTCTGAAGCAATTTCTGTAAACGGCACGATAATCAGTTCCGCCTGACAATCTTCAGGGTTTACAGGTTTAAACTTAGCATCAGCAACAATGATACCGTCTGAACCCATTTCGTGATAATTCACATCAATCGTTTCCTGATCAAACGCTACTAATATATCCAGACGGTCTTCTACCGCTCTGACTCTGGTCGTGCTTACTCTGATTTTATTATTAGTATGTCCACCTTTAATTCTGGAAGAAAAGTGCCTGTATCCATATAAAAAATAACCCAGACGGTTCATCGCCATTGAAAAGATCTCTCCGGTACTTTCGATCCCTTCCCCCTGCTGACCGCCAACTTTCCAGGAAAGCTGCTGTTTCATTCTCTATCTCTCCTTCAACTGCGCAATATGTCTAAATTCATCATTGATCATTTTATCACGTTTACAAGTGAGACACACCTTTTTGGGGGGACATCTTTGAAATTCAGTCCTTAGAATGAAAATAAGTTTACATAATATTTTTATTGTATATAAATTTGTTAAAGTTGGCTGTTGATTGCAGCGAGAGGGGGACGCTTTCCACGGCCGGGCGGTGAGCCCGCAGGTTTGCCATGCCAGGTCTCACACGTCCCTTCCTGCGAGCCGCCCCTTACGCTTCAATCACCAGCTGTGCAAAAACAACAACGGCCTTTAATAAAGCGTTGTATATAAAAAAGCCACTGCTTACGCAGCGGCTTTACTTTACCTCGGTTCAATAATCAGCTTAATGGCCGTTCTTTCTTCCCCTTCGATCTGAATATCAGTAAATGCAGGAATGCAAATCAGATCTATTCCTGATGGTGCGACAAAACCTCTTGATATTGCGACTGCTTTCACAGCCTGATTAAGCGCCCCGGCTCCAATTGCCTGTACTTCTACAAATCCTTTTTCTCTTAGTACACCTGCTAATGCACCTGCCACTGAATTTGGATTAGATTTTGACGATACTTTTAATACATTCAACTGCAGATCCCCCTTCTTCAACCGCTAACATGTGCTAGTGTCCATTCACTATATTCGTTTTAGGCTGAAGTTATGCAGGGTGATTACAGTAAGGTTTTAAAAAGGGTGGTCTTCATTAATTAAGATTCGCTCTATTGAATCAGCCTTACCTGTTTTACGGTCCAATGTGATCAGGCAGGCACTTAATATAGCGCGTCCGGATTTAGGCACTTCAAACCTTGAAGGTAATCCCGTAATGAACCTTTTTAATACCGCTTCTCTTTCCATACCTAAAATGGCATCGTATGGCCCGGTCATACCAACGTCTGATAAATAAGCCGTTCCTTCAGGAAGTATTCTGTTATCAGCAGTCTGCACGTGTGTATGTGTGCCAACCACAGCAGAAGCTTTCCCGTCAAGATACCAGCCCATTGCCTGTTTTTCACTTGTTGCTTCAGCATGGAAATCAACAAAAACAAATGGGGTCTGTCTTTTTGCTTCCGTGACAGCCTGTCTGACAGCAGGAAATGGATCATCCACCGGGTTCATAAACGTTCGGCCAAGAGCGTTTACTACCGCAACTTCAGCGCTGCCAGCCTGAAAATATCGGATACCTTTGCCCGGAGTACCTTTTGGGTAGTTTAAAGGTCTGACTAACTGATCTGCCTTATCTATAAAGTTAAACAGATCTTTATTATCCCATGTATGATTACCAAGTGTGATCATATCTGCTCCTGCATGAAGCAGCTGCTCGTATATTTTCTGCGTAATGCCCCTGCCCGAAGCGGCGTTCTCACCGTTTACGATAACGGCATCCGGCTCGTGTTTTTGTTTAAGCTTTGGCAGGTATTCCTCAACCATTTCTCTTCCGGGAGATCCAACTACATCTCCAATAAAAAGTATTTTCATTTTAGTCCTCTTTCTACTGATGTTTATTGTTCAAACTTTAGCATGAATAGATTGCACTTTCAACTTGATCAGCGACCATTAAAATTTGAAAGTTCAATATAAAAGCGATGTACCCTAAGGCACATCGCTCGCTTTATTATTTTGCGTATTCGACCGCTCTTGTTTCTCTGATCACTGTTACTTTTATGTGACCCGGATAATTCAGCTCTTCTTCGATCTGTTTGCGGATATCCCGCGCAAGTCTGTGAGCTGTGAGGTCATCAATCTGCTCAGGTCGAACCATAATACGGATTTCTCTTCCGGCCTGTATTGCAAATGATTTTTCTACACCTTCATATCCTTCAGAGATCTCTTCAAGACGCTCAAGTCTTCTGATATAGTTTTCAAGTGTTTCACTTCGGGCACCAGGTCTTGCTGCTGATAATGCATCAGCTGCTGCAACCAGGACAGCAATCACTGAAGTTGCTTCATAATCACCATGATGAGAAGCAATACTGTTAATGACTACCGGATGCTCTTTGTATTTCGTTGCAAGCTCTACACCGATTTCAACATGACTTCCTTCCACTTCATGGTCAATTGCCTTACCGATATCGTGGAGCAGCCCTGCTCTTCTCGCAAGCGCAACGTCTTCACCAAGCTCAGCTGCAAGTAATCCTGATAGATAAGCAACCTCTGTAGAATGCTTCAGCACATTCTGACCGTAGCTTGTACGGTATTTCAATCTTCCTAGAATCTTTATAAGATCCGGGTGAAGACCGTGAACGCCTACATCGAATGTAGTCTGTTCACCAATTTCACGAATGTGCTCATCTACTTCACGACGTGCCTTATCAACCATTTCCTCAATCCGTGCAGGGTGAATGCGCCCATCCTGTACAAGCTTTTCAAGCGCAATACGTGCTGTCTCTCTTCTAATCGGATCAAATCCTGAGAGAATTACTGCTTCTGGCGTATCATCGATAATTAAATCGATTCCTGTCAGCGTTTCCAACGTTCTGATGTTTCGCCCTTCCCTTCCGATGATGCGTCCTTTCATTTCATCATTCGGCAGGTTAACGACAGAAACAGTGGTTTCAGCTACATGGTCTGCCGCGCATCTCTGAATTGCGAGAGATAACAATTCTCTTGCTTTCTTCTCTGATTCTTCTTTTGCACGGTTTTCCTGCTCTTTCACCATAATTGCAATGTCCTGTGACAGTTCTTTCTCAACCTGATCCAGTATAATTGCTTTCGCTTCTTCACGCGTCAGTCCAGATACACGTTCAAGTTCGAGTTCTTGCTTTTGAACCATCTCCTCCACTTTGCTTTCCATCTCTTCAATATGTTGTTGTCTTTCATGCAGGGATTGATCTTTACGCTCCTGCATTGATTCCCGCTTATTGAGCGAGTCATCTTTACGATCCAGGTTTTCTTCCCGCTGCATCAGGCGATTTTCCTGCTTTTGCAGCTCATTTCTGCGTTCACGAAGTTCTGCTTCCATTTCTGAACGAAGCTTATGATTTTCATCTTTTGCTTCTAGCAGCGCTTCTTTCTTCAGTGCCTCTGCTTCACGCTTCCCATTTGCCAGGATTTGTTCAACAGTACCTTTTGCACCGCCGACTTTAGCGTCCATCATGAATTTGTGTATCAAATAACCAACAACCACACCGACGATAATGCCAACCAAAATGGAGATGATTTCGAATGATTCCATCGTATTCACCTCCTCTTGCTATTTCTTTTCACACTTTGTCTTTTCAGGATCCTCCAAATGACACTTGGAAGACTTCATGACATTTACTTATCAATTAGAAAAATTGAAAAATATACAATCTTAATTTTAAGTCTGCATTTTTTCATTGTCAAGTAACCTAGAATAATCTGCCTCATAACATTTCATAATAAAAGAGACAGGAATGATTTTCCTGCCTCTTTTTTACAATATTACTTATCTTCTAACAGATTAAATTCTTCCGCCTCAGCTTCGTTTTGTTCATTTTCAGGTGCAGCATGAGTCTGATCCATGCCGTAATGCTCACGGATTTTCAGAAGAATCTGCTGACGGAGATCCGTATTTTCTTTCAGGAACTGCTTAGCATTTTCTCTTCCCTGTCCCAGACGTTCACCCTCATAGGAGTACCATGAACCACTCTTTTGCACGATATCTGCTTCCGCTCCGAGGTCGATGATTTCTCCCTCTTTGGAAATACCTTCACCATACATAATATCAACTTCTGCAATACGGAACGGAGGTGCAACTTTATTTTTCACTACTTTGATACGTGTTTTATTACCTACCATATCGTTACCCTGCTTAAGCGTTTCAGCACGGCGCACATCCAGACGGACAGAAGAGTAGAACTTCAGTGCACGTCCGCCAGGTGTTGTTTCAGGGCTTCCGAACATGACACCGACTTTTTCACGAATCTGGTTAATGAAAATTGCGATTGTGTTTGATTTACTGATGGCACCGGAAAGCTTTCTGAGTGCCTGAGACATTAAACGGGCCTGAAGTCCGACATGGGAATCACCCATTTCACCCTCAATTTCCGCTTTTGGTACAAGTGCTGCTACAGAGTCAACAATGACAATTTCAACTGCTCCGCTTCGTACTAACGCTTCTGCAATCTCAAGAGCCTGTTCTCCTGTATCCGGCTGAGATAAAAGAAGTTCATCAATATTTACACCCAGCTTTTGAGCATATACAGGGTCAAGCGCGTGCTCGGCATCAATAAATGCAGCCTGACCGCCATTTGCCTGAACCTCTGCAATTGCATGAAGGGCTACAGTCGTTTTACCTGAGCTTTCAGGGCCATAGATTTCGATTACTCGACCTCTTGGATAACCGCCTACTCCAAGCGCTGCATCCAGTGAGACAGATCCGCTTGATACAGTATTGACTCTTCTGTCAGTCTGTTCTCCAAGCTTCATAATTGAACCTTTACCGAACTGTTTTTCTATTTGTTTAAGCGCCATATCCAGCGCTGCCTGACGATCACTCACATTAATTCCTCCTTTAATATAGACGTCTCAGTGACGTCTCATAACCTAACTCTACTATACTCTTTTTCGGAACAGATAACAAGCAAAAACCGAACATTTATTCGTATTTTTTTAAAAGGTCATTTTCATCATAGTTTCATTAGTAAAAGCGTGAATCTGCAGATAAACCCATCTTTTAAATCCATTGATTTTGATTGATCAATTTAAGAATCCTGCTTTACTAACGGTCCGGCGTTTTTTTCAATCAATTGTATTAAAGCATACATCCCGTGTTTTACAGCTCTGATCCTTTTGAAATTCCGATCACCCTTCAGCGTTACCTTAAAGGAAGAGACGATACCTTCTTTTACTGACACGCCGATCCACACCGTTCCCTCAGGAATACCGTTATAATCTCCGGGACCAGCAACACCAGTAAAACTGATGCCAATATGGCTGTCAAATTTTATACGGACCTGTTGTGCCATACTCTCGGCACATTCACAGCTGAATGCCCCATATTGCTCGAGCAGATCTTCAGGCACTCCCAGCACAGCCTGTTTCGCTTTATTTGAGTAGACCGTTATTCCTCCTGAAAGATAATGGCTTGCACCCGGAATGGAGGCGATCTCAGATGAAAATAATCCGCCGGTCAGGCTTTCAGCTGATGCAATTGACAATCCCTTCTGCTCTAAAAGCAGTGAGATTTTTTGAAGGAGATTGTTCTGGTCGTACCCATAACAATACTGACCGACTCTGTCTTCAATCACTGTTACCATATGATTTACAAGAGATTCCGCTTCTTTCAGATCACTGCTTCCCGCGGTAATGCGGAGCGTAACTTCCCCGTCCTCAGCAAGCGGCGCAATCGTCGGATTTGTTTGTTCACTGAGGATATCCTCAATGCGTGACTCGAGATCCGCCTCTCCTATTCCAAAGAAACGCATCACTCTTGAATGAATCGAATTGTTTTCAGTTTTTTGATCGTTTATATAAGGAAGCACCTGATTCACAAGCATCGGCTTCATTTCCCTCGGAGGACTCGGGAGCAGCAGATAGGTTGTGCCCTCAGCACTTTTCAGCATACCGGGAGCCATGCCATGAAAATTAAAGAATACAGTACTGTCTTCGAGTACCAGTGCCTGCTTTTTATTGTTCTCGGTCATCTCAGTTCCAGTTTGAAGAAAATACTGTTCAATGGCTTTCAGGGATTCCATGTCATAAGAAAGACTGCAGCTCAGATGTCTGGCTGCAGTTTCCTTTGTTAAATCGTCTTTCGTTGGTCCCAGACCACCAGTAATAATGATGAGATCAGACCTTTTTTCGGCAGTCGAGATTGTTTGAAGAAGCCGCTCTTCATTGTCACCTACTACATTATGGTAATATACATTAATTCCTGACTCTGCAAGCCTTGCAGAGATAAATTGAGCATTTGTATTAGCAATCTGGCCAAGCAGTAATTCAGAGCCTACGGCAATAATTTCTGCATTCATATCACCATCTCCTTATTTGGAGTCTTTAAAAGCTCCCCAGTTTTTAATAAAGTAGTCAACGCCTGACCATACAGTGAAAAATGCTGCGATATATAACGCAATCATGTCGAACGGGATACTGAACATTGTGAAGAAAATGTTATGAAGCAGTAAAGCCGATATCGCTACAATCTGCATCCACATTTTGATTTTACCAAGCATTGCAGCAGCATGTACTTCTCCGGTTCCCGCCAGCACCAGTCTGAGACCAGTAATTGCAAACTCTCTTGAAATAATAATGATCACAATCCATGATGGCGCCATTTGCATTTCCACCAAAATAATTAATGCAGCTGACACCAGCAGCTTATCTGCAAGCGGGTCAAGGAATTTACCCAGGTTTGTAACCTGATTGTACCTCCTTGCGTAGTAACCATCCACCCAGTCAGTTGTTGCTGCAAATATAAAGATTAAAGCTCCTACCAGGTGAGCAACAGGCATATCAGCGCCAAGCAGTGTAATCTCTCCCCAGTTGAAATCAACCAGCATGATCACCATAAATAACGGGATCAGAAAAATCCTTGAAATTGTAATCTTATTAGGTACATTCATATAATTGCTCCTTTAAATCTTAATTTTATTTATATTAATTAATAACCTTCACACTCATCTATGTAAACCCTGATCAAAAAAATAGTCATCACACAGGATGACTATTTTTAACATTATGAAGGGCTTTGAACTTCGAAAATCATATTCTGTGTAATGATGTCAGAAGAACCAAAGTCCACCTGTTCTCCATTGATCGATACCGTTGTGCCCGGTGCACTTCCTACCCGTATTCTGAACCAATCCAGTTCAGTGGCATCAAAAGTGAGCTCTTCACTTCCAGACAGCATTTGATCTACAAGCTGATTGCCGGACTGATCTGTAATACCAACCCATGTGGATTCAGAATTAATGGTTACTGTCAGCTCTTCAGAAGAGGTAATCTGGTAATTTGTTGTATCCCCTTCAGTGCCGGTAGTTTCAATTGCCAGTTCTTCATCAGCAGGCTCTTCAGCCGGTTCAGATTCAGGCTGCTCTTCTTCAGCAGGTTCTTCATTGGATTCTTCAGGATTTGCTTCTTCGCTTCCTTCTTCCTCAGCAGGTTCATCTGATTGATCAAGCGACACTGATTCCTCCTGCTGAACCTCTTCATTTCCCTGCGGCTCGTCACTGTCAGCAGACATAAATGACTGAACCAGAATCCATGCCAGCGCAACAATCCCGATTACGAATATGACCATGACTGCTGTAGGTATGAACCTGAATGCTGTTGAAGTGTTTTTACTTCCTCTTGTTTTTACCCTTGAAAGCTGAGAAGGTATCTGATCATCCTGATTTGAAGGAATGTCCGATGCATACGTTTCAAACAATTCCTCCACATTAAGATCTACTGCCTCAGCATACTGCTTGATAAATGCCCTGATGTAAAATGCACCGGGCATCATTGAATAATCCCCTTCTTCAATACCGCGGAGATATCGCTTTTGAATTTTAGTTAAACCTTGAAGCTCTTCGAGTGAGTAGCCTTTCGCTTCTCTGGCTTCTTTCAGACGGCTACCTAGTTCTGTCAATGTTTACACCTGCCAATACTTAAAAGTCAAATTCCCCAAAATCAGATCCGCTGAACATTGTGTTTTTATGCAGCATATCATATGTAATTTCTTCATCCGGATCATGTCGGAGTTCAATAATATAATCAAAATCATCAATAGAATATTCCGTGTTCTCAACAAAAATATCCGGATGTTCAATCACTTTGATTGATGGCATCCTCATGATCTCCCTCACAAGCTGCCAGTGCTTATCAGAAGAACGCTGAGTTGACACGACCCCGTCTATAATAAATAAATTATTTTCATTATACTCATCAGGTATTAATTTATCACGCACTGTCTGTTTTAATAAAGTGGATGAAACAAACAGCCATTTCTTATTCGCGCATACGCTCGCTGCAACGATTGATTCGGTTTTACCGACGCGTGGTAATCCACGGATGCCAATCAGTTTGTGACCGTCCTGCTTATAGAGTTCTGCCATAAAATCAACAAGAAGACCCAGTTCATCGCGGATAAACCTGAATGTTTTTTTATCATCGGCATCTCTTTGAATATACCGGCCATGACGGACAGCCATTCTGTCACGAAGTTTAGGTTCTCTGAGCTTTGTCATCTGGATTGTATCCATTGTACGGAGGATTAATTCGAGTCTGACAATTTGTTCATCACTCCTGGCAAGCAGGAGCATCCCTCTTCGTCCTTCATCCACACCGTTAATTGTAACGATATTGATCGAAAGCATACCAAGCAGAGATGAAATATCACCAAGCAGACCAGGACGGTTTTTTTGAATTTCATACTCCAGATACCATTCCTTTTTCTCCATGGTGTCAGCTCCTTAATATCATAACTTTCATATCTATAAGGTTAATAATAAAGCATTTGAATGGAATAGAAAAGGAAAAACAAAAAATGGATCGAAATAAGTAGAAAATTGCCTCCTCAACGATCTGAGGGGGCAATTTTCAGCTTTAATGATTGACTGATCCGCCTGATAGACGAATCATCAGATTTGCAAGAACGTGCTGTTCTTTTTCATCAGCTGCTTTCCACAAATCTGCCAGCACTCTTTCCTGTTCATTTTTTGGATCGACGTTTTTAGCTAAGTAATCTCCAATCTGAAATGCTACTTCTGACATCTTTTCTTTATCCATACCCTGCTTTTGTGCTGCAATTACCTTGTCTCCAAGAAAGTCTTTCCACTGCTGCCAGTTATCCAGAATCGACATGTTTTCTCCTCCTTTAATCATGAACCTTATACGGCTCATCACTAGTATGAACAATAGAGAAAAAAATATGCCCCTTCAGCTGTACCATCCACCATTGACAGAGAGCACCTGTGCATGAATATATGTAGATTGCTCTCCTGTTAAAAACACCACCGCATCAGCAATTTCCTCCGGACGGGCAAATCTTCCTGCAGGGATTTCGTCTTCAATTCCTGCTTTTACATCTTCATCGTAATGGGCTGTCATCGCAGTACTAACTGCACCTGGTGCTACCGCATTCACTCTGATTCCATTTGGCGCAAGCTCTTTCCCAAGTGCTTTGACAAAAGAAATCTGGGCTCCCTTAACTGCTGAATACATGACCTCATAAGAAGCGCCGGTTTCACCCCAGATTGAAGTGACAAACACGATAGACGCTCCCTGCTTACGCCGCATTCCAGGTATCAGCCTGCGAAGCATTCTGCCGGGCTGATACAAATGAACTTTCCAGAGCTTCTCCATCTCTTCATCAGGCGTTTCTTCAAATAAACCTTCATAATGATGACCGCCTGCATGAATGAAAATATCCGGCTGTATAAGACTGCTGGTGACCTGATCAACCTGCTGGCTGTTTGTCAGATCCATCTGAAGCGGAATCAGCTGATCTCTTCTTTCAGTATACTCGTATAGATCCTGAACCTTTTGACTATTGGATTGATACTGGGCAATCACAGTATGACCTGAAAGGATAAGTTTTTTACACACTTCGAATCCGATCCCCCCACTGCTGCCGAGTACTAATGCCGTCTTACCCATTGACTTTAGGCAGGATGTAGAAGCTTGTCATTCTGTCTTCTTTTACAAGGGAAGAAAATGCTTCGTGCACGTCTTCCAGTGTAATGGTTTCAAGAACCGGTACCGCTTCAAACAGGTCCATCCCGTTAAATGCATACCGCGTAAATTGATTCGCTATAAACTCAGGTGAATTCAGTGACCGGAGAAAACCGCCGATATTTTTCTTCTTCACAGACTGAAGCTGATCTTCAGTAATAGAAGGCGATTGCACTTCCTTTAAAATAATCTGTTTGATCCGCTCAGACAGCTTTTCCGGATTGGATGTGTTACTGCCGATTAATGCAAATCCGAAATTGTTTTCCTGAGTGAAATCATATGAAAAGTGGTCATCAATCAATCCTTGATCGTATAAGGAGGTATAATGGTCTGACGTTTTTCCGAACAATACATCAAGCGCTGTATTAACAGCAAGCTCTTTTTTCATTAACTGCAGACCGCTGATGTCTTTTTCAGCAGACTTGATCCCAACCATACACTTTGCCACCTGAACGTCCATATGAAGCTCGTGATGGGCTCTGTTCACTTCTTCAGGCTCATCTTCAAACTTCCTCGCGATTTTCTCTTCAGGCTCGAAATGTTTTTCCTGCTGATTTTGCCTGATGTGATTCATCACGTCTTCAGGTTCAACAGACCCCACAATAAACAGCATCATATTCGATGGATGATAAAAAGTATGATAGCACTCATAAAGGTGATCTTTTGTGATTGATGAAATGGATTCAACGGTTCCCGCTATATCCACCTTAACCGGATGATTTTTAAACATGTTTTCAATCGCTCCAAAATACAGGCGCCAATCTGCATTGTCATCATACATTGTAATTTCCTGACCAATAATCCCTTTTTCTTTTTCAACAGTCTCTTCAGTAAAATAAGGTGCCTGCACAAAATCAATCAGGACGTCCAGATTTTCACTGAAATTTGAGGTGCTTGAAAATAAATACGCTGTGCGGGTAAATGAAGTAAATGCATTTGCAGAAGCACCGTTCATGCTGAATTTCTGAAAAACATCTCCATCTTCTTTTTCAAACATTTTATGTTCAAGGAAATGTGCTACACCATCCGGCACTTGTGTAAAATCGTCTTCACCAAGCGGAATGAACCGGTTATCTATTGAACCATACTTTGTTGTAAAGGTGGCGAACGTTTTATTAAAATCTTTCTTTGGTAAAATGCACACCTGTAAACCGTTATCCATTGTTTCCATATAAATTTCTTCTTCAAGCTGAGAAAATACTTTTTTACGCACTTTCAGCCACCTCCTTTGCAGTTAACACATACGTTGTATCTTTAATCAGCTTATTAGCTGCTTTTATCACGTGCTCTTTGGACACCTGCTCAATCCCTTTAAACCATTCATTGATATGCACAGGAATTCCCGCAGTCTCCCCCTGATAGAGCACCTCAACAATGCCCCTCGGAGAGTCCAGTGTTTCAAGCATCTGGTTTGTCATAACTGCTTTAGTCTGACTGAGTTCCTGTTCAGAGATTTCTCCGTTTTTAATTGCTTCCAGCTGTTTTTCAATAATTTCCTCAGCCTGATCAATTTTACCTGGATCAACGCCTGACATAATTACAATCAGCCCTTTATGACTTTCAAGACGGCTTGCAGCATAGTAAGCAAGGCTTGCTTTTTCACGGACATTAATAAATAGCTTTGAATGCGGAAATCCTCCCAGAATCCCGTTCATAACAGCCATCGGTAGATAGTCAGGATCACCATACACAGTTTGTGATCGGTACCCGATATTCAGCTTACCCTGTTTAATATGCTGAGTTTCCACTATCTTCTTAGACTCATCCACTTGAATCTGATGATGATCAGCATAAATATTTCCACGTTCACTCAATGTAAATTTATCACTGCACAGGGACGCCATCTGCTCAACTTCTATATCTCCAACGATATACAAGTCAACTTCATCATGTTGAATCATCTGCTCATAAGTCTGATATAGACTTTCCGGTGTAACGCTTTCTAATTCTGATTCGATTCCGTTAGGATGCAGGGAATACGCTTCTTCACTGCACATCTCTTCTACAAGACGCTGAGATGCATAGCGCATTTTATCATCTTTTACAGCCTTCAGCTTCTGTTTCAGCGTACGTTTTTCCGCCTCAACCACTTTTTCGCTGAACACACCATTTTCAAGCAGAGGGTGGAAGATCATTTCATTTAACACATCCATGGCTTTTTCAGATAGAGGCGTTTTATCCTGAAGATACTTTTCATTCGGCACGTCAACAGCAAAAGTCAAAATATGATATTCACCCTTTTTATTTACATCAACAGAGGCACTTGCACCATATAAATCGTCAAGATGACTTCTGAATAAAGCAGTTGTCGGCCATTTGGCAGTACTGCTCTGAAGAACGTAAGGCAGCAGCGCTCTTGCAGTGACTGCCTCTTTGGATAAAAGCGATTTGAACTTAAAAACAAATTGATTCGTTTTAAATTTTTTTGTTTTTACCATTCTTATGTTTAAGCCGTTTTGTTGAATTTTATGTTCGTCTAAATGCATAAAGGTTCCTCCCGGATTCATGATCGCTTTATAGTATTTATATTCTCTATACTCACTATACATTTGATGATACTTGTACAACAAGCATTTATGACTAGAATAAAAAAACCGTCTGACAATTGCTCAGACGGTTTCAATATTTATCTGCTTCCTTTGATATAAGGCTTACCGATTGATTTTGGTGCATCAGCCCGTCCGATGAATCCTGCAAGTGCAAGGATTGTCAGAATATAAGGCGCTGATAATAGGATCCAGTTTGGCACGTCCGCAAGTAACGGAAAGCTTGATCCAATGATTGCAAGGGATTGAGCAAGCCCGAAGAACATTGCAGCACCCATAGCACCAAGTGGATGCCATTTACCGAAAATAACGGCAGCCAGTGCGATAAAGCCCTGTCCTGTAATGGTACCTGCGCTGAAATCCTGTGTGATGGTCTGTGCATACACACCACCGCCGAGTCCACCAAAGATACCTGACAGGAATACAGCAATGTAACGCATTCTGTATACGTTAATACCCATTGTATCTGCAGCCATCGGATGCTCACCTACTGAGCGTAAACGGAGACCGAATGGCGTTTTAAATAATACAAACCACGCACCAATTGCAACAAAAATTGCAAGATAAGACGTCACATAGTTGTTAAAGAAAATTGGACCGATTACGGGAATATCATAAAGTAATGGTATTCTTTCATAATACAAAGGCTCTGGAATCTTCGGCGTCTGTCCTGCACCGTACCAGTCTTTTATCAGATAAACACCCAGGCCCAGGGCAAGGAAGTTGATTGCAACCCCACTGACAACCTGATCAGCCCGGAATGAGATTGAGGCTACAGCGTGCAGCAGCGAGAATAAACCGCCAATGACCATTGCAACGATCAGCGCAACCCATGGTGTCCATCCTCCCATAGCTGAAGCGAATGTAATATTGAATACAACAGCAGCAAAAGCACCAATCACCATTAATCCTTCAAGACCGATATTAACAACACCAGACCGCTCAGAGAAGACACCGCCTATAGCTGTAAAGATTAGCGGGGCTGATGCAAATAGCATGGATTTAACTAAAATTTCAATTGCTGATAAAACATCCATTTATTTTGCCCCCTTTTTGAGACGCTGCAGCAGATACGCAATAATGTAGCTGGATGCAACAAAGAAAATGATAATGGCTATAACAATTTCAACCAATTCAGTTGGTACGCCCGATTGGAGCGGCATGATCAGGGCACCCTGTTTCAGGATTCCAAATAATGCAGCTGCCAGGATAACACCAATAGCAACATTTCCACCAAGAAGTGCAACGGCGATTCCATCAAATCCTACTCCTGAGAATGCACCATGGATGAATCCGTATCCGAATGTTCCGAGTCCTTCCATAGCGCCTCCAAGGCCGGCAAAAGCCCCTGAAATGACCATTGAAAGAATAATATTGCGGTTAACATTCATACCTGCATACTCTGAAGCATGCTGGTTAAACCCTACTGAACGCAGCTCGAAGCCGGTTGTTGTCTTTTCGAGAACAACAAAGTAAATAATGGCTGCTGCAAGTGCCAGGAATATACCGTAATGCATTGTAGAAAATTCAGTCAGTGTTTCAAAGAATGGAGACTTAAGTGAAGCTGACTCAGGCACGCGGTCTGTCGTATTCTGCTGATCTGAAATGACATAACGCACAAGGTAGTTACATAAGTGAAGTGCAATATAGTTCATCATGATTGTCACAATTACTTCGTGAACACGCAGCCTTGCTTTTAAAAGACCGGGAACAAAAGCCCACAGCGCACCAGCCACAGCACCGGCTAAAATCGCCATTGGCAGGTGGATGATTTTCGGCAGATCAAATGCCAGCCCTACCCAGACAGAAGCAACCCAGCCTACTAAAAGCTGACCTTCTACACCAATGTTAAACAGCCCTGTGCGGAAAGCAAACGCCACTGCAAGACCCGCAAATATATAAGGTGTAATCTGTCTGATTGTTTCACCGATATAAAAACCTTCTCCCAGGGAGCCGGCAAGAAGTGCTGAGTATCCCTCTATCGGATTATAGCCTGAAACCAGCATAACAATGGCTCCAACCAGTAAACCGAGAACAACTGAGATAACAGGAATCAGAATCTTCTGCCATCTGCTGAATTGATTAAACATTCTCTGCTTCACCCGCCTTATTCTTAGACCCTGCCATCAGTAACCCAAGCTCCTGCTCGGTTGTCGTTTTAGGATCAACAATTTCAATAATACTTCCATCATAAATGACTGCGATACGGTCACTTACATTAATAATTTCTTCAAGTTCAAATGATACGAGCAGAACTGCTTTCCCATTATCACGCTGTTCAATCAGGCGTTTATGAATAAATTCAATTGCCCCTACATCAAGTCCACGCGTCGGCTGCGCAGCAATCAGAAGATCCGGATCACGGTCAACTTCACGGCCGATGATTGCCTTTTGCTGGTTACCACCTGAAAGTGCACGTGCCGGAGTAGTTTCAGAAGGTGTACGGACATCAAATTCCTGAATCAGTTTTTTAGCCTGTTTGTTAATTTCTTTGTTATTCAGCAGGCTGTATTTTGAATATGGTTTGTGATAGTACGTCTGAAGGACCATATTATCTCCGATTGGAAAATCGAGGACAAGCCCGTGCTTATGTCTGTCCTGAGGAATATGCCCAACGCCCGCTTCAGTGATTTTTCTTGTTTTATATGAAGATAAGTCCTGATCATTTAGCTTAATGGTTCCGGACGAAATCTTTCTGAGTCCTGTAATGGCTTCGATCAGTTCAGACTGGCCGTTACCATCAACTCCTGCAATGCCGACAATTTCCCCTGCTCTGACTGTCAGGTCGAGGTTTTTCACAGCATTGACGCCACGTGAATCTTTCACATTTAATTTGGAGATTTCAAGCACATTGTGTGCAGGATTAGAGTCCGTTTTATCCGTTTTAAATGTAACTTCTCTTCCTACCATCAGACTTGCGAGCTGATCCGGCGTTGTTCCTTCTACATCAAGCGTATCAATCCCAACTCCTTTACGGATGACTGTCACGCGGTCACATACCTCAATAATCTCTTTCAGTTTATGTGTAATCAGAATAATAGATTTCCCTTCAGCAATCAGTGTTCTGAAAATCTGAATTAATTCTTTAATCTCCTGAGGTGTCAGTACTGCTGTAGGCTCATCGAAGATCAGAATTTCCGCACCGCGGTATAACGTTTTTAAGATTTCAACACGCTGCTGCATTCCTACAGAAATATCAGCAATCTTTGCTTTTGGATCTACCTTTAACCCGTAACGGTCTGAAATTTCCTGAACTTCCTTTTCAGCTTTTTTCATATCAATATTCAAGCCTTTTTTCGGTTCAAGACCAAGAACGATATTTTCAGTTACGGTAAACGTGTCTACAAGCATAAAGTGCTGGTGAACCATCCCGATCCCAAGATCATTTGCAACGTTGGGACTCGTAATCTTCACTTCCTTGCCGCGTACTTTGATTTCACCCTTCTCTGGCTGGTACAGTCCAAACAGAACATTCATTAACGTTGACTTTCCTGCCCCGTTTTCCCCTAATAGCGCATGAATTTCACCCTTCTTCAATTGAAGCGTGATATTATCATTTGCGACTATTCCCGGAAACTCTTTTCGGATGTCGAGCATCTCTATTACATAATCCATCCGTTATCACTCCTTTATTTATCATGCGGTGGTAGGTTGAATGAGGTCTGACTTCTTTTACCAGACCTTTCCTGAAAAATGCTAAATGAAGAAGGAAGAAAATTTCCCTTATTCAGTTAACATTCTTGCAAAAAAAAAGGGAATTTCAGGACTGAAACAGCCCCTCCATTCCCTATGCATTTGTTATTACTCAAGTGTAGACGGTACTTCGATTTCACCATCAACGATTTGCTGCTGGTAGTTTGCAATCTCATCAAGGATTTCCTGTGACAGGTTGTCCTGGCTTTCAGCGATCGCAATACCTTCTTCCTGAATACCGTACTCAATTACTTCTCCGCCAGGGAACTCGCCATCCATAGCACGTTTTGAGATATCCTGAACAGCAACGTCAACACGCTTAACCATTGAAGTAAGTGTTACATTGTCTTCTCCAACCTGACCTTCTTCCCACTGGTCACGGTCAACTCCAATTACCCAAACCTGACGATCCGGATCCTGTTGCTTAAGGTTTTTCGCTTCTGTGAATACGCCGTTACCAGTTCCGCCTGCTGCGTGATAGATTACGTCAACGCCTGAACCGTACATTGATGCCGCAATCTGCTGACCACGCGCTGCATCATTGAAGTCACCAGCGAATTCAATCTGAACATCTGCATCCGGATTAACTGCTTCAACACCAGCCTGGAAACCTGCTGCGAATTTGTTAATCAGGTCAGATTCAACTCCGCCTACAAATCCGATCTGGTCAGATTCAGTTGCAAGACCTGCTGCAACACCAACAAGGAAAGAACCTTCATGCTCTTTAAAAGTAATTGAAGCTACATTATCGCCTTCAGATACATCATCAATCAGAGCGAAGTTTGTATCAGCGTTTTGGCTTGCTACCTCTGTTAATGCCTGATTTAAAAGGAAACCAACACCAAAAACAAGGTTGAAGTCATTACGTACTGCTGTGTTCATGTTTGTTACATAGTCTGCATCGTTATTAGACTGGAAGTAAGTATAACCATCTGTACCTTCTTCAAGACCATTATCAGCACCGAACTGCTGAAGACCTTCCCATGCTGACTGGTTGAATGACTTATCATCAACACCGCCAGTATCAGTTACCATTGCTACTTTGAAGTCACTTGTTTCTTCAGTGCCTTCTCCGCCGCCATTGCCCTCATCTGTACCTGTGTCAGCTTCATCGCTTCCACACGCTGCAAGAACAGTACCTGCTGCAAGAATCATAGAAAGTGCTACTCCGTACTTACGCTTTTTCATTTTGTTACCCCCTAAAAATTTTTCGTGTATTAGTAGGAATGCATAAATGCATTAAACACGCTTACGTACAACATGAAAACTGAATCGATCAGCTTTAAAATAATTCAGAGAATATAAAATAGGCTGATCTTTGTCATCATAATGAAGCTGCTTTAAAACGAGTAAAGCAGTTTCTGGTTCACATCCCAGAATAGGAGATACTTTCTCGTGATAGCCTGCAGGTTCAATGTGGGTAACCGCATAAGATATGTACATACCCCCATTTTCCTCAAGCAGAGAGAAGATCGATCTGTCCTGATGTGTAAATGAAGCAGGCATCAGATCTGCAGGTATTTTATCAACGCAATAAACCACCGGGTCCCCATTTGCTGTTCTGACCCGTTCAATGATCGTCATGTCATCATCCGGCGAACAGTTGAAGCGGTTCATATCTTCATCAGTGGGCTGGTGTAATGACGAACTCAAGAATACTGTTCCCGGTTCCATCCCTGCCATACGGATCATATCAGTTACACTGTACAACTGTTCAATCCCTGATGAAAATAATGGTTTTGCATTTACAAACGTCCCTACACCATGACGTCTGACAATTCTGTTTTCTTCCTCCAGAATTCTCAATGCTTCTCTTAATGTAGCTCTGCTGATACCCAGCTGCCTCGAAAGTTCAAATTCCGAGGGTAAGCGTTCTTTTTCCTTATAAACGCCTTTTTCGATATCTTTCTTCAGACGATCTATGACCTGAAGATACAGATGCCGATTATCTGATTTAATAGTCATATGAAGACACCACCAACTCTTTTGACATCAGACATCTGATGTATTTCATTCCTACTAATCGAAAATACTATAACACTTTTCTTTTATAAAAGGAATACAATTGTGTAGTTTTCACAAAAATTCTTTCTATTTGATTACATAATAATTACATTTGTTACAACATTATAAAGAACAGTGAAATGAAGCCCTTTTCATTGGTAATTAAAGGTATTTAAATAAATCTTTCTAACGTTATAGTATTTTTGAAAGCGGTAACAATAGTATATCCTATTCTATTAATTCTTGTATATAGGTCAGACCTCGAATGTCTGATTTTTTTTATAACTATGAATAAAATCACGAAACACTTATTTTTATAGATCAAAAGGGTGAGGCAAATGCGCCTCACCCTGCTTTAATTCTCTATTCCTCTTCAACTTTACCTTTTAATACTGTTCTGGGCTTACTGCCTTCATACGGTCCCACAACCCCCTGCTGCTCCATGGCATCGATTAATCTGGCAGCACGGGTGTAACCAATACGGAATCTCCTTTGCAGCATGGATACCGAAGCTGTCTGCATATCGACAACAAGATCCACTGCTTCGCCGTATAATTCATCATCAGATTCTTCAGGTTTGGTTTCATCTACTTCGTCAGGTATCATTTCTTCCTGATATTGTGCTTTCTGCTGTTCAATCACAGCATTTACCACTTTTTCAACTTCATCATCGCTCAAAAATGCACCTTGTACTCTTACAGGTTTGTTAGCGCCAACGGGCATAAACAGCATATCCCCCCGGCCGAGAAGTTTCTCAGCTCCACCGGTATCCAAAATCGTCCTTGAGTCAATCTGTGACGAGACTGCAAACGCAATTCTCGATGGGATATTAGCTTTAATCACCCCTGTGATGACATCTACAGATGGTCTTTGAGTGGCGATTATTAAGTGAATGCCTGCTGCACGTGCCATTTGTGCAAGTCTTGTAATGGAGTCTTCAACATCACTTGAAGCCACCATCATCAGATCTGCCAGCTCATCCACGATTACAACAATAAAAGGAAGCTGGGGCTGTTTTTCTTCATTTTTCTCGTTATGTTTCCTTACATACTCATTGTAGCCTTCAATATTTCTTGTGCCTGTATGAGAAAACAGATCATATCTTCGTTCCATTTCACTTACGACTTTTTTAAGTGCCTGAGATGCTTTTCTGGCGTCTGTTACAACAGGTGCCAGCAGATGAGGGATCCCGTTATAAACATTTAATTCGACCATCTTAGGGTCAATCATCATGAGCTTTACTTCATGCGGTTTTGCGCGCATCAGAATGGATACGATAATGCCATTAATACAGACTGATTTACCACTTCCTGTTGCTCCTGCCACAAGCATGTGAGGCATTTTATTCAGTTCAGCGGCAACAGCTTCACCGGTAATATCTCTACCAAGCCCAATCAGCAGCTTGGCATCATCTCGTTTACTTTTATTCGCTTCAAGCACTTCTCTTAACGATACCATTGCGACTTCAGTATTCGGTACTTCGATTCCGATTGCGGATTTACCTGGGATCGGAGCTTCGATACGGATATCTTTCGCTGCAAGCGCCAGTGCAAGGTCATCATTTAAATTAACGATTTTACTGACCTTAACGCCAACATCCGGATGTACTTCATACTTTGTTACAGCCGGACCAAGGTGAACCTGGGTCACTTTTGCTCTGACACCAAAGCTTTGAAAAGTCTTTTCAAGTTTTGAAGCATTTTTCTGTATTGCTTTGTATTCACTGCTCTGATCAGCATGCGGAGGTACAGCCAGAAGATCTAATGCAGGTATCTGATATTCCTTGTTCTCCACTTCTTCAACGCCCGGTGAAGAAGTAAACTCTTCAAGAGCAGGATCAGGCAGCTCTTCCTCAGAATCCATTTTATCATCAGGCTGATCTGTTGCTGTTACTGCATTCTGTACAGGAGCTGCTTTTTCGGCAAAACTGGATATTAACGGCTCAAAGCCCTCGGGCTCACTTTCTGTTTCTTCCGGTATTGCTTCAGGTTCTTTTGGTTTTCTCGAAGCAGTCCGCCTTGAAATTTGAGTCTGTTTTCGTTTTGCATGTTTTGCTTGCTGTTTTTCACTGAACCACTCTGTCACGATGGTTATTAACCCTTTCAGCTTTTCTGCGATCCAGCTGACAAACATTCTTCCCGTCTCTCCAATTGATTTACCGGACAACATGATCAGTCCAATAATCATCAGCGTAGCGGCTGCAACCTTTGAACCGGCAGATCCAAACAGCAGATTGAAAATAGCATAAATCAATGCACCAATCATACCTGCACCCGCATTTACATTAAATTCATCAGTCAGAATCGTATGTGTCTGAACCAGAACGCTATTGTTTGTCATGAGTTGATCACGTTCGAGCTGATCAAACAGTAATACATGGCTCAAGAGAAAAATGCTGATCAGGATGAACATGCTTCCCAGGATTCTGGATCCTTTAAATGAAGGAAACCCTCTGTATAAAATGGCGTAGACTGACAGCAGGATAATGGCTACCGGAAACAGCAGCTGAAAATTCCCGATCAGGTACGTAAAAATCAACGTAAGTATTTGACCGGCTGCACCCAGCTGAAAGGCAGCAATCAAAGCAAGCGCAATCATAACGATGCCTGTCAGTTCATATGTAAGGGGTGTATTTTTTTTACGCGTTCTTGCCTTTTTTCTGTCTTGAGGCTTTCTTTTAACTGGTTTTCTTTTGGCTTCAGCCATATGATCTTCCTCCTTTTCCGGCTGAAAAAAACAGACAGAAAAATTCTGCCTGTTTTTGATTAAATCGTTCAGTCATTTTCAGATTATACTTCCATAATGATCGGTAAAATCATCGGACGGCGTTTGGTACGAGTGTAAAGCAGATGATTCAATGAGTCTCTGATCTCCTGCTTGATACCAGACCAGTCAAATGTACGGTTTTCAACGTTTTTCTCAACAATATTTCTGACAGCAGTTACTGACTCTTCCATCAGCTTTTCTGATTCTCTGACATAGACAAATCCGCGTGAAATGACTTCAGGCCCTGCAGCAATTGTTTTTGTCTTGCGGTTCAGTGTGACAACAACCAGCAGAACGCCATCCTGAGACAACAGTCTTCTGTCACGCAGGACAATGTTTCCTACATCTCCTACACCTTTACCATCAATCAGCACATTGCCAGTCTGAATCCGGCCGCTCATCTTCATCTTACCTGACTGGTATTCAACAATGTCACCTTTATCAGCAATAAATATATTGGAACGCGGAATACCCATTTCTTCAGCAAGACGTCCATGAGTAATCAAATGACGATATTCTCCCTGAATCGGAATAAAATATTTAGGCTTCATTAAGTTCATCATCATTTTTAAGTCTTCCTGGCTGCCGTGGCCTGACACATGGACATTCTTACTTGATGTCAGAACGTTAGCCCCTGCTTTTGTCATTTCATTCACAGAACGATACAAATAGACTTCCATTCCCGGAGACGGCGTAAATGTAATTAATACTGTATCACCCTCCTGAATGTTCACAATCGGATGAGTCTGATTTGCCATAGATTCCATGACTTTAAAAGGTTCGTCATGCGTTCCGGATAAAATAATGACAATTTCATCATCATTGTACTGATCAATTTCATGCGGCTTAATGCGAGTTTCCTCTTCATATGATAAATGCTCAAGTCTTGAAGCAACATTCACTACACGTTCAGCCGCTTCTCCTATGACAGCGACTTTTCTTCCTGAAGCAGCTGCGGCATCAAAAATTTGCTGAATACGAATCAGGTTTGATGCATAACATGTGACAATCACTCTTCCATTTGCCTGACTGATACTGTTCGAAACATGCTTTTCAATGACAGCTTCAGATGTCGTATGTCCCGGCTTTTCAGCTTCAGTACTATCTGAAAGCAGCGCAAATACACCTTTATCTCCAAGCTTCGCCATTTTTCCGATATTCGAGGCATATCCACCCTTCGAAGCCTGGTCAAACTTGAATTCACCAGTATGTACAATCGCACCTTCTGACGTATGAATCGCAATACCGAGTGAATCAGGGATACTGTGCGTGGTATTAAAGAACGTCACATTAACAGAATCAAATTTCATATTACTTTTCTCATGAACAGTATAGAACTTCACGCGCTCTTTAAATCCATATTCTTTTAAAAGCGCTTTTGCAAGTGCAACTGTCAGTTTTGAGCCGTATACAGGCACTTTTACCTTTTCAAGTAAATAAGGAAGCGAGCCAATAGAATCATCATGACCGTGCGTCAGGAAGATCGCTTTTACCCGCTCTTTATTTGCTTCAATATATTGAAAGTCCGGAATGACAATATCGATACCGAACATCTCATCCTCAGGAAACATTAACCCTGAATCAATAATAAATAAATCTTCGTCCACTTCAATGACGTACATGTTTTTTCCTATCTCGCCTACACCGCCGAGAGGAATAATTTTTACCTTTTCGTTTTTATCTTTAGACAAACTGATTTCCTCCTACAAAAATGTTATCCGATCTTTTGAAACAGCTGTGTTCATTATACTGTAAGATTGGAAAACTGTACATGTATTTGTGATCCTTCAAAAATAGAAAGGTCTTTTTCCGGATCGGAAAAAGACCTTCTGATGATCTTTATGAAATACGGGACATTGCTGTTTGAAAATGACTGACTGCATTTAGCAGCTCGATTTCTTCATTTTGATCAAGCTCCACTAACGGCAGCCTTACACCTCCGCATAATATTCCCTGATGATTTAATGCTGACTTAACCGGTGAAGGACTCGGCTGAGCAAACAATGCTCTAGTTAAAGGCAGCAGCAGCTGGTGAATGGAAGCTGCTTTTGAAAGTTCTCCATTCAGAAAGCAACTGATCATCTTCTGCATTTCATTTCCTGCTACATGAGAGGTAACTGAAACAACGCCTGCTCCTCCAATTGATAGAAGTGGCAAAGTCAGTCCATCATCGCCGCTGTATACAGAAAATTGATCATCTGTACCTGCGATAATCTCTGTCATCTGGTCCAGGCTGCCACTTGCCTCTTTCACTGCAACAATATTAGGTACCTTAGATAGCTCAATGATTGTTTCCGGTTCAATATTGACAGCTGAACGCCCGGGGATATTATAAATCATGACAGGCAGCCCAGCATGATTTGCTATTTCTTCAAAGTGTTTTTTTAACCCCGCCTGACTCGGTTTGCTGTAATAAGGTGCCACAAGCATGATTGCGTCCACCCCAGCGTCTTTTGCAGCCAGTGACAGACTGATGCTGGATTCAGTGTTATTTGTACCTGTACCTGCTACAACCGGTACTCTGCCGTTGACAATGTCTACAGTTGCTTTAAATAGCTCGATTTTTTCTTTTGATGATAATGTTGGAGATTCTCCCGTTGTGCCTGCCACAACGAGCGAATCTGTTCCATTGTCTATCAGGTGATTAATAAGATTTTCCAATCTGCTGTAATCAATGTGATTGTACTGATCAAATGGGGTAGCCATTGCAGTGGAAACTCTGCCAAAATTCATCTTCTTCACTCCTGTATGGTTACTAGTTCATTTTTTATAAAAAACTGATGCAGCAGCTGCTGGGCCAATGCTGACTTGTCACTGTCAAGCAGGATCCAGAACGTTAAATGACTGTCAGCTGTCTGCCAGATACTGATTTGATTTTTTGTCAGCAGGGTTACGATTGAAGAAGCTACTCCTGGACGTCCTGCAATACTGCTTCCGATTAATGCAATCTTGGACACGTGCTCTCTGGATTTGAAGTATATTTGCTGGTTGTTCAAGATCATTTTCAAATCAGCATAATCTTCCTGCTGAATGGTAAACTTTACTTCAATCGGCTGAATTGAAATCAGATCTATACTGATCCCTTCTTCAGCAAGTAATCTGAAAATAGAATCACAGTCCTGTGCCTGCACAGATATCTGAACAAGGTTCTCAACAGCGGTTACAGAGTGGATGGAATCTGTTGAATCTTCAGATGAACCAATCCACGTTCCACCTTCCCCCGATAAATCACCTGTCCAGACAGGAATTCTTCCCTTCCTTGCCCATTCAACTGCTTTCGGGTGAATGATTTTAGCTCCCTGATGAGCAATATGAAAAGCCTCATCATAGGACAGGCGATTCACAACCGCGGCATGATCGACAATACGAGGATCCCCACTCATAATACCAGCCACATCCGTATACAGTCTACATACTGCAGCATTGATGCTTGCTGCGATTGCACATGCGGATGTATCACTACCGCCGCGACCGAGAGTAGAGGTTCTTCCTTTATCATCTTCCCCCTGGAAGCCTGGAACGATAATCACATCTGTATACTTTAATGCTTCTAGAAGAACCTGGATATTGACTGAGCTGATATCAGCGTTATATGTCTGCCGGGTTTTGATTCCCGCCTGTTTACCTGTCAGGATTTCACTGTTAACTCCTTCGTAGTGAAGAGCGGCAGAAAATACAGCCGCTGATATGAGTTCCCCGCATGACAGTAAAAGAGATTTCTGGTGGGACGGCAGATCACGTGAATCAGTCAGTGAGAGCAGGGTATCTGTGGCATACGGGTCTCCCATTCTGCCCATAGCTGATACAACGGCAATCACCTGGTGTTTACGCTCTAATTCACGTTTTACATTCAGAACTGCTGCTTCCCTTTTATATGATTCAGATAAAGAAGTACCACCGAATTTCAACACTGAAATTGGCAAAGTTACGCTCCTCTCTGAGAGTGCGCATTATACAAGTTTTAGTTTTATCAGACTTTCTGCGATTTGTACTGAATTCCACGCAGCTCCTTTTAATAGGTTATCTGACACAATCCACATATGGAATCCATGATCCTCATCGGGATCTTTTCTAACTCTGCCGACAAATACATCTGTTTTGCCTGCTGCTGTGCTAGGCATCGGGTATTCCTGCTGATCAGGGTTATCCTGCAGTGTAACGCCAGGAGCTTCTGACAGAATTCTGTGAATATCAGCCGTATTTTTCCCTTTTTCCGACACTTCAATATAAACAGATTCTGCATGCCCTGTTTCAACCGGGAGTCTTACACAGGTAGCTGAGACCTTAAGCTCCGGCATATGCATGATTTTCTTGGTTTCATTAATCATTTTCATTTCTTCAAATGTATAGCCGTTTGTATCAAATACATCAATTTGCGGAACAGCATTAAAAGCGATCTGATAATGCTTCTGATCACCTTTAACAGGTAAAACATTTGCTTCAGGCTCTTCACCATTCAGAATTGCCTGTGACTGTGTTTTCATTTCATCAATTGCCTGTACGCCTGCGCCCGAAACTGCCTGATACGTAGAAACAATCACTTTCGTCAGTCCAAGCTCTTTTCTGATCGGCTCAAGCGCCGCAACCATTTGAATCGTTGAACAATTCGGATTTGCAATAATACCTTTATGCTGCTGAAGATCCAATTCATTCACTTCAGGAACGACCAGCGGAACATCCGGGTCCATTCTGAATGCGCTTGTATTATCTATAACAATTGCGCCGCGTTTTGCCGCTTCAGGAGCAAGCTGTTTTGAAATGCTTCCTCCTGCAGAAAACAGGGCAATATCAATTCCTTCAAAGCTTTCTGGTGTTGCTTCTTCTACAGTTACCGGAGCACCTTTGAACTGTATCGTCTGACCTGCAGATCTGGCTGATGAAAGGAGTTTAATTGTTTCGACTGGAAAATCCCTCTGCTCAAGCATTGAAAGCATCTGAGTTCCGACTGCTCCTGTTGCACCTACTACTGCTACATTGTATCCTGTACCTTTCATAATAAAAACTCCCTTCTACTCTTTCCCTGTGATGCGTTAGACAGGTAAAGCGCTAATGTGTATTCATACAACACATTGTATCATTTATTCTTTCAATTTCTCAATCTCTTTTACTCAAAGAACGTAAGGTTATGACAGGCTGATGCTGCCTTCCTTTAATTGCCTGCACAACCGTCTCAGGAATTTCCTCCATATGTGCGACTAATGAGTTCGGTTTATTCTCTGGATCATCCTGACTGAATGGGACAAAAAATAAATTCTTTGCAGCCATCAGCTTCATCAGATTCATCCCGTTCAATCCAAGACCATCATTGGTTGATATTGCGGTGACGACCGGTTTATGATTACGCATAGTCGCTTTAGCTGCCATTAACACAGGTGAATCTGTCAACGCATTGGCGAGCTTGGCAAGAGAATTCCCTGTCAATGGTGCAATCACCATACAATCGAGTGGTGTAGCCGGTCCAAGCGGTTCAGCTTCTGCTATTGTTCTGATACATGGGTGACCGGCTGCCTTTTCAATTTTTTTGACCCATTCTTCACCCTCGCCGAATCTTGTATTAGTTGTCTGCATCGTGAAGCTGACAACAGGTATAATGTCAGCGCCCATTTCCTTCAGTTTTATTAATTGCGGTAATGCTAAATGATAAGTGCAGTGGGAGCCAGTAAATCCAAAACCAATTCTTTTTCCTTCCAGCATCTGCTTACTCTCCTTTTTCAATAATCTGATCGAGAATAGCCTTAGCCAGTATTTCACCGGCTGTCTTTGGTGCTATCAGTCCGGGAAGGCTTGGCGCTTCTAAGTAATTTATATTTTTCTGCCTGGCCAGTTCCTGCTGTCTGACAGCTGGATGAGAAGCAAGTTCGATAATAAAGATACCTGGATGACATGCAGATAAAGTTCTTTCATTGATCAAGTCCAGACCCGGGATTGTATTAATCCAAACATTGGTGTCAGTTAAGTATTCATCTAAGTTTTTTAATGACTCTGCACTAACACCCAGTTCATGCATTCTTGCAATCTCTGCTTTTACAACTGATAAAGCGGTGACATTCGCACCGAGCGCATGAAGGACCCTGGCAGCAGTTACTCCTACCCTTCCACATCCGGTAATGGTTATATTTGCACCATGAATTGTATAATCTGTATGCTGGATCATCAGCCAAAGTAATCCTTCAACGGTTGGAATTGAGTTTTGAATGGCAATATCATCCTGCTCAAACAGACAGATAAACTCTTTTGCACTTTCAGACGTCCATGGTGTTTGAATACCTGAAAATAATAAGCATTTTTCCGGTGTTCTTTTCAACAGATCGTGACTGATGGTGAGATTAGAGGCACTGAAAGAAGATTTAATTTCCCCGCTGGATGAAATCCCGCTGACCGGAAAAATCAGTGCATCAAGCGCTTCATAAGGGATCTCCCCAATCAGTACTTTCCTGTATCCCGGCTCAGTCAGATTTAACTGATCAAAGCCGCATAAAAAAACTTCGGCACCTTTTTTGCATAATGCTTCAGCGATCACAAGCTGTCTTGCGTCGCCTCCAATGACAGCTGTTTTCTTTCCGATTAAGCCCTCTCTATTCACCAAGCATCCACTCACTTCATTCTTCTTTATTCTCCGGTATATTATGTAATTGCTGCTCTACTTGTGATTGTTTTCCTTTAATAAGAATCAACTCTTTCCCTACTGCATGAACACTTTTCCACGGAATTGCATACTCATCTTTTGACCTGTTAAAAGGATTTGTTTTTCCAGCCGGAACCAGTATATTGATGATCTCTCCTGTTTCATCATTAAACTCAACATCAGCATTACCCAAAATCCCCATTCTTTCTGCCTGATCTATATTAATCATTTCTTTACGGTAAAGTTCACTCATTCTCATTATATTTCCTCCCCTGTTTTGAATGTCTTACATGATTAAGCAGACCGGTTTACTGGTCTCCACAATGCTATTCGCCGCAACTGACAGCCAGACAGAAACAATCATGGACTAACCGTCAATAAAGTTGCTGATCTTCAAATATATGCTTAACTTTAAGAAATATAAAAAAAGGATGAGACACATATGTCCCACCCTTAACAGCATTTATATTGAAACTTTTTCTCCCTGGGGTGATATAACGGATGAAGCAAAGCTGCCTCCGAGGATCTGATCCGCCACCCTTTTAACAGACGCCTGTGATACCTGATCAATTTTTTCAATCAGTTCATCCATTGAACGGTGTCTGCCAAGCATTAATTCATTTTTACCGTTTCGGCTCATTCTTGCATTTGTGCTCTCAAGGCCCAGTACCAGATTACCTTTTAACTGTTCTTTAGAAGAGTCAAGTTCATCATCTGTTAAGCCATCTGCCTTTAACTTTGCTGTTGTTGACTGGATCGTTTCGTAAAGGGCGTCCAGCTGCTCAGCTCCTGTGCCGGCATAAATTGTTAACAGACCGCTGTCACGATGGGCTGAATGGTAGGAAAAGACTGAATAAGCAAGTCCTTTATCTTCTCTGACATCCTGAAACAGTCTTGATGACATACTGCCGCCCAGCACGTTATTCATGACGATCAGGCTGTAAGTATCCTCATGCCCGATCGGAAGACCGTCGAACCCGAGACACAGGTGTGCCTGTTCAGTTTCTTTTCTTCTTGATAAATGGTGATTATAAAAGACAGGCTGTTCATTTTTATTTCTATCATTTAAAGAAGAAGTATAGTCACCGAATAACGCTTCGATCTCTTTTATAAATTCTGGACCAATATTTCCGGCAACGGAAACCACTACATCTTCAGGACGGTACATCTCGTACACATATTTCTTCAGGTCATCACTTGAAAATGACTTTAATGTAGACTCAGTTCCAAGGATCGGGAAACCAAGAGGATGGTTGCCGTAAACTGCTTCTCCAAGCAGATCATGCACGATATCATCAGGTGTGTCCTCATACATTTTAATTTCTTCAAGTACAACATTTTTTTCTTTTTCCAGCTCATCTGCATCATACACTGAGTTAAAGAACATGTCTGCAAGCACTTCTAATGCATGCTTCGCATGATTATCCAGTACTTTTGCGTAATAACATGTATATTCCTTGGATGTAAATGCATTGACATGTCCGCCAATTCTGTCAAATTCCTCTGCAATTTTTCTTGCAGAACGTTCTTTTGTGCCTTTGAACAGCATATGCTCTATAAAGTGGGAAATACCGTTATTATGCTGATTTTCATCCCTGGAGCCTGTACCGATCCAGATTCCTACTGCAGCAGATCTTACTGAAGGTATGTGCTCATATACAATTCTTAAACCATTTTTACAGGTGTGACGTGTAATCATAAAAACATCTCCTAAACTTATTGCACTTAATGAAACATTTTACTATGGTTATCGATTTTTTTCATCTGTGAAAGCTTTAAAACCGGTAAACTTAGTCTGTTTCATCTTTTTCACGATTAAATTGCATAGAAAAACCGGCTGAAGCAGCCGGTTTTTATCTTATTTCTGTTCTTCTCTTTCTTTCTGCTCTTTCAGAACAGCTTTTCGGGACAGGTTTACACGTCCCTGATTATCAATTTCTGTTACCTTCACTTCAATCTGGTCTCCAAGTGAAAGAACATCTTCCACTTTGTTCGTACGTTCTTCCTGAAGTTCAGAAATATGCACAAGCCCATCTTTACCACTGAAGATCTCAACGAAAGCACCGAACTTCTCAATGCGTTTCACTTTTCCAAGGTAGTTTTGCCCTACTTTTGCTTCTCTGACCATATCTTCGATGATTTGCTTCGCTTTCGCGTTCATTTCAGAGTCAGCTGAAGCAATGAAGACTGTGCCATCCTGCTCGATATCAATTTTAACGCCTGTTTCTTCAATAATCTTATTGATTGTTTTACCACTTGGTCCAATGACGTCGCGGATTTTGTCAGGATTAATTGATAGCTGAATAATTTTTGGTGCGTATTCAGAAAGTTCTTTTCTCGGTTCACTGATTGTAGCAAGCATCGAATCCAGAATGTGCATTCTGCCTTCTTTTGCCTGCATCAGTGCTTCTTCAAGAATTTCTTTTGTCAGACCTTCAATCTTAATATCCATTTGAAGTGCCGTTACACCTTTAGCTGTACCCGCTACTTTAAAGTCCATGTCACCAAGGAAATCTTCCATTCCCTGAATATCAGTAAGAATTGTATAATCCTCTCCTGATTTTACAAGACCCATCGCAATACCCGCTACAGGAGCTTTCAACGGTACACCTGCATCCATCATTGCAAGCGTACTTGCACAGATACTTGCCTGTGAAGTTGACCCGTTAGACTCAAGTACTTCTGATACAAGACGGATCGTGTAAGGGAAGTCCTTTTCATCAGGAAGAACTTTTTCAAGTGCACGTTCACCAAGTGCACCGTGACCGATTTCACGACGGCCCGGTCCGCGGATTGGACCTGTTTCCCCTACGCTGAATAACGGGAAGTTGTAATGGTGCATGAATCGCTTGGATTCTTCAAGACCAAGACCATCAATAATCTGAACATCACCCAGTGGTCCCAGTGTCGCAATACTAAGCGCCTGAGTCTGACCGCGGGTGAAAAGACCGGATCCGTGCGTTCTTGGCAGCGTTCCAACTTCTGATGACAGCGGTCTGATTTCATTTGGCTTACGGCCATCCGGACGAAGCTTGTCCTGTGTGATCTGGCGTCGGACTTCAGCTTTGACCATCTGATCAAGTGCTTTTTTCGCATCTTTCACGTAGTCCTCATCTGCTTCTTCCTCTTCAAGAACAGCAAGCACTTCATTTTTCACAGTGGAGATTGCTTCATCTCTCGCATGCTTTTCGTGTGTCTGTACAGCAGAGACCAGCTTTTCTCCGGCCATCTCCTGCATTCTGCCCACTACATCAGCATCAAGCTCTGCAAGCACGATCTCTCTTTTTTCTTTACCGCATGCTGCAACAATCTCTTCCTGGAATGCAATCAGCTTTTTAATTTCTTCGTGACCGAACATAATTGCTTCAAGCATCTTTTCTTCTGATACTTCAAAAGCGCCTGCCTCAACCATATTGATCGCATCTTTTGTACCTGCAACAATTAATTCCATTTCACTCTTGTGCTGCTGTTCAATTGTCGGATTGATAATAAACTCTCCATCAATTAATCCAACCATTACACCGGCGATCGGTCCGCCAAATGGAATATCAGAAACACAAAGTGAAAGTGAAGATCCAAACATTGCTGCCATTTCAGATGAGCAATCCTGATCTACACTCATAACCATACTCATAATCTGAACATCATTACGGAATCCATCCGGGAATAAAGGACGGATCGGACGGTCAATCAGACGGCTTGTTAATACAGCACGCTCACTTGGGCGTCCCTCACGCTTAATAAATCCACCCGGAATTTTACCGACTGAATACATTCTTTCTTCATAATTAACGGTTAATGGGAAGAAGTCGAGCGGCTTTGGCTCTTTAGAACCAACTGCCGTACTTAGTACAACTGTATCGCCATATCGGATAAGTGCAGCTCCACTTGCCTGCTTTGCGAGTTGACCAACTTCAACTGTAAGTTCTCTTCCTGCCCAGTTGGTTGTGAAAACCTGTTTCTTCTGATCCATCTAAAAACCCCTTTCTGTGTTAAACATAGGAAATCATTTTTGCTGCTCTTTTCACTATGTACAAAATGTATCATTTTTATCCTAATAAAAAAGCGGGACGAGGCCCGCTTTTCATCATTGCATTCTTATCGACGAAGACCAAGCTTGTTGATTAGTTCGCGGTAACGAGCTACGTCGTTATTACGAAGGTAAGCTAACAAGTTACGGCGACGTCCTACCATTTTGAATAGTCCGCGACGTGAATGGTGGTCTTTCTTATGAGTACGAAGGTGCTGGTTCAGGTTGTTGATATCTTCTGTAAGAATCGCAACCTGTACTTCTACAGATCCTGTATCTCCTTCGTGAGTGCGGAATTCCTGAATGATTTCGTTCTTGCGTTCTTGAGTAATAGCCATAGTAAATAGCCTCCTAAAATTTTTTTAAAATCCCCAGTTACCGAGCAGACGGCGGAGTAACCGCGATGCCAAGCAAAGGTTCATTCGTACATGATTATACTACCATAAGCAAAATGCTGTTGCAACCTGCAGTTACACAGGCTTACCGCTTAAGAATTTCTATTGCACTGTCTTTATCTTTTTCAATTTGCGCAATGAGTTCATCTATACCATTAAACTTCTTTTCACTCCTGATCCGCTCTATCCACTGCACCCGGACATTCTCACCGTAAATGCTGTCGTTAAACTCGAAAAGGTGCACTTCAACACTCAGCTGCGCCTGATCCGGATCATTAAATGTAGGTTTATATCCTACATTGCAGACACCATCATACCATGTATGATTTACATTCATTTTTACTGCATATACGCCTGGTGACGGGATCAGCAGTCCATTTTCAATGTCAATGTTAGCAGTGGGAAAGCCGATTTTGCGTCCGCGCTTTTCACCATGCACGACAAGCCCTTCTGTTTCGTGTGGCATCCCAAGCAGCCGCGCCGCTTTTCCGGGCTGCCCCTGCGATAACAGTTCACGTATTCTTGTTGAACTGATCTTTTCATTTTCATCTGTCTGTTTTTCAACTGTAGTGGATGTGAATTTTCCACGTGCATGAAACGGAAGAGTTTCCATTTTGCCTCGTCCAAACTTACCATAGGAATAATCAAACCCGGCTGTAACATGCACAGCATTTAATCCGATTAAGTACTGATCAACAAATTCCTGAGGCTCAAGCGACGCAAAGGCTGATGTAAATCGTACAACAAGTAAGTAATCAACACCTAAAGCTTCGATCTTTTTTATTTTTTGATCTAAAGACGATAAGTACTGCACACTGCTTTTTTTGGCACTCAGTACAACCGAAGGGTGAGGGTCAAAGGTCATCACAGCACTTTTAATTCCATTTTCTTTCGCATAATCGATTGCCTTCTGAATGACTTTACGGTGCCCGAGATGAACACCGTCAAAAAAGCCGAGTGCAATTGAGATCGGAGGAAAATCTTCCTGTTTCATTTCATGCGGATGGTGAAGCGTATATACTTTCATGACAATTCCTTTCTCATCCTGTCCAAATCACTTTTACTGGCTTCATCATTCCAGCCTTTTCCGGATGTAGGTGATAAATAGCCAAAACTTTCTGCTGATCAAATACAGCTACCGGCTCTCCCATTTCTGCGGGCCAATCGGGAGTCACTGGTAATACCGCACCATGTTTCACTTTACTAGCAACTGTATCACTTACTGAGATCTTCTTCAATCCGGATAAACCGAGTTCCATTGGTTTTAATACAGCCTGCTGATCAGAAAGTGCTGCCAGCTCTTCCAGTGTGACGCAGTCAGAGGCTGTAAATTGGGCAGAGGAAGTTCTTGTTAATTTTGACATATGCCCAGGGTATCCAAGGTATTCCCCGATCATTACAGCCAGCGTTCTGATATATGTACCTTTACCGCAGGAGATATCCGCTTCAAACATAAAAGTGTGATTGGATTCGTCAAAATGAAGAGAAGACTCATCGATCGCAATTTCATTAATACGCACGACTCTCGAGGGACGTTCGATTACTTTACCTTCTCTGGCATATTCGTACAGTCTTTTCCCATTTACTTTAACTGCAGAGTACATAGGAGGCGTCTGTTCAATATCCCCCCTAAGTTGTACTGCAGCTTTCTGCAGCTGTTCAAGCGTAAATGGTTGATCAACTGTTTTCTTTTCAATTACTTTCCCTGAAGCGTCTTCGGTTTCAGTTGATTCACCGATCACAATTTGTGCTCTGTAGGATTTTCCTGCTTCAGTTATGTATTCTGCGATTTTCGTGGCCCGGCCAATACAAATTGGCAGAACACCATCAACATCAGGGTCAAGTGTACCAGTGTGACCTACTTTTTTCGTTTTTAGAATTTTTCTGACTTTAAATACGCAGTCGTGGGAAGTCATACCGGGTTCTTTCCAGAGTGGTAGTATGCCGTTCATCATCATTACTCCTGTTCATTTTAGTTATCCGGATTTCCATTCAAAAAAAGCAGACAGAATGTAATCTGCCTGCCATTTTTCTTATTCACGTTCCTTTAAATCACGAATCAATGATTCAATCCGGTTACCCGTTTCAATTGATTCATCGAATTCAAATAACAGTTCAGGTGTCTTTCTCAGCCTGATTCTCTGTCCAATTTCAGAACGGATAAATCCTTTTGCTTTAGCAAGGCCGCGAAGTGTGTTTTCACGCTGTTCTTCATCACCAAGTACTGTAATGTATACAGTCGCCTGCTGAAGGTCACCTGTGACTTCAACATCGGTTACTGTTACAAAGCCGATTCTCGGATCTTTAATCTTACGGCCAATAATATCGCCAAGCTCTTTCTTCATTTGTTCTCCGACTCTGTTTGAGCGCAATGACATAACATGCCACCTCTTATCAAGAAGATTTGTTTCCGTTAAAGTCTTTCTATCTCGGCAGCAACGGGTTCCCACTCCGGAAAAGATTCCATCAGTGATATTGCCCGTTTAATTTCAATTTCAGCAGCTGCATAATCTGCAGCTGCTGAAACCAATTCAATTACTGTTCGCTGCCACTTATCCTGATAGTCTGTCTCAGCAGCGGAAACATTATACTTTTGCTTTACCCTCGTAAGGACCCGTTTTAACACAGATCTCTTATCTTTTAATGAGTGTGAAAGAGGCAAGTGAAATTCACATTCAGCTCTGACAATCATCAGCGTTTGATTTCTTCCATCACAAACGCTTCAAAAATGTCCCCTTCTTTTACATCATTATAGTTTTTAAGTGTAATACCACACTCGTAGCCTTTTGCTACTTCTTTGGCATCATCTTTATAACGTTTCAGCGTATCGAGTTCGCCTTCAAATACGACGATGCCGTCACGGATTAATCTGACGCCGCTATCACGCGTAATTTTACCTTCTGTTACATAACTTCCGGCAATTGTTCCAACTTTTGAAACTTTGAATGTCTGACGGACTTCAGCCTGACCGATCACTTTTTCTTCATATTCAGGGTCAAGGAGACCTGTCATTGCAGACTCAATCTCTTCAATGACCTTATAAATAATTCTATGAAGTCTCACGTCAACTTGTTCTGCATCTGCTGCACGTTTTGCATTTGCATCAGGACGGACGTTAAATCCGATTACAATTGCATTAGAAGCGGCAGCAAGCGTAATATCAGATTCTGTGATCGCACCAACTGCTGTGTGAATGATTTTAACATTAACACCTTCGACCTCAATCTTAAGCAGTGAAGCAGCTACTGCTTCTACAGAACCCTGAACGTCACCTTTAACAATTACATTCAGATCCTTCATCTCGCCCTGTTTCATTTGTTCGAACAGGTTATCAAGAGATACACGCGTCTTTTCTCCACGCTGGGCCTGAAGTGCCTGTTGAGCACGTGATTCACCGATAGAGCGTGCTGTTTTTTCGTCTTCAAATACAACAAAACGGTCACCGGCAAGCGGCACATCATTCAAACCTGTAATTTCAACAGGTGTTGATGGTCCAGCTTCTTTCACACGGCGGCCAACATCGTTGACCATCGCACGAACACGGCCGAACGTAGTACCCACAACAATCGGATCTCCAACGCGGAGTGTACCGTCCTGTACAAGAAGTGTGGCAACTGATCCACGGCCTTTGTCAAGCTCAGCTTCAATCACTGTACCCATTGCACGGCGAGTCGGATCTGCTTTTAATTCTTCAACTTCCGACACAAGAACGATCATTTCAAGCAGGCTGTCAATGCCATCGCCTGTCAACGCTGATACAGGAACGAAAATCGTATCCCCGCCCCATGCTTCCGGTACAAGACCATGTTCAGTCAGCTCCTGCATAACACGATCCGGGTTAGCTGAAGGCTTGTCCATTTTATTCACTGCAATAATGATTGGTACTTCTGCTGCTTTCGCATGATTGATTGCTTCAACAGTCTGAGGCATCACACCGTCATCAGCTGCAACAACAAGAATTGTAATATCCGTTACCTTTGCACCACGTGCACGCATTGTTGTAAAAGCAGCGTGTCCAGGTGTATCAAGGAAAGTGATTTTCTTGTCATCGTTTTCGATCTGGTAGGCACCGATATGCTGTGTAATACCACCAGCTTCGCCTTCAGTTACCTTTGTTTTACGGATTGAATCAAGAAGTGTAGTTTTACCGTGATCGACGTGTCCCATAATTGTTACAACTGATGGACGTTCTACCAGCTTATCAGCATCTGATTCTTCCTCGAAATATGTTTCCAGATCTGTTGAATCAACAAGAATTTCTTCTTCAACCTCAACACCGTAATCCTCACAGATCAGCTCAATTGCATCTTTATCAAGTTCCTGATTTACTGTTGCCATAACGCCAACCATGAAGAGCTTTTTAACAACTTCAGAAGGTTCTCTGTGAAGTTTTTTCGCAAGCTCTGCTACTGTAAGAGACTCCGTAAAAGTAATTTTTTCAGGAAGCTCTCTAGGCTTCATTGGCGTTGGAGTGAATGGCTGCTTGTTCTTTTGGTTACGGTTGTTCTTACCGCCTCTGTTTTGTCCCGGGCGCTGCTGGCCGCGGCCTTTGCCACCCTGCTGGCCGCCTTTACCGCCACGGTTACCCTGTGGTCCGCCACCCTGGCCTCCACGGTTTTGCTGACCGCCTGTGCGGTTTTGGTTTTGAGGCTTATTTTGAGGTTTGGCAGATTGACTCTGACCTCCTGTATAAGCTTTATCCAGTTTCGCTACAGCATCACTTTCCAACGCTGCCATGTGGTTTTTCACTTCAATATTCATCGTTTTTAATTTATCAATTACTTCTTTACTGGTGACATTCTGTTTTTTTGCGTATTCATATACACGTACCTTACTCATTCGTTCACCCCCGTTAAGATTCGTCGAGCAGTGAGATCAGTTTATCGGCGAAGCCTTTATCAAGAACAGCAACTGTTACTCTTGCGTCCTTGCCGATCAGTTGTCCAAGTGTATAACGGTCATTCACCATTCTGACTGGAACGTGGTAGTAAGATGCTTTATCCGTCACTTTTTTCTGCGTGTTGGCAGAGGCATCTTCTGACAGTAAAACAAGCTTTGCTTTACTGTTTCTGATCTCTTTTACTACTAATTCTTCGCCGGATATTACTTTTCCTGCCCGAGTCGCAAGACCCAATAATGACATCCATTGCGGCTGTCTCATTTGTGTCCCGCTTCCACATATGCAAGAAGCTCGTCATACAGTTCATCCGGTACTTCAGCTTCTAAGTGGCTTGCTAATACATTTTTCTTTCTGGCTTTCAATATTGCTTCTTTATCTTTAGATAAATATGCGCCGCGTCCTGATTTCTTTCCGGTAGGATCAATTGATACGATCCCTTCTTTTGAACGGACGATGCGGATCATTTCTTTTTTTTCTTTCATTTCATGCGTTGCAACACATTTCCGTAAAGGTATTTTACGTTTCTTTGTCACTGGAATGAACTCCTTTACTCGATGTCGTCATCCGGATATGAGAATGAATTTTCCATATCTTCATCTGAGAAAAGCGGCTGATCATCGCGTGGGAAAATACCCATCTCACGTGCATCTGTTTCACTCTTAATATCGATCTTCCAGCCTGTCAGCTTCGCTGCAAGTCTTGCGTTCTGTCCGCGCTTTCCGATTGCCAGTGAAAGTTGATAATCAGGCACAACTACAGTAGTTGCCTTATCTTCTTCGTTCACCTGTACATCTACAACCTTCGAAGGGCTGAGTGCATTCGCAACAAATACAGTCGGGTCTTCTGACCATTCAACAATATCAATCTTTTCACCCTTCAGTTCATTGACGACTGCCTGTACACGGCCACCCTTGGCACCGACACATGCACCAACTGCATCCACTTCTTCATTATCAGAGTGCACTGAAATTTTAGAGCGGTCTCCTGCTTCGCGTGATACTGATTTGATTTCTACTGTACCGTCAAAGATTTCAGGTACTTCAATTTCAAACAGACGCTTAAGCAGTCCCGGATGTGTTCTTGAAACAAAGATCTGAGGGCCCTTAGTTGTTCTCTCAACTTTTGTAATATAAACCTTAATCCGGTCATGCGGCTTATATGATTCATTCGGCATTTGCTCATTTAAAGGAAGCAATGCCTCAATTTTGCCTAGCGCCACATATATAAATCTGTGGTCCTGACGCTGAACAATACCAGTCATGATATCATCTTCACGGTCAACAAATTCAGTATAGATGATGCCTCTTTCTGCCTCTCTGACACGCTGTGTGACAACCTGCTTTGCAGTTTGTGCTGCAATACGGCCAAAGTCACGCGGTGTTACTTCAAGCTCAACAATATCTCCAACTTCATAAGCAGGATCAATTTCGTGTGCATCATCAATTGAAATTTCAAGTCGTGAATCAAATACTTCATCTACAACTTCTTTTCTGGCAAATACACGCATGGATCCGTTATCAAGGTTTAAATCAACACGGACATTCTGTGCCTGATTAAAGTTGCGCTTATAAGCAGATACAAGTGCTGCTTCAATTGCATCAATCAGTACATCGCGGTCAATACCTTTTTCTTTCTCAAGATATGTGAGCGCATCGAGTAATTCAGTACTCATTTTTTTCTCTCCTTTCACCGGTTAAAATGTAACGGCTAATCTTGCTTTAGCAACTTTTTCTTTCGGAACTGTGATTTCTTTTTTTCTCGTTTTGATGGTCACTGTGATATTCAGTGATTCTCCATCATAATTGTCCAGTACGCCTTCTATTTCTTTCATGCCATCGATTGGCTCATATGTTTTTACATATACCTGTTTGCCAATTGCATTGTGAAAGTCCTTTTCCTTTTTCAGAGGGCGCTCAGCACCTGGAGACGAGACTTCAAGAAAATAGTTCTGCTGAATTGGATCGAGCTCATCCAGTTTCTCACTTAAACGTTCACTCACAATCCCGCATTCTTCAATATCAACGCCGGACTCTTTATCGATGAACACACGAAGAAACCAGTTAGATCCTTCCTTCACAAACTCCACATCTACTAGTTCAAGGTTCATATCCTCTAGAATTGGGTTTACAAGTTCTTCAGTTAGTTCTGTAATTTTACTCATCTGTTTCCTCCATCATTCTCTGAAAAATGCCTGAAACAACACAAAAGAGCGGGCGGCACCCACTCTTTTGACGTCAGAGTTATCTAAAACATTTCCGTGAATATAATACCATATATTGCGAACCCGTGCAAATGGCTTAAAATAGCGATAATTGATTCTGATCAGGCAGACCGGCAAGGCACCCCTGAGAATCCAGATACTCAATAATTGTCTTAGAAACCTTCCCGCGCTTTTGAAGATCCTCTTTCGAAAGAAACTCCCCATTTTTTCTGGCTTCAACAATATTGATCGCGGCATTCGTTCCAAGACCGGGGATCGCATTGAATGGCGGAATTAATGAATTGCCTTCAATCTTAAACTCTTTGGCATCTGACTTATAAAGGTCCACTTGTTTAAAAGTATAACCTCTTTCAACCATTTCAAGACACAGTTCAAGCACTGTCAGCAAACTTTTTTCCTTCGGTGAAGCATCAAGGCCTTTTGCATTGATTCCTTCAATCTTCGCCTTGATCGCCTGGGACCCGGCTGCCATTGCTTCAAGATCGAAATCCTCTGCACGCACAGTAAAGTAAGCTGCATAGTATAAAATCGGATGATGCACTTTGAAATAGGCGATTCTAACAGCCATTAATACGTAGGCTGCTGCGTGAGCTTTTGGAAACATATATTTAATCTTTTTACATGAATCAATATACCAGTCAGGCACACCGTTATTTTTCATTTCCTCTTCCCACTCAGGTGATAGGCCTTTTCCTTTACGGACAAACTCCATAATTTTAAAAGCCAGTGAAGGTTCAAGTCCCTGATAGATCAGATACACCATAATATCATCACGGCAGCCGATTACATCTGACAGCTCACAGATCCCATTATGAATCAGTTCCTGAGCGTTACCGAGCCATACATCCGTTCCGTGTGAAAGTCCTGAAATCTGAACAAGCTCCGAGAATGTGGTCGGTTTTGTATCCTCAAGCATCTGTCTGACAAACCGCGTTCCAAACTCAGGAATGCCAAGTGTTCCGGTTTTACACATAATCTGTTCCTGAGTTACACCGAGTGACTCGGTTCCGCTGAATATTTTCATCACTTCAGGGTCATCAGTCGGGATGGTCTTCGGATCGATTCCGGACAGATCCTGCAGCATTCTGATCACTGTCGGATCATCGTGACCGAGTATATCCAGCTTCAAGAGGTTGTCGTGGATTGAATGGAAGTCAAAATGAGTTGTTTTCCATTCAGATTCACTTGAGTTTGCAGGAAACTGAATCGGTGTAAAATCGTAAATATCCATATAATCAGGAACAACGATTATACCGCCCGGGTGCTGACCGGTTGTCCGCTTAACCCCTGTGCATCCGCCAGCCAGCCTTTCAACCTCTGCTCCTCTGAAATGAAGGTTATTGTCACCCGCATATCCTTTTACATAACCGAAGGCCGTTTTATCAGCAACTGTACCGATTGTACCTGCACGGTAAACGTAGTCTTCACCAAAGAGTACTTTTGTGTAATTGTGCGCTACAGGCTGATATTCGCCACTGAAGTTCAAGTCAATATCAGGAACTTTGTCACCTTTAAAACCAAGGAAGGTTTCAAAAGGAATATCCTGACCGTCTTTTATATAAGGAACATGACACTCAGGACAGTCCTTATCATCAAGGTCAAAACCTGAACCTACAGAACCGTCATTAAAAAACTCGGACTGCTTACATTCAGGACAGACGTAATGAGGCGGCAGCGGGTTGACCTCTGTGATCTCTGTCATTGTTGCAACAAATGAGGATCCGACAGAACCCCGTGAACCTACCAGATACCCGTCGATCAGCGATTTTTTTACGAGTTTGTGAGAAATCAGATAGATAACCGCAAAGCCGTGACCAATAATACTTTTTAATTCTTTCTCAAGCCTTGCTTCTACAATTTCAGGCAGTTCATCGCCATAGATGCTTCTCGCCATCCCATAACTCATCTCACGCATTTCTTCATCTGCACCTTCAATTTTAGGTGTATAGAGTTCATCTTTGATTGGCGTGACTTCTTCAATCATGTCAGCAATTTTATTTGTGTTATCTATAACGATTTCTTTCGCTTTGTCTTTACCTACAAATGCAAACGCATCAAGCATTTCATTCGTTGTTCTGAAATGAACATCAGGCAGCTTGTGACGATTTAAAGGGTTCGCTCCGCCCTGGGAAGCAATTAGAATCTCTCTGTAAATTTTATCTTCCTGATTTACATAGTGAACGTTACCAGTTGCCACTGCCGGGATATTCATTTTATCTGCAAAACCTACAACCTTCTGAATGATCTCTTTCAGATTCTCTTCATCTCTGACTAACTCTAAGTCTATTAAATGCTGATAGGCTGCAGGAGGCTGCACTTCAATGTAATCATAAAAATCAGCTAGCTCTTCCACTTCTTCAGGTGATTTTTGCATCATCCCTTCGAAGATTTCACCTTTATCACAAGCTGATCCGATCAATAGACCTTCTCTGTGTTTATTCAAAAGTGACCTTGGAATCCGCGGCACCCGGTAAAAATACTCAAGGTGTGAGATCGATACAAGCTTAAACAAATTTTTAAGACCGGCCTGTGTTTTAGCTAAAATCGTAATGTGATTTGGTCTTGCACGTTTGAAGGCATCCCCTTCACCCATATAATCATTCAGCTGATTATGATTTGTAATGCCTTTTTCTTTAGCTTCTTTTAGCAGTCTGGCCAGAATATAGCCTGTTGCTTCCGCATCAAAAATGGCACGGTGATGCTGGGTAAGCTCCACGTCAAACTTCTTCGCAAGTGTATTCAATCTGTGATTCTTAAATTCCGGATGTAAAAATCGTGCAAGTTCAAGTGTATCAATGACCGGATTAGCTGCTTTCTCCATACCGGCACGCTTATATCCCACATTAAGAAAGCCCATATCAAAAGAAGCATTATGCGCAACTAGCGTATCATCCTGACACCATTCCTTAAAGTCAGCAAGTACTTCTTCTATTTCAGGTGCGTCCCTGACCATATCATCTGTAATTCCTGTAAGGTTGATCGTTGTAGCAGATAATGGGTGGTGAGGATTTGCAAATCGCTCAAATCTGTCCACGATTTCCCCTTCTTTTACTTTAACTGCAGCAAGTTCAATGATTTTATCGTAAACCGCTGATAATCCTGTTGTCTCAACGTCAAAGACAATATACGACTCTGTTTCGAGCTCTCTGTCAGATGTGTTATACGCAATCGGCACACCGTCGTCTACCAGATTTGCCTCAAGCCCGTACAGGATCTTAATATCATTTTTAGCACCTGCAGCATGCGCTTCAGGAAATGACTGTGCGACAGCATGATCAGTGATGGCTACTGCTTTATGACCCCATTTTTTTGCCTGGGATACAAGTGAAGACACTGAAGATACAGCATCCATCTGACTCATCGGCGTATGCAAATGAAGTTCTACACGCTTTTCATCAGAAGTATCCTGTCTGAGTGATGGTTCAATCTCCATCACATCCTGAGCGATCATCACCAGATCTCTTACAAATGTGTCATTTTGTATTGAGCCTTTTGCTCTGACCCACATTCCTTTTTTAAGCTGCTGCATAATAGCTGCATCTTCTTTGTCACGTGAGAACATTTTAACAAGAATAGAGTCTGTGTAGTCTGTCACTTTAAATGTTAGAAGTGATCTTCCACTTCTGAGTTCTTTTACTTCTGCATCAAATACAAGTCCCTGAATCGCAATTTTCCGCTCCTCTTCCTGGATCGTCTTAATCGCGACCGGTTCGTCAGGTTTAATTGAATACCCGATTGCAACCGGTCCGGTATGTGTATCTGCAGCATTTTTCTGTTCTTCAAGCTTCTGCATTTCAACAAGTGCCTGCTTTGCCCACTCTTCTTCTTCTTTCTTTTTAGACTCAACAAAGGCTTCATACTCTTCATTGGCCCCTTCCTGTGATACTTCAGTATGGAGGACAAATGGACCGAAACCCCATTTTTCAAATGCGCTGTTTAAAATGTCTGCGTATTTGTTTTTGATTTGCATACCTTCTGTTTCATTAGACACTTTTATCGTAATTTTGTTTCCATTTACTTCAGGTTTTTGTACAGTTAATAGTTTTAACAGAGGCGGTGCAATTCCCTGCAGCTCTTCAAGGCAGGTTTCCCAATAATCAAGAACTGTATCTGCAGACACATCTGCATCAGCCAGTCTGATCGTAAATGAAACCTGTGCAATATGCTGAAATGACTGATTGAGTCTTGCAGTGAAATCCTTCATCACCTGACAGGGAACCACTGACCTCAGCTGAAAAACAAAATGCCACTTTTTTTCTTTTTTATGGACAGCAAGCTTTTCTATTTCAGCTTCTTCAAAATGATCCGCATAAAGATCACCAGTCATATTTAATTGAGTCAATAACAGCCGGAACTTTTCCCTTTTTGACAAATCTGTACTCATAGTTCCTCCTTTTTGGGACAGCAAAGGCTGGTGCATGCACCAGCCTCAGGTTTTTAAATGTTTAAGCGTTAGAAGCCTGGCGAAAAATTTCCTGCAGCTTATCAGTCAATTCTTCTTTCTGCACTTCGTAAGACTCACCATTTTTTCTGATTTTAATTTCAACGATTCCTTCAGAAGCGCGTTTACCGACAGTGATACGCACCGGCAGCCCCATCAGGTCTGAATCGGCAAACTTCACACCGGCACGTTCTTTGCGGTCATCAAGCAACACATCATAGCGGTAATCAGTCAGCAGTTTGTATAGCTCTTCTGCTGTTTGAGACTGCGCTTCATCTTTCATATTTACCGCAATTAAATGAATATCGTAAGGCGCAATATTCGTTGGCCAGATCAATCCATTTTCATCATTGAACTGTTCCGCCATTGCTGCAAGTGTACGTGATACACCAATACCATAGCAGCCCATAATCATCGGGTTTGAACGGCCGTTTTCATCAAGGATTGTAGCATTCATCGGCTCACTGTATACTGTACCAAGTTTGAATACGTGACCCACCTCAATTCCACGTGCAAATTGAATTGTTCCGTTTCCATCCGGAGAAGGATCTCCTTCTACTACTACCCGGATATCGGCATATTGGGAAACTTCAAAATCTCTTCCTGTCTGCAAATGCTTATAATGTACGCCTTCTTTGTTTGCACCGGCAACAATATCACCCATTGCTTCCACGGCATGATCAGCAATCACAGTTACTTCTTCGGAAAGACCAACCGGTCCGATCGAACCAGGCTTGACACCTGTATACTGTATTGTCTCTTCCTCTGTTGCAAGCTCGGCAACGCGGCCGTTTACCGCATTTTTCACTTTTACATCATTTACTTCATGATCTCCGCGCACTAACACAAGTACCGGCTTTTCATCCACAATAAACAGCATGGACTTCACAGTGCTTTCTTTTTCAGCACCGAGAAAGTCAGCAACAGATTCAATTGACTTCTGTTCAGGAGTTTCAACTTCTTCTTTTTCTTTTCCACTGTGGCTCTGCTTTTCATATTGTTTATTGACTGCTGCCATTTCGAGATTCGCTGCATAATCTGATGAATCAGAGTATGCGATTGTGTCTTCACCAATTTCTGAAAGGACCATAAATTCATGATTATCCTTCCCGCCAATTGCACCGGAATCCGCCAGTACTGCACGGAAATTCAGGCCACATCTGCGGAAGATATTTTTATAAGCTTCAAACAGCCTGTCATATGCTTCATCAAGGCTTTCCTGTGATGCATGGAAAGAATAAGCATCCTTCATCAGGAATTCACGGCCACGCAGCAATCCGAATCTCGGACGCTTTTCATCGCGGTATTTTGTCTGGATCTGATAAAGCGTTAACGGGAGACGCTTGTAAGACTTCACTTCATCACGAAGGAGGCTTGTAATCATTTCCTCATGTGTTGCACCAAGAGCAAATTCCCGTTCATGACGGTCTTTCATCCTCATAAGTTCCGGACCATAAGTGAACCATCTTCCTGATTCTTCCCACAGTTCCGAAGGCTGAAGTGCAGGCATCAGCATTTCGACACCGCCTGCAGCATTCATTTCTTCGCGTATAATATCTTCTACTTTTTGAAGCACTTTTTTCCCGAGCGGTAAAAATGAATAAATACCGCTTGCATTTTGTCTGATATATCCCGCTCTCAGCAGAAGCTGATGACTTTTCACATCAGCTTCTGCTGGCGTTTCTTTTAATGTTGGAATTAACGTTTGACTTTGCCTCATTTATAGCACCTCTATTTTCTCTCTGCTTATAAGAAATACCGCTGAATATCGTTCCATGTGACAACGATCATGAGCAGCATTAATAATGCGAACCCTACAAAATGAACCATGCCTTCCTTTTGCCTGTCAATCGGTTTTCCACGCAGTGCTTCAAATCCGAAGAACAGCAGTCTCCCGCCATCTAATGCAGGAAGCGGAAGTAAGTTCATGATCCCAAGGTTAATACTTAATATTGCACCCCACTGCATCAGCTGATAAATCCCGGCTTTCGCCACTTCTTCAGTACTCTTATAAATACCGACAGGACCAGCCAATGCATCAATTGAAAATTGACCCGTAATCAGATCACCGAGAAGGTCAAAAATGGTGACTGTCCAGAAATAAGTCTGTTCAGCGCCGTATTGTATACTCTGGAAAATACTTGGCGATTCAATCCTCGGGTTGTAAACACCAATGATCCCCTGGGAAATGGTTTCTTCCCCCTGTTCAAACGTTCTTTCTTCAGGTGTGACATTAAAGGATAAAGATTCATCGCCTCTTTGCACATCGATTGTCAGTTCTTCACCAGGTGATTCACTGACAATACCTGTAAGATCCGCCCATGATGAAATTTCCTCACCTGATATAGCAATTACTTCGTCCCCTTTTTCAAGCCCGGCCTGATCTGCAGGGTCGTCAGGGACAATGTCACCCAGTACAGCTCTGTCTACAGGAATCCCTGCAGACATACCAATAATGGATAATACGATAAACGCCAGCACAAAGTTCATTGCAGGTCCTGCAAAAATTGTTAAGAAACGCTGATACAGTTTTTTCGAATTAAACTGCCGGTTCCAGGGTGCGATCTGTGTTTCCACACCATCTTCAATAAATACAGCCTTTTCAGAGAGCTCGAACCTTTGAAGGGTTTCTTCTCCCTCTTCGTAGCCTTTAATATAAAGTTCCTTCTCCAGATCAGCCTCAGCAACTTCAATGACCCGGAGATCAGGATAGCGGTCTTTATTATTCAGAACCACTTTTTCAACTTTTTCATCCTGACCCATAATAAGTCCTGCTCTGAAACCGGGTTTCAGTTCCATCAGTTCTGCATCTTCCCCTGCCATTCTGACATAGCCGCCAATCGGGAGCAGACGCAGCGTATACTGTGTTTCATTACGTTTGAAAGCTAACACTTTCGGTCCCATTCCTATTGCAAATTCACGGCAGAGTATACCCGCTCTTTTAGCAAACACAAAGTGCCCAAGCTCATGGAAAAATACAAGTGCACCGAAAATAACTATAAATGCGATGACTGAATTCATCGTCATACCACCTTTAACATAGTTGTGTCCGTAATATCAGACTTTAACCTATTGTAGCACGTTCCAAAAATGCGGGTGTACAATCAGCCTTTAAATTCCGCAAGAATTTTTGAACGTGTTTCCTGATCAACTGATGTAATCGTTCTAAGATCAGGGCTTTGTATCGCATGATGGAATGACATCGCTTTTTCAATGACATGTTCAATATCCAGAAAGCTGATTTTTTCTTTTAGAAATAGTGCAACTGCTGCTTCATTCGCTGCATTCAATACAGTAGGCATCGTACCGCCTGTCCGGCCTGCCTGATAGGCAAAATCCAGACATCTGAAGCGCTCGAGGTCCATTTTCTCAAAATGAAGCTTTCCAATTTCCTCAAGTCTCAGCCTGCGGTCTGTTTTATGAAGATAACGGTCAGGATAACTTAAAGCATATTGAATCGGCACTCTCATATCGGGTGTGCCAAGCTGTGCCATGACTGAACTGTCATGAAACTCTACCATTGAATGTATGATACTTTCTCTATGCTGCAGTACATCTATTTTTTCATAGGGTAAATCAAACAGCCATTTTGCTTCAATCACTTCAAGCCCTTTATTCATCATACTGGCTGAATCAATCGTAATTTTTGCACCCATAGACCAGTTGGGATGATTCAGTGCATCCTGAACAGTCACATTTTTAAGTTCAGCGCGCGACAGATCCCTGAAGCTTCCGCCTGAAGCGGTGATGACCAGGCGTTCAATATTTTTGTGACGTTCACCCTGAAGCGCCTGAAAAATGGCAGAATGCTCACTGTCTACAGGCAGAATTGTGACACCATGCTTTTCAGCTGCATCCATGACGAGATGCCCTGCTGTCACAAGCGTTTCTTTATTTGCAATGGCGATTATTTTTCCCGCCTCAATGGCCTGTAAAGTCGGCTCAAGACCTACACTTCCAAGAACCGCATTAACAAGAATATCCGTCTCAGGATGAATGGCTGTTTCTACAAGTCCTTCATGTCCTGACAACACCTTAACTTTACCTATGTATTCACCTGCTAATCGTTCTGCATCTTCTTTTGACTGGACAGAAACGAGAGAAGGGTTGAATTCTTCTATAATTTTTCTTGCCTGATCAATATTACGGCCCACAGAAAAAGCTTTAAGTGTAAAGCGGTCCTGATGGGCACGTAATACATCAAGCGTCTGAAGCCCGATGGATCCCGAAGCACCCAATAATGAAATCTTTTTCATAGAGTTAAAAGCTCCTTCATCAGATTAGTTGCAGAATATGCATCAGCGGCAGTACAAATAACAGACTGTCAAAGCGATCTAACAGACCACCGTGACCTGGCAGGATGTTTCCTGAATCTTTTACGCCATAATGTCTTTTTAATGCTGATTCTACAAGGTCGCCAATTTGCCCGAAAGCAGATAGAATGACACTTGCAATGAGCAGATACCAAAGTGTTGTATCGAGCGGTACGAGGAAGTAAAGAATCAGCACACCTGCAAGCGCACTTACGATCCCGCCGATAAAACCTTCTACTGTTTTATTCGGGCTGATATCCGGCCATAATTTTTTCCTGCCCATAGACTTGCCTATAAAATAAGCGCCGGAATCAGTGGACCAGATGATGACAAGCGCATAAACAACCCAGAAAATCCCTGAATCCGCATCTCTTGTCTCAATAAAATAGTAAAATCCAATTCCCACATACAGCATTGCAAAAACAGCAAATGCAGCATCATCAAATGTGAACCGGTTCTTTTTAAGCACGGTATACACAAGCAGAAGTAATACTGATAATAAAGCAGTTTCAATTTTTGAGTAGTTAAGCTGATTTAATAAGTCATAATATTCATTTGGTAATAGGAAAATCCAGAGTGTAATCATTGAGATAGCACCGGGAATGGAACGGAATTGTATAGACCGCATTCTTAACACTTCATATAATGCAACCGTTGCGATGAAGTACGTCCCAATCACAAACAGCAGTCCGCCAATCCAGACGACCGGTATAAATAACGCAGCCGCTAATACGCCTGTAATAATTCTCTGCTTCATTTCAAATCCTCACTTTTCAAGCCGCCATATCGTCTTGAGCGCTTTTGAAAGCCTTCTATCGCTTCAATTAAATGCTCTTCTTTAAAGTCCGGCCACAGTACATCAGTAAACCAGAACTCAGTGTATGCGAGCTGCCAGAGCATAAAGTTACTTAATCTGATCTCGCCGCTTGTTCTGATTAACAGGTCAGGATCTCCAAGTTGCGGTGTCATGAGATAAGAATCAAAGAGTTCATCTGTTAATTCCTCAGGTGACACTTTTCCGTCTTTTACGTCTGAAGAAAATGATTTTACTGCCTGAATAATTTCATTTCTGCTGCCGTAATTTAACGCGAAGTTTAAAACAAGACCATCGTTATGAGCGGTCTTCTCAATTGCCTGATCTACGGCTCTCAGTGTATGTGCAGGTACCTGGTCACGGTCCCCCATCATCTGTACCTGTACATTCTCCTCAATCAGTTCAGGTAAAAACGTGCCCAGAAATTCCTCAGGCAGTTTCATTAAAAATTCCACTTCTAACTTCGGTCTGACCCAGTTTTCCGTAGAAAAAGCATATAGTGTGAGGGCTTTAACCCCAAGCTCATTTGCAAGCCTTGTAATCGGCTTTACTGTTTTCATACCTTCATGATGTCCTGCCACCCGCGGCAGCGCTCTTTTATTTGCCCATCTGCCATTGCCATCCATGATAATCGCAATATGGTCAGGTATCTTGTAATTTTTACATTCGTTGATTCTTTGTGAAAGGGACTCCGGTTCTTTCAGGGATGTCCACCTTTTCATTTTCTCGAGCATTGTATTTCCCCCATCAGGTGATTGCATATTTTATGCTAGTCCTATCATATCAAATATATACTTGAAAATGTTGCCTTGTTTTGAAAAGGGGCCTTAACGAAGAAAACCCCCTACACAGTAGAGGGCTTTCTAAAAAGATTTGATTAAACCTCAAGGATTTCCTGTTCTTTTACTTTCGCAAGCTCATCAATTTTTGCAATGTGTTCATCAGTAAGCTTCTGAACATCATCGCTGTATCCACGCAGATCATCTTCAGTGATGTCCCCAGATTTTTCCTGCTTTTTAAGGTCATCATTCGCATCGCGTCGGATGTTTCGGATACCCACTTTCGCTTCTTCCGCTTCTTTTTTCACCTGTTTCGCAAGTTCGCGGCGTCGTTCTTCAGTAAGTGCCGGGATTGTGATACGGATCAGCGAACCATCATTAGAAGGATTTAATCCAAGATCTGATTTCTGAATTGCCTTTTCAATATCTCCAAGTGCAGTCTTATCATAAGGTGTGATCTGAAGCAGTCTTGCTTCAGGAACAGAGATAGAAGCTACCTGGTTAAGCGGTGTTGGTGCACCGTAATACTCCACCTGAATTTTATCAAGCAGAGAAGCGCTCGCACGACCTGCTCTGATACTTGCAAGATCCCGTGAAAAAGATTGGATTGCTTTAGACATTTTGTCTTTTGTTTCATTCATTGTCTGTTGAGCCATTATTTTTTCCCCCTGACAACTGTACCGATTGATTCACCAAGAGCGGCACGTTTAATATTTCCATTCTCCATAATTGAGAATACTATGAGCGGGATATCATTGTCCATACATAAGGATGAAGCTGTTGAATCCATTACAGCCAGACCATCTTTTAATACATCTAAAAATGACAGTTCATCGTATTTCACTGCGTCAGTATCTACTTTAGGATCTGCAGAATATACGCCGTCCACATTATTTTTAGCCATTAAAATGACTTCCGCTTCAATTTCAGCAGCTCTCAGTGCAGCAGTTGTGTCTGTTGAGAAATACGGATTACCTGTTCCTGCTGCAAAAATGACTACACGCTTCTTTTCAAGATGTCGAATGGCTTTTCTTCTGATATACGGTTCTGCTACCTGACGCATTTCAATAGAAGTCTGTACGCGGGTCTGTACCCCGGCATTTTCAAGACTGTCCTGTAATGCGAGTGAATTCATCACTGTAGCAAGCATTCCCATGTAATCAGCAGATGCACGGTCCATTCCCATTTCACTGCCGATCTTACCGCGCCAGATATTACCGCCACCTACGACGACAGCTACCTCGACACCAAGATCAGACAATTCTTTAATCTGTTCAGCTACTGACTTAATAATCGGTGGATGAATACCAAAACCTGCTTCTCCTGCGAGTGCTTCACCACTTAACTTTAATACCACTCGATTGTATCTTGATTTACTCATAGAGTCCTCCCGTATGGTTCATTTTTTCCAAAAAAGAGGGAACACAAAGTGTCCCCGCTTGTCGTTTCAATCAACGATTATTTTTTCACCTGGCTCATTACTTCATCAGCGAAGTTGTCCTGGCGCTTTTCAATACCTTCTCCAACTTCATAACGAACGAAGTCAGACAGCTGTGCGCTGTTAGAAGCAAGGAATTCTTTAACCTTTTGATCAGGGTTCTTTACGAATGGCTGATCTACGATGCAGATTTCCTCGAAGTATTTGTTCAGGCGGCCTTCTACCATTTTAGCAACGATATTTTCAGGCTTACCTTCTTCAAGTGCTTGCTTTGTAAGAATTTCACGCTCTCTGTCAGCTTCTTCCTGAGAAACCTGGTCACGAGAGATGAACTTAGGGTTAAGTGCAGCAGCGTGCATTGCAACGTCTTTTGCTACCTGCTCTTCAGTTGTACCTTCTACTACTGAAAGAACACCAATTCTTCCGCCCATGTGAAGGTATTCACCGAATACAGCGTTGTCTTCTTTTGTGCGGACAGCAAAACGGCGAAGACTGATCTTCTCACCGATCTTACCTACTGCAGCTGTAATGTAGTCTCCTACCTTCTGGCCGTTGCTCATTTCAGTTTCAAGAGCAGCGTCAACAGATTCCGGCTTAGTTGCTAGAAGGTGGTCTGCCAGCTCGTTACCAAGGTTTTGGAAACCTTCATTTTTCGCAACGAAGTCAGTTTCAGAGTTAAGCTCAAGAATAACTGCATCATTACCGTTACTCTTAATGAAAGTAAGACCTTCAGCAGCGATACGGTCAGCTTTTTTAGCAGCTTTTGCGATTCCTTTTTCACGAAGGAAGTCAATTGCCTGATCCATATCTCCATTTGTTTCCTGAAGTGCTTTTTTGCAGTCCATCATACCTGCACCAGTTTTTTCACGAAGTTCTTTAACCATTTGTGCTGTAATAGCCATGAAAATTCCTCCTCATATCTGTTAAAAATTCATTTTTATCCTTTAAAAAAGGTGATAAGGGATTTTCCCGCTTATCACCTTTTAAAATTATTACTCAGCAGCTACTGCTTCTTCTTCCTCTTCTTCAACCTGCTTAGATTCAAGAATAGCATCAGCCATTTTTGAAGTCAGAAGTTTAACCGCGCGGATCGCGTCGTCATTTGCAGGAATTACGTAGTCGATTTCGTCAGGATCACAGTTTGTATCAACGATTCCTACGATTGGAATATTCAGCTTACGAGCTTCAGCAACAGCGATACGCTCTTTACGAGGATCGATGATGAATAAAGCATCAGGAAGCTTCTTCATGTCTCTGATTCCGCCTAGGAATTTAACAAGACGCTCATATTCTTTTTTAAGCTGAACTACTTCTTTCTTTGGAAGTACTTCAAACGTGCCGTCTTCTTCCATCTTTTCGATTTTCTTAAGACGGTTGATACGAAGCTGGATTGTGTCAAAGTTTGTTAGCGTTCCACCTAACCAGCGCTGGTTGATGAAGTGCATACCTGCACGTTCTGCTTCATCTTTAACAGACTCCTGAGCCTGCTTCTTTGTACCAACGAAAAGAACTTCTCCTCCGTCAGCTGCAACTTCTTTCACGAACTTGTAAGCTTCTTCTACTTTTTTAACCGTCTTTTGAAGGTCGATAATGTAGATTCCGTTACGCTCCGTGAAAATGTACTTCTTCATTTTTGGGTTCCAGCGGCGTGTCTGGTGGCCGAAGTGAACACCTGCTTCTAGCAATTGTTTCATTGAAATTACTGACATAGTGTTATTTCCTCCTTGTGGTTATTCTCCTCCGCTCCGGTCATTTACAGGTCGGAAACTGCTTATCTTTTAAGCAGCACCATCCGCCCAATCACGAAGCGTGTGTATTAACACCGTTAACTACTATACCATATAAAAAAAAAGTCATCAAGTGCTTATTGATGACTCTTTTAAACGGATTATGACTGTCTGAATTTCAGCATCAGTTCAACTTCAGTTTTACCTTTTTTCAGTTCTCTGGCAACTTCTTCAACAGTGTAGCCCTGATGTGCAAGATGTCTCGCCCGGTCACTGATTGATTCAGGTTTATTTTTCTGTGGTTTTTTATAAGCTGCTGCCGCAAGATTTCTTGTGGTTTTTACGGTCATAACAGATTCTGAAGGCAGGTCATCAGGTTGTGCGGGAATACTTGCTGTCTGACTGATTTTCTCAAACTGCTTCAAAAACTGTTCGTTTTCGTCCTTCATTTCAAGCAGGTATCCTGTGAACGTCTGCTCGATCTCATTCAGCGTCTTTTCATGCTGTACTTCCTTACTGATTAATCTGTTCTGCCGTAAGAACAACAAGTAAATCGATAAAAAAGCAGCAATATTAAATATGATTGAAAGTATTAACAGAAATAATATCATGATAACTCCTTGTTAACCCGAAAAATCCACTCTTCTACCTTTAAAAGGGTGCCTCTCCCCTGATGAAGCAGACGGCATGTCTTCAGATCTTTTGTTTTCAGCACTGCTGTTATGTTCACGGTCTTTTTGGCGCTTTTGTTTCGTTTTTTCACTTTCTCCAAAACGGTTCACTGTTTCAAGTTTCTTCAGACGTTCTTTTTCTGCCAGCGCTGCCATCTGGCTCTGATTCACTGCATTTTGCTGCTGCTGTTGATCTGCCAGCTTTCCTGCATCAACAGTTTTAGGGATTGCCACCTGCAACTCTACAAGTTTAAGACTCATATGATCTTCCCCTTTATGACTGGCTGTATTCCGAAGCCAGCAGTTTGCGAAGCTTAAAAAGGCACTTGGAATGGATCTGCGAAATACGGGACGTCGATAAATTCATGACTTCCCCAATTTCAGTAAGCGTCAGTTCCTCAGTATAAAAAAGGCTGAGCACAAGCTGTTCTTTTTCATTCAGCTGAGAAATGACACCTGCTAAATCCTGATGCAGTTCATCTTTTACCAGCTGATCTTCCGGCAACGTTGCATGATGATCCTTTAATGTGAAGGCAGTTCCTTCGCTCTCATCTTGATCACCGGACTGATCATCCATTGATAAAACATTTGCATATAAATGTTCCTGTGTAATCTGATAAACTTCCTCAACGGGCATATCCAGCGCAACTGCGACTTCATAGGCTTCAACATGTCTAAGGGACTGCTGTTCAAGCTCTTCTATTTTCGCATCAACTTTTTTAGCTTTTTCTCTTGCAGACCGCGGCATCCAGTCTTCTTTTCTGAGCCCGTCTATAATTGCTCCGCGAACTCTGAATGATGCATATGTATCAAATTTCAAGTCTCTGTTGGGATCAAATTTCTGAAGCGCATCCAGAAGCCCCATGAGGCCCAGGCTTTTAATATCATCACGCGATACATTTTTAGGCAGACCGGCACTGATCCTCTGAACGTGATATTGCACCAGGGGCATATAGCGCTGTACAAGCATATCGCCTGCATGAGCATCTCTGGAGGCAGTCCACATCTGCCAATCATACTTTTCCTGCTCTTTTGACTCATCCATGGCATGGCGCCTCCTCTCTTTTTTGCTCCGCATTGAATTGGATCAAACTGAATGATGACCTGAATCTTTAGACGGATTATATATGATTCTTATTATATCAAAAGGAGGGACTTTTGTGTTTTCCAATTAAAAAAGAGCCCTAAAGGCTCAGCATTATATTACTTTTTCTCCTATATTTACTGTTCGGATATGAAGTAAGCAGGAAGCAGGATCAAACTCTATCGTTCTGCCGCTGCTGCCCCCTGTGTCTTCACTGATTATTTTTATTTTATAGCTGTTCAGTACTTTTTTTACAGCCTCAACATTTCGCGGTCCGATCCTCATCGTATCTTTCTGACCGGCAAATTGAAACATCTGGGCACCTCCCGCAAGCTTGGCTTTTAGCCTGGATGTTGGAATACTTAACATTTCTATTAAATATGAAATACCGGTATCCGCAAATTTTGCAGGGTTAATTTCTCCTGACCTTGCAAGAGATGAATCGGGCAGCATGATATGTACCAGCCCGGCCTTTTTGCTGCGCTCATCATAGAGTATAACCCCCACACAGGAGCCAAGACCTGATGTCCTGATCGTATCAGGGGATAAAACAGTATTAGCATCAGCAATACCAACCTTTATAATATTTCCTGTTTTTATCAAATCAATCTACTCCTAAAGATCGAAACAGGATCTTAAAAGACTCAGGATCCGGAAGAAGGAAAAATTGACCATTCGCTCCTGCCTGATGTTTACCTTCATCAGTAAGCTCTGTATCAATAACGATTACTTTATCTCCCGCCTGGGACAGTTCAACCAGTCCAAAGCTGATGATTGCCCCGGCCATATCGATGGCAATCGCAGGCACAGTAGGGTATAAATTCAAATTAGTAAAGTCCGATAAAGATGACAGGTAAGAGCCAGACAAAATATTGCCCATTTCCTGCAGAGCAGAAAGCCCGATTTCAGATTCACCGATTTCATCAAAACAGAATGAAGGGTTCTTCGTTAAAGTTCTGATAAAGCTTTCCGCCTGTTGGGTAGAAAGAATAAAAAACATACTCCCTGTCATTTCCCCCTCAATTCTGAGGAAAACACTGACTACAACATTTTCAGGACCTCCTGCAATATCCATCATCTCATCAAAAGATACTACTTTTACATGCGGAACAGCCATATCCACTTTGGTACTGAGTAAAGATGAAAGGGCAGTTGCTGCGTTACCTGCCCCAATGTTGCCGATCTCTTTTAATATATCCAGCTGATACGCTGTAATTTCCTCATCATAACTCATGCAGCGTTCTCCAGCACTTTGTCAAGCTGCAAAAGAATTAACAGCCTCCGGTCAATTTTCGCCACACCACTGATGAAATCATTTTCAATACTCCCTACAACATTCGGCTGCGGTTCAATTGAATCCGTGGACAGGTCCAATACATCATTCGCAGCATCCACAACCAGTCCAACTTCAAGACCGTTAACCGTAATAATAATGATTCTGGTATGTTCGCTTTCCTCAGCCTCTTCAAGTGAGAAGCGTTTTCTGAGGTCAATAATTGGTGTGACAACCCCGCGGAGATTAATTACACCTCTTACATAAGCAGGTACACCCGGCACTCTTGTAATGTGCATGACTTTTTCAATTGATTGAACATTATGGACAGGTACTGCATATTCTTTATTTACTAACTGAAACACGATGACTTTTAAATCATTTTCCTGATTTGTCATATCGCTGCACTCCTCACTGCTTTAGTATAAGCTTTCACTTCTTCACTGGATCAGTGCGTTGCAATCTACAATCAGTGCAACCTGACCATCACCTAATATCGTCGCTCCTGAAATCGCAAAGACGTCCCCCAGATAATCTCCGAGTGATTTTAATACAACTTCCTGCTGTCCAATAAATGAATCAACAACAAGACCAGCCATCTTTTCGCCTTTGCGTACGATAATAACTGAGTGAACCTCTTCATCATTACCTTTTTCTACGTCGAAGACTTCGTTTAAAAAGACAAGCGGTACAACTTTACCTCTGAAATCAATCACACGCTGATTGTGAGCATGCAGGATTTCATCGTTTTTCACAATGGCAGTTTCAATGATTGAAGATAAAGGTATGGCAAATTTCTCTGCTTCCACTTCTACCAGCATGACTGAAATAATTGACAATGTCAGAGGTAATTGTACTGAGAATACTGATCCCTGTCCTTCTTCTGAATGAATAGTAATTGATCCGCCCAGAGATTCAATTGTCGTTTTTACTACATCAAGTCCGACGCCACGACCGGAGATATCAGAAATCGTTTCTGCAGTAGAAAAACCTGATGCCATAATGAGCTCAAAAATTTGAGTGTCAGTCATTGCTTTAGCCTGCTCCTGTGTGACAATTCCTCTGGAGAGCGCTTTATTCAGCACTTTGTCTTTACTGATCCCTGCACCATCATCTTCTATTTCGATGAATACATGATTCCCGCTGTGATAAGCTCTCAGCTGTATTGTTCCTTCTTCGGGCTTTCCTTTTTCCCTGCGGAGTTCAGGTGATTCAACGCCATGATCAATTGCATTTCTCAGCAGATGAACAAGTGGGTCACCGATTTCGTCGATCACAGTTCGATCAAGCTCAGTATCCTGACCGCTGATTTCAAGATTGATCTGTTTGTTCAGATCACGGGCCAGCTGGCGGATCATTCTAGGGAAGCGGTTAAAAACAGTTTCAACGGGTACCATACGCATTGTCAGAATAATAGATTGCAGGTCGCCTGAAATACGTGACATCCGCTCAACCGTTTCATTTAATTCACCATGATTCAGTTCCTTTGAGATCTGTTCAAGCCGTCCTCTGTCAATAACCAGTTCTTCAAAAAGGTTCATCAGCACATCAAGCCTGTCGATATTTACACGGATTGTTTTATTTGAGACTGTGTTTTTCTGTGTTTCTCTTTCTTTCGTTTCTTCGGGCACCTCTTTAACTGCCTCTAACGTGACTGCTGCTTCCTCAGCAGCAGGTGAAGGTTCCTGCTCAAGATTAACTTCATTGACCTTAACTGTATCAACCTCTGATACTTTCATTACACTTTTCTCAAGAAAATCACTGTCTTCTTTAGAGGCAATTGTTACACAAAATTGCTGATCAAAATTTTCTTCTTCAAGCTGGTCAACTGTTGGAGAGGATTTGATGACTTCTCCTATTTTTTCAAGCACTTCAAAAACCATAAATACGCGTGCAGCTTTTAATAGACAGTCCTCTCTCAGACTGACCGTCATTTCAAATGCGTTGTAGCCCTGCTCTAATGATTGCAAAATAACAGTACGTTCAAATTCATCATACTGAACTGATGAATGACTTGCCTGCGCAGCTGCTGCAGGTTCACCCGTTAAGATTTCTTCAAGCATTTTTAATGAACGGCTGACATCTTTTTTCCCATCCCCGCCGGAAGCAATTGAGGCAATCATTTCCTCAAGATCATCAACCGCTGAAAAAAGTGCATCCATCACAGCTGTTGTTACACTTAATTTCCCATTTCTGATATCATCCAGAATGTTTTCCATGTGATGTGTAAGGCTGGCAAGGTCTTCATACCCCATCGTTGCAGACATTCCTTTCAGGGTATGCGCTGACCTGAAAATCTCATTAACGATGCTGAGATCTGCAGGGTTTTTCTCAAGTTCAAGCATCTGTGTATTGCAATTTTGCAAATGGTCTTTACTTTCCTCTATGAAAACCTCTAAATATTGGTTCATCTCCATATTGACCTCACCCTTCTGCTAATTTAACAATTCTTTTTGCAATTTCATCAAGCGGCTCATTATATGTAATCAGCCCGGTTGCGTGAGCGGCTTTAGGCATACCGTAAACCACACAAGTCTCTTTGGATTCTGCAATGGATTGAGTTTGTCCGTTGTGGTTTAATTGTACCAGACCTTTAGACCCATCAGCACCCATTCCAGTCATAATTACTGCAATTTTTTTTATATTTTTTAATTTTGATGCCGATTCAAACATAAAATCCACTGAAGGCCTGTGCCCGCTGATTGGCGGTTCCTTACTTAATGATAACGATAACCTCGTGCCCTGTATGATATTCAGATGAAAATCACCCGGCGCAACATATGCATGCCCATCCGCCAGCACATCACCTTCTTCCGCTTCTTTCACATGAAGCGCTGAAAGCTGATCCAGTCTCTGTGCCAGTGACTTTGTAAATCCGGGTGGCATATGCTGAACGATCAAAACAGGCGCTTTTAAATTTCCGGGTAAAGCTGAAAGCACTGATTGAAGTGCTCTCGGACCTCCTGTCGATGTACCAATTAAAATGATTGTCTGATTTGGTCTTCCAACCTTACTATCGGTTATTTCAGCTTTGTTTTTACTTGTATTAACAGGAATACGAGCGGGTGACCGTTCAGGCTGAGAAGGCAGGGACGCTTCAGCAGCATGCAGGACTTTTTGAATCAGCTCTTTCTTCACAAGATGCAGGTCTAGTGATATAGTCCCGGATGGTTTAGCGATAAAATCCACTGCTCCGTAATCCATGGCTAAAAGAGCATTCTCAGCTCCTTTTCTTGTCGTGCTGGATAGCATAATTACCGGCAGTGGATTTTCCTTCATCATATATTTCAGCGCTTCAAGTCCGCTCATTACAGGCATTTCAACGTCCATCGTAATGACATCCGGCTTAAGCAGCCGCACTTTTGCAATTGCATCTTCACCGTTACGAGCCGTCCCGACGACAGCAATTCTTTCATTTTCTGAGAGAAACTCCTGCACAAGCTTTCTCATAAAAGCAGAATCATCAACGACTAATACTTTGATTTTATGACGATGCATGATCTCACCTCACTTTTTTCGAAAAAATGCAGACAGTCTCTCTGTAAAACGAGTTTTCATATTATGGACCTCTCCATTGTTATGTTCTAAGTATGCATGCACCATATTTTTTAATGTCTTCGATGCAGGTGAATTTGGATATAATTTTGTGAATGGCGTCTGGTTGATAACAGACCTTCTGACATATGGATCTTCAGGCAGGCTCCCAAGAATGCGCACTTCTTTTTGAAGAAACTTATTCATAGCTGATGAGAGTCTGTTTAAAGCCAATTTTCCTTCTGCCGGATTCATTACCCGGTTACAGAGCAGTGCAAATGATTTCTCAGGATCCCTCATATGTATAAACTTCATCATGGAATAAGCATCCATGATTGAGGTCGGTTCACCTGTCGTAATGACAATGACTTCATCTGCAGACATGATCAGTTCAAGTCCATTTTCTGATGCGCCGGCACCCATATCAAATATCAGATAATCATAGGATTGCTGAAGTAACATGAAACCATCCATCAGCCGCTGAATTTCAATGTCTTTCCATTCGACCATTTTATTCAGCCCTGATCCACCGGAAATATAGGAGAACCCGCCTTCTACCTTCACAATGACGTCCTCGATCAGACCATCACCTTCAAGGTAATGAAGGATGTTTTTCTCTGAAGAGGCGCCAAGCAGGATATGAACATTTCCCATACCAATATCCATATCCATCAGCAATACACTGTTACCTTTTGCTGCAAGCTCTGAAGCAAAGTTGATTGAAAAGTTGGATTTCCCAACTCCGCCTTTTCCGCTTACAACTGCAATCGCTTTCGCCTGGGTTTTGTTCAAGTTCATCATTTTCTGTCTTAATGTTTCAGCCTGATCCATCAGCTTTTCACACCTTTAACTATCATGTCATTGACCTGTTTGAGAGAGCCTTCCTGAATATCCTCAGGAACTGCCTGTCCATTCGTCAGATATGCTGTGCCTATCTTACTTTCAACCATCATATGAAAAGCCGGACCGACTGTAATGCTTTCATCACACTTTGTAAATATCAGACCATCTATTTGCATATCATTGAAACGATCGAAAATCGCTTTCATTTCTTTGAATTTAGAGGTCATTGATAAAACAAGGAACGTCTGCATCTCTACATTAAAATCAATTGTATTCATCAGGTCTTCAACATATTGAACTTCACGGTAATTTCTCCCTGCAGTATCGATTAAGACATGATCATAATCCCTGAAACGATCAGCTGCAGTCTTAAAATCTTCACGGTTGTAAATGACTTCAACCGGTACATCCAATAGTTCTGCATAGGTTCTTAATTGTTCAATTGCACCGATTCTATAGGTGTCAGAGGTGATGAACCCTATTTTCTTTTTATCTTCCATGACAAGCTTCGCAGCCAATTTGGCAATTGTCGTTGTTTTCCCCACTCCAGTTGGTCCAATCAGACTGATGTATTTTTTAGAAGCATCTATCCCTTCATGGGCAAGCTGTTTCAAAGAGGACTGGATATGCTCCTTAGTCCAGGTTGGGATGTCATGCTTGTCAGATTGATTTTCCCATTTTGCATGCAGCATTCTGCCTGTTTCAAGCACCCAGCTTTCCTTAAAATCCTGCTCATGCAGGTTTTTAAGCATTGTGCGAATCGATACGGGAAAATCCTGATAGCCTGATTGATTAACTGAAAGTGCATGAACCATCTGTTTTAACTCTTTAATTTCATTCTCCAGCTTTAGATCACCCTTAACATCAGGTGCTTTAAACAAAGGTTTTTCTATTGCGGCAGCTGACATTTGTTCTACAGGGTCAGCTGAATCAACTCCTGCTACTACTTCAATCTGCTTCGTTTTAAATAAACCGAGAAATCCGCCTGTGTAAGTGACTTTGGAATTTAAAATCACTGCATCACTGCCTAATTCCTTTCGAACCTTCTTCATCGCTTCAGGCATTGTAGGTGCCGTAATTTTTTTCATCTTCAATCTATATTCACCACCCCAACGCTTTGAACTTCAACATTTGCTTCCAATTCGTTATATGACAGAATCGGTATTTGCGGGAAATACCTTTCTGTTAATTGTCGAATATACATTCTGACTGCCGGAGAGCATAGAACAATTGGTGTCTGCTCTGTCATTGACAGCTGCTCGATCTGTTGAGCCATTGCTTCGAGTATTCTCTGGGAGTCATTCGGATCAAGCGATAAATAATTACCGTGTTCTGTCTGCTGTACATTATCTGCAGTCATTTTTTCAACTCTTCCTGAAAGTGTGATTACTCTCAGAGTATCTCCAGGTTCTGCAAATTGACTTGTGATCTGTTTGGCAAGTGATTGCCTTACGTATTCTGCAAGTACATCTGTATCTGACGTCATACGTGCGTAATCTGCCAGGGTTTCAAAGATAATAGGCAGGTTACGGATTGACACGTTCTCACGAAGCAGCTTTGACAAAACTTTTTGAACATCTCCCACGCTTAGCGGAGAAGGCGTCACTTCTTCTACCAGAATCGGATATGACTCCTGAAGGTGATCTACAAGCTGCTTGGTCTCCTGTCTACCAAGCAGTTCATGCGCATGTCCTTTAATCATTTCAGTAATGTGTGTGGAGACAACTGATGGCGGGTCTACTACTGTATAACCGAGCATTTCTGCCTGATCCTTCACGGATTCATCAATCCATTTAGCCGGCAGACCAAATGATGGTTCGATCGTGTCAATCCCTTCGATTGAATCATCGTCTCCAGGACTCATCGCAAGATAATGATCGAGCAGAAGTTCACCTTTTGCTACTTCATTCCCCTTAATTTTCAGACGGTATTCATTTGGCTGCAGCTGGATGTTATCACGGATTCTGACAACCGGAATGACTAAGCCCAGTTCAAGTGCAAGCTGCCTTCTGATCATCACGATCCGGTCTAACAGGTCCCCACCCTGATTTGCATCAGCAAGCGGGATCAGGCCATAGCCAAATTCAAATTCAATCTGGTCCACATTCAGCAGACTGACAACACTCTCCGGGCTTTTCATCTCGTCAGTTGATGTATCTTCATCATGTTCAATGAATTCTTCAGCCTCGAGTTTTTTAGCTTTAGAGAGGGTGTACCCTCCAATCACGAGAATCAGTGCAATCGGAAGTGTGAGGAAATTGCTGATCGGCGTGAAAATACCTAGTAATGCAATGGTAGCCCCCGCCACGTACATAATCGGACCAAAAGAAAATAGCTGTGATGTGATATCCTGTCCGAGATTTCCGTCTGATGCAGCCCTTGTAACAACAATCCCTGTTGCTGTTGAGATCAGCAAAGCCGGGATTTGTGATACAATCCCGTCACCAACCGTTAATAAAGAAAACTGGTTGGCTGAATCAGCAAGAGACATGCCCATCTGCACAATTCCAATGATCATACCAAACGTTAAGTTGATCAATACAATAATAATACCGGCAATGGCATCACCTTTAACAAACTTAGTCGCACCGTCCATCGCACCATAAAAATCTGCTTCCCTGCCTACTTTTTCACGACGCTCTCTTGCTTCAGTTTCAGAGATCATGCCTGCATTAAGGTCAGCATCAATACTCATCTGTTTTCCTGGCATCGCATCAAGTGTGAAACGCGCAGCAACTTCAGAAACACGCTCTGCACCCTTGGTAATTACAATAAATTGAATAATAATCAGGATGATAAATACAACCATACCGACTAAAATATTGCCTCCGGTAACAAACGTTCCGAACGTCTCTACAACTCCTCCCGCTTCACCTCTACTTAAAATCGCTCTTGTAGTTGAGATGTTCAGACCAAGTCTGAATAATGTTAACAGCAGGATCAATGAAGGAAAAATTGCAAATTCAAGCGGCTCTTTCATATTCATTGATGTCAGTAAAACAATGAGCCCAAGAGTTATATTAATAATGATTAATACACTCAGCATCCATGATGGCAGCGGGATCACCAGCATGGCGATTATCAGAATCACACTGGCGAGTATAGCTAAATCTTTTCCTTTCATGCTGGTCCCCTTTCAAGCGTTACACTTTGTTTTTAATTCTGTATACATAGGCAAGAATTTCAGCAACTGCTTTAAAAAACTCTTCAGGTATCGGATCACCGATTTCAGCCTGGTCGTATAATGCCCGTGCTAATGGCCGGTTTTCAACTGCAACTACGTCATTTTCTTTGGCAATTGTTTTGATTTTCTGTGCCAGAAAATCAACACCTTTAGCCACAACAACCGGCGCATCAAATTCTCCATCTTTATATTTCAGAACAATGGCATAGTGAGTGGGATTCGTAATGACAACGTCTGCATCCGGAACCTCAGACATCATTCTTTTCATCGCCATTTCCCGTTGACGCTGCTTGATTTTTGATTTGATCAGCGGGTCACCTTCCGTGTTCTTATATTCATCTTTAAGGTCCTGCTTAGACATACGGATATTTTTCTCGAAATCATACTTCTGATAAAGGTAATCGAGTATTGCTAAGATAATCAGCAGACCTGAAGCAAAAAGTCCCATTTGAACAGTCAGGTTTCCTGCTGTCTGCAGTGTTGATTCCACTGGTAATAATGATAATTCCAATACATCTTCAATACTGAACCATAAAACCAGGAATGTGGTCATTCCAACTAATGAAATTTTCAAAACTGACTTAGCTAATTCAACAAGGGCCCGTGCAGAGAAAATTCTTTTTAATCCTTTAATCGGATCAAGCTTTGAAAGCTTAGGCTTCAGGGGATCTGCAGAGATTAAAAAACCGATTTGCAAATAGTTCCCGACAATACCGCCAAGCGCTGCGACTGCCATAATCGGCAGGACAATCCATGCAACCTGCGTGAGCATTTCACCATACACCAGGATAAGCGTGTCGGATGTAACAGGGCGCTTAATATAATCCATTAAAGGAACAGCCACCAGGTTCAACATTCTTTCCTCAAACCAGCCGCCTGCAAAAAATAAAAACAGAAATACACTGAACAGAATAAACGCTGTATTGATATCCTGACTCTTGGCTACCTCACCTTTTTTACGTGAATCAAGCCTTTTTTTCGGTGTTGCTTTCTCTGTTTTTTCACCGGCAAAATACTGAAGGTCCAACCTCAGCTTCATTCTTTAACCGCCCCCAAGCGTGATCATTAAATCCCGCATTACAACAAAAATTAAATCAAAAAGTCTTTGAATGACTTGAAATGTCACGCCCATCAAAACAATTAAAACGATAAAAGCAACTGTAATTTTGATCGGAAACCCGATTACAAAAATATTAAACTGCGGGGACGTTCTAGCAACAATCCCTAATGCAATATCAACCAGAAATAATGTTGCCACAACCGGCGCAGCCATCTGAAAAGCAATGACAAACGTAGCAGCAAATGCTTTTACAATTAATTCAGCTGTCATCGGATCACCAAACCCGAGCGATACCTGATCGAGCGGTATATACTGATAGCTAAAGAATATACCGTCTAAAATTAAATGATGTCCATTTAAGGCCAGTAACAGCAGGATGGCTAGCGTATAAAGGTATTGACCGATCAGCGGACTTTGTGCACCTGTCTGAGGATCAATCACATTCGCCATGGCAAATCCCATCTGGAAATCTATGAAGTTACCGCCAATTTGAATTGCTGATAGAATAATATAAGCAATCAGTCCAAGAAATAAGCCGACCGCTGCTTCTTTTATAATAAGCAGAATGTATTCACCATTAATGTCAAATGGCTCGGCATCAATCGTATAATACATCATCCAGGACAGCATGATGGCAATGCCGATTCTGTGCGTTGCAGGGATCGTTCTATGTGAGAACAAAGGCATCGTTACAAAAAATGCTGAGATCCTCACGATAATCAGTAATAAAATTGTCAGTCTGGGGTACAATTCTTCCATAACTAGCCGATATACCTTGTAAGATTAGTAAAAATATCAGATGCATAACTGACAAGCTGCGTCAGCATCCAGGGACCGAAAAAAATCAGTGCAACCATCACGGCAATTATTTTCGGAATAAAAGCAAGTGTCTGTTCCTGAATCTGTGTCGTTGCCTGAAATATACTTACAAGTAAACCTACGATTAATGCAACCAGCATCAGCGGCAGGCTGATAATCAGCGTAATCCATACGCCACGTTCTGCTATTGCAATGACCATTTCTCCATTCATTTCAATTCACCCACCTAAAAGCTCTGCAGCAGAGACTGCATGACGAGATACCAGCCATCTACTAAAATAAACAGCAGGATTTTAAACGGCAACGAAATCATAACAGGCGGAAGCATCATCATACCCATTGACATCAGTACGGAAGCTACAACCATGTCGATTACCAGAAACGGGATAAAAACCATAAATCCCATCTGGAAAGCAGTTTTAATTTCACTCAAAGCAAAAGCAGGAACCATCACTGTTAATGGAATATCCTGAATAGTTTCAGGCCGTTCTGCTTCTGTATAACTTAAAAACAGCTCAAGGTCTTTTTGTCTTGTATGCTGACTCATGAATTCTTTAAATGGCACTGAGGCCTCTTCATAAGCAGTCTCTAAATCTATTTCCTCATTAAATAACGGGGTTAATGCCCTGTCATTAACCTCACTGAGTACCGGTGCCATGATAAAGAAAGTTAAGAATAGTGCTAAACCCACAATCACCTGGTTAGGCGGCATCTGCTGCGTTGCAAGTGAGGTCCGCACAAATGATAAAACTATGACAATTCGCGTAAAGGAAGTCATCAGGATTAATATGCCCGGTGCAAGTGATAGAACCGTTAACAGCAGCAGTAACCTGACAGAGGTTGCTACATCATCCGGAGGACTGTCATTGAAAAACTGTATGAACTCATCCATCTTTATTACGCTCCTTGCCTTTTGCTTTTTCAAACATTTTCATCCGCTGTGCCTGATGCTCTTTCAGCTGCTCTTTAAAGAGGCTACCAAACGACTGGTCTTCCTTATTCACCACACTGGCTTTTCGTTCTTTTAATTTTTCAACCCACCCTGATACCGGACTTTGCTGAATACTTTCGCTTTGATCAAAGTATTCTTCAATCTCTTCAATTTCATCAGGTGAATTGATCTCTTTTATCAGATTGACATCTTCACCAACCCCGAGGATGTAATAGCTGTCAGCAATTTTTACAATCTGAACTGAGCGGTTACCACCAAGGGTTGTACCACCCATATTTTTAATAAGTCTGCTTTGCTGAAAGTTCTTTGTTTTACTGTTTACAAATTTTAATAATGCGTATAAAAGTATGACAACAAATGCAAGTGCTCCGATTAATCTCACAAAGGTCCAGAAGTTAATGCCTGATGGTTCACCTGAGTCACTGATTGCTGGCACATCCTGCTCTGCACACTCCTCAGACGGATTATCACCCATACAGTCTGATACATTGCCGGGACTCGCATATAAAACCTGTTCTCCTCCTGTGACTGCAGTCAACAGAAGGAGAACAATGAACAGCTTTTGAATCATTTTCATCAACCTATCGCTTTAGAGATTGCCTCAATCACACGGTCTGCCTGAAACGGCTTCACAATAAAATCTTTGGCACCTGCCTGTATTGCATCAATGACCATTGCCTGCTGACCCATTGCTGAACACATAATAATTTTGGCAGAACCATCAATTTGCTTGATTTCCTTCAATGCAGTAATACCATCCATCTCAGGCATTGTAATATCCATCGTGACAAGATCAGGTGAAGTTTCTTTGTATTTTTCCACTGCCTGAGCGCCGTCAGCAGCTTCTCCAACTACCTCAAATCCATTTTTTGTTAAAATGTCTTTAATCATCATGCGCATAAATGCCGCATCGTCAACTATCAGTATCTTCTTTGCCATGTTCAAAACCCCCAGCTATTATTAGCGTAATTTGTTTAATCGGTCTGACTTACTGATGATATCAGTCAGTCTCACTCCGAAGTTTTCCTCGATTACTACAACTTCACCCTTGGCAATCAACCGGTTATTCACCAGAATATCCACCGGTTCCCCAGCGAGTTTATCAAGTTCGATAATCGAACCTGAAGTTAATTCAAGTATTTCCTGAACAGACCGTTTTGTACGGCCTAACTCTACTGTTACCTGAAGTGGAATATCGAGCAGCAGATTAAGGTTCCTTGATTCTCCTGCACTTAGACCAGGGCTCTCAAATTGTGAAAACTGTGCGGGCTGAACATCAACCGCTTTAGAAAGTGCACGTTCTCTGTTTAATTGAACGCCATCTGTATGTACTTCTTCAGCGTGACGTGATTCAGCAGGCTGAACTGCTTCTGTTTCTTCATTCTGCACCGGTCTCTCTGCAACGGGTGCAGCAGCTGCAGCCTCACTTACTGCTTCAGCCTGTCCTGCGCCCATCAGCTGATCAACAAGCGCCTGCCCAAATTGAAGTGGGATCAGCTGCATAATATTTGAATCAATCAGTGAACCGATTTTCAAGTTAAATGAAATCTGAATCACTTCATCATCTTCAGGGAGATTTCCCATCCCTTCTTCATGTTCAAGGTCCATTAAATCAATACTTGGTGGTGAAATATCAACTTTTACCCCGAAAATAGTAGACATTGAAGTAGATGCAGAACCCATCATCTGATTCATTGCTTCCTGTACGGCACTCAATTGAATCTCCCCAAGGTCACCTGAAGGGTCAGTCCCATCTCCACCAAGCATAAGATCTGCAATCACTGCAGCATCAGACTGTTTGATGACAAGCAGGTTATTTCCTTTCAGACCTTCAGTATAGTGAACATTGATGGCTACTGAAGGGTGAGGAAATGAATTAGATATTTCTTTTGTTTTTACTACATTAACCGATGGTGTTGTAATATCCACTTTTTGATTAAGCAGGGTTGATAATGCAGTGGCAGAGCTGCCAAATGAAATATTCCCAATCTCCCCTAATGCATCGATCGCCACCTCATCCAATTTTCCGGACGGTTCAGGTATCGTTTCCTGCGGTTCTTCATCTGCAGTGCCTTTCAGCAAAGCATCAATTTCATCCTGGGAGAGCATGTCATCACTCATCATCGTCCTCTCCTCCTTTCACTTCTTCAATAATCTGAACACCAATTTTCTTACCCAGCTGTCCAGGCTGTGCAATGAATTTTGGTATCTCCCCAATCTTCAGTACAACCGGTTCATCAAAGCGATGATTCAATTCAAGTACATCTCCGACTTCAAGCATCAGAAACTCCTCAATCGCAAGCATGGACGTGCCCAGTTCAGCAGATATTTGTAAATCGGCTTTCTTTACACGCTTTTCAAGCTGAAGCTGTTCCTCAGGCTTTAATTCTTTCTTCTGAGACTGCATCCAGTGCTTGATTGATAGATTTGGCATAATCGGCTCAAGCACAACGTGTGGAAGACAAATATTCATCATTCCTGTCGTCTCACCTACTACTGTATTCAGTGAGATCACAACGACTGTTTCATTAGGTGAAATCACCTGAAGAAACTGTGGGTTCACTTCAAAATCAGTCAGGATCGGATCAATGTCAGCTACATTCCCCCATGCTTCACGTAAATTATCAAACGCTCTTTCAAAAAGCGTTGACATAATTTTCGTTTCGATTTCTGTCAAGTTATCAATCTTACTCACACTCGAGCCGTGACCTCCAAGCACTCTGTCCATCATGGCATAGGCCACATTTGGATTGATCTCCATCAGAATTTTCCCGTCAAGCGGCGGTACCTCATAAACATTCAAAATCGTCATTTTCGGTACAGACCTTATGAATTCCTCATAAGGTATCTGATCCACAGATGCTACATTTATTTGAACATATGTCCGGAGCTGGGCAGAGAAAAATGTTGTGAGCAGTCTGGCAAAGTTTTCATGGATTCTCGAAATACTTCTGATCTGATCCTTTGAGAATCTTAGTGCTCTTTTAAAATCGTAAACTTTAACCTTCTTTTCCTGCTCTTCTTTTTTGATCTCTTCCGCTGACATTTCACCAGTTGATATGGCTGATAATAGTGCATCGATTTCATTTTGCGAGAGTATATCTCCAGCCACTTAAGTTCACCTCCGTCCATCTGCTTCTTTCATTATTGAACGACAATTGATGTCGTATAAACCTGAATGACTTCACCCTCCTGAAGCAATTCATTCACCCGGTTTGCCACAATTTCTTCAAGCGCATCTTTTCCTGCACTACCTTCAAGGTCAGATTTATCCATTTCAAGCAGTTCATCAATCAGGATGTCTTTAACCTGAAATTCAAGCTGAATTAATTCCTCAGCGGCTTCCTTACTGTCTGTCTGTATTGACATTGATACTCTTGCGAAATTATTGCTGCCAATATTGGTTGTGACTTCCGGCACTTCAACAGTTGCTTCTACAATTTCTGCAGCAGAGAGTCTGACCTCTTCCTTCTCGCCGCCTTCAGCAAGCTGATTGGACACAACCAGCACGATCACACCAACTAGCGTGATTGATACGAGAATGATCAGCATGGTAATCAGTAATCTATTTTTACTCCTCATCAGCTTCATCCTCCTTCAGATGCGTCATGTTAAGTACATGAATTGCACGGTAAAAGTCTGTTATTTTACCTTTGACATCTAACATGGAATCTTTCACAATATATTTCTTACCATTTGTCAGCGTAATCGTGGTGTCAGGAAATGCTTCAACTGTTTCAATATAAATTGCATTAATCATAAATTCTTTGCCATTCAGCCTTTTTAACTGGATCATAAAAGCCGGTGTCTTCATTTATCTGAAGACACCGTCACCTCCTCACCGGATTATCGCTTCAGATTAACTAATTCTTCTAAAATTTGATCAGACGTTGTAATGATTCGCGTATTTGCCTGGAAACCACGCTGCGCTGTAATCATTTCAGTGAACTCTTCTGAGAGGTCAACGTTAGACATCTCAAGCGCACCTGATGAAATTGTGCCGCCTGAATCAGCAGTTGTACCGATATTGGCAACCCCTGAGTTTACTGATTCCTGGAACACATTGTTACCGATTTTCACAAGTCCAGAAGGGTTATTAAAACGTGCAATTGACAAGGTTGCCATTTCACGTACCTGGCCGTTAGAGTATACTGCATTGATTTCACCGCCTGCTGATACACTAAAGCTTTCGAGTGTACCTTCGAGGTTACCGTTAGAAGCCATTTGTGCAGATACTTCACCAGGGTTGTTTGTAAGACCTTCTAAGTTTATATTATCAATATTGTAAGCGTTATATCCGGTTCCTGCGGCATTAACACTTACCGGTAGATTAATTGGATCCAGATCAAAAGTAGGAACTCCCTCATCATCAAAAGATAAAGTGCCATTCACAAATTTATCTACTCCATCAATATCTTCAAGGGCATGATTAGTAAAAGTCACATCCCATTCATTATCATTTCCAACTACCTTTTCCATTTTGACTTCAACCGTGTGTTCAGTACCCTGATCATCTACTACTTTCATTTGCTGGGTTTTGACAAAAGGATTATCTGCGCTTACAACCACGTTTGATGCCAAGTTTCCTGATAATGATAGTGCATCAGTGACCTGTGCGGGAATAACCCCGCTGCTGTTGACTACAATATCCTGCTGTACGCCATCAACAAACTGCTGTACCCTATAACCTTCACCAGTCACGAGAAGTCCGCTTTCATCAAGATAAAAGTTACCACCACGTGTATACAGATCCTGTCCACCAGGAGCAGATACAACAAAGAATCCGTCTCCATTAATCGCCAGGTCAAGTGAACGGCCAGTGTTTTGCAATGAGGCCTGTGTCTGTACACTGTCAATAGTTGCTGTGACAGATCCAAGTCCGACCTGAAGTGCGTTTCTGCCTCCACGCCCTTCCTGTGCTGCAGATGCTCCCTGAATTGTCTGGTTCATCGCCTCCTGGAACGTCACACGGCCTTTTTTGAAACCAAACGTGTTCACATTCGCGATATTATTACCGATTACATCAAGCTTTGTCTGAAAGTTTTTAAGTCCTGCAATACCTGAATACATTGAACGAATCATTGTTTTTTCCCCTTTCATGAGCCGCTTCTGTCGGTCAGCTGGCTCTTAGGCCCCTTTTCAGGTCCACCTATTCTAAAATAATCGTTCCATCAATACCTGTGAAGATCTGGTCATTTAAGTCTTTTTTATCCATGGCTGTTACTACAGTACGATTTTGAATACTGACAATCAGCGCTGCCTGATCGAGTAGGACGAGAGAGTCTTTTACACCTTTACCTTCAGCTTCATTGACTTTATCGGATACTCTTTGCCACTGGGCAGGTGTAATCTGTATATTTCTTGAGGAGAGCCGTTCATTCGCATGTCTGCTGAATTTCAGTTCTTCTCCCATCACCTGCTGCAATTTGTCACCGAAACCGGTTTGCTTCGTCTGTTTCTTTACTGGAGCAGCCGGTGGTGTGTGAATCGGGTTAAATCGGATATGCTCCATTTTCTCAAATCCTTTACTGAGCAATTTTAATCAGTTCATCTGCTGCGATACGCTGCTGATCTGACGTGTGAAGCCAGATTGCACCATCTTTTCTCGAGACAGAAACAACTGTACTTTCAATTTCTTTATCATCTTTCATCCAGCTGACTTTTTTACCAATTATCATACTTGCCTGCTGAAGTGAATCCTGCAATTCACCTTTATTCACCTCTGAAATATTTCCCGGTGTCAGTGATGTGCCGTCTTCAAGTGTAAATTCAACTGAGCCGCCCTTGAATTTAACAGTTTCAACGATCCCTTTACCGTTTATTGCAACCTGTTCACCGTCTACAGACTCCATCTTGTCCCACTTTACTTCTTTGCCAACAAATTCGTTGTATTGAATCAGCGCTGTCTGTTCCTGCATTGTAGCGAATTTTTCAAATGAATTTGCCATGTTTGTCATTTGTTCAAGGCTTGAGAAGTTTGCCATTTGGGAAATGAATTCTTTATCTTCCATAGGCTGTGTTGGATCCTGATTTTGCAGTTGTGCAATCAGTAATTTTAAAAACTGATCTTTACCCATTGACTGGTCTTTCGGCTCAAGCTTTTTATTTTCCAATGACGAAAGATACAAACTTTCATTAATACTGGTAGGGTTCAATCGTTACACCTCAATGTTTAAGAATATGTCGTGGAATGAAAGCTGCTCATCTTCATGTTCACGTTCGTTCTGCTGCTGATTTTCCCTGTCTCTGTGCTGATGATTCTGATCACGCTCTTTATCCAGCCTGCTTTCAGCTGTCTGAGCCTGACTGATCTCAACTTTTTCAACCTGCAGATTCTGCGCAGTAAATGATTGTCTTAACTGATTCAGCTGAGAGTCAATCATTTCTTTTGCAACTGCCGATGAAGCAATGATTCTTGCAGTCAGCATTCCGTCTTTTTGAAGCAGTTCAATTTTCAAAGTGCCAAGATGTTCCGGCTGAAGACGAATCATCAGCTTTTCTGTTCCATTCACTTTTCCAAATTTTGCTTTTTGCATGATGTTTTGGAATTGTTCCATTAATTGCTGTGCTGAATCCGGCTGCCTGAATGACTGATTTAATGACCATTTAACCGGTCCTGACTGCAGCTGCAATGTTTGCAGGTTCAGCATCCCCTGATCGGTTTTTAGGACTTCAGGAGAAATGGATTGCTTAAAGCCTTCTTGCTTTATCGGGGCTTCAATATCCCTTACAGCTGATTTAAAGACCTTCTCAATGGATTCCATCACTTCAGTCATGTTTTGTATGAAATTACTTTTTTCTGATGCAGCTGTCTTTTTTGGATCAATCAATGAAAGTCCTTTTATCAACAAAACCAATTTTGCAAGGTCTTCTTGAACAGCAGGCAGTTTACTATTTTGAGGGTCAGTTTGGAGACCTTCATTTTGCAGGACGATTTGATGGTTCAGTACCTGTAAGTTCAGCAGAGAGAATGTATGCTCTTCCTCAGACTGCTCACCACCATCAGACGTCAGAATACCTGTTAATAACTGCTCCGGATCAGTCATTTCTGCACTGGCTGCTTTTTCAACCAGCTCTTCACTGACTCCTGCAGCAAGTAAGAGCTCAGCCAAGGTAAGATCCATTAGTTCTTTTTCATCAAACATCATGAACATCTGCTTTATTTCAGGAACCGCTTCATCTGCTGCTTTTATGAATGATGGAAGATCTTCAGTTTCAAGTGCTGCCATTAGTTGCTCTAAAAGCATGTCCAAATCAGACATCTCTCTATCATTCGTCTGAAGCGTTTCTCCGCCTGCATTGAAAAGCAGGGTGCTGAATAATTCATTTGAGTTGTTTATTTTCATTTTTTCACTGCCAAGCTGCTGAGGAGCCTGCACTGTCTGTACCGTAATTTGTCCGATCAATTCTGTTTCACCCCCTTTCAATTTTTATTGTGTACGGGTAGATATTAATTCTGTATAACGTGCTGCTTCTGCCGGCGGCATGCTTGCAAAGATTTCTGACACCATCTCAGCTGACAGATTTGAAAGCAGACGGATCGCATCTTCATCATTCAGATCCATAATAATCGGTGCTGCTTCTTTTCCTTTCATGTCTTCATAAACTGAAACAACCTCTGCAAATTCCCTTCCTGCTGCATCACGTTCATTTTGCAGCCTTTCAATATCTGCCTGAAGTCTTTCCTGATCTCCTATTAACTGGTCATTCTCATCTTCAAGGCTCACCATTTCCTGTTCGAGCTGACCGATATACATATCTTTTTCTTCAATCTGTGCCTGCAGACTGACAATACGTTCTTCAGGGTTTACAGGTGTATCGGCCGCTTCTTCCTCTTCACCGAAAAAAGGTATCGTGATACCTGCTTCTTCAGCTTTTTCGACAATATTATAATCAAGGATCGTTAGCACAATTAGCGCTACAAAGATCAAAAAGAGGACTGGTACAAAAATCAGCAGAAAAAATACCTGTATTTTCCCTGGAGACTTTACTTCTTCAGCCTCATCACGGATCGACTGTTTTTGTTGCTTCATCTATATCACCTGCTTCTGCGGTTCATAAATTGCGCAATTGACAATTCATTCATCTGCTCTCTGTCAGCCTGTTCCTGTTCTGCGACATACCGCTTTTTGTCATGTTCACGTATTTTTTCATATTTCCGGACTTCTATATTGCGTTCCATCAGCCGGTGCTCATGACGCTGCATATTGGACCTGGCGTCCATCACCAGTTTCTGCTGGTAAGATATGCTCTTTTCAATATTGGTTAAAAACTGCTGACCGTGTCTGAGTAACTGCACAGGAATACCGGTCTGCATTTGATTCGCCTGGGAATCCTCCATTAATTCCTTCTTCTTTAATAGCTCATAAAGCTTTTGAGCCATTTTTTCAAAAGAATCAACTGCGTCTCTGTAACGGTCTTCTGCTTCTTTTTGCTCCCGTTCTTTTACTGTCAGCACACGTTCAAACCGATATTGATAAGCCATTATCCCTCACCCTTTTCAGATAACTGAACCAGCTGTCTCGCACTTTCAGCCAGCTGCACTTTTTCATCAGTGGATTGTTTTAAAAATTGTTTGATTACTGGCTGATATTGTATTGCCTGATCAATCTCTTTTGAAGAACCTCTTTTATAAGCGCCGATATTAATGAGGTCTTCAGCCTGCTCATATGTACTCATCAGTTCTCTCATTTTTTCAGCAGCTCTTAAATGACCTTTATCAACAAGGTGGTTCATAAGACGGCTGACGCTTTTTAGAATATTGATCGCCGGATAATGACCCTTATTGGCAATGGAGCGGTCAAGAACGATATGCCCATCCAGTATTCCGCGAACGGTATCTGCGATGGGTTCATTCATATCGTCTCCATCAACAAGTACGGTATAAAAAGCAGTGATACTGCCATTTTCATTTGTTCCCGTGCGCTCAAGCAGCTTTGGTAATAATCCGAACACGGATGGTGTATAACCTTTTGTCGCCGGAGGTTCTCCAACTGCCAGCCCGATTTCTCGCTGTGCCATCGCGACTCGTGTAACAGAATCCATCATGAGCATGACATTCAATCCCCGGTCCCTGAAATACTCCGCAATCGCAGTTGCTGTGAAAGCCCCTTTAATTCTCATCAGAGCGGGCTGATCAGAAGTTGCAGCAATAATAATGCTTTTTTTAACACCTTCCGGGCCCAGGTCACGTTCAATAAATTCCCTGACTTCCCGGCCGCGCTCACCAATTAATGCGATGATATTCAAATCAGCTTCAGTATTCCTTGCAATCATCCCAAGCAGTGTACTTTTACCGACTCCGCTCCCTGCAAAAATACCAATCCGCTGTCCTTTACCGACTGTCAGCATTCCGTCAATCGCTTTAACACCGACTTCCATTACTTCATTAATCGGAGGTCTTGTTAAAGGATTGGGAGGTTCCTGTTCTGTTGGTACTTGCTTCATCCCCACCGGAAGTTTGCTGTCGTCGATTGGGTGTCCGAGCGGATCAACAATTTTCCCGATCAGTGCTTCTCCTACACGAATTTCAAGAGGTGCACCGCTTGCTTCCACTATGCACCCGGGTGCAATATCCTGGACGTGAGTGAATGGCATCAGCACAACCATTTCATCTTTAAAACCAACTACTTCAGCTTTTATCCGTATCGTCTGTTTTCTGGAACTGGAATGTACATGTATGTAACATACTTCCCCAATCGAGCTCTCAGGTCCCTGTGATTCAATCATGAGCCCGATCACTCTCTTAACTTTTCCGTAATGTCTGACGGTTTTGATCGACTGGATATGCTGGATTAGATCTGCTGCCTTCATGTTGTACTCCTCAGAATTTCAGCAAGACCGGCTTTCAATTCTGAAAGCTGTGTATCAATACTGATATCAATTCTTCCGTTTGCTGTTTCAATAAAACATTTATACGGCTCTAATTCTTCTTCAGGGTAAATATACAGCCTGATATCTGTCGGGAAGATTGCAAGGAGCTCCTCCCTTTCACTCTGCAGATAGGTATATTGCTGAACAGCGATATAGATTTTTACTTCTTTCATTTCTCTTGCTTCTTTTATTCCTTTTTTAACGACCGGAAGATATTTTTCTGGTGAATTCTCAAGCTGCTGGGATATGATTTTCTCTGATGCTTTCATAGCCAGTTCGAGAATCACCATTTCATTTTCTTCTATCTGAGCCTGCAGTGTAGCTTTTGACGCTGCAACGATTTCCTGTGCTTCATTAATAAGATGGGAGACTTCATGATAACCCTTGTTTCGTCCTTCTTCGTACCCCTGTGCAAAAGCTTCTTCGTATGCTTTTTTCTGAAGTTCTTCTTTTTCAGTGTTCCACTGATTTTTCTTTGCATCAATTTGCAGGAGAAGCTGTTCAGTCTGCTGTTGAGCATCCTCGAGTAATTTCTGGGCCTGCTCATTCGCATCCAGTACCAGCTGGTTAGATTCTCTTCTGGCCTGTTCCACTGTCCACGATAATGTATCATCAGAATGATCAGCGCCGGGCAAAATCTGTCTGAACGGAATTGCTTTGCCGCGGGATTGAGTTTCACCTACAAACCCTGATTTAATCACCCTAGACAATGACATCATCTCCTCCGCCACGTGCAACGATGATTTCTCCTGCTTCTTCAAGTCTTCTGATTACGGCAACAATTCTGCTCTGTGCCTCTTCGACATCACGTAATCTGACTGGGCCCATATATTCCATTTCTTCCTTAAAATTCTCAGCCATCCGCTGTGACATGTTTTTAAATAACACGTTTTTCACATCGTCTGCTGAGACCTTCATTGCCAGAAGAAGATCTTCATTTTCACAGTCTCTGATGACTCTCTGGATTGAACGGTTATCAAGCGTGACGATATCTTCAAATACAAACATTCTCTTTTTAATCTCTTCAGCAAGCTCCGGATCCTGAATTTCAAGAGAGTCAAGAATGGTTTTCTCAGTCGCCCTGTCAACACCGTTTAATACCTCTACGACAGATTCAATGCCGCCGGTTTCAGTGTGATCCTGCTGGACAGTACTTGACAGTTTTCGTTCGAGCACTGATTCAATTTCACTTATGACTTCAGGACTTGTACTATCCATTACTGCAATTCTTTTCGCAATATCAGCCTGCACGTCCTGCGGGAGACTGGATAAAATCTGTCCTGCCTGCTGTGGATTCAGATAAGACAAAATGAGCGCAATCGTCTGTGGATGCTCATTCTGTATAAAGTTAAAGATCTGCATCGGGTCAGCACGCTTTGCAAAATCGAATGGTCTCACCTGAAGCGATGAAGTGAGCCTGTTAATCACAGCGCTCGCCTGTTCAGCTCCCAGTGCTTTTTCTAAAACCGATTTTGCATATCCGATCCCGCCCTGAGAAATATAGTCCTGCGCGAGAGCGATATGGTGAAATTCCTCAAGAATCTCTTCTTTAACCTCTGATTCAACTTTTTTAACACCGGAAATTTCAAGTGTCAGACGCTCGATCTCTTCCTCATCCAAATGCTTGTAAACAGAAGATGCTACATCAGGGCCGAGTGAGATGAGCAATATTGCTGCCTTTTGCTTCCCGCTTAATTCTTTTTCTCTTCTAGCCACCTAAAACACTCCTATTCATCAGCAATCCATGATCTGAGAAGCTTTGCGAATTCTTCCGGCTTTTCTTTCGCCATTTTCTCGAGCTGCTTTCTTTTGAGCGTACCTTCAGTTTCTTTTTCATTGTTCACATCAGGTACATCAATTGGTTCTTCAACTTCCATAAAGATCTCTTCTTCTTCAGCAGCCTGTCTGCGGGAGCGGATAATAAAGAAGATTAATCCAATAATGACAAGTAATAATACACCGCCGACAATATATGCCCATAATGGAATAACCGGTGCTGTTTCAGTCTCTCCGAAATCGGCTCTTCCATTAAATACCTGAGCAGAAACCACAACTTTATCCGCAATTTCTTCAGGTGTCATATCAGCTGCCACATCAGCATCGATTGACGTACTGATAATCGTTTCAAGCATTGATTCAATCTCAGCGACACTTTGTGCCGGGAGAGATGCAGGATCATCCGGATCTGGCGGTTCAACCATGACCTGGAATCCAATATCCCGGATCCGGTAAGGGCTCTCCACAATCTCTCTTCTGATTCTGTTCACTTCGTAGTTGACTGTTTCTTCTTCACGCTCATAGTCACCTGATCCATTTGCACCTTCCACAAACCCTGTCAGGTTATCAGCAGGGTCCTCGCCTTCAGGAACCCCACCTGCTTCGTCAGTACCTTCAAATGTTTCAGTGATACGCCTTGCACTGACTTCTATTCCTTCCATATTCTCTTCATCTACTGGCGTAACTTCATTGACTTCCCGGTTTTCCTGATCAAAGTCGATATCTGTTGAAACACTGACAACAACTTTATCCTGACCCACAAGTGTGCCAAGCAGCATCTGAACCTGACGCTGAAGGTCTCTTTCAATTGTCTGCTTTAAAGCCATCTGCTCAGTTAAATTAACGCCTGCAAAAGATGAACTCTGATCCTGCATGTCAAAGTATTCAAAAAACTGATTCATAATGACGATATTCTCTGTTGGAAGATCAGGTACACTTTTTGATACTAAATGATAAAGTGATTGCACCTGTCCCTCATCAAATTGATAACCCGGCTGTGTATTCAGCACAACAGATGCTGATGACTGTTCCGGATTATCATTCAAGAAGACACCCTGCTCAGGAATCGTGATCATGACTCTCGCGTCCTGAACACCATCAATTCCTTTTAGCAACGTAGCAATCTCTGTTTGCATCGCATCTACGTGCATTACTTTAAACTCATTATCTGTCATACCAAAACCGGCATTTTCACTAAAAAACGAGTAATCAATGTTACCTGTGTTTGGTATTCCTTCTGCAGCAAGCTCCACCATTAAAGTTTCAGCCTGAATATCCGGTACAAGGATTGCAGTTCCCCCTTCAGTGATCTCTGAAGGAATCCCCCGGCCATCAAGTGTTTCTTTAATCATGCCTGTCTCTGAAGGAGTGAGATTGCTATACAGCGGCACCATAGTCTGTCTTGTCGTAAAAAAGGCGATAAAGACAATTAAAAAAATAGCAATAACTGTGATCCCACTGAATAAATACCATTGTTTTTTAGATCTTGTGCCGGCGAATGTCTTTACGTTTGTAAATAGCTGATTAAATCTTTCGTTCATGACAATCCTCCGGTTCCCCATTTAAAAATATTGTTATACAGGCATTCTCATAATTTCCTGATACGCTTCAACAGCTTTATTTCTCATTTCCATTGTCAGGTTCAGGGACACAGATGCCTTTTGGGAAGCAATCATGACGTCATGGAGTTCTACATTTTCTCCATTGATCATCCGGGTTGTCATCTTGTCACTTTCAATTTGTGCAGCATTTACTTCATTAATTGAGTCTTTTAACATCGCTGCAAAATTCTGCTGTGCATTATATGGTGAAATTTTATTTGAGTTTTGTTCAGCAGACGGACTTATAAGATTTAATCCCGCCGTATTAATCTGTTGTATCGCCACTTAGCTATCTTCCTTTCGGATTTTAAGATCGCCCAATCTGAAGGGCCTGCATCATCATTGACTTGTTTGCATTAAAAACGGTTACGTTTCCTTCATAAGAACGCGTCGCAGACATCAGATCCACCATCTCTCTCAGCGGATCAACATTTGGCATTTCAACGTACCCTTCTGCATTTGCATCAGGGTGCTCAGGGTCATATAAAAGTTCACCCGGTGTTTCATTATCCTCTATAATCCTGGATACTGTGACACCTTGTCCGGCATTTGAAGGTTTATACATGGCTGTATGTAAGAAGGATGAAAAATGTTCACCCTGCGGTTTCAGCACAACCGATTTTCTTTTATAAGGCTGCCATTCACCATTCTCAAATGTTGCTCTTGTAGTATCAACATTCGCCATATTAGATGAAATGACATCCATCCGGAGACGCTGCGCTGTTAATGCTGAGGTAGTTGTATTCATGGAATGAAACATCGTCATTACTGACCTCCTCCTTTAATCACACTATTCAGCGAACCAAACTTTCCGCCGATTCTTTCAATTAACGAATTATAATAAATCTGATTAGTAGCAAGATCCGCCATTTCCTTATCCATATCAACACCATTCCCATTTTCACGGATGCTGTATGGTCGGCGTGTAATTGCCGGCGCATCATTTTGAGTATTCGAAAGATCAAAATGTCTTGGGTCAGCAGGGTTAGATGACAATTGTATTTCATTCTGTAATATTGACTTAAAGCTTACATCTTTCGACTTATAACCCGGTGTATCCACGTTTGCCACGTTGTTTGCAATGACTTTTTGCTTAACCGCAGAATAATCAAGCCCTCTTTCCAGCGAAGTAATTGTGCCTGAAAATAAGTTCATCAAAACACCTCATTTCGTTATATATCGACTGATTATTGTAATTTCAGCCGATATAAAAAATCACTTATACATCATTTTAATGGCAGGACCTGTTATAGTCTATACTTTCTCCCTAAAGTTTTATAGGTCTAAAGATATATTTTAAAAAATCAATACTTTAATATCAGTTTATTTCTTAATAATGATTTCCTTGAAATGATCTGTACAATTTATGGAATGACTATTACAAAGGTGTTTTTAGCGTTATTGTTTTGAAATGATTAAACCATTTTTATCCATAAAAATAAACTTATACGTTTTTTATGTTCACATTTTAGACATATTTTATTTCCGCTGTTTTAAGACAAAAAAAGACAGCAGATTTTTCTGCTGTCCTAATCCTGATACATGTAAATTTCTCAACCGATTTATGTAAATTTATGATGTGCTTTCAAAAGAAAAAGCCGGCGGATCCGCCGGCTTTTGTATTAGTTTCTTTTCAGATTTTCAAGTTCAAGCAGGAATTTATCATTTAATACTTTAATATAAGTACCTTTCATTCCCAGTGATCGGGATTCAATTACACCGGCACTTTCAAGCTTTCTCAGTGCATTAACAATTACTGAGCGTGTAATTCCAACGCGGTCTGCAATTTTAGAAGCGACAAGTAATCCTTCTTTCCCATCAAGCTCTTCAAAGATATGTTCAATTGCTTCAAGTTCACTGTAAGAAAGTGAACTGATCGCCATTTGAACAACTGCTTTGCTTCTTGCTTCTTCTTCGATTTCATCCGCTTTTTCACGCAGAATTTCCATTCCAACTACTGTAGCACCATATTCTCCAAGAATCAGATCGTCATCTTCAAACGTCTGCTCAACACGTGCAAGAATCAAAGTACCAAGACGGTCTCCGCCTCCAATAATCGGAACGATTGTTGTAAGTCCTTTAGCGAAAAGGTCTTTATTTTCAACCGGGAATGCAGTGTATTCACTGTCAATATCAAGGTTTGGTGATGTCTCCGTAATGTTAAACAGATTTTTTGTGTACTGTTCAGGGAATTGACGGTCTTCAAGCATTTGCTTCATACGCTCATTTTCAATCTGCTGGTTAACAGCAAACCCTAACAGTTTACCTTTTCTGCTTAAAATAAATACGTTTGCTTCAATCACACCGCTCAGTGTTTCAGCCATTTCCTTAAAGTTTACCGGTTTACCGGCTGATTGTTGCAGCATCGAGTTAATTTCTCTTGTTTTTCCTAGTAAATTCATATCCTGAATTCCTCCTGCGATTATCTATTTTTTCTTATCATCTTTCCCTTAATCAAAAATCTCAAAACATTTATAAGATGAACTCACTTAAATCTCTATTACCTGCGATCTTGCCTAATTTTTCATCGACATATGCCGGTGTAATTGAGATTGTCCCAAGCGCAATATCAGAAGCTTCAAAGGATAAATCCTCTAGCAGCTTTTCCATAATGGTGTGCAGTCTTCTGGCCCCAATATTATCAGTTTCCTGATTGACCTGATATGCGATTTCAGCGAGCCTTCTTACAGCATCTTCAGTAAAGTCAACTTCTATTCCTTCAGTTGCCATCAGTGCAGTATACTGCTTCAATAATGCATGATCCGGTTCTGTTAAAATCCTTACAAAGTCTTCAACAGCAAGCTTTTGCAGTTCAACACGAATCGGGAATCTTCCCTGAAGTTCAGGTATCAGATCCGAAGGCTTGGCTGTATGGAATGCACCTGCAGCTACAAAAAGTACATGGTCTGTTTTGACAGGCCCATATTTTGTACTGACAGTTGATCCCTCCACAATTGGTAGAATATCTCTTTGAACACCTTCTCTTGAGACGTCCTGAGAACTTGAGCCTGATGATTTTGAAGCGATTTTATCGATTTCATCGATAAAAATGATACCCGTCTGTTCTGCACGGTAAAGTGCTTCCTGCGATACCTCATCCATATCAATCAGCTTTTGTGCTTCATCATGCGTCAGAACTTTCCTGGCGTCTTTAACTGACAGTTTGCGCTTCTTTTTCTTTTTAGGCATCATATTACTTAGCGCGTCCTGAAAGTTCATCCCCATCTGCTCCATCCCTGATCCCTGGAGCATATCAAACATGGAAGCTGACTGACTTTCATCTACTTCAACCGTTACAATCCGGTCTTCAAGCTCACCGGCCTTTAATTTCTGGGCAATTTCTCTGCGCTTTTCTCTGAGTGAAGACTCGTCTTCCTGTGATTCAGACTGAGACTCCTGATTCTGTTCATTTCCGCCAAACATCATCTCAAAAGGATTTTTAAAACTTTGAGTTTTCTTAGCAGAAGGAACAATCAGTTTCACAAGTCTCTTGTTTGCATTTTCTTCTGCTTTCCCCTGAACTGATTCCATTTTTTCTTCTTTAACGATTCTGACTGCAGTCTCCATCAGATCACGGACCATTGATTCAACGTCCCTGCCGACATACCCGACTTCTGTAAATTTGGTTGCTTCCACTTTAATAAACGGTGCACCGACAAGCTTGGCAATTCTTCGTGCAATCTCTGTCTTACCAACACCTGTCGGACCCATCATCAGAATATTTTTAGGAATGATTTCATTTCTCATCGATTCATCAAGCAGGTTTCTTCTGTAACGGTTTCTCAGCGCTACAGCAACCGCTCTTTTGGCATCACGCTGACCTACAATATACTGGTCAAGCTTTTCAACAATCTGTTTTGGTGTTAATTCTGTTGACTGTCTCATTCGACCGCCTCCTTAAAGCTCTTCAACAATAATATTATGGTTCGTGTATACACAAATATCAGCAGCTGTCTGAAGAGAAGCACTTGCAATCTCTTTAGCAGTCATATGTGCCCCGGCGTGCTGCATTAACGCTCTGCCGGCTGAAAGTGCATAATTTCCGCCAGACCCGATCGCAAGAATTCCATCATCCGGTTCAATTACTTCCCCGGTACCTGAAATAAGAAGCAAACCATCTTTATTCATCACAATCAGCAAGGCTTCAAGACGTCTGAGAACCTTATCACTTCTCCATTGTTTCGCAACTTCCACTGCTGCTCTCTGAAGGTTGCCGTTATACTCCTGCAGTTTTCCTTCAAACATTTCAAACAATGTGAATGCATCAGCCACTGAACCGGCAAATCCGGCAATTACCTGACCATTGAAAATTTTCCTTACCTTCCTTGCAGTATTCTTCATGATTACTGCATTTCCAACTGTCACCTGACCATCTCCGGCCATCGCAGCGCCATCTTTATGTTTAATCGCAAATATCGTTGTTGCATGAAATTGTTCCATAAACACCCTTCTCTCTGATTTAGGCTCTCGGATGAAATGATTGATAAGTATTTTTTAAATGTTCTTTTGTTACATGCGTATATAGTTGGGTTGAAGACAAATGCGCATGACCAAGCAGTTCCTGCACAGTTCTAAGATCCGCTCCGCTGTTTAACATATGCGTTGCGAAAGTATGTCTGAGCATGTGCGGATGAATAGAATGCGTCAGGGCGGTCTGCTCAACAAGTTTAGTTAATATATGCCGGACCCCTCTTGAAGTAAGCGGACTCCCTCTATGATTCACAAATAAGAAATGATGATGATCTTTCATGAGGTCTGCTCTTGCGTGATCAATGTAGTCCCTTAATGCTTTTTCAGCAAAATGTCCAAATGGAACATACCTCTCTTTACTGCCTTTTCCCTTGATCAATACCGTACCTATTGAAAGATCGAGATCCTTCAATTGAATACCTGTGCATTCAGATACACGGATACCGGTCGCATAAAGTAATTCAAGCAGTGCTTTATTCCTTTTAGACAGAGAATCCTCTCCATTGCACGCTAAAAAAAGCTGCTCCATTTCATTCTCATAAAAAAAATGAGGCAGCCTGCCTTCTTTTTTTGGATGGATCACATAAGACATCGGATTAATAAATGCCGGGTTCTCTCTATTTAAATAGCTGAAAAAAGTTTTCAGGCTCGAGATCTTACGTGATACAGATGCACGAGAATAAGACTGTTCATGCAAACTGACCAGATATCCCCTCGCGAGCAGATCGTCCGTTTCATTAATATGCCCTACACCTTCACGGTTCAGGAACTCAAAAAAATGATCCAGGTCATGAATGTAATGCTCTACAGTCAAAGATGAGTAATTCTTTTCAGTTTGTAAAAATTGAATAAAAGAATGTTTCGCTTCATCAGAATATTGAATCATTTTTTCACCTCACAAAAGCCTCTAAATCTTATCATGATTTAGAGGCTTTTGCAATTAATATTACACTTTTTTCACAAAGTTCTGAATTGTTTCGATTGCGCGTTCAGCGTGTTTCTCAGCGCGCTCCTTCTTGTTTTTGATTCTTTCTCCAAGGTCAGGAAATAACCCAAAATTTGCATTCATCGGCTGGAAGTTTTTCGTGTCTGCCTGGGTGATATAACGGGCCATGCTTCCCATTGCAGTTTCTGCAGGGAATAACAGCGGTTCTTCACCTTTCACAAGACGTGCAGCATTAATACCTGCTACCAGACCACTCGCCGCTGACTCTACATAACCTTCAACACCTGTCATTTGACCGGCAAAGAAAAGATCTTCTCTTGCTTTTAGCTGATAGGTGGATTTCAGAACGCTTGGTGAATTAATAAATGTATTTCTATGCATCACACCATATCGTACGATCTCTGCATTTTCAAGACCTGGAATCATCCGGACAACCTCTTTTTGCGGTCCCCACTTAAGATGTGTCTGGAAACCGACAATATTATAAAGCGTACCTGCAGCATCATCCTGTCTCAATTGTACAACTGCGTATGGACGTTTTCCTGTCTTAGGATCTTCAAGTCCCACCGGCTTCATTGGTCCGAACAGCAATGTCTTTCTTCCGCGGGCAGCCATGACTTCAACCGGCATACACCCTTCAAAATAGATTTCTTTTTCAAATTCTTTCAGCGGAACGACTTCCGCTTCAATCAGTGCATCATAGAACCGGTTGAATTCTTCTTCTGTCATAGGGCAGTTCAGGTATGCCGCTTCCCCTTTATCATAGCGGGATTTCAAATACACCTTATCCATGTCGATACTGTCTTTTTCTAAAATCGGTGCAGCTGCATCATAGAAATAAAGATACTCTTCCCCAGTCATTTTTTTAATGCTTTCAGCAAGCCCTTCAGTCGTAAGGGGGCCTGTTGCAATAATGGTTGGGCCTTCCGGAATCTCAGTGATCTCCTCTGAGTACACTGTTACATTCGGATGATTCTTCACCTTTTCTGTTACGTAGCCGGCAAACTCATGACGGTCTACTGCCAGCGCGCCACCTGCAGGAACAGAGCTTGCATCTGCTGCTGAAATAATAACTGAATCAAGTGTACGCATTTCTTCTTTTAATACACCGACAGCATTAGTCAGGCTGTTAGCTCGAAGAGAGTTACTGCATACGAGCTCAGCAAATTTATCCGTATGGTGAGCAGGTGTCTGTCTCACAGGTCTCATCTCATAAAGGTTAACCGGAATTCCTCTTTCAGCAATCTGCCATGCAGCTTCACTTCCCGCTAGTCCTGCTCCAATTACATTTACACTTTGTGTCATGTTAATTCCTCCATTCAGAAAAATCACAAGAAAGAGCCTGGCGGAGAAAACCGCCAGGACCAATTATACCTGCTGTTCTTCTTTATAATCACAGTTCGGGCACTGAATCTGATTGCCCTTTTTAAGTTTCTTCTCAATTAATGTTGTGTCACACTTCGGACACTGTCTGTCAACCGGTTTATCCCATGAGAGATATTCACATTCCGGATAACGGTCACAGCCATAGAATATGCGGTTTTTCTTACTTTTACGCTCAATGACATTTCCTTCTTTACATGTCGGGCATTTCACACCGATTTCTTTTACGATCGGTTTCGTGTTTCTGCAATCCGGGAAATTACTGCAGGCCATGAAACGTCCATAACGTCCCATTTTAATCACCATTGCATTCCCGCATTCTTCACAGTCTTCACCGGCGTATTCATCTTTGATTTCAACCTTTTCCATTTCCTGCTCGGCTTTTTCAAGGTGTCCTTCAAAGTCTTTATAAAATTCATCGATGATCTTTACCCATTGTATCTGACCTTCTTCTACATCATCAAGCTCTTTCTCCATTTTTGCTGTGAATTCCACATCAATAATTTCAGGGAAGAACTCAACGATCAGTTCAAGTACAATTTCACCCAGTTCAGTTGGGACAAAGCGTTTATTATCTAAAGAAACGTATCCTCTTTTTTGAATCGTATCCAGTGTAGGAGCATAAGTGGAAGGTCTCCCTATCCCAAGCTCTTCAAGTGTTTTTACCAGTCTCGCTTCAGTATATCTCGGCGGCGGCTGAGTAAAGTGCTGTTTTGGTTCAATTTCATCAGAAGATACTGTTTCACCTTCTTTTAAATCAGGTAAATAATTCTCTTTATCATCTGACTTGTCATCACTGCCTTCGATGTACACTTTCATAAACCCTGAGAATTTAACTTTTGAACCGCTTGCTCTGAATTGCACATCACCATTCATCAGATCAACACTCATTGTATCCATGACTGCAGGTGCCATCTGGCTGGCAACAAATCTTTCCCAGACAAGTTTATAAAGTCTGTACTGATCTCTGCTCAGATATTGTTTGACTGAAAGAGGTGTTCTGAGTGCACTTGTTGGACGGATTGCTTCATGGGCATCCTGCGCATTGCTGTTTTTCTTCGCAGCTTTCGGCGTATCTGATGCCAGAAACTCTTTACCGTACTGCTCCTCAATTACATTTGCTGCTTCAGTTTTCGCAACATCTGACACACGGGTGGAGTCTGTTCTCATATAGGTGATCAGACCGACTGTGCCTTCTTTTTTACCAAGATCAATCCCTTCATACAGCTGCTGTGCAAGCATCATTGTTTTTCTTGCTCTGAAGTTTAACTTTCTGGCAGCTTCCTGCTGAAGGGATGAAGTAATAAATGATGGAGCAGGATTTCGTTTGCGTTCTTTCTTTGTCACATTTTGAACTTCAAACTTTTTCCCCTTCATCTGACTTAACACTTCTTTGACATCTGCTTCATTTTCAAGCTTTTTCTTTTTACCATTTAAACCATAAAATGAAGCCTGGAAGTCCTTGGTGCCTTTTTTAAACTGACCATCAATCGTCCAGTATTCTTCAGGCTGGAAGTTTTTGATTTCATTTTCACGGTCAATAATCAGTCTAACAGCGACAGATTGTACTCTGCCGGCGCTGAGTCCTTTTTTAACCTTTTTCCATAAAATCGGACTGATATTGTAACCTACGAGGCGGTCAAGTATTCTTCTGGCCTGCTGAGCGTCCACACGGTCCATATCAATTTTTCGCGGATGCTTAAAGGATTCTTTGATTGCGTCTTTTGTAATTTCATTAAATACGACCCGGCACTCTGAATCCAGATCAAGATCAAGACTGTGTGCTAAATGCCACGCGATTGCTTCCCCTTCTCTGTCGGGGTCAGCTGCGAGAAAAACGCGTTTTGCTTTTTTAGCTGCTGTTTTAAGTTCTTTCAGTACTGGACCTTTACCTCTGATCGTAATATATTTCGGTTCGAATTCCTTTTCAACATCTACACCCATTTGGCTTTTAGGGAGGTCTCTTACATGTCCCATAGATGCTTTTACTTTATACTTTTTTCCTAAATACCGCTCAATCGTTTTAGCTTTGGCGGGTGATTCAACAATTACTAAAAAATCTGCCATTCTTAATCCTCCCTGGAGGTTTACTTAACCTTCTTATGCGTAACTATATGTGCAACATTTTCCATTTGTCAATTATTTTTTAATCATTTTACTGTTAAACAATTGCGTATTAATGCAGGATATTCAATTTTAAAGCTATTTTACTGAAATGCGTGCTGTATTCATTTTGATAACGGTTTCAGCTAAAGAAATCGAAAAAATCTCTTCTTATGTGCATTTTACGGTCTGAGACACAATGTAAACCATATTTTTTTAAAATGCAACTTTTTTATTTTCATTTTTCATTTTCAAAAAATGATATACAGGTTTCAACTATCGCTTTTTCACCGTTTCGCCATCACTTAAGCGGTTGCATTTAGATAAGGTTCCATTCATTTAATATGTCAGCCGCACATACAGTACACCTTGCACCCTGACCGATCAGCAAATTGGTTCCCTCGCTCAATGGATGTCCAGCCGGACCAGGTACTGCAAATACATCTCTTCCTTCTTCAAGCGCCCTGTCCACCGTTATCATCGTACCGCTTTTTGCTTCAGCCTGAGTGATTAAAAGACCTCTTGAACAGCCTGCTATAATTCTGTTTCTCATGGGGAAATGATGTTTTTGTGGTTTTACATATGGAGGGTATTCTGAAATAAGAAGCTGCGAGTGCTCCATTTGACGGTATAGCGTGTGATTTGAAGCCGGATACTGATGCTGAAAACCACTCCCTGTGACACCGATTGTTCTGCCGTGGAGAGCGATTTCATGTGCGATTCCATCAGCACCTTTTGCCATTCCGCTGATAATTCCAATGTCTTTACTTAGCAGCTCAGGTATGATGGATTGCAAAACGGTTCTGGTGTATAGATCAGCTTTTCTGGATCCGATCACGGCCAGCTGGTTCGGTACTGCAAGGTATTCAGTATTACCTTTTGTATATAATAAAACCGGGGGATCATATATCTCCCGTAATGGCTCCGGATAAAGCTCATGAAAAATCGTAATATAGGATGTATAGGCTGCTGTCATGTGGGAGAAGATTTCATTTTGAGTTGTTGCAGAGATGTAAGAGGTGAGCTTATGATTTTGATGAGGTGTGAGTTTAATAGATGGCGGAGGGCTGCTCAGAGGTCTCTCAAGAAACGGATCAGCCCGGAGCCATAGCAGAAGCTGTTTATTGGTTAAAACATTCATATAATGCAAATAAAGCAGTTTCTGATCGCGTTGTTCAATGATCATCTTTTATCTCCTTCTATTTAAAGTAGAAAAAGAGCTGCCTGAACACAGACAGCTCATCATTTTCACTTAGTGCGTTTTGCACTTATCGTATAAACCCTTTTCTTTTAATACTTTGATTAGTGTCTCTCCCATTACAGATGGTGTTTCTGCAACAGCGATACCACACTCATTCATCACACGGATCTTTTCTTCAGCAGTACCTTTACCGCCTGAAATAATTGCACCCGCGTGGCCCATACGTTTTCCTGGAGGCGCAGTCGCACCGCCAATGAAACCGACTACAGGCTTTTTCATGTTTGCTTTAACCCACTCTGCAGCTTCTTCTTCAGCAGTACCGCCGATTTCACCGATCATGATAACAGCTTCAGTTTCAGGGTCATTATTAAATGCTTCAAGTGTATCGATGAAGTTTGTTCCGTTAACAGGATCTCCACCGATTCCAACAGCAGTTGACTGTCCGATGCCTTCCTGTGAAAGCTGGTGAACCGCTTCATACGTCAGTGTCCCTGAACGGGATACAACGCCGACATGTCCCTTAGTATGGATATATCCAGGCATGATACCGATTTTACATTCGTCAGGCGTGATAACACCAGGGCAGTTAGGACCGACAAGACGTGTCTTTTTGCCTTCCATGTAACGTTTTACCTTTACCATATCCACTACCGGAATATGCTCAGTAATACAGATCGCCATATCAAGCTCTGCATCCACACACTCCAGAATTGCGTCAGCAGCAAATGGAGCCGGTACATAAATAACTGATACGTTAGCACCTGTTGCTTTAACCGCTTCTTCTACTGTATTGAATACAGGAACGCCTTCAACCTCAGAGCCACCTTTACCAGGTGTTACACCTGCTACGATCTGTGTGCCGTATTCAAGCATCTGTTTTGTATGGAATAAGGCTGTAGAGCCTGTGATTCCCTGAACTAATACTTTTGTATTCTTATCAATAAAAACACTCATTTATGCTCCCTGCCTTTCTCAGCCTACAAGTTCCACGATCTTTTGTGCGCCGTCAGCCATAGTACCTGCTGCAACGATATCAAGATCTGACTCATTTAGAATTTTCTTACCCAGTTCTACGTTTGTTCCTTCAAGACGCACAACAAGCGGTACTTTCAGACCAACCTGTTTCGCTGCTTCAACCACACCTTCAGCAATAATGTCACACTTCATGATTCCTCCGAAAATGTTAACGAAAATACCTTTTACATTTTCATCTGAAAGGATAATCTTGAATGCTTCAGTTACTTTTTCAGCTGTCGCGCCGCCCCCAACGTCAAGGAAGTTAGCCGGGTCTCCGCCATAATGCTTGATAATATCCATTGTTGCCATCGCAAGACCGGCACCGTTAACCATACAGCCAATGTTTCCATCAAGTGAAATGTAGCTAAGGTCATATTTAGATGCTTCGATTTCCTTTGGATCCTCTTCATCAAGGTCACGGAATTCCATTACATCTTTTTGACGGTACAATGCGTTTGCATCAAAGTTTAATTTTGCATCAAGCGCCATTACGTTTCCGTCTCCAGTCGTAACAAGCGGGTTGATCTCAGCAATTGAACAATCTTTTTCAACAAACATTTTGTAAAGTCCAAGCATAAAGCGCACAGCTTTATTAACCATTTCCTTAGGGATGTTAATGTTAAACGCGATACGGCGTGCCTGGAATGCTGTCAGACCGACAACCGGATCAATTGTTTCGCGGAAGATTTTTTCAGGTGTTGCTTCAGCAACCTCTTCAATTTCCGTTCCGCCCTCTTCAGACGCCATCAGTGTAATACGTGAAGTTGCACGGTCAAGTACAAGCCCTACGTAATATTCTTTTTGAATGTCACAGCCCTCTTCGATAAGTAAGCGCTTAATTTCCTTACCTTCCGGACCTGTCTGATGTGTCACAAGTGTTTTTCCAAGTAATTCTTTTGCATATGTACGGACTTCATCAAGACTTTTCGCGATTTTTACTCCGCCCGCTTTACCGCGGCCACCCGCATGGATCTGAGCTTTAACAACCGTTACTGCTGATCCGAGTTCTTTTGCTGCTTCTACAGCTTCTTTTGGCGTGAAAGCCACATAACCGCGGGGTACAGTTACTCCATATTTTCTAAGGAGTTCCTTTCCCTGATACTCATGGATATTCATGTTCCATCCTCCTATCAAACTCTTTTGAAAATAGACTGCGCTTTCATTGTATAGAATGAAAGCGGTGCTGTCTACTATTTGAGGCGATATTGTGAAAATTCGATCATTGTCTGAATACTCTTATTTTTTCTCCCGGTCAAGCCGGTAAATAAATGCGAACACCTCTGCTACAGCCTGATATAATTCATCCGGAATGGTTTCATTCAAATCAAGCTGACCTAAAAGCTCAACAAGAGACTCATCCTGCTGGATCGGAACATGATGAGCCTTTGCCTGTTCTATTATTGATTCAGCAATTTTGCCTTTCCCTTTTGCTGATACAACCGGAGCCGGAGAATCGTTTGTATAGGTAAGAGCTACTGCTTCAAGCCTTTTATGCTGTTTCATATTTTTATATCCACCTTATGATAGGTTGAAGACAATGCATCCTCTGCAGGATTCATAATTGGAGGATCCAATTCACCGGTAGAGTGAAATTTCACACCTGAAAAAATGTAACCTGCCTGTTCAAGCGCGGCTTCCAATGTAGGAATCAGAGGTTTCGCCAGCTGATCAAGCCCTTTATTCTCATTATAGATATCAAGTGAAACTACTCTATTCTGTACATTCATGTCTATAATACTTTCATTTAATTCTGCCAGCGTAATATAGAACAGCACTCTGACGTGGGCCAGGTCAAGGGATCCGTCATTCTTTTTTCTGCCATTCATTTTCATCATGACATCTGTCTGGTTCGTCCCGAGCTGCAGCGGGAATTGCATGATTAACTGCTGCTGAGGACCATTATCAGCTGACAGCAGCTGCATTCCGTTCAACCGGTTCAGCATCTGTTCAGCTGTATCTCTGGTCTGCGGATTCATGCCCGGGGTCTCCAATAAGTTTACGAGCTGTGCTTTTAACGTATGGGCAGGGCTGCCTGCATTCATCATTCTGGCTTCATAATCCTGACCCATTCTGTGAATGATTTCTTTCAGCATGACCTGGATAGATGCAGCGCTGTTTTGCGGACCAATCATTTGCTGCACTTCATTTAGTGCCTGGGAAAAACCTTGCGGCTGTGCAGCAGTATTTGCTGTTGGCAGCTGTAAGACCTGAAGACTGTGCAGCTGTGATGGAGGCTTTGCACGCAGCAGCACTCCCTGTCCCTGAACAACTGCTTCAGCAAGCTGTTGAACCGCTCCTGTCTGCTGATAGGCTTTTAATGCCTGTTGAAGCTGAACCTGCTGCTCTCTTCCCTGACTTTGAGGAAGCGTACCGAGGGCCTTTATCAGATTTTCAATCCCTTTACCCATGGACTCCGTATGAAGCGATATTGTCCAGTTAGATAAAGTAGCGTTTTTAGGCAGAATTTGCACCTCTTTAAGAGCTTCGAGTGACTGATTTCTCTCAATGGATGAGCCGGTCATCATTTTTTCAAATAACCGCTGTACGGCATAATCCTGCGTTACTTTTAAATAAGGTTCTTCAACCTGTTGCAATACCTGGCTGACAGAGGACAAATTCGCCGGAGATAATTGATTTTTAAGCTGATTAAATAACCCGGATAGAGGTTTAGTCACCCCTTTATTTGCTGTGAGTATCGGCTGAAAGAGCGCTTCCTTCAGGGGGATATCTTTTGAGAACATCCATTTAATAACAGACAATCCTTCTGTTTTGTCTGCTGTGCCTGAAAGCAGGTTCGCTGCTGCAGTTAACTTATCAGCTGATACAGGGATCTGCTGCCTAATCATTGAAGAAACCAGTTCCCTGATCTCTTTATTGCCTCCAAGTCCGGCTGATTGCAAAATCTGCTGGATATCAGGTTTGCCGGTGCTGTCAGTTTTGACCGGCTTTAATACAGGCGGGTTCCCGTTACTCTCCACCTGAAACCATCTCGCTTCACCTTCTGATATTGCTCCGGAGACGACTGCTGTCAGGATCCTTCCGCCAAGTATCACTTCCATTTGCTGATTCCCAAGACTGCTGATGACCTTCCCATGTATCACCTGACCGGTTTTGAGTGACAGCAGCTGCCGTTCAGGCTGCTGTGTACTGCCTACTGGACGCTGCTGACCCTGTATATACGAAGACATCCCCTTTCACCTCCAATTATGACTGAAACATTGATTTGACCGGTTCAAATGAACGCCTGTGCTCACCTGTTAAACCGAGCTTTTTAATCGCCTCAATATGATCTTTCGTACCATATCCGGCATTTTTCTCTAAATCGTAACCCGGATATTTTTCTGCGGCTTCTTTCATCAGCCTGTCACGTGTCACTTTTGCAATAACGGATGCGGCGGCAATACTTACACTTTTCGCATCCCCTTTTATAATAGACTTCTGGGGGATCTGGATATCGAGTGTAACTGCATCTGCCAATACATATTCAGGCTGCTGCTTTAACTGCCTGATTGCTTTTATCATCGCCTGTTTGGATGCATTCAGTATATTGATCCGGTCAATTTCTGCCGCCTCGATGATCCCGACTCCCACATCCGCTGAAGTCATGATTTCTTCAAAAAAAAGTTCTCTTTTCTGTTCACTCAGCTTTTTGGAATCATTCAGACCGGCCAGATAAAATCCTTCAGGGAGGATGACTGCTGCTGCAACGACAGGTCCTGCCAGCGGACCTCTCCCCGCTTCATCGGTCCCCGCAATCAGGCTATACCCTTTCAGTAATGCAGCCTTTTCATATGCCTGCATATCCTTAAACTGCTGAGCCAGCATTTGATCTTTCTCAATTTTTTTTTGATAAGACTTGAGCAGTTTTTGTACCCCTTTTCGATCATCTGATTTCAATTGATTAATCAATTCTTCATCCGGGGACTCTGTCAGCATTTCTTTTATTTGACTAATTTTCAACATAAGTTCACCTGTCCTGTATATCGGTCTATTTAATAAAAATTAAAGACTTCCACGTATGCGGAAGTCTTATCTTTACTCTTCTTCTAAATGTTCAAGGTCAAATGTCAGGGCACCAAATTGTACATTTCTTATATCTCTGACAATGATATCAGCCGTTTTATCGTAATCAATTTCTCCACCTGACATAAGACAGCCGCGTTTGCGCCCAATATGATCAAAAAGGGCTGCCGGATCCTGCGGGATTTCATCCATACTGTATCTTTCTTTCAGACGCGCCGGATAATAGGTTTCAAGAAAGCGCAGTGCATAAAGTGCGATATCCTGAAGGTTTAAGATATTGTCCTTAATTGCGCCTGTCAGTGCCAGTCTGTATCCAACTTCAGGGTCTTCAAACTTCGGCCATAGAATCCCCGGTGTATCAAGCAGTTCCATCTCTTTCCCTGCTTTAATCCACTGCTGGGCTTTTGTAACACCGGGACGATTACCGGTTTGGGCAATATTTTTCTTTGCAAGCCGGTTGATCAGCGTAGACTTGCCGACGTTTGGAATCCCGACAATCATTGCTCTTACTGCACGCGGCCTGATTCCTCTCGACTTCATGCGCTCCCATTTTTCACTTAAAATATTCATTGTTTCTTTTTGTATCTGCTGCAACCCTGACCCTTTTTCAGAATTTATCGCAACAGCACGGATGCCTTTTCTTTCAAAGTAAGCAATCCATTCTTTTGTTTTATTCGGATCCGCCATGTCTGCTTTATTAATTAAAATCAGTCTCGGTTTTTTTCCGATAATCTCTTCAATCATCGGGTTTCTTGATGAAAGGGGAATTCTTGCATCAACAAGTTCAAATACAATGTCTACAAGCTTCAGTTTTTCTGTCACCTGTCTCCTTGCTTTAGCCATATGCCCCGGAAACCACTGGATACTCATTTCATCACTCCTTATTAAACACTTTTATATCTTCAAACGGCCAGTAGATCAAAGGTGTTTCACCAACTACCTCTTCAATCGGTACAGGCCCTATATGGCGGCTGTCTTTACTGAACTGCCGGTTATCACCCATGACAAACAGATGTCCTTCAGGAACCTCTTCATACCCTGTCAGATCGTACAGGTTAAAATCCTCAGTAAACGTGCCGCTTTCACGGAAATCCTCATCAACCGCTTCGCCGTCTATGTATAGTTGATCATCCGAAAAGGCAACAGATTCGCCTGGGAGACCAATCACTCTCTTTATATAATCCTCTTTATCCGAGACATGGAAAACAACAATATCAAAACGTTCAGGGGTGGTCACTTTATATTGAAATTTATTGACGATCATGCGGTCACCATCCTGCAATGTCGGCACCATCGAACTGCCGTCCACGACAACCGGTGAAAAGAAAAACAAACGGATTACACCTGCAATAATGACAGCTGCAAAAAGTGTTTTTGCCCACTCCCACCATTCATTTCTAATCTCCATCCCAATGCCCCCAATCCGGCTCAGATGAACATATTGTAACATAGAACGGCCCCGCCTATTCAGACATCTGAACATAAAAAAAGAGCCCGCAGGCTCTTTTTTTACAATTAGCGAATTTCTTTAATTCTAGCCGCTTTACCGCGCAGGTTACGCAGGTAGTAAAGTTTCGCACGACGAACTTTACCGCGACGCACAACTTCAAGTTTCGCAATTTTAGGTGTGTGAATTGGGAATGTACGCTCAACTCCAACGCCGTAAGAAATCTTACGTACTGTGAAAGTTTCACTTACACCACCACCACGGCGCTTAATTACAACACCTTCAAACACCTGAACACGTTCGCGAGTTCCCTCAACAACCTTAACGTGTACCTTTACAGTATCACCAGGCTTGAATGTAGGAAGATCAGAACGAAGCTGTTCTTTAGTAATTTCCTGAATCAGGTTATGCATCATTTTCAACTCCTTCCAACAAATGCTCTTGCTTCTTTTGCAGCGGAACATTGTGTTCAAGGCTTATCCACATTCGTGAACTAAGCACAAAAACTATAATACCACATAGAAGCAGGCTATTCAACGTTATTTTTAAATTCTTTCAGCCATTTAAGCTGTTGATCACTGAGTTCCATCTGTTCCAGCAAATCAGGCCGTCTAGTATAGGTTCTGCGCAGAGATTCTTTCATTCTCCACTCTTCAATTCTGGCATGATTGCCAGACAGCAGAACCTCTGGAACCTTCATTCCTTCATAATCTGCAGGACGGGTATAATGAGGGTGTTCAAGTAATCCGCTTGAAAATGAATCCTTTACTGCAGATTCATCGTTACCCAGCACTTCCGGGAGCAGCCTTACGACACTGTCAGTCACAACCATTGCACCAAGTTCTCCACCGGTCAGGACAAAGTCCCCGATTGAGATTTCATCTGTAATCAGATGTTCTCTGATCCGCTCATCATAGCCTTCATAGTGACCGCAAATGAAAATGATATGTTCTTCCTTTGAAAGCTCTTCAGCTTTTTTCTGATTGAATCTTTCTCCCTGCGGACACATCAGGACGACACGGGGTGAAGAATCTGTCTTTTCAGTCAGGTGCTGAACGGCACGAAAGATCGGCTCCGGCTTCAGCACCATGCCTGCACCACCGCCATAAGGATAATCATCCACTGAATTATGTTTGTTATTAGCAAACTGACGGAAGTCTGTGACAGTATATTTGACTGCCCCTTTTTCTGCTGCTTTTTTTAAGATTGATTCTCCAAAAACCCCGTCAAACATTGCCGGGAATAATGACAGAATGTCAATTTTCATTCCAGCAGCCCTTCCATCTTATGAATGATTACTTTTTTTTCTGTAACATTTACTTCTTTTACAACAGACTCAATATAGGGAATGAGTACATCTTTTCCTGTGTCAGGCTTGATGACCCACACATCGTTTGCTCCCGGTGAAAGAATTTCAGTAATTGAACCGATCCGTTCTCCTTCTTCAGAAAAAACCTCACAGCCAATAATTTCATGATAGTAATACTCATCCTCACCAAGCTCATTCTGCTGATCAGCAGACACTTTAAGCTGTGCATCTCTAAAAGGTTCAACCAGATTTACATTGTCATAACCTTCAAAAGTCAGCAGATCAAAGTTTTTATGTCTGCGGTAGCCGGAGACTGATAATTCCAGAGGGTCTTTACCTGATTGGAACAAGTAAAGCTTATTGCCTTTTTTATATCTTTCTTCCGGAAAATCAGTGCTCGAGATCACTCTGACTTCCCCTTTGATCCCATGGGTATTTACAATCTTGCCCACGTCAAACCATTCCATCTTTACCACCCCTGACGGATTTCTTTAACCATACCGTCTTCTAATACAATGACAGGCTTCTGATCAGGGTGCCAGATGCTTCCCTGGTCCAGTTCAACAAGCATGTCTGTTTCTCTTAATGTATATTCTGTACCCATTGGCATCTCATCAATCGTTTTCTGCTGAGCTTCTGTCTGGGCTAATAATTGTTTTCTTTTATTAATTTCCTGATTAATCCGGTTTTTCACAGCATCAGAAGATTGTTCAAACTGCTTTTCAAGTTTTTTCTGCTGGAAAATCAGCTGTTCAATCTCTTTTTGAGCACGCTCAGATTTTTGTGTAAGAGAATCCTTTAAACGCTTTTTAGAAGAGTTCGTCATAATTTCCTTCACAATTACCTTTTGAGTTACCTGCATGATCTGCACCCCTTTTTAATTTCATGATACAGCAAAAGGGAGGACATCAGCCTCCCTTTTACTTATCAACTATTTCAATCACGGTCTTTTTCTTTTGCGAGCTTTCACCCGCAAAAGAAACAGTTCTTATAGCTTTCGCAACTCTGCCTTGCTTGCCAATGACTTTACCCATATCATCCGGATGGACGGAGAGCTTGTAAGTGATTGTTCTGTCAGTTTCCTGCGTCTCAATACTTACTGCCTCAGGGTAATCAACGAGAGGCTTGACAATCGTTTCGATAAGCTCTTTCACAACTATTATTTACCGTTCTTTGAATTATGGAATTTCTCCATAATGCCTTCGTTTGAAAGAAGGTTACGTACTGTATCAGATGGCTTAGCGCCATTGCCCATCCACTTAAGGACTGCTTCTTCATTGATATCTACAACAGCAGGGTTTGCAACCGGGTTGTAAGTTCCTACTGTTTCAATGAAACGTCCATCACGTGGTGAACGAGAATCTGCTACTACAATACGATAGAAAGGAGACTTTTTAGCTCCCATACGCTTTAAACGAATTTTTACTGCCATGTTATTGCACCTCCGAATAGTTTCACACAAGATAGTATAATACCAAGGGTTTCTCCCTTTGTAAAGTCTTTTTTCTTAACACACTAATTTTTTCTTAAAAAATGCTGTTATTGCATAAATGGGAAGTTGAATCCGCCGCGTTTTTTGCCCTTACCCTGGGCATTTGTCATCTGCTTCATCATTTTTTTCATCTCTTCAAACTGCTTCAGCAGACGGTTAATTTCCTGGATCGGCCTGCCGCTTCCCCGCGCAATTCTTTTTCTTCTGCTGGCATTAATGATTTCAGGCTGTTCTTTTTCTTTAGCCGTCATTGACTGGATGATCGCTTCGACATGTCCAAGCTGTTTGCCATCCACATCAATATTATCCAGCCCTTTCATTTTATTGGCGCCAGGAATCATTTTCAGTAATTCATCCAGTGGCCCCATCTGTTTTACCTGACCGAGCTGCTCAAGAAAGTCATCGAGTGTAAATGAAGCGGTACGGAGTTTTTGCTCCATTTCTTTGGCTTTATCTTCATCCACGTTCGTCTGAGCTTTTTCGATCAGAGACAGCATATCTCCCATTCCGAGAATTCTTGAAGCCATTCTTTCAGGGTGGAACGGTTCAAGCGCATCCATTTTTTCACCCATTCCGGCAAACTTAATCGGTTTACCTGTAACTGAACGGATTGAAAGAGCAGCCCCACCACGTGTATCACCATCAAGCTTTGTTAAAACAACCCCTGTTACACCAAGCGCTTCATCAAAGTTTTGAGCAACAGTGACAGCATCCTGACCGGTCATGGAGTCTACAACGAGGAAGATCTCATCTGGAGAAGAAAGCTCTTTAATCTGCTTCAGTTCATCCATGAGGGTTTCATCAACATGAAGACGTCCCGCTGTATCAATCAGCACATAATCATGATGTTCTTCCTTCGCTTTTTCAATACCGGCTTTTGCAATGTCAACAGGACTCACCTGATCCCCCATCGAGAATACAGGAAGGCTTAATTGCTTACCGATTGTTTCAAGCTGCTTGATTGCAGCAGGACGGTAGATATCTGCTGCAACAAGAAGTGGTTTACGGTTATGCTTTTTGCGCAGAAGACTGGCAAGTTTCCCTGCAGTTGTCGTTTTACCGGCACCCTGCAATCCGACCATCATGATGACAGTCGGCGGCTTTTTGGCGACAGCGATCTGGCTCTGCTCTCCGCCCATCAATTCTGTCAGCTCTTCTTTTACAACCTTTATAACCTGCTGGCCGGGCGTAAGACTCTTCATGACTTCCTGTCCGACAGCACGTTCACTTACCTGTTTTACAAAGCTTTTAACAACTTTAAAGTTAACGTCGGCTTCTAACAGCGCAAGGCGCACCTCACGCATCATCTCTTTTACATCTGCTTCGCTAACTTTGCCTTTTCCGCGGATCTTTTGGATGGAACCCTGCAGACGTTCGGCTAATCCCTCAAATGCCATAAATGCAAAGCCTCCTATTCCAATTCCTCAAGCGTTTCAATAATAGAAAGCAGCTCCGTCTGCTCTTTTGCTGCAGCTTTGAGCTCTTCTATCACTTTTGTCCGCTCCTGGAACTTTTGAAATAACAATAATTTAGACTCATACTCCTCAAGCATTGCTTCAGTTCTTCTGATATTGTCATACACCGCCTGGCGGCTGACATCATACTCTTCAGCAATTTCGCCGAGTGAGTAATCATCAAGATAATATAGAGACATGTAGCTCCGCTGTTTAGGCGTCAACAACATCTGATAAAAATCATAGAGAAAGTTTACTCTAGTTGTTTTTTCGAGCATCACATATCCCCCTTTGTTAAGTGAAAAGCCTTTACACTGAAATCATACAGATTTAAGTGCTTTGTGTCAACCCGAAAAGCTCTTTCACTCATCCTCTTCATCAATCAGTTCTTCTTTATCAACGAGATCAGAGAAGAGGCCATATACATACTTTTCTGCGTTGAACGGCTGCAGGTCATCCATTTTCTCACCCAGACCTACAAACTTTACAGGAATACCGAGTTCTTTTTTAATCGCAAGCACAATGCCGCCTTTCGCTGTTCCATCAAGCTTGGTTAACACGATACCTGATACATTTGTTGCTTCCTTGAAAATCTTTGCCTGGGTCATTGCATTTTGACCTGTCGTTGCATCAAGCGCCAGAAGCACTTCGTGCGGCGCACCTGGGATCTCACGTTCAATGACGCGCTTGACTTTTTCAAGCTCCTTCATCAAGTTTACTTTATTCTGAAGGCGCCCTGCTGTATCACAGATCAATACATCAGCTTTCTTTGCACGTGCCGAATGAACAGCATCATACATAACAGCTGCAGGATCAGAGCCTTCGCTGTGCTTGATGACGTCAACACCAACACGGTCTCCCCAGACTTCAAGCTGCTCGATTGCGCCTGCACGGAAAGTGTCCCCTGCTGCGAGCACAACTTTTTTATCTTCTGATTTGAATTGATGAGCAAGCTTCCCAATTGTTGTTGTTTTACCAACACCATTCACCCCTACAAACAGGATGACAGTCAGTTCATCCTCCTGCATATTCAGCAGCTCATCTGGCTCTTCACCATCATAATAGATCTCAACAAGTTTTTGTGAAATCACACTGCGGATGCCTTCAGTATCTTTAATATTTTGACGTTTCACTTCCATCTTCAGTTCCTCAACAAGCTCCATCACGGTATCAAAGCCTACATCTGCCTGAATCATAATTTCTTCAAGCTCTTCAAAGAAATCTTCATCTACCGTTCTGTAACTTGCAACAAGGTCATTCAGTCTTGAAGTAAAGCTGTTTCGTGTTTTCGATAAACCATCTTTATATTTGTCAGTTGCAGTATCCTGCGTCGTAAATTTTTCTTTCAGTTTCTTAAAAAAACTCATGCCCTGTCCCCTTTAATTCATATTTATTTGCTCTTCAAGCTTAACAGATACAAGCTTGGATACACCTGACTCCTGCATAGTAACACCGTATAATACGTCCGCACCCTCCATTGTTCCTTTACGGTGAGTGATCACGATAAATTGAGACTGCTCACTGAACTGATGCAGGTAATCGCTGAATCGCTGAACATTTGCTTCATCAAGTGCGGCCTCTACTTCATCAAGGATACAAAACGGCACAGGCCGTACATGCAGAATTGAAAACAGCAGTGCAATCGCTGTTAAGGCACGCTCTCCTCCTGATAACAGACTTAAGTTCTGGAGCTTTTTGCCAGGAGGCTGCGCTACAATATCAATACCTGTTGACAACATATCATCCGGGTTTGTCAGCTTCAGTTCAGCATGTCCTCCGCCAAAGAGCTTCTGAAAGACACTTGAAAAGTGCTCCTTCACCTGATGGAACGTATCACTGAATCTTCTCGACATCTCTGCATCCATTTCCTCAATCACAGAAAGCAAATTCTCTTTTGCTTCCTGAAGGTCGTTCTGCTGGTCGAGCAGAAACTCATATCGTTCGGACACACGGTCATATTCTTCGATTGCGCCAATATTGACGTGGCCAAGCTCTGAAATTGACAGCTTGATCAGCTTCACTTTTGATCTGGCATCAGCCGGTTCCATTTGTAGAGGGTACTCTTCTTTTGCGGCGTGGAAGGATAATTCATATTCTTCCTGCAGCTTATTTAATCTGTAATCTATATCAGATGACAGCTTTCCGGCACTCAGTTTTAATTCATTGATCTGTTCAAGCAGACCATGATGGATTCTGCTTGATTCTTTATAGGAGGCTGTCAGTTCCTGAAGTTCTATTTCAAGTGCTTCACGCTGCTGCTTAATGTCATTGAGCTTTTTAGATAGCGCCAGGCTTTCATCCTGCTTCGTCTGGATCTGACTGTGAAGCTGATCTGCCTGTCCTTCTCCTGATGACATCTCTTCAGTCAGCCATTTCAGATCTTCCTTGGACCGTTCATATTTTTCGTTTATTTCTGTTTTCAGCAGTTCAGATTCTCTCAACTCACGTCTAATTTGAGAGGCTTTCTCTTCTGCAACAGCCAGTCTCGCCTGAAGACCGGATTTCACCTCAACCATTTCATCCTTTGAAGACTGCTGTGTTTCTCTTTGCTTCGTCAGGTTTTTAATCATCTGATCCAGCTCAGCAAGCTGCATTTCCGCTTCTGCGGCATGCCTCTGCAGTTCAACTGCTTTATCCTCAAATGAACCCTTTGAATGAGTGAATTCAGCCATTTCGAGGTCATACAGCTTCAATTGCTCATCAGCCTGTCTGATCGCAGTTTCCACTTCACGGAGATCTGCTTTCAGCTCTGCTTCCTTCACCCTTAGCTGCTCACCTTTCATCCGGTGAGTATCCATCTCGTGCTCAAATTCAGCAGCCTGATTTTTCAGACTTTGGACTTTCTGCTCGAGCTTCACAGCAGTTTCTTCGTAATTTGGAATCTGACTGCTCAGCTGATCCAGTTCGTTTTTCCTCGAGAAGATCGAAGAAGTCTTTTTAGCCTGAGAGCCACCGCTCATTGAACCTCCCGGATTAACGATATCTCCCTCAAGTGTGACAATGCGGTATCTGTACTGCAGTATTTTCGCAAGTTCATTTGCACCCTTTAAAGATTTAACAACTACTACGTGACCCAGCAGATTTTCAATCACCTGCTTATACTTGCTGTCAAACGCTACAAGATCAGAAGCAGCACTGATAAAATCATCATGCTCTGACGCTCTTGTAATCAGAGATTCCGGTAAAGTTCTTGATTTTATAACCGACATCGGAAGGAAGGTCGCACGTCCTGCACGACTTTGCTTCAGGAATTGAATTGCCTGCCTGGCATCCGCTTCATTTCCTGTAACAATACTTTGCATGGAAGCACCCAGTGCTGTTTCAACTGCCGTTTCATATTCTTTAGGGACATCAATCAGCTCAGCGACAGCACCTTCAATCCCTTTTAATTTGCCGCCACGGTTTTTAAGTACTTCTTTAACTCCCTGATAAAAGCCTGAAAACTCTTCTTCCATCGATTCCAGCATGGATTTTCGGGACTTCGCCTCACTGACAAACTGATAAGCTTTATAAAGATTCTTTTCTAAATCAGCCAGTTCCGCTCTGATGTCATCTCTTTTTTTCACAGCAGTTTTATAATCCGCCGCAGTTGCAGTCAGTTCATCCGTTATTTCTTCAGCTTTAGCGTTCAGCTTTTCATGCTTCTCATTCCATTTTTCACGCTCTTCAATGTAGCGCGCATTAGTCCCGGTCAGCTTTTCAGCTCTTTTATGCTCCTGGTCACGCTGCTGATTCAGATAATTTAATTCATTTTGAATGGTTGTTTTGTTATTCAGCGTTTCAAAGTAATCGTTTTTTGCCCTTTCAAGGTCCTGTTCAATTTGATCTATTGATGTGCCAAGAACGCTGTCTGTTTCAGCGATCTGTTTTTTAATTTGGGCAATGTCTTTTTTAACTTCTTCAGCAACCTGCTCTTTTTGAGTGATTCTTTCTGTCACTTTGATGAGCTGATCATTTAAATCTTTAACTTTCTGTTTTAACTGATCTTCATTCTGATCAGCATTTTTCTGTCTTTCAATTAATACCTGGCGACGGCCCTCCAGCTGCTCTGCTTCTTTTGTAACAGTCAGCAGAGTGGATTGAAGCTCTTCAATGCTTTTTTCGCAGACTGAACGTTCTTTCTGCTTTGCATTCAGTGCTTCATCGTCCTCATCGAGTTTCAGCCTGAGCTTTTGTTCGTGTTCTTTGACTCTGATCAGTTCAGCTTCCTTGGATTCCCACTCAGCTGTCATCTCTTCCGCTTCATAAGCGAGCAGCCCGGATTCAGTCTTTTTAAGATCATCTTTATAAGCCAGATATTCCCGCGCCAAAGAAGCCTGCTGTTTCAGAGGCTCTACCTGGGCACTTAATTCATGAAGAATATCCTGCACACGGTACAGGTTGTCCTGCGTTTCATCAAGACGCTGGTCGGCTTTTTTTCTCCGGCCTTTATATTTTAATACGCCTGCTGCTTCTTCTAAAATGACTCTTCTCTCTTCAGGTTTACTGTTCAGAATCTGATCCACTCTGCCCTGTCCAATGATTGAAAAAGCTTCTTTTCCTAATCCTGAGTCAATGAAGAGCTCTGTAATATCTTTTAATCTGCAGGCAGAACCATTTAATAAATACTCACTGTCACCTGTACGGAAAACACGGCGTGTAACGCTTACCTCTGCATAATCAAGCGGCAGTGCTCCATCCGTGTTATCAAGTACAAGTGATACTTCAGCAAAATTCAGCTGTTTTCTCGAATCACTTCCTGAGAAAATGACATCTTCCATTTTCCCGCCGCGCAATGATTTGGCAGATTGTTCTCCAAGTACCCATCTGATTGCCTCAGTAATATTACTTTTTCCACTGCCGTTAGGTCCAACAACAGCTGTAACACCTGGCACAAAGTCGATCTGTACTTTCTCGGCAAAAGATTTAAAGCCGAGCACTTCAAGCTGTTTTACATACATTATTTATTCTCCCGGCTTCCTGACTTTTTTAAATATACAAGCGCCTGCTCGGCCGCATGCTGTTCTGCCTCTTTTTTAGAGCGCCCGGTTCCTGTACCAAGTTCTTCATCTCCAAGCTTTACTCTTGAGACGAATTCACGGTTATGGGCAGGTCCTTTTTCTTTTAATATTTCATATTGAAGCGTACCTGAATGATTACGCTGAATAAACTCCTGAAGCTGACTCTTATAATCCATCACATGCGAAAAAGCACCGGTATCTACTTTAGGGAATACAACTTTTTCAAGGATCTGCCTCACTGGCTCCATTCCCTGATCAAGATATAACGCACCAATAAATGCTTCAAACACGTCAGCAAGTAATGCTGGTCGCATTCTGCCGCCTGTCTGTTCTTCCCCTTTACCAAGCAGAATTAAATTACCAAAGTCCATTTCGTTCGCAAAAATGACCAATGAAGGTTCGCATACGATGGCCGCCCGTAATTTCGTCATCTCCCCTTCACTCATAGAAGGATATTTGTTAAACAGATAATGAGAAACTGATAATTCAAGTACAGCATCACCCAGAAACTCCAGTCTTTCATTATCCTCATAAGGCTTTTTACGGTGTTCATTCACATATGATGAATGAGTAAATGCCGTCATGATTAATTTCTGATTCTGAAACTGGATTTGATGTTTCTCTTGAAATTCTTTGAACTTTTGTTCTAATCCTCTTGAGTATTGCTCTCTTTTATATTTACCCACTCCGACTTCACCTTGCCATTCATATTCATTTTCATTTTCATTTCAACATGATCCTGCTGTACGTTTTTTGCCGCAGTCCTTATGAACACCATTTTAAATACAAAAGCTTGGCATGAAGGAATCATGCCAAGCGTGTAGAATGGTTCGTCCCGGCTGATTACATTTTGCTTTCTATGTAACTCACTGCGTCTCCAACGGTACCAATCTTTTCTGCATCTTCATCAGAAATTTCCATATCAAATTCATCTTCAAGCTCCATTACTAATTCTACTACATCAAGAGAATCAGCACCAAGATCTTCCTTGAAAGAAGCTTCAAGCTTAACTTCAGATTCATCCACACCTAAACGGTCAACGATGATTTTCGTTACGCGGTCTAATACTTCTGCCATGTTCGTTCACCTCCCTTCAAGTATTATAGTGTAAAACAGCGCTGATTAAAACAGGCTTTTTACATCACCATTCCACCATCTATATGAATCGTCTGGCCTGTAATATAATCCGAATCTTCTGATGCTAAAAAGACAACTGCTTTTGCGATATCCTCAGGCTTGCCAAAACGGTCAAGCGGGATCATCTGTTTCATTGATGCCTGGACATCTTCAGCAAGTTCACCGGTCATATCTGTTTCAATAAAACCAGGTGCAACAGCATTCACGTTAATCCCTCTTGCAGCAAGCTCTTTAGCAGATGTCTTTGTAAGACCAATCACGCCCGCTTTCGAAGCAACATAATTTGCCTGTCCTGCGTTACCCATCACACCGACAATAGATGACACATTGATAATTTTCCCTTTACGCTGCTTCATCATCGGACGTGCAGCTGCTTTTGTTGTCAGGAAAACACTTTTCAGGTTAATATCCATCACCTGATCCCAGTCTTCTTCCTTCATTCTCATCAGCAGGTTATCTTTTGTAATCCCTGCATTGTTCACCAGAATATCAATACTGCCGAATGTGCTGACAGTCTCTTTCAGCATCGCCTGAACATCATCAGCGTTTGATACATCTGCTTTAAATACAAGCGCCTTCGTTCCGGCCGCTTCAACCTCTTTAGCTGTTTCCTTTGCTTTTTCTTCACTGCCGCTATAGTTCACGACTACATTTGCTCCGTTTTTAGCGAGCTCAATCGCAATCGAGCGGCCAATCCCCCGTGAAGCACCTGTTACGACGGCTGTTTTGCCTTCTAATTTCATGTTATTCTCCTCCAAGCTTCTGCAGTGCCAGTTCAAGTGTTTCCTGATCATACACCGGATACACTGTCGCTCTGCGATTTATTTTTTTCACAAGACCGGATAATACTTTTCCCGGACCCGCTTCAATAAATGTATCTACACCAAGATCAATCAGCTTTTCAACTGTATCTTCCCATAGAACAGGTGAATAAAGCTGTGTCACTAAAAGCTTTTGGATTTTATCCGCTTCAAATACTGCATCAGCTGTAACATTTGCGATAACAGGAACTGAAGCATCTGAAATTGTGATGTTTTGCAGTTCACCTTCAAACTTTGCAGCAGCAGGTTTCATTAACGAAGAATGGAAAGGTCCGCTTACATTTAACGGAAGGCACCTTTTAGCGCCGCGCTCTTTTGCAAGTGCCGATGCCTGCTCAACACCTTTTGCAGTGCCTGAAATAACGATTTGCCCGGGACAGTTCAGATTAGCCAGCTGAACAGCCTCACCATTTCCTGTTACTTCATCCGTTACCGATTTCAGTGCATCACGGTCCATCCCAAGCACGGCCGCCATGCCGCCTGCTCCATTTGGTACAGCTTCTTCCATTAATTCACCGCGTTTTCTTACAGTCTTCAATGCGTCCTGAAAAGATACAGCATCCGCTGCAACAAGTGCGGAATATTCACCTAAGCTGTGCCCGGCGACATAATCCATATGAATGCCTTTTTCCTTCAATACATTTAAGATCGCAATGCTCGCAGTCAAAAGAGCAGGCTGCGCATTTGTTGTTTTTGTTAAATCTTCCTGGGGACCTTCCTTCATCAGTGTGACAAATTCTTCACCAAGGATAGCTGAAGCCTGATTAAAAATCTCTCCCGCCGCATCATAGCTTTGCGCGATTTCATTCCCCATTCCAACTGTCTGGGCGCCCTGGCCCGGAAATAATACTGCAATTTTCGCCATCAGAAAAACCTCTCTTTATTGATTTAATGATGCGGATATCTTTCCGCTTACATCATTTTCAGCCATTGTATGGGCCTGCTTGATTGCATTATATACAGCTGTTGCATTGGAAGAACCATGCGCTTTTATGACAGGCGCATTCAATCCGAACAACCCTGCACCGCCGTATTCAGTATAATCAAGCTTCCCTTTTAACTGTCTTAAATCATTTTTAACAAGGCCTGCTGCAAGCTTGGTTTTGACTGATGATGTAAATGTCTCCTTCAGCATGCCAAAGAGTGCCTGCGCAGTCCCTTCAATCGTTTTTAACACCATATTCCCAGTAAAGCCGTCTGTAACAACAACGTCACTTACACCGTTCAGCAGATCACGTGATTCCACATTCCCGACAAAATTCAGGCCTGATTCCTGAAGCAGTGCGTATGCCTGTTTCGTCAGGTCATTACCTTTACCTTCTTCAGTACCGATATTCAGCAGACCGACTGTCGGGTTTTTAATTCCCCTGACCTGTTCAGCGTAAATACTGCCCATAATTGCATATTGAAGAATATGTTCAGGCTTCGCATCTGCATTTGCTCCGAGATCCAGCATAACAAAACCCTGACCGTCGATTGTAGGGAGTGTAGGTGAGAGCGCAGGACGGTCGATCCCTTTTATTCTTCCTACGACGAAGAGCCCGGCAGCCATTAATGCACCGGTGTTACCCGCTGATACACAGGCATCTGCTTCTTTATCCTTTACAGCCTGCGCCATCAGGACCATTGAAGCATTTTTCTTTCTTCTGACCGCTCTGACAGGTTCATCCGTTGAGAGTATGACTTCATCTGTATGTATGACTTCAATATTTTTTTCATTACCCAATAAAGGCTGAATTTGTTTTTCATCTCCATAAAGCCTGATGGTTAAAGACGAATTTCCGGCTGCAGCCTTAACAACCCCCTTTACAATTTCTCCGGGAGCGTGATCCCCGCCCATAGCGTCTACTGCAATAATCAATTTAATCTTCCTCCTTTTCAGCAGATGAACGGTACATCTCAAATTCACCTTTGAATACAATTTCCTTGCCGACTGAGGACTTCACCTCAACAATTGTTCTGCGTCCATCATTCCTGATGGCTTTTGCTTTTGAAATTACCCGTTCACCGGAACGTACAGGCTTGCAAAATTCAATGGACGCCTTAGCAGTCAGTGCAAGGTCGTCATTGATCAGGGCAACAGCAAGTGAGTTTGCCTGCGCAAACAGGTGGTGTCCCCTTGCAATATTGTTTCTCTGGAAGACATGCTCTTTTTGCACATCCAAAATAGAGATGGCGTGATCATCAAGCTCCACGTCAATAATTTCCCCGATTACTTCATCAATCGGTAATGACCTTACTTCATCTTCAAAGGTCTGTTCAGCTACATGCTTGATACGCTCTCTCAGTTCCGGAATTGACAATTCCATACGGTCGAGCCGGATCGTCTGAACGCTGACATCAAAAAACCTGGCAAGCTCATCATCCGTTACAAATGGTGTTTCCTCGATTTTATTCGTCAGTTCCGCCTGACGCTCTTTTTTTGTGCGTTTCATTTCCTCACCGTCCGATACTAACACTTGGTACTAATAGTAGTATATAAATAAATAGTCCTTTTTGCAAAGAATATTGGAGAGACGGTGTTAAGGATTTAATTTATCTATAAAAAAGAACCTGGGACAAATCAGTCTCAGGTTCTCTAATTCTAATCGTTCCACTTCACTTCAGGCGGACGCTTTCCGGACGGTTGTTGCTGAGCCTCCTCGGCTGCGCCTGCGGGGTCTCAGCTTCCAACTAATCGTCCCGGAGTCGCCGCCTTACGCTCCGCTACACTCAGAATTCATATAACATAGTTATGCCATCTACAAACGTTATATAAATCTATTCATTATTCATATATATACGTATTAATTTAAAAATTAATCCAGCTTTCCGCCGCTGATGACTCCTTCTGCCTGGAGGTAGCTTCGCAATGGTTCGTATTCTTCGTTGTGCCAGAATGCATCGCTTTCGATCAGCTGGTGTGCGTCATCTCTTGCGGTTTCGAGTGCTCTGTAATCATGTACCATGTCCGCTACTCTGAATTCAGGCATTCCGCTTTGTTTGCGTCCGAAGAAGTCGCCGGGGCCTCTTAGCTCAAGATCTTTTTCACTGAGTACGAATCCATCATTTGTCTCAGTCATGATTTTCATCCGTTCTTTACCGACTTCGTTCTTTGGATCCGCCATCAGAATGCAGTATGACTGATCACTTCCCCGCCCGACACGTCCTCTCAGCTGATGCAGCTGGGAGAGTCCGAATCGTTCTGCATCATAGATCAGCATCACAGAAGCGTTAGGCACATTAACCCCTACTTCTACTACTGTCGTGGAGACGAGGATATGCGTTTTATTTTCAGCAAACTGCTTCATGATTGCCTCTTTTTCTTCAGGGTGGAGCCGGCCGTGCATTAATCCCGCTACATATCTGCCTGCATAATATTGAGTGAGCTGCGCGTGGACGTCGATCGCGTTCTGAACATCCAGCTTGTCAGACTCTTCGATTAATGGACAGATCACGTAAGCCTGCCTGCCCTGAGCCAGCTCTTTTTCGATAAAACTCAATATCCGGTTCATCATGTTTTCTTTTACCCAATATGTTTCGATCGGCTTTCGGCCTGCGGGCATCTCATCGATGATTGATACATCCATTTCACCGAACACTGTGATTGCAAGCGTTCGAGGTATCGGTGTAGCTGTCATAAATAACACATCAGGACTTTCACCTTTTTCACGGAGTACCCGCCTTTGCTGAACACCAAACCGGTGCTGTTCGTCTGTAATTACCAGTCCAAGGTTCTGAAAATCCACCTCATCCTGAATCAATGCATGCGTACCGACGAGCAGATCAATTTCTCCCTGTTTCAGCTGTTCAAGTAAAAGCTTTCTTTTCTTTCCTTTAACTGAGCTTGTCAAAAGGGCAACATTTACATCTGTCTCAGCAAACAACGCTGAAAGTGACTCAGCGTGCTGTTCAGCCAGAATTTCTGTTGGCACCATCAGCGCTCCCTGATACCCTGCTGTAATGACAGCATAAAGAGCGATTGCCGCTACAACTGTTTTACCTGACCCAACGTCACCCTGGAGCAGACGGTTCATTCTAAATAGTGAAGTGAGATCTGTAAATATTTCCTTCAGCACTCTTTTCTGTGCGCCTGTCAGCGGGAAGGGTAGCTGATCTGTAAACTCCCTCAGCTTATCAGCGTCATATTGAAAGCGGACACCTTCCGACTGTTCCCTTTCAACTTTTCTTAAGCCCTGCATTTTCAACTGAAAATAAAAGAATTCTTCATAAACGAACCTTCTTCTCGCCTGCTTCATACTTTCAGGTGAAGAAGGAAAATGCATTGCATGAAGCGCTTCTTTCCGATTAACTAATTTATATTTCATCAACAGCGGTTCTGGTAACGTCTCTGTCAGGGAATCACTGTAAAGCTCAAGTGCCTGCTTAATAAACTTTCTCAATGTCCTGTTAGTCATATTACCTTTGAGGGGGTAAACAGGCGCGAACAGCTCTTCCTGAACACCTTCTCCGAGCTTATAAGTCTGTGCTGTAATCAACTGTCGCTGTCTGTCCCACTTACCTGTGACCGTAATTTTATCGTGCAGATTTACTTTCTTTTTAAGATAGGGCTGGTTGAAGAAAGTCACTTTTACACTATGAGGTCCGGTCAGCAGCCTGAATGTCAGCCTCGATTTTTTACGCCCATAAAATTGAAGGGCAGGTTCACTATGAACACTGCCTTCAACGGTTACGCGCTCCTCATGAGCAGCTTCTGATAAGTCTTTCAGCCTGAAATCATCATACCGGTAAGGCAGATAATTAATCAGGTCTGATACTGTATGAATACCCATATCAGCCAATTGAGATCCTGTTTCTTCACCGACTCCCTGCAGCACCGAAACTGGTTTCAACAATGGATGATCAGGATTTTTTATCAAGAGAGAATCCAAAAATTTTCGCCTCCAGCTCCCGGCCGGTAGGTGTCGCTGCCAATCCGCCCTGAGCTGTTTCACGTAAGGCTACCGGCATTGTCTGGCCGATTTTATACATTGCGTCAATGACTTCATCACACGGAATTCTGCTTGTCACACCGGCGAGCGCCATATCCGCTGCTACCATTGCATTTGCTGCTCCCATTGCATTTCTCTTCACACACGGAACTTCAACAAGACCTGCAACCGGATCACAAACAAGTCCAAGCATATTTTTCAGCGTAATCGCCATCGCTTCAGCGCATTGCGCAGGTGTTCCGCCCGCCATTTCAGTAATTGCTGCTGCCGCCATTCCTGCTGCAGAACCAACTTCTGCCTGACATCCCCCGGCTGCACCTGAAATGGATGCATTATTTGCCACTACAAAACCGAACGCGCCTGAAGTGAAAAGAAATCTGAGCTTTTCTTCACGCGTAGGATTCAGTTTGTTCTGAACAGCAAAAAGCGTGCCCGGCACAACACCGGCAGATCCGGCAGTCGGTGTTGCACAGATTGTACCCATCGCCGCATTCACTTCATTCGTAGCAACCGCTTTACTGACTGCATCAAGCAGCAGTTCTCCTGAAAGTGATTTACCGGATGCAATATAATTCTGGATCAATACTGCATCGCCGCCGGTTAAACCTGAATGTGATTTAACCCCTTTAAGCCCGCGTTCGACTGCTTCTTCCATAACAGTCAGGTTTCGATCCATCGTATCGAAGACTTCTTCACGCGTCTTGTTACGCACTTCCATTTCCTGTTCAATCATAATGTCTGAGATTTTTTTGTTATGTGTTTCAGCCAGTTCAACCAGCTCTGCAACATTTCTAAACATGTTAACCCTCCTAGATTGTAAGCGCTATCACTTTTTTAATCAGCAATTTTCGTTACCTGTGTAACTTCAGGCAGCGCTTTTAGCTCCTCAAGCAATGCATCTTCGATATGCTGATCCACTTCAATTGTCATTAATGCCATTTTGCCGACATCCTGTCTTGAAACATCCATTTTCCCGATGTTCATTTTATGTCTCGCTAACACAGTTGAAACTGCTGCTACAGCGCCAAAGCGGTCTTCATGCACAACGAGAATAGCCGGATGGTGTCCTGTGAGACTCAGTTCAAATCCGTTTAATTCGATGATTTCAATTTTCCCTCCACCGATTGAGATCCCGACAAGCTCCATTTCACCGTTCTTATCCCCAAGCTTAATTCTTGCAGTGTTTGGGTGGTCAGTCAGCGCTTCTTCTTCGCGTATTTTAATTCTGATACCTTTTTCTCTGGCAATTCTTTTTGCTTCAATAATTCGCTCATCATCTGTTTCAAAGTCCATGATTCCGCCAATAATCGCAACGTCTGTTCCATGACCTTTATAGGTTTTGGCAAAAGATCCGTAAAAAGAAATGTTTGCCCATTCAGGATCCCTCCCAAAAAGCTCCCTGGCCATTTTTCCGATTCTTGCTGCTCCGGCAGTATGAGAAGATGAAGGTCCAATCATGACAGGACCAATAATATCGAATACACTTTTGTATTTCATTGCTGTTCCCTCTTTCATACAAACAATTTTTGACACTTCAAAAAAATAGAAGGGCCCTGCCCTTCTATTTTCTCTTGTTTCATCTTAATTTTCAATGACCTTATTCAATTGAAAGGATATAAGAGTAAAGCGGCTGTCTACCGTTATGAATTTCAATTTCAACGTCCGGATACTGCTCTTCAATGTAAGCTTCAATTTCTGAAACTTCCTCTTCGGGTGAATCTTCACCGTATAGGACTGTAATGATTTCTGACTCATCGTCAACCATGTGCTCAAGAAGCTGTTTTACTGTTTCAAAACGGCTGCTTCCTGATGTAACGATTTTACTTTCAGCAATGCCCATGTGATCATCTTTTTTAATAGTAATCCCATCGATGGAAGTATCACGGACAGCGAATGTTACCTGTCCTGTTTTTACGTGCTGAAGTGCTTCAGTCATAGTTTCCGCATTTTCCGCAAGTTCTCCGGATGGGTTAAACGCAAGAATAGATGCCATTCCCTGAGGCACTGTTTTAGTCGGAATTACGACTGCTTCCATCTCAACTACTTCTGCAGCCTGTTCAGCAGCCATGATAATATTTTTGTTATTTGGCAGGATGATGACGCGGTCTGCATTGGATTCTTCGATCGCTTTTACAATATCCTCCGTACTCGGATTCATTGTCTGACCGCCTTCAATTACACCTGTCGCACCGATGCTCTTGAATAGCTCAGAAATCCCTTCACCCATTGCAACTGTAATGATTGCATAGGGCTGTTTTTCTGCCGGCTTGGACGGCTTTTCAGCGGCACGATGACCTTCTCCAACAATTTCTGTATGCTGTTCACGCATATTTTCGATTTTCATTTTGATCAGGCTTCCATACAACTGCCCCTGCGAAAGTGCTTTCCCAGGCTCTTCAGTGTGTATATGTACCTTAGCCACTTCATCATCTGAAATAACCAGCAGCGAATCTCCAAGCTCACTCAAATCTTCACGGAATTTCATTTCATCGTAAGGATTTTCTGACAGCTTTTTCTCTTCGAATTTGACCATAAATTCAGTACAGTATCCAAACTCTATGTCTTCAGTGTTCATAAAGCCCTGCACACCGATGTGGTGCTCTGCACTTACAAGCTCGTCCATTGAAGGAGCTGAAGGAGAGTCAGAAATCTTTTCACCTCTTAATTCTGCAAGGAAGCCTTCATATACATGAACCAGCCCCTGGCCGCCGCTATCTACAACGCCAACTTCTTTTAAGACAGGAAGCAGATCCGGCGTGCGCTTGAGTGATGCTTTTGCTTCTTCAAGCGTGATTTCCATCAGCTTCGTTATGTCTTCTTCTGTTTCAGCTGTTTCAACTGCCTTTTTAGCAGCATCTTTTGCAACAGTCAGAATGGTTCCTTCAACCGGCTTCATCACTGCTTTATAAGCAGAAGCAACACCTGCGTCCAGTGCCTCTGCAAAGTCCTTTGCAGTTAGCACCGATTTGGATTCAACAGATTTACCAAAACCTCTGAACAGCTGGGATAAGATTACACCTGAGTTACCGCGCGCACCCATTAATAAACCTTTTGAAAGTGCAGTTGAAACCTTCCCAAGGTGGTCTCCTGTATTGTTTTTAACCTCTTTTGACCCTGAAGTCATTGAAAGGTTCATATTTGTTCCTGTGTCTCCATCAGGTACAGGAAAAACGTTCAGTGCATCCACTTTATCTGCATTATTTGAGAGGCAGGCTGCCCCCTGAAGTACCATTCCAGCAAACGTATTGCCGTCTATTTCTTTTCTAATCACAAAACTTTCCTCCTATCACAGGTTCGTCACCCTGACTCCCTGAACAAAAATATTGACTGCTTCTACTGAAAGCCCAACAGTTTTATCAAGTGTGTATTTTACTGATGACTGAACGTTGTGAGCAACTTCTGAAATTTTTGTTCCATATCCCACAATTATATACATATCAATCGTTACTTTATCGCCATCCTGACGTACGATAACGCCACGGGTAAAATTTTCACGTCTTAAAATATCGGTGAGCCCATCGCGGATCTGATGCTTGGATGCCATCCCGACGATCCCGTAACATTCGATCGCTGCTCCACCGGCAACCATTGCTATGACGTCATTTGAGATATCGATCTGACCATATTTGGTAGTTAATTCAATCGACATGTAGTGCTCCCCCTTTGAATACTGTTTTGGCTACAGATATTTTACTATACTACAGCTTTGAATGAAAGATAAACAGTATTTATCACGTTTCTTGACGTGTAAAGCAAAAAAACTTGATAGAAGTAATTATTTTTATTGCATAATGTATGTCCTTATGATAAATTAGTTAAAGTGTGATTGACTAAGTGAAAGATTGAAACAATGTTTTCAGCTTCATTTGTTAGGAGGGGAATAGAATGGCAAAACAATGTGTTGTAACAGGTCGTAAAACACGTTCTGGTAACGCTCGTTCCCACGCAATGAACGCTAACAAGCGTACATGGGGCGCTAACCTTCAAAAAGTTCGTATTCTTGTTGATGGTAAGCCTAAGCGTGTTTGGGTTTCTGCTCGTGCTCTGAAATCAGGCAAAGTAGAACGCGTGTAATAAATGATTAACGTAAAAAGGCCTGAAGATCATTATGATCTTCAGGCCTTTTTTATCTATGTGCTATGCTGTTCTCCTTCTGAATAGACTTAATACCCCTCTTACCATTCCTCCGAGCATTCTCGGCAGCTTGATTGAATAGAAGCGCATATGACTCCCTCCCTGCTAATCTCTGCTTCTTATCATCATTAATATGCCGTCTTCAAATGAAATAGAAGCAAAGTCATCAACAATTTCATTGCTGAGTGTCAATGTCATACCATATGTAATGTGACGCCGGCTGAGCGGGTACTTGACACCGGAAAGCGTTAATCCCTTTACGTTTGTTGTAAAAGGGATAAATGACAGGTAAGGGTACAGTTCATTTTTCTCTGCTCTAAATCTTCCAGGAAAATGACAGCTTATCAGGTTTTTTTCGTCTTCTATTACAATTGTATAAGGATGTTCCAATGCCTGCTGTGATAACAGCAGCTGAATATTTCCAAAAAAATGATCCAGCCTTCCACCCGTGACACCAATCACTCTGACCGGCTGATCCTGTTTAAGCGCCCAGTTTAGTGCAATTTCCATATCCGTCATATCTTTTTCCGGCGGTTCATCATGAATATGTTCAACTTTTTCTCTGATCATCATGAATTCTTCAGGTGAAACTGAATCAAAGTCACCGAATGCATGGTTAAATTGGATATTTTTCTGCAGTAGATAGTGAGCACCTCTGTCCACGCCTACCCACTGACCGCTTTTGTCCAACGTCTCAAACCATTTTTCATTTATGGGCCCTCCGCCAACTAAATTAATCATATAACCACCTCTTTGTTAACATAATAAAAATATGATAAACTAATTGATTAAAGAATAAACGTACAGAGAATGTATATAACTCCTCTGTACGTTTATCCCAGTTATTTTGCAGCTTTCTTCAGTGATTGAATCGCAGCCCCGCGGTCATTTTTTCCGTATACATAAGAACCGGCCACTGCAACATCTGCTCCTGCATTTGTACACAGCGCGATCGTTTCGTCTGTTACGCCTCCATCAACTTCAATTTCATAGCTGTAGCGTTCATGATTTCTTAATTCATTCAGCTCTTTGATTTTGGTTACTGTTTCCTTAATAAATGACTGGCCGCCGAATCCCGGGTTTACAGTCATCACGAGTACAAGATCCGCTTCACTCAGACAATGTCTGATCGCTTCAACCGGCGTGTGCGGATTCAGTACAATCCCTGCTTTCACACCAGTTGATTTAATTAATTGAATGGTTCTGTGAAGATGTTTAGTTGCTTCTACATGGACTGAAATGATATCAGCACCTGCTTTAGCAAATGATTCCACATAACGTTCGGGCTGTTCAATCATTAAGTGAACATCCAGTGTAAGAGAAGTGACTGGACGAATCGCCTCAACTACTAAAGCGCCCATTGTAATGTTTGGCACAAACATGCCATCCATCACATCAATATGGATGTAGTCAGCGCCTCCTTTTTCTACTTCACGGACTTCATCACCAAGCTTTGAAAAGTCTGCTGATAAGATGGATGGTGCAATTTTAACCATAGATCTAATACCTCGGCTTTCTGGATTTTATTTCTTCATAAAATTGCTGATAGTGGTCATACCGGTATTGCTTTATATCATCTGTTTCAACGGCTGACTTCACCGCACATTTAGGTTCATTCATATGAAGACAGCCTCTGAACTTGCAGTGCGCTGAAGCTTCTGCCATCTCGGGGAAACAGTCTGATAATGCTTCAAGCTCAAGCTCTGAGAATTCGAGCGCACTAAAGCCCGGTGTGTCAGCGACGAACCCTTCTCCGATCTCGATCAGTTCAACATGACGCGTTGTATGCTTCCCTCTTCCAAGAGAGCTTGAAATTTCGTCTGTTTTTAATTCAAGATCAGGTCTTAATGCATTTAAAATAGATGATTTCCCGACTCCTGACTGACCTGCAAATACTGTCACATGATCATCTAAAACAGGCTTTAAAAGCGCCATGCTTTCTTCCCACTTAGCTGAAGTTAAAATAACCTCATAGCCAATTTTTTTATAATCTTCGGCATAATGCTGAATCATTTTTTCCTGTTCTTCATCCAGAAGATCAATTTTTGAGATACAAATGACAGGTCTGATGTCATGGCTCTCAACAAGTACGAGAAACCTGTCCAGTAAAGAAGTACTGAAATCCGGTTCAACTGCCGAGAAAACAAGAACCGCCTGATCAACATTCGCAATTGGCGGACGCACCAGTTCATTTTTTCTGCTCTGGATATCAAGAAGGTAACCTTCCTGATCATTCTCTGCCTGGTACTCTACATAATCACCAACGAGAGGCGTGATTTTATTCTTACGGAATATCCCGCGTCCTCTGCACTGGATGACTGCGTCCTGATCTTTTACGTAATAAAAACCGCTGAGGGCTTTCATGATTTTTCCTTCGGGCATACACACGCTCCTTTAGTCATTTTCCTGATAGGAGATTGTATCTTCAAGATACATCAACATCATTTTTAGGTGTATTCAGGAGTATTTATAATGAAGTTTCTCAACAAAGATTATAACACTGATTTCAAAATTGTATGTGAGAGTACGCAGAAGTTTTTTATCTTGTGATATTTTTGTGATATGATCCCCTGCTTTTTAAAGTGGGGGATTTTTATGCGTGATTTACACCGACCACTTCATCAAATTTTATTTTCTTTTCCTGACCATTCTCTTCTATTAATATGTAACGTTGCTGATATTCAATCATTTTCACATGGCCGGACACTAATTCTTTTTTATGGCCTTTAAATATTTTTAACTCTACTTGCTGACCAAACTCCATTGATTCCTGGATCGTGAGGAAGATCAATTCCATCATATTTTCATCCATGATTGGCTGCTTCTCTGCATCATATTCATATTCAAAGAAATCACGCAGCTTTTCAACGTGTTCAGGCAGCATCATTGAAGTCCACTTGATTGTTCCTCTGTCCCTGTTTTGATCTTCGATAGCAATCGCCCCTTTTCGATTATTATAAGAACATTTGTTCCACAGGGCAATGCTTATTTATTAAATAACTCAAAAGTTATTATTTATATTAATGGATTTAATGTAATATTATAGAAAAACGAATGGGGATTAAAAATGAAGAAATACAACCCAGTTGCAAATTGGCCAGCAACAATGATGCTTCTAACTGCTCTTGATGAATACCGTGTATCCTTTTTAGAGGAGAAGGATGAGGGTAAGATTTATTTTAAAGTAAAAAAGGAATACTACGAAAACTTTGTTTTTGAATTTAACAACAATACTGATGGTTCGCCTAGTGATAACATGTACGATTTATGTGAATACATTGAAAACAAAGAGCTGTGCGTTCAAAGCTGGGTAGAAAGAAGATTTGATTTTGTAAGATGCCATAAATCTAGTAAGACCCCTGCCGGTTAAAGCAGGGATCTTTCCTTTACACCTTTTCGATCTTGATGTTTTTCTTACCTGCAGCAATTGCCTTTCTTGCTTCACTTAGTGCGTTATCATCTTCTGAATAAGCACCTACCTGAATGCCATCGATAATGACACGATAGATATCCTTTTTCGGCTTCGGTGGATACTTTTTGACTGTTGCATACTTGCCATCAGCATTGCTAATCCATCCCGCTCCAAGGCGGATCCAGTCACCCTTTTCTTCATATATGTGAACAGTCTTTTTTCCTGATCCATGACCTGCAGGAAGTACACGAATAACAGGAGCATCGAGTGATGGCTCAGTCCGGTAGTTCATCGCCTGTTTACCGATCATAACTGTGCCGATTCGGTCAGCTGGATTCGTTGTATACTTCGGATTAATCTTCACGCTTGGCTTTGGCTTACGCTTCAGACCATAGTGATTTACTACACCTTTGGCGATTGCTTCACCTGCAGCTTTTAACACGGTATCAGAACGCATGCGCTTTATATCAATCGAACTGTCCATATACCCGCCTTCAGTAAGAATGGCTGCCATATTCGTCTCACGGAGCACGTGGAAGTTAGCTGCTTTAATCCCACGATCAGACAGTCCCATTGCTTTCACAAGCCCAGGATGCACTGCACTGGCAAGTGCCATAGACTTTGGATTTGCAGAAGCTGGCTCCATGACATATGTTTCTGTGCCGGTATGCGTGCCCCATACACCTTCATAAGCATTATGGTGCGCACTAATGTATGCATCAGCACCAAAGTCATTCGCTCTCTTAACCCGGATAGATAAAGCCACATCTACCCGGCCAGTCGGATCATCCACCCGAATCTGATCTACATCCTGATACTGTTCAAGATAATCCATTGCGGCTCGAATCACTTTATTATTAAATGACCATTCTCGTTCGCCCGATGGTGTTCGTTTGCCAGATGTATTCAATCCGTGTCCTGCATCCCATGCGATTTTAGTCATGATGCGTCATCCTCTCTTTTCTTTTCCGGCTCTTCTCTTAATTGAGCGAATCTTTCGCTTATAATTGCCGGCAACTTGATACCAAGATGGCCCATATTCTCAACAATACTGATACCTTCCATCCCGATTAAAAACATGATGAGTGTGTATCTGATGAAATATCCCTCACCGTCTCCTGTGATCGAATCCAATTGAACCGCAACAATAATCGCTAAAAACATAGCAGCCTTTTTCATAATGCCTTTAAAGGCAATTTTGCTGTTCAATTTACGGTCATTGATGCCGATCATAATGCCGGTGATATAATCCACGATCATAAAAATGGATAGGGCTACAATCAAGTTGTCCCATCCTCCAATTAAATAAGAGACTACTGAAAAACCGCCTCCCCAGAAAAATGCATATGCTGTATCTGTACTGTGCTGCATAGTTGGCCTCCTTGTAATATTCATATTTGTCATGATGCCCTCTTCCTCTCCTGATGAAATAAACCCCTTCTCTCTAAATTTCAATGTATATAAAAAGCACCCTCAATTGAGAGTGCTTATGCGTGCCGTTTATTAAATTTTTGCAATAGAAAAACACGCCTATTGGACGTGTTTAACTTTTAAAAAACATCTCATTTTCAATATGCTCATTTATTTCATGCAAAGCTTTGCCGTTTTTTAAATCGTATCCTTGACTTCCGCATTTACGACATTTCCACATATATCTCGGCGGGAAAGAAGGCAATATAACGTCGTTTCTGTAAACTTTTTCATGTTTGCACATTTTACCACCTCCTCTTTACCGCTATTCGATATGCGCTCTTATTAAATCTTCAAAAACATCTAATTTGTGCGCTTTAATAGCAATACCTATATGAAGCATTTCTTCGGTTGTTATATTTTCAGAATGCCTTTGACTTCTTGAGTGGGCCTGTTTGATAACGCCAACGAAAATTATTCTTTGTCCGAATTTTGCTTGACCATTTTCAATATAGGCACCCTTATCGTAGATAAAAACTGGCGATCCGCTAGAACCTTTATATGTAGCTATGTCTACAGCGAAAGAATCTTCACCTAGATAATTTTCATACAAAGGGGTTGCGTTAATACCAGTTCTCATTATAGGAAGATTGTTTTCGTGATCCCAAATAGCATTAGGGTAGCCTATCATCAGAAGGTTTTGTATAGTTCCTAATTGCTCGACTTGGTTTTCTGGCAATCTTATATTTTTTCTAACTGGATAAAGGTGGATTTTTTTATTCTTTTCTCTCAGTAAATTTATAATTTCATAAGCGAGAATTACACATAAATCCACATTATCTTCTGGATGATCAATAACCGTGTTACTATCAAGAGAGAGTGTCAACATCTCTTTTTCTCTTTCACTTCCATCTTCATTAGTTACATTGAAATAAAATGTTACTTGATCCATTCCGGCTATAACATGTTTATTTGTAACAATACATAGTTGGGCAGAACCACCATCATTAACATTCCCATCATCATCAGTAAGACTGTCATTAAACAAATAATAAAATCCAGTTCCGTAAGATGCTACTTGTCCATTGATAATTCCGTTTAATCTCACAGTACAATGCGGCAAAAGATAATCAAAAGTTCTCAATAAATTCTCTCCTTCATAAAATAAATAATTTTATGATATAATAGGAGATAACAAGACCTATTATATCTAGAGTTCACAGGGTAGCCGCCCTTATGTGAACTCTTTTTTTATTGTAAATGTTTTCTAAGATTAATCAAATAAACGTTTGATTATAAAAAAGAGCACTCGGAGTTCAGTGATCGGCGGCTCTTTCTTTTAGTACTTTTTCAATTGTCAGGTTACCGACCTGTTTGGTCCGATTGCGAAGTTATACTAAAGACTAAATTGGCACTCCTGCTAAATTACCTGTTATAGAATTTTGTGTTCCGGTAGATGTGTTACTGACTGCTATCGTTGAAGACAATGCGATATTATTCACAATTAAATTGTAGTCTGCAACAGATGTTCCGTTGTCTTGTAGTATTACTGCCGGATCAGCGGAAGCACCCGCCCACAATCTGTTATTAGAGATCAGATTCCCTTTAGAACCTAACACTCTAATAGGAACTTTGCCGGGGTAAACTGCTAAAATTTCATTTCCTGTAATATTGTTCCCATGCTGTCCTGTACCAAATGTTGAAGTTATTTTGATACCGTCGTTATAAGTGTGATTCAATGTATTTCCTTCAATCAAAGTCTTCCCGCTGTTTTGTGCAGGGCAAGTTATATCAATCACACCATACGCTCCACCTCCGCATTTTAAGAATGTGTTACCTCGAATTTGATTGTTTGCCGCTTGATACAGACGTATTCCACATTTCAAAGAATGGAACGAATTACTGTGAACCATCCCATATTCAGCTTCCGCATCTAAGAAAATTCCAATAGCTTCCCATCGGTCGCTCCGAAATACATTATTGTATATCATGAAGCTGTGCGGCTCAGTCGCATTGCCGTCAATGTCTCGTGCGTAAATTGCGTGTGTATTGAAATCTTTGAATTCGTTATTATGAATTTGCACACGTTTCGTATAATCAATCGCGATAAAAACCCCTGCATAACCAACTCGATTATGGTCAATTCGGTTAATAAACGATAGTCCGCAAATTTCAATATTCTCTTTAAGTGATGTTGAGTTGCCTTTGCAGTCGAATAAAGCTCCTGTTGGTGAGCTGATAAATTTCAAATTGCTTATACCTTTACCAGCACCCATTATTTTTGTGCTCGAATCAACAATCAATGAATCAACAATGTAAGTACCTTTAGGAATAAACACTCCACCTGTTAAATTCAAACACGCTTGAATGGCGGCTGTATCATCCGTTACGCCATCACCTTTTGCACCAGCCATTGGAGGCGGTGGATATTTAACATTGACCCATTCAGAATTTTTTAACTGCGTTTTCTGTTCCAACTGGACGTTAACTTTTTGAAAGTCTGAGCGCAATCTCGCATCCGGACTCGGGAAAACTGTCCCTTCTGTATCGACTTTCATCTGCTCTACAGCAGGGTCGATTGTAGAAGCACCAGTCACCTGATCTACTTGATTTTGCAGGATTTGCGCCAGCGTCATTGCCTGATTCGCTTCAAGTGATGCTGCATAACTGACGTCTGCTACTTCATCAACAAACCCCTTCAGCTCACCAACCTGTGTATTAAAAAATTGTACGTTTGCCATGGCAATCGGTGTGCCATTGATATTTTCAAGCGTCGGCTCGATCAGCAGCGCAAGCCAGCTCTCAGCCGGAAACTTCTGAACAGATGACTCACGTGTGACGATAATCTCAACGCGCATATTACCTGACGTCACCTGGTCATCTGCGTCAAGCTGGAATTTAATGACGCCCGGCTCAGACTCAATTTCTGCTGCTTTCGTGAACAGCAGCCCGTTTGAATTTGCCAGTGCCCATTCAACAGTAGCACCAGTTAAATCTACCGGCTCACCACTTGCATTTAACAGCCTCACTCTGAAGGGCGTGTACGTATCACCGTGCTTGATCACATTACCTTCTGATAAGATTTCTACATAATTGACCGGTTTTCTCATGATTTGTCTGACCTCCTATAAAATCGATACCTGCGCACGCACTTTACTGTTCTCAAGCACATTTAAGCGTGTTTCTGTTCGTTTAATTTTTTTAATGACATTAGGCTTTTCTGCACCAAACATAATGTCCTGACGATACCCGATATCTTCCCATACGTGCAGGACGCTCGTAACGCGATCTTTCTTTGCAAGACCCCAACGGTTGAGCTGGATCATGACGATGTCACCTAAATAAAAATCCCTCCCGTATTGGAAGGGTGCGCCCTCAGTATTAGCAAGTGTTTTAATGCTTAAAAATTCCTGCATCTGATGCTCTGCCAGTCGCTCATAGCCTCTGCTTTGTAAGATGCTTAGATATTGTGCTTCTGTAAGTTCTTCCTCTTCTGACTGCAGGTCTCGTGCATCAATCGTCAGCTCGTGGCGGTTCCAGCCGGTAGCATTACCGATCAGCACTCTTTTTCTTACAGCACCTTCACCTTCTCCATAGACATAAGCAACGTTTTTATAATCTTCCATCGTGTCGGTATAAGAAGCTGACAAAATATTATCAATGCCGTATTCATCTTCAAAAAGCACCTCGTCCGAACGGTCTGTACCTGAAAACACTTGAAATAAATATTGTACAGCTTCTAAATCCGGTGTGATGCGCCAGCCGATGTCGTGAATTTTGCTGATCTCAGTGAGCACTTCGTTGACAGGTTTGTTTGTCTGCTGCACTCTGGTCTTCGGGCCTGCATCTTTAAAAATGCCTAACTGCAAAAACGGAAAAAGCCTTGCTGGATCTTCAGGTTGAATGAAGTGGTCTAGCATCACCTTCCGCATAACCCATTCAACCGTTCCGTTATAAACTGTATAGTCAGCACCTTCAGGCGGTATCGTTGTACGCTGTCTTGTGATAATTTTTAACTCATGCCCTTTCACAATAATCATGTCCTGATCCTCATCATCTTTGCCGAGATCTGTAATCAGGCCGCATTTGTTCAGGTCACCATCAATAATGACCAGCCTGCCCTTTTGCAGTTCCTCAGCACCTTCAATACTTGCGTTCACGTGTATCTCTAAATGACCAGGCTCATTCATCGACTCTTCAAATTGAATGCTCGTATAATTGACGATTGTTCCGTACTTAATGAAGTCGTGCCCCATAATATCAATCATGCTCGCACCTCAATTCAGTTTCGCAACAGAAACACGATGATAGGCTGTTGCGATCGGTACCGTAATGTTATTTGTCGCAATCCTCATTTCAACAACATCACCCGCGTTCAGATATTTGACATTTGACCCGAAAAAGTTATTGTCAATCGAGCTGATGCCTGGACGCGAGAACAGGTACACACGGTCACTGATCTCTGTCTGATTATTGATAACCAGATAGACTTCAAGCTCCTGTGTATCAACCAGACCGCCAAGCAGCGATACAAGGCATGAGAAGAAATAAGTACCTGACGCTTTCGGTGTGAAACGGTCTGCTGCTACTTCGTTCTGGCGGTCAATGATCGGATTTAATGCAAGTGTCTGAGATAAACGACCTTCTCCTGCAGGCGTGTTAAACGAGTCCTGATCATTCACTTCTACGTATGACTGATTCGGCAGCGTGACAATCCCCCGGCTGTCGATCTTCTGTCCTCTGTAAAAGTTGTGCAGAGGCAGGTAACCGCATACCGTTTCATCTGCACGTGTATCAGTCACTGATCCTGAAGCAATAAACGAAACGCCGGCAGATATCCGGACCTGTGCGATCTGTATTTCTTTAATCGTGTCATTAACAGTAATGCCTGGTGGATTTGGACTTGCTGCCGGCACACCCTTTTTCACAAACGCTCTGATGTATCGTGCATTCACTGATAGATCCAGTCTGAGTACAATCGTATCAATCCGGTCGTTCGTAGGATCTGCCACATCATGTGTGAGTGATAGAGGGTCTGTATTCTTATAAAATCGACCATTGATAAACGCAGCACCTGCCCCAACGATGCTATTCATATTTGATCCGGACACGCTGACTAACAGGTTATTTACTCCTTCATAGCCGTAACGCGAAACGCCAGTTCCGATCGCATCCCTTGCTTCTAATCCCCCAATGACCTGCTGCATATATTCAGCCCAGTCTGCAGATTGATAAATCCTCTGATCTTCTGCTGTGCTGTCAAAAAACGCACTATATTCAGCCATTGCTGCACCTCCTATATGCCGACTAATCGGTCATAATAAAATACCGTCGCGGTCCCGCCTGAGGAACCTGCAACGGCTGTGTATTGTATGTCGTTCTCTCCAAGCTGCACGGTTATCCATCTGCTGTCGAAGGTTTTCCACCTGGCAGCGTTAACGGAACCGTCATCAGAGAGGATACGCACTGATTTATTCTGATTATCAATCACAAGTGTTTCTCCGGTTTGGATTGCCCGGTTCAGCGTAAATTTCTCACCTGTTGAAAGGTTTTCAATCGACGGTCGATCAACTGGACCTTCTATTTCAATCCTCGGCATTGATACCTCATGTCCGTTATTCTCAATCGAGACCAGTTGACCCTGCGTCCCGAATTCAACCGGGAAAGTGAATGGGAAGCTAAAGGCCTCATCATATGCCGTCATAACATGCTCCTGCATCTCAGAGCGCCAATATGGATCGTTTGCTGTAAAGTTCACTCCTGATCGTTGTGTATGAAACCCTTGTGCCTGAGCAGAGGAGAAGGACGGCGAACCGTCGCAACTGGCTTCAATCCACATCGCAGGCATGCCCGGTTCTTTATACTTGATGATAAAGGGACTCAGGCGTGGGTTGATCACCCTTGAAACTTCTCTCCTTAACTCAGGTATCTTTGAGAGGAAATCAGACTTCAGATTAAAAATGATTTGAATGGGTCTTGGCAGCAGGCGGTTAGTGATGAATCGATCGCCATCTGACCGCGACGTCTTAACTGTTTGAGATTCAGCACCAACTTCCCCTAAACCATCAAAAAACAACAGTTGGTAGTTCGCATTAATGCGTGACTCAACCTTCACTGTCTGCCCTAATCTATTCGTTATCTCGCACCACATCTCGCTGTAAGGGGCGTCTGTTGTGGTACCCGGATATTCAAATGCGTACATACCTTACACCCCCCATGCCAGTTCTTGTGATACTTTTTTGATTTGCTGAGCCTGTTCGGATGGTGATTTGACAGGCTGATTAAAGATGATCGTCTGGTTCCCTGAAGTGTTCGACGTTTGTTCAGTACCAGGCTTGCCGTTGTGATTAATATCGATCGTGAGATCAAGTTCCTGCTTGATTTGCTTCTTCAATGTGTCAAGCTCGTTCGTCACATCAAGAGAACTCCAAGTGAGCGTGCCTGCCATGTCTTTCTTTAATTCAGGTGCAAAAGCACTTGCCATCGCACTGGATAGTCCAGTCACAGCAGAAACAGCCTTTCCTGAAGTCTTTTTCACGCCTTTTGCAACACCCGGTGGAATCCACTTAGCGATTGCAGCAAACTTTCTGGATGGTGATTTCACCAGTAAAGAGTTTTTGAAATTGGTTAAAAGGTTGCTACCAAATGACTTTACTGCACTGTAAGCTTCCCCTACCTTGCCGGAAATTCCGGAAATGACTCCGCCTATTAAATCACCGCCGGCCGAGACCATATCAGAGACAAATGCAGTCACTTTCCCTGGCATTTCTGAAACGAAATCTGATACTTTTTGTACAGCTTCAGACATTTTTTCACGTATTTTACCGACAACCTGAGTAAAGGAAGTCGCGACAGTTCGAATCAAAGCTGCTAATTTTTCAGCAGCTGCAGATTTCGCTTCATCCCATTTTCGCGAAATGTAATCCTTCACAGCAGACATTTTTTCCGAAACGTTTGAAAGGATATCGGTAAATTTAGAAATAGCCCATTTAACAAGCATTGATAGTGCTGCGGATGTGGCGGATTTAATCATAGACCAAACTTCAGAAATCTTGGAACCTAAAGAATTCCATATATTCACTGTTATTGTGAGCAGTAACTGGAAGCCTGTACTTAGGATTCCCTTCACAAAATCAATTCCAACTTTAACCAAATCTTTAATTAAACTCCATGTTACAGAGAGAATGTTTAAAATTTCAGACCATAAACGGGACCAGTCTCCTCCGAGTATCGCCATAAAAGCATTCACAATCGAGAGTACAATATCTACCCCAGCAGATACCACCGTAGTAATGAAAGACCAGGCTGTGGACACGCTATTTACTATTAAAGACCAAGCCGCGGCGATAAATGGCTGCAAATAAGAGTAAGCATCAACAAGATAATCCCAAACTCCCTTCATCCCAGCAACGACTACCGTATAGATGAAATCCCAGGCGTTTTTCGCACTGGATTTGAAAAACTCTTGATTTTCCTGCCACCATGTGACGAGTTTGCCGATAATTTCAACGACAAAATCATAAACAGCCATTGCCATTGTAGAAATAACGCCGTAAATCGCATTCCAGACCGAGGTCACATTATTTCTGAAGGTCTCATTTTCTTTCCAGAGTCGCACAAATACAGCAATCAGCGTGCCAATGACGGCAACGACTGCTACTATAACTGCAATCACCGGGAGAAGCGCCCCCTTACCTAAAATCATCAGTGCTAAAACAACATTTCTGACCGGTGACAAAATTGCAAAAAAGGCTTTTTTGAGTAAGCCGAACGCACCCTTTGCTAATCCTGCGATTAGTGGACCAATCCCTGAGAACAAGGTCATAAGCGCTACTAGGGTCGGCAGCACCGCAAGGAACATTCCTCCTAGCACAAGACCTATCCCAACAAGCGAGCCAATCCATTTATGCGTGTTCATCATCTCGTTTGTCCATTCAAGGAATCGGTTGATTAAATCCAATATTTTAGAACCTAAAGGCGCAAGACCAACTCCGAGATTGACAATGAAACCCGTCAGGTTACCAATCAGATCAAGCACTTTCGGCGCATTGTCTGAAACATACTGCAGGAACGTCTGGAAGCCTTGATTATTACCGAGCTCTGACGCCCAGTTTTTATATCTGCTCATCATGTCAACGAGTCCATCCATCATGCCGGATGCCGAATCACCGAATCCCGCGAAAAGATGAATAGTGCCGGCGATCGCATCTCTAAAGATTGACCTGATCTTAGGCATATTCGTATTGACATAATCGACGAACTTATTAAAGCCTTTCGAATTACTAAGATTAGATGACCATTCTTCAAAACGCTCAGTCATTGCAAGGAAGCCCTCAGAAGTTGTTCTGGCTAATGGTGCAAAAGCGACTGTCATGTTCATAAGGCCTTTAATGACATTGCCTGTTGCCTTACCAAACGTTTCAAATAGTGTGCCGCCTGTTTCGTTCAGTGTATCGAAAAACGCTAAAACACCCTCTGAATTCATTGCTTTTTCAAGCCCACCCATCAGACGATCAGCAGCTTTAAAAGTGCCTTCAAATAGGGGTTTAAGTCGTTTTATTGTCGTGCTTAAAATTTCAAGTGAGCGCGCAAACAAATCAACTGATTGACCTTCAAACTGTTTTTTTGTTTTTGACCACACATCACTTAATTTAGTCATAGAGTTTAAAGCTTTGGTTTGATTCTTATTGAGATTGCCTTGTATCTGAGCCATCTCTTCAAGAATCTTATTACGCTTTTCTCCGTCGGTCTCCATGTCCAGCTTTTCCTGTAGCTTCTTTAAATCTTCAGATGCCGCGAACACATTATTCAGGTTGCCGACCATGATGGATCCGAAACCAATACCTGCAGTCCCGGCTACACCAAGAGCAGATGCCAACGCAAAGGAGGATCCTGCAATTGTGCCAAGCATCGGACCTATATTACCAAGCGCCCCAGTTAAGGCAGCGATGATCGGAACAATTGAAGGACTGATCGCTAGAAAAGCCCCACCGATCTGATTAGTGATTACTGTGCTAAGAGAACGGATTGAATTAGCAATCCTGTCCATTTTGCTTTGAAAGTCATTAATACGAGCTTCAATGGGCACGATGACTTTATCTCGTGCCAGCGTTCGTGAAACAACAGCCACTTCTGCTGCTTTTCTAAGGAATCTCGAAATATCAGCACCAATCGGCTTATCGGTACCCATCGCTGTTTTTCTGACTGCTGCATCAACTTGCTTCATCTTACGAGTGAATTCATTGATACGAGCACCAATTTTCGCAACGAAGTTTTCAGGCCTCATCCGCTTTTCCCTCCTTACTGATTGATTTCATGTATTTGTCCATCGCTTCTTTTGCTTTTCGGTATTTATCAATGGATACTGAAGGCTTACGAGAGTCTTTCCAATCCTCCGACCCTGCATCTAATCGTTTACGGGCCTTATCAGCATCAAAGAGCTTCTTCTCTTTCGCGTTCTTTGCATTCATGGCGTAACGGTGATAGAAGGCTGACTTTGCCATCTTTTCATAATCGTCAATCATTCGATGCTGAGCACCTTTGATGAAGTTCTTAAACTCTCTCGGTGTCCAGGAGTAAATCAACTCAGGATCATATATCTGAAGATAATGAGCTGCATCTACCATCAACTGATCATGGTCTATTCCGTCTGATCTTCGTGGTCCTGGACGTTGCCCTTCATTTCGTTTCGTGCTTGAATCATTCGATCGTACATCTGCTTGTGCTGTTCCTTCTCTTCGTCCGTATCTCCAGCGTTCTTCATGAGCTCTAAGTCTTTCCAGAAGTTCTGAGCTCGTTTCTTGAAAAAAGCCGCATCGTCAATCGCGTTATACGCATCTCTGAATACGCGGTCAGTGTCACCATCTTCTTCAATGACTTTTTCAAGCGCTGCTTCGATCTGATTAGTCGTGATTTTATCTTTCGAATGAGCAAGCGCGCATTCCCAGAAAGCCACAAGGTGCTTCGTAGAGATTTCAAGCAGATTCATATAAATGGTTCTGAAGCCGCCCATATCTTCACCGTCATCAGTCTTTTGTGAGTGTTTCGCATCTGCAAGTTTTTCAAAGGCAAAGCTCAGTTTCGCTTCGTATTCTCTTCCGTCAATGTTTAAGTATGCTGGCATGTCAATTCCTCCTGAGTTTTAAAATTAAGTATGAAAAAAGAGCAAGGTCTCCCTCGCTCTCGTGATTATTCTGCTGGCACTGCGTCCTGCTGATTAGGGAATTCCCCGGTTGTCTCGCCCGGCGTTTCAAAACCGTACTGAGCGAATTCAATAACTTCTGGCGGCAGTGGATCCAGCTCGCCTTTCTGCGACTTACCATAAACCTGCAGCGTCGAAGTTAGTTCTTCAAATCCATCAGTTGGTGATGATTTTTCAGTATTTTCAACAAGGCAATAAGCAAATAAGGCATCGTGTTTACCGTTTTCATTAAGTTCAGTGTTAATTTCCCACAGCTTAATTTGCTCTTCGTTGTCAAGCGCTTCCACAACAGCATTCTGCCCCGCGTCCGATGTCTCGTGATAAGCTGTAATGTCAAATGACTCTGAGCTGTTACCGTAAACAACAATGCGGCCGAACTTCGTCTGCTCTGACTGTAGTTCGTTTTCCTTCGAGTGAGAGTGCTCGGTAAGGTGTCCGAGAAGTGAACCAGCAGCGCCTTCAGCAGCGCTTGTGCGTTGAACCATGAGGATTGATTTTTTACCTGATTTCGGCATGTTGTTGCCTCCTTATTTTAGATAGAATTTTAATCTGATAATCCCGTGTCTTTTAACTCCGTCGATGTCATCAATGACGTCAAAAGAAGGATCATCCATTTTGACAATAGAAAAACCACCCGACAATTCGAGTGGTTGACCAAATAATGATTTAATGACTGCGTTGATAATGAGATATGACTCTCTATTTCCGTAAGCTGTTGACCATGTGTGGATGATCAGTGATAACTCTTCACCATAGGATGACTTATCAGCAAACGGCGCCTGACGTGGTTCTCCGATCTGAATATAAGGGAATGCGGTGTCAGATGGAACATAGTCATATACACCTAAAATTAAACTGTTCAGAGGCGCGTCAGTGTTTAACCGACCGAATAAAGCCTGCTGCAGTTCCCATATCGCTGTCTGTATTGCCATCTAATCACCCCAATCCTTTCATCCGTTTAGAGAAATGTCTGCGCCCGGCATCAATAGCAGGCTCCCAGAAGGGTTGAGCTTTCATTCCGTACGTTAAAACAAAACGGTTTAACTTCTCAGAGAAATACACCCACGGTATTTCCTCAGCTCTACTTCCTCCGGGTCCCTCTGCATGAACGCCTGTTCCGTAATTCACGTATCAAATTTGTTATCGCAGTGGCTTTTTATCCTCTGCTTCTTACTGTCGCCAGCAAGTTCGGCGTACATTTTCAACCAATAAAAAAGACAACCTGATTGGTTGTCGGGGACTCTTGCCGGGATTATATTTATTCACCCGGTACGCTCTACGGTGCTGAATAGCCTTTCGCGATCTATTCAGTTACCTCGGTGTTATCTTTTAACCGGATAAAACAACTCTGGGGGTCTCATTCCACTCCTATTATATCTTGAAGCCAATGTGCCATAGTTAATTCCCAGCTTTTTAGACCATTGCATCAAGTTCAACCTTTCTCCTTGAAATTCCACCCATACAGTCGTTCTCCTATTGTTAGCTTGTTCACTATGCTCTATCCAAGAACAATTTTCAGGGGTATAGTTTCCGTTAACGTCATTTCTCTCAATAGAGAGACCTTCTTTGTATCCGTTTTCGAGAGCCCAATTTTTAAAGACTTCATAGCTGTTTCTCCATTCTTCACAAACAGAAATACCTCTACCTCCGTAGTCCTCGAAACGCTTAGTTTTAGGATTATAACATCTTTGTTTCATTCTTATCCAAAGATAATGTAAATGCGAACCGGAATCTTTGTGTTTGTGGTTTTTCACAACATTCAATGCAGCTTTTTCGTCTCTTAAACACCCACATGATTTGGTTGAGCTTTGCAAACTGTCGCTGCGTAAAGTCTTCTTATTACCACATTCACATATTACATCCCAATAAGTTTTCCTGCCTACACGCTTCTCGGATAGCCCTAAAACCGTCAACCTTCCGAATTTTTTCCCCGTTAAATCTTTCAAACTTTCCCCTTTTATAAATTGTCCTTTTTCATTGCGTTTCTCAGCCATATAATACCACCCCTTTGTGATATTATACCCTGTTCCGCAATCAATAAACAAGTTTACAAATAAAGACTTTCACCGATTTTCCCCGATTCTTAAACATTCATTGTTACCAATGAAGGCGGCATACGTTTTACCGCATAATGTGCTGTTATTTCCACCTTTCCACTTAAACCATCTGCAGATATCTCAAATGTTGTTGATTGCTTCAGGTTACCGTCATCTTCCTGCATAAGTGAAATAACTTGGTTATAAATTATTTCGGTTGTTTCAACTACAATTTTCTTAACCTCGTCAATGATGTCATCACCATACTGCCTGAGAGCTCTTTCAAGCAATCGATTTCCGACTGATACCTGTGCTCTCCTAGCCACCAGCCTTCACCAACCTCAGAGGCACCTTCATGATCTCATTCTGACCGCCCTGATCCATCGGCTTACTCACAAGCTCATACGTTTCACCCTCGCATACGACACGCATATTCGGCGTAATGTCGGTTCTGTAAGGGTAGTAGAGATTGCGGTCAAATGGATGCTGCAGCTGATGAGCTTCGTAGATTTCTTTTGACGTTGGAGTGTCTAAAAATCCATAAAAGTCATCTGTATCAACGTTCACCCAACCGCCCGGAATATAACCGCCACCGCCGTCTGAAACAGGCTCTGTATGCACTTGAAAGATGACTTCATGTGGAAATTCTTCCAAATCAATCACCCCTTAATCAGTTGGATCAGATCCTTTTTGGTGGCATCATCTGAATATTGAACGCCCTTTTCTTTTAGATAAGCAGTTAACATCTCATTTTTCACACGTCTGAGCGCGGCAGGTGTTTGCCGTGAATAATCAGTACTTTCCTCTGCCTCAGATTCAGCCTGTATGACCTCTTTTTCAGACGGTTTATCACCGACTGACTTATACCCCTGATCTTTGTAAATCTCTTGATACGCACGATCTGTGACCCTCAGGCGCTGTCCTTTTGGACCGACAATGTTGATCATCGTTCACCCTCCTATCTTTGTCTGACAAACTTCAGCTTTCGATAAGGTCTGAGATACATTTTCAAGCTATCCGGAAACTCTAAATCATACGAATATGACACTGTTCCCATCGACCTTGACGATAAACCAGCCTTTGTCATGTTGTGTTCGCAGGCTTTTGCAATAAAGATTTTGACGCCGCCGGGGTACTTTGTTTCTCCGTTTGGCAGCTTGTCAAATTCGTTATTGCAATATTCTTTAATCCAATCTTCAAGAGCCGGCACCATGAACGCTAAAAACTCATCATGTTTACCGTTAGAGAAAGCAGGTAGTGTTTTAATTTCATCCAGAAGAGGCATAAGATCACTCTCCTACGATCAGATTGATAAAGTCCTCTTTCTTATCAGATGATTTATACTCGATGCCTTCCTTATCCAAGAAAGCCTTGAGCTTATCGTTACTCACCTTTTCAAGCTGTTCAGCAGTTAAGCCGTAGTAATCCGCCTCTTCATCATTAGACGACGTTGCAGATTCAGACTTTGCGAATAGGTTTTCATTAAAGTGCTTATCAGCGATATCAAGGCTTGCTTTCGGTTCGTATCTTTCGCCGTTATATACAACAGCTGTATCTTTTACTGTGACTTTCATATGCGTAACCTCCAATAAAGTAGGGCCGCATAAAAGCGACCCTCAGATTTTTTATTATGCGATTGGCTGAGCCTGGAACACTTCATCAGCAGCAGGGAATGAAGGAAGCGCAGTAGCTACTGCCTTTGTCCATGTGCTTACTGGATCAACGTTCTCTTCATAAACCATAGCCAGGACGTTGCCGACCATGTTTACATCAATTGAAGGATCACGAACAAGGCGGATTTCTTCAGCAGTCGGACCGTAAATTGTTTCACCCATCGTACCTTCACCGAACATAACAAACTTGTTGTTAGGGAAGTAACGGTGCTGCGTGTACGTTCCGTTTGCTGCTTGCTTGCGGAATACGTGGTCATATACAGCAACCTGAGGCAGTTCCTGTTGAACAAGGAATGCGTTGAAATCAGCACGTGTTGGAATTCTTCCAGAACCTGAACCAAAGATTGCAGCAACCACTTTTGGGTGACGCAGAAGCGCATTCAGTACGGTTTTAGAAGTAAGTGCACGAGTTGCTGACCCATTAAGAACAGAAGCCCAACGCTCTAAATCGGCGATTGGATCAGATGATTCATCAGTCCATGCTGAAGTACCAGCAAGCGCCTCTTTATTTTCGGCAGGCACGCCGTAATTAATAACAGCACTCAGTCCGTTCTCTTCGAGCGTAACCGTACCTGAAGAAAGAGCTTCCATACGCATCTGCTCAACGCGAGATTTAACACCGGCAACAAGTCTGTCAACATCATTGAATACCTGTGACATCAGATATTGCTGCTCGGCATCGTTACGTGGATTTTCAAGCGCGATGATCTCCTTTTCTTTCAGTTGAATCTTACGCTTAATCAGCGCAAGCTCAAGTGCCTGTTTAGTTGCTTCGCGGCTGCCGATCTCTGCCTCTGTATCAAAAGCATGAACGCTTGCAGTGACCGGAATCATGCTGCCTCCTTTGATCTGATCAAATTCAAGGCTCTGGCGTTTTACCTCAGGGAAGAGTGTTTCACCAAGCAGTGCAGGGAATTGACGGTTTTGAAGGTAAGTAAGAACCTCTCTTTGATTGAATAATTCTAAAACGTTTGGCATGTGATCGTCTCCTTTTTTATCGAATTATCGGTATTTGATTTCAGTCATTGCTGTTTTTGCTTCTGCTGTTGGTGCTGCTGGCAGGCGTGCTTCAATTACATAACCTTCGACCATTACTGAACCCGGCTGAGGACCTTCAGTAACATCTACATCATGGAATAGGATTCCTTTTGCTGTTGCGTCGTTCGCAGGATATACAGTTCCAGCAGGAACCACTTTGCGGCCGTGTTCATTAGCGGTTACGCCTGAATCGCTCACCTCTTCTGTGAATGCGATGAATTTAGCGCTTGCCAGAAAGTTAATGTCTTCTGTTTTACCGTAATTTTTTACGTATGGCATGATTTATTTCTCCTCTCTTAATCCCATAGTCCAGCTGATGCTGGCTTGCTTTGCTCATTGGCTGACTTAGCGAAATTTGAACCAACACTGTTATCCTCATTCGGATCGCCTGAAGGAATCTTTCGGCCGCCCTTCTGGAATCGTTCATCAACAGCTTTTTGAAGGTCTGCTGAATACGTTTCTTCCAAGCGCTTCAGATTCGCAAGCGTGGTTTCTTCATCACTTGTTACAAATAGGTCGAGGAAACCAGTAGGCAATCCTTTTGTTGAAGCTTCTTTCATCGCTGAAGACATCAGCTTTTCACGCTTCGCTTCATTCTTCTGGTCTTCAAGCTCTTTTCTCAGGTTCTCAAGCTCGATTTGTTCCGGCGTTTTGTCCGGATTGCGCTTCTTCACTTCTTCCTCAATGAGCTTGTCCAGGTTCTTATCCTTCCAGGTGTTTAAACCCTTCGTGAAATTGCTGTCCAAGCGAGGTTGAAGTAATTTGCGTCCTGCATCTGTATCCAAGAATCCTTCCACTCCTTCAACCGTAGGCGTTGAAAGTTCTCCTAAATAAGCAGATACCTCTGAATCGTTTCTATTGGCTTCTAGCCATGCTCTCACTTCTTCTAAATTCATTGTTTGTTCCTCCTTGTGCCCTCCACAGTACGAGCCTGAGAGTGCAAAATAAATAAGCCTTTTACGCTGTGCTTAAAGCGACTATTTAACGCATAGCTGCGAGATGTGGATCACCTTACCTTCCTCGGATTTGACTTAGCGAGTATTGCAAATGATCCACCTCCTTAATCCTTTAGCTCATCTAACGCCATGACCTTACCAGCTTCAAGCAGTCCGATCATTGTTAAAAGGCTGATTTCAGACCATCCAGTACCAATCACACCATCAGTGCCCTTAGAAACAAAAACAACCTCTTCAACTTCGCCACGATCAATGGCTTCTAAAAGGTTTTTAATCACTTCTTTTGGTGTGATCTTGCCTTCTTTCTTTAAGCGATATTCGTTTAACTCGTTCAAAGTGACCACTCCTTTGACCATATAAAAAAGCACTCAATTTGTGAGTGCTTAACCGTGATGGATGTATTTGCTTATTAAAGTGGTTTTATCTGTGTCAAACACTTTCTCTACTACCCATCTCACATTACGTTGCTCTTGGGCTATCTTGATAGCTTCCTCTTTATTCTCAGCCAGAACTACTGCATCGTCGATTTCATCATAGTCAAAATCATCCTCATGAACTACTAAAACGTAAATTTTCATTTCAATCACCTCGAAATAATTTTACTACACATGAAAATATTATGATGCTTTCGGCTGTCTTTCCTTCCACTTCTCAAACGGCTCGTAATCCATAACCTTTGATGGTGGCAAAATCTCCTTCTGCGCCTGCTTGAGAGCCTTCTTATATGTCAGTGACTCATCACCCATATACTTTTCAATGCGATCGGCAAGCTTCTGCTGGTAAATAGGATCAGCGTAATTGCGACCTCTGCGCACTTCAGGAATCATGCCATTAACAAGTCTGAGCTTCACGCAGCGACACTGAATATCCATCGAAGCAACATTCCACTGATGCGGACCTTTTGCTTTTAGCTTCATGTAATGGAAATAACCTTCTTTATCTGTTTTTTGACCATCGAGTATGCGGTGAGACTTTCTGACTCTAAAGTCCAACGCACTCATCCATAGCCCTGTGATCTCAACAAACTTTGCAGCCTGTTCCTCCGCCTTCTCACCTGAGAGGGAACGAACACGGCCAGACTCAGTACGAGCAACCAGCCGAGCCTTGTTTTTCGAGAAGCCCACTGTTTTCTCAAGCCTTTTAGCGATCTGAGAATATCCCTCGCCAGCCTGGATGCCTTGTGCAATCTCAATATTCACATTTCGCACTATTTCATTCCGGTGCTGCTGCATGACAGCTGATAAGGTCAGTTCAGCGATTGGATTGAGCAATACACTTTTGATCATCTCGACTGAAGGAACCGTAAAGCCCATCTCTGAGCCTGCAAAGTTTTCTAACAGGTACGCTGTTCTCAAATACCCTTCAACATACTGATATTCAAGGGATTTTTGAAGCTCACGAATGATCATTCTGTAATCACCGGTTAGCTCTTTAGCGATATTCGCCATTTCTTTTCCGAACCGGTCATACTTGTTCACCTCAGTCCATCCGAGCTCTCCATCCTTCTCATACTTCCTGTACATTTCAGAAACTTGAAACTGAATGCTTCTGAGTCGTTTGTTGAATACCTTCTCGAGATCGTCCTCTGATTGCTTCAGGAGTTTATCCAGGAGCTCCTCAATCTGTAACTGGTTCATCCTCTTCATCCTCCTCTAAATCCGGCAATCGCTCACCGAACCTCTGAAGGTCGTTCTCCATTTCCTGAATCTCATAATCAACATCATCAACAAAGGTTAGCAATGATAGGCGTGTGCGTTCGCTAATGTTGCCTTTAAGCTGAGCAGTTGATTGCGCTTCATCCAAAAGCATCGGTGGCAGATTGCGCTTAAAACCGAACCACACCTTCAAATAATCCTCTTTCGCAAATCCTCTACGCTTCGCCCATGCGCTAAATAGCACCTTAAACTGATATCTGAGTGCTGCTGAGAACTTTCTTTCCATCGTGATGCATTTATTTTCAAGTGCGATTAGCTTGTATCTGGCTCCTGGACCTGTGATCGTTCCGCCGAATGACTCATCTGAGAAATTAACCGACTTGGCAAATCTAAGAATATTCTCTTCCAGTCGATCAAGGTGATTCTCGATCATCTGATCGTTGATATCCTTTGTCAGATACCTTGCGTCATCATCCTTCTCGAACATCTCTAAAATTCCGGATTCCTTCATTTCAGCTAAGGTATCTTCATCAGCTCCGATACCTTTAAGGATCAGGTAAGCCAGGCGATACTGCTCAATCTCATTCGATTCATCAGACATTGTTCTATCATACGCGTCAATGAGCGCCAGCACCTTCTCAGCGTCAGCTTTCATCTCTTTATTGTTGGCAATGCCGAATAAAGGGTTATGCTCGAATAGATGATCTTCTATTTCAACCAGGTCATACGTATTGCCGCCTCTTTTTGAGAACAGATATACATATGAATCATCATAAAATTCAGCGTAGGTTTGTCCATTGAGTGTGTAATATCTGATAGAGTAATCAGGCTCATGGATCTCTTCACCTATAAAGATCGTTTCCCACGGCTCGATGTTCTTAATTCTTTCGAATCCGTCAGTGTCGATATAAACAAGCCTTGCAGAGTAACCGCAGATCGCAGCCATCTTTCCGCATTCAGAATCAGCATCAGCAACACTGTTTCGCAGAATAAACTCTTCTAACACTGTTTTTAACGACTGATTCTCTTTATCTGCTTCATAACTGATCGGATGACCGAACATATAACCAACCTTGGTATCAACGATATCTGCATCAAACGAGTTATTCAGGCGGTTATTAACCTTGTCATCTAATCGTTTAACTGCATTCGACTTACCAAATCCATCATAAGCAGCTGCAGATCGTTTGAATATCTTCGGCCCGTTTTCATCTGCTTTATAGCGTTGGTATAAATTCTTCATACGATCGCGCTCTGTGCTGTGAGCTGATATGATTTCCTGAATCAATTCTTCGTTAATACCATTTTCATCAATTTGCTTCTTGAATTTTAACAATGAACTCACCTACCTCGTTTTACGTCGTTTTGGTTTTAATTCTGTATATATGGCATAACGAACAGCATCGAGTACGTCATCCCAAAGTTTCACTGGCTCGCCAGTCTTTTCATTCCATACATACAGGTTGATTTCTTCGTTGAAGCGCTCAACCCGATCTTTCACCACTTTTAATTTCTGCAGCTTAAAGAGCCTGGCCACTTCTTCAATACCAGAAACAACAGCTTTATCTGCGTTTCTTGCTTTAATTCGCTCTCGTCTGAATCTGACAACGTGCTCAGGTCTTGCTGTATCGCAATAGAAGTTAATATTGCCGTAACGCTCTTTGACACCATTAGCAACCTCAACCCAATAGTCAATCTCTTCATGCTGCTTGGCGTGCTCCTCTAAAAGGTAAATGTCCTCTTTATCATCTATACCGAGAACAACAATTGAACCATGGTGTTCATAACCCCAGTCAACGCCAGCAAAATATTTAACGAAATTCTTCGTTTCTGCTTCTTCAGATGTAATGTAATGAACGTGCTGGTTAAAATCTTTGTAAATAACACCTTCAGCAGCTACCCATTGACCGTGAATATCTCGATCTGTAAACATGCCTGATGGCGTGCTGGCTACAATCGACTCAACGTACTCCGGATCCAGTTGATCATTGTCAAACAGTGAGAAGTGAAATGCTTTTATGTTCAACTTTCCATTCTTCAGTCGCTGGCCGTCTTTATCAATGTAATCCGTTTTAACCGTATGAGCTGGATTCTCAGGGTTAGTATCAAGAAATGTCGCTGCACCTGGATATGAGCAACGTGAGATGACTTCTTTCACAAACATGTTGTGAAGTGCCGTTCCCTCATTGAGCAGTGCGCCTGCTGATGTAAAACCACGCGCTTTCTTCCAGGCGTCTGCATTGGATCCATCGAAGCAATATACTTTATTGCCGAATATACGAATGGCGTTCGTTTTATCCAGCTTCAGCTCTTTGCCAAGTATCGCTTCCATATCATCAAGCACGTTACGTCTGATTGATGCCTGAGTCGCACCGCCGATGATGAATGAGAGCCCTTGATTCTCATACTTGGCAATGTGCATCAAAAAAAGCAAGATGAATACGAACGTCTTTCCAGCACGTTTCGCTCCACTTGCTACAAGTATTTTAGGTGATTCTTCTATATAACAGTTCCAGACCTCCTGCTGCTTTTTGGTCAGGTTACTCATCCTTAACACCTGCCATCTTACGCAGCATTTTAGCCACTTCGCTTTCCTGACTGCCTTCTCCATCTGAATCCAATTTAGATATTACTGCGCGGTTCTTATCAATAGAGGTTTGCATCTGCTCAAGCTTCAGCTTTCGCTCATCTTCATCGTGCGCCATATCAACGAAGTGTTTAACCAAATTGCGATATTCAGCCATTGCTCTTGCTTGCGCCTTGATATATGACTCGTATTGCTCGAAAGCATATACGACCTTATAAGCAGTTGAATCTCCACCTTCTCCACTTGACACCATTGATTCTTCATTCAATGTTTGGTCAGCGTATTCGACCCACATGACCTTTTGCAACTGGATGATAGCAGAGAACTTAATCTCTATCTGAATCCACAACTGATCAGCGATTGAAAACTCTTCAAAGTCCTCCATAATCTCTTTTTGAGAGGCTGAAAAATACTTTGATCTCAATCCGTGCTTCCTAGCAGCAGTGTTCCGTTTGGCAAACTGGTTATTCGGATTAGGGTTTCCACTTCGATTCTTCTGTTTCTTCTTAGTTGCATCTTTATTCTTTGTGGATGCAACCTTACCTCTTTTGGTTGCATCCTTTTTACCTCCCCAACCTTCACGGCTTTTACGACTCTTTAATGTGCCAATCTTAATATCATGCTTATCAGCGAGAGCCTGTAATGTAATGCCGCCAGCTTCATATTCTTTTCTGATTTCTTCCCAGTCCATCACATCACGCCCTCATCTCCCATCATGAATTTATGTACTGCTCAACTAATCGTTATATCATTCTCATCCACGCACACCTGAAGCCACTCAAGCAATGAATTGAATAGCTCACTGTCATCTAATCCAACAAGCAGACCATCAGCAGGAGAATGCCCAAACGTCACGATGTTCTTTCCACCCTCTTCGCCGGTGATAACATAAATATCAGTTTCTAAACCTTCACCATCAATCTTATAGCGAGCTTTAAAATCATTATCGAGTACCAGCGTCTGATCTAATTCCCACAATCGCTTATTATCTCTAACTGCCATTAAATCCACCGCATTCACTCCTTTACTTCAGCTTCCCGGTAAAACACCTGCTATAAGGACAAACCCTCTTACTCGTACCTGCTTTCGTCATCCATACACAAGTCTTGCAGTTGGCTTCATATTGTTTGTCTGTGATTTTCATGTAATCACCTATTCAAAAATCTTTACTGAGTTTTTAAATATTTGAGCGAGATCATTTGAATATCCGAATCTCTTCTGATTAATTTCAATAGACTTATTGAGATTACCATCAGCATGACGTAATGTTGCTGCTTTCCAGTCGCAAAACATTTCAATGATGTCCAGCAAATCCATTCCTTTAATGCCGTCCTCATAATGTTCTGGATGATGACTGTTACTCTCATAATGATGTTGTAAAGCTACCTGCATACCTGCGAGGTTTTCCTTATATTCATCAGAACCATAAGTGCTTTCGCGTAATTTGGGTGTATATTCAGTAAACACTTCCAGTTCAGGACTTTTAAGCTTAGAAAGATCATGCACCCTGCCTCTTTCTGTAAGATCAACGATCACTCTGCTTAATTGTTTTCTAACCTCGTGAATATGCTGTGTGGTATCTCTAATGCAATCTTCTTCTGTGTATCTCATCATTTCACCTCATTTGGGCATAATAAAAAGAGGCAGCTTAAACCGCCTCTCAACTTCGACCCAAGTAGACCTGGATCTATCAACTCATATAGAGTTTTTCCTTAAACCATCGGCCAGTCGAATCTGTAAGAGTATTATTCTCTGTTCACGATATGACCAGCGTCAATTAGATCTGTTCAGATCTTAGGTTTCTCGTATCCGTTCAACGCATTGATATGTGCGCTTCACTTCAGACCGTCCGACCTACCCACATTTTACAGATGTTTTTTCGCCCTTGTCGACGTTGGGGGAATTGTGGGAATCGTGGTGTTCTGATATTGCTTTAATAATCCTCTTGCGGCACCATCTGACTTCATCCTTGCTCAGATCAAGCCTGATGGCTATCTCCATGTAGCTCTTACCTAACAGCAGATAATGTAGCACCGCCTGATCTTTAGGATTATCAATCTCTTCTACCGCCTGCTGAATATACAGCACCTTCTCCTCTAACTGACGAGTGAACTTATTCTGCTTCTCCCTGCGCGTCACCTCGTTGAACACCGGGTCGCTATGTTGGCCTTGTCCTGAAGGTAAAGACGATTCAATCCCACCTTTAGCAACCAGTCCTGCACTGGTGATCATCATATTGCGTTTATCAGCCAATGTAGCAACCATCCAGTGGTAATCTTTCAGTGTATTTGCAATCTGCTCTTTATTCATCAACAATTCCCCCTTAAAATGAGAAAAGGAGCCAAAAGCAAAGAGCGCCTCTCTCACAAGGTCTTTGCTTCAAGCTCCTCAGTTTTTCTGATGGAGTTATTTAGTTTTTGGGTTCTTACTTTTTGTAATAGTACTTTGCTTTGCAGTGATCCAATTCTGCAACTCGACAAAGGTTTTCAAAAGTACAATTTATGCATAATTTGTTTAGTTTTTTCTTAATCCTTTTGTTCAATTACCTCACCGCCCCTTAAACTTCATACTCACATTACTCTCAATCCTGTCCACCTTACCCTGATGCGTGATGATCGTCGTCTTGCTGTGCGGCTCAAGTGGATAAACCTCCTGTTTGCCATCGCTGCACACAATCACGTAAGGAATCCCCTTTTCCACAAGCTCTTTTTCAGTCATGCTGACACCCCTAACGCCTTTTTACTTTCAGTTTTACCTCAACAACCTCATAATCTGGTCCGCACCTGCGATCTATCAGATCATCTTCAGCTTTAGATTCATAAGCGTATAAGCAAGGAGGTTGCCAGCCGTATGTTAATTGAGTCCATGGCTCAGTTCTGTAATCAGTTCCTGTCAAAAACATCCCTGTGCGCTTATTAATGATTGCGTATGTTCCTGGCTTTTCATTTAGCTTCATTCGTGATCCCCCTTGAGACCATCCATCATCTTTCGTTTGCGAGCCTCTGTATCTTTCATATGCTGATATTCGTATTTAGTCATGACTTCACGAAATGCTACCATCTTGAAGAATTCAGCCTTATCACTGGTCACAAGTCCATTAGAAGCATCTTTGACAGCTTTTAAATACGCTTCGTACAATTCTTCAACAGTCATTTCCTCACCCCCATCAAATAATCTTTCTCACCTGATGCCTCGGCTTATTCTCGATCACCTGACTTTTAAGCCTGGTATCTGTATCGACTGACCATGTGCGGCGGATCTGGTTATCTTGCTCGATCTGCTTATTCGTTTCAACTATGCCCTCAAGCATCTGCACAAATGAACTAACAATTTCATGAACAGCTTCAGCAAAACTTGCCACGAAATCCGTGATCCATTCTTCAATTCTCCTAATCTGCAGATAAACATAATCAACATTAGTGATCACTTCAAGAGTATCTGATCTGTATATCGTTCCTGACTGCCCGATTACTGGTTGCATTAAATCACCTCTTATAATCCAAGAATTTAACTAACTCAGCCTGCGTTTTCTTCGTAGGTATGACCGTTTCTGTTGCTGATCTGATCAACATTGATACAGCATCAAGCCTCTCCTGTTCCATTGCCACCAGATGCACAATACCGTCAATCTCCATTGTTATATTGATCTGAGCTTTACTGATGTTCTTCTCCATCTCATCACTTCCTCACAAACTGATTATTCTTTTTCTCAACAACGATCAGCTCGACACCCTTTAACACTTCAAACAGCTTCTTTCTCAGTGGGAACCCTTCATTCACTGGTCCGCCCTTCACATCAATGTATTCGGTGTAGCCATCCTGGTAAGTAACTTTGAAGTCTGCTGTGTAAACTGAGCCTGCTTTCTGTCTGCTGCCTTTACCCTTGCACTGAGCGCATTTATTAAGATTCAGTGTTCTATTATTGAGTATTCGTCCGGCACCTTTACACTTTTTACACTCAACCTCGTAAGCTGGCAATATATTAAACTTAGGGTGACATTCAATATCCAACACATCCGGATCACGCTTCAACTGCTTGTAATAAGCTGCTTCAGTTGCTGAGTCAAACTCAATGCCGTCTATCTCAACCTTATGCGAGATCCACTGGCGCTGCTGGCGTTTTTGTCGTGGTCTTTTGCCTTTCATCGTTTCACCCTCTTAATGAGCTTATCAATCTCTTCTTTAGACGTTTTATAGCATTCATCAAAACCATCATCATACCCATTGGCATAACCCATAACGTACCCAATCACAGCGCCACTTAGCACTGAGACAGAGACCATTATTGCATCCATAATCATTTGGTTGCCTCTTTATATTCTGGCAGCACTTCTTTAAGTGATCCGATGATGTAAGGAACCGGATAAGGCGTTGATCTGATATGAGTGTCAATATCCCTTAAAGCTTCCTCGTACTTCTCTGACTGGACTTGAAAGTAATGCGCTCTCCCTTGTTGCTCAACTGCATATTTCACGTTTGTTGATTTCGTTGATCTCAGAACCTTCAATTCTTCTTTCATCTCAGCATTCTGTTCCGTCGCAATTTTGTGAAAGTGCTTCAGCGAATCATAATCAGCTTTTAATTCCTGGTATCGTGAATTCTTATGACGTTTCATCTAACCCCTCCTACAAAATAGCTTTCAACAATCCTTTAGCATGCTTCAACTGCTCAGTAACCAACACCAATTCAGCAGCCTGATCATTCGCTCTGAAACGCTCGTTTTCAAGAGTTCTATCTGTCTCTTGAGCTAAATGATTCAGACGGTGGTTCTCTTCCTCTAACTGCTCAATTTTGGATTTCAATCGTTTATTATCTTCGTCAACTTCCTTGTACTTCGATTGTGTGACCCAGCCCTCTGAGTAATCTACCTTTTGATTCAGCTTTACTTCTAACTCAGCGATCTTTTCATCTTTCGCCTTCATCCGCGCTTCCATCTGCTTTAATGGTGCATCATGCGAAACTGATTCATCTTTTACCACTTTTAACGGCATTGTTTTCTCCTTTACTGGTGCCGGAATGGAGGCAACTGATTTCTCCTGCACCTTTTTCTTTCGTGGGGCAGATGGCAGGTTGTTGTATGACTTAAAGTTATAAATCTGCTGCGGCTTTAAGCCTTTTCGTTCAGCCATTTCATTGATCGAGAGCCCTTCATCTATAAAACTCATGTATTCATCAGTGGTTAGATTGATTGTCGGCATTTCTTCATCTCCCCTTACACTTATATTGTTGTTATTCAATATGTCCCTTATAACGACATCACCCATTTTCAATATCTTTTTCAGACTCTTTATGTCATAACTCTTATTGACCAGGTATTTCATTTCACTGACCGACATGTCCCTGCCTTTAGAGACAATTTTATCTATCTTTGGATTAATCAGCAGTTGCTTGCCGATCTGCTGCAACTCAGCCTGGACAGGACACTTGCTGCATATCGGGTTATTTGGTGATGATGCCGGTGGTACCAGTTCACAAGTAGCACATATATCATGCAAATCCTCTGTGCGGTGGATCAGCTGCAGTTTGGATGTCATAACACTTCCCTCCTTTTTGATCCGATAAATCGGACCATGACCCGATACTGAGCTGATTAAAGTTCCTGGTTAATCGGATCATTCATTTTCGCTTTATTCTGAGCCTCTTCTTTCAATTGTTCTGCAATGGCTGCCGCAACAGCCGATATTTGCACTGCCTCTGTATAGCTGTTATCAGCATCTGAAGATTTGCCCCAGTGATTATCTCTTTGGATTGCCTGCGCTAACTCTCCAACTTCTTCAACCAGAATGACTAACCATGTAGCCATATCATGTCTCTGAACGCCCCATTTTTGATCTTGACGCTCTCTTTCAATGCAGACATCTTGTAAGACTGATAGTTTCAAACTCATGCTTCCAGTACCCCTCTCGCATTAATCTCAGCTTGCTTTGCCTCTTTCTCTGTATCAAAACGCCCGATCTCAATCTTCCTGCGCCCGACGCATGTATAAGCCGGGTAATTTCCTTTCAGTGGATTCTTATACACTTTCGGCTGCTCTTTCAGCTCTTCTTTATATAGCTCAAGCAACACTTTTCTCAGCGCGTCATTCTCCATCTGCAGCGCTTCATTTTTACGTCTCTCACGCTCAATGTCTGTCCAGAGCTTGTCAGCCTCATGTATAGCTGCCTCTTCAATTCTCAGCGCTTCTTTAAACAGGCTGATGATGTCATGCTGATGAATTTCAAGTTTCTGAGTAAGCTCCGACTTCTTCACATCTGATCGAGTTTTAACCATCTTGACCCGGTACATCACGCACTGATCATTCTCCTCAAACTTGAAACGCTTCTTCTGGGCCGAGCTAAAACGTTTTGGCGCTGAAAACTCTCTGACGATCTCACCCTGTTGTTCAAACCCTCTGTCTTTAAGATCCTGGACTGCCTGCAATAGCTCTTCTTCTCTGATTCTCGAGATAACTGTTGTTAGCATCGATCTTCCACCTTTCTGAATTCTCTAAAATGGCAAATCATCATCACTGATATCAATCGGCTGACCATCATTAGCAAACGGATCCTTCAATGCATCTGGTTGCTTATTTTCCTGCGGCTTCTGCTCTTTCTGTTGGTCCTGCTGTTCCTGACCACTACCTTTAGGCTCCATGAACTGAACCGACTCAGCATTTACTTCAGTCACATATACACGCTTGCCTTCCTGATTCTCATAACTCCGCGTCTGTAATCTGCCATCTACACCTGCCAGACTACCTTTCTTCAAGAAGTTGGCTGCATTCTCTGCTGGGCGGCGCCATACAACGCAATTGATGAAGTCAGCCTCTTGATCACCCGTCTGATTCTTAAACGGTCTGTTGACTGCGAGCGTGAAAGTCGCTACTGCAACGCCTGATGGTGTATAGCGCAAGTCCGGATCTTTAGTCAGCCTGCCTACCAAAACAACTCTATTTAACATCTTTTATCCTCCAAGTCGTATGTCTTAAATCCACAATGCCTGCATGTTTTCCATGACCAGTGATAATCAACTGTCTTTTCCTCTTTTGTGACCAGGTAGTCATGACCGTCTATGCTGCATCTGCGCCTTTTCATTTGGATTCAACCTCTTCGATCTCGACCTCTACGAATTCGAAGTTTTTCATCATGTGTGTGTAACCGGCATTCAACACAGCATCTGTGCCGAACATCGAAAGCATTCCTTTTTCGTATTCTTTCATGCTCTCAATTTCCTTATATTTATCAGGGAAGATAGTAGCTTCATTAAGGTCTTGTGTAAGAAAGTCATTCTCTCCACCGTCCTCATCACAGAAGTAAAAAACGCCTTCCATGCCATCTTCTTTGGACTCTTCCTTCAACTTCAAAACCCACGCATCCCTCATCACTTACACCCCTCAAAAATAATATAATCAGCACCCTCAACCTTGCTGTTAAACACCTCAATCGTCACCAGCTTCTCTTTATCCACTGACTTTCTGCGCTTGACCCTCACATATCGCTTCATGGCGCTTCCCCCTTTCGATCTCCCTGGTCGCTTTGCGATAGTACACCTTCTCTATTGCTTTTAATCTCTCAAGCTCGCTCAAGCAATCTTCATGCTCGCAAACCCAGCGCTTGCGGTTGCCTCTTGTGTATCTATAAATCCATGATCCGCACACTTCGCATTCAGCCATGTCCTCATCGTTCTTCGCGCGCCCGGCTTCGTACATCTTTACAAACATGTCAAACCCTACCTGCGGCATTTTCAGCGCTTCTCTGACTCTGCTTCGGGCAACCCCTTGATCGAGCAGGTGAAACATCTGTCCGGTCGTCATATCCTGGCCGAGATTAAGAATCTTCATGTTTTCTTTCATTTTTCTACGCTGCGTAATAGATAAGTTCGCCATTTAACTGCCTCCTGTTCTTTCTGCCCTCTGGCGCTTATATGCTTCCATCTGAATGATCTCTTCCTGCGTCATCTCGGGTTCTTCATCCGGCTTATTAAACCACTCGGGCACAAGTTCCTTGCGCTGCGGCTTCTTGCTGTAACCCTTGTACTGCGGTTTCTGCTGCTTGCTTTGCTGAATCTCATTTTCATGCTTCCTTGTAAATGCTCTTGCCTGCTCAACTGTCAGCACATTTGCGTTGCGCCATTTCAGCAAGACGCCTTTAGCGAATCGCCATTGAGCCTGTGCGACAACAGCCACTTTAATCGCCGCACATACAAGCCCATCCCCATCACCGCCAGTCTGGTCGATCTCATCTATCTCGTGACCAACTTCCTCGATTAGCAATGGCGGCATCATGCCCCAGTTCTCTTCAAATACTCTAAAGGCGTTTTTAGGATTCTCAGGCTCTCTCTCCGGTTCCTGCACTGGCTCCTGCATCTGCTCAGGCTCACTTTCTTCCAACGGCTCAAGCGTAAACTCAAGATCATCCTCAATCGGTTCGTCTATATTATCGAGATCCAGCACTGTGACGATGGAGAACAGCCTCTGATGACTGTCCAGCTTAATGAATCCCTTCTCCTCCAACTGCTTCACCTTGCGCCATATTCGCTGTGCATCTGACCTTGAAGCATCTTCACCCTCTATATGTCTTGCGAGTGAAGGAGCGCCTGTGATGACCTGTTCAGGCTCCAATACGATCGTTCCATTCTTTAGCCTGGCTGTTTGTGCATAGTGCTTCTTTTCTTTCAAAAAGTAAGTATAGATTCTGAAGGAGAGGGAATCCGACCACAGCTCCTTCAGTGCTCTTGAATAAAGTTTGACGAAATGTTCTTTGCTGGCGGATCCCACTGGATTGCTCCTTTCTAGTGACGTTCAATGTTCGGAATGTGCTTTACGGTAAGTCGATATAAACCGTAATGACTTTTTCCCACTGTACTTCTTTTGCTTTTATCTCAGCTTGTTCTTGTAGGTATGTGTCAGACCAGGATGGATTTAATACTTCCAACTGATTGAAAAACATTTCTTCAACCTCTTCTTCATCAATAGATCGGAAATAAATTCTTTCTTCACTATGGAAAACCTCATCAATTTTCGCAGAACCCCACGACCCCATCCATGAAGTGAAATCATCACTGGCACATACATCTGTAGCGATCATTGGAACGATTTCTAATTCTGGATTTTCCTTTATAAGCGTTAAGAGGTTTTCAATATTTGATTGCTGTTTTGTAGTCTTTGTTAAGTTCATTTTGCATCCTCCTTTAGTTCGCATAATGTGTCAAAACCTCAATACTCATCTGCCAGCCAAACCCTCTTAAACAACCTCTGAAAGTCCGTTTTCGGCACCGGGATCAGTACGCCATCCTCTGACTGCTTGATAAACACGTTTTCGCCTTTTGCGGCGACTAATCTGACTGTTTTTGATGAGTTGACGTGTTTGTATTTTCCGATCACGATTCTTTCACTTCCTCAGCAGAAGAAATCTCCGGCTGATCATCGAATACAGTGTAATCAGTCGCATCAATCACGTTGCTCATATCCTCATTGATCTCAGTCTTGATGGTACTGTCAGCTTCAACTGACTTCTGCAGTTCAATTGACTTAGGAGCATACTTCAGAACCTCTTTCAGCACTGTTTTCTTTGCCATAGCGTCATAGTTTGTTTTCCATGGACTTGTCCAACCTTTTTGAACTGCCATAGAGAACTTCTTAGCGTGCTGATCCACTCGTTCTCTCGTCCAGTACACAAAGTCATAACCGCCGTTCTTTAAGTGATAGACTGCATAATATCCAATCGGCTCACCGTCAGGATCAGGCGCCGGCACATGAACCAAGTCTTTATTCAATCCATATTGGAAGTTGAATTCATCGTTTGGATAAACCTCATGAGCATAGATCGCCTTAAACTGTCCTGAGCGTGTCGCCAGATCGATAAGGCCTTTATAAGAAAGTTGAAATTGCACTTGATTTCCGTAAGGGATCAGGTATGCCTGCCCTAGCCCGGTGTTCGGCTCGATACCCAACTGAGCTGACTGCATTAATGCTGCAAGAAAACTTTTCTGATCACATTCAAGCAGTTTAGGTGTGGTTCTGACGGCTGTTAATGCGATTCGAGCCATACGGTCTGCATCCATATGCTTCGGCAGCGCTCTTTGAATCTCTGGTGACATAACCTTTAGAGTGTGATTAAGCATCTGCTCAGGTGATAGCTGTTTTTTCGCTACACCCTGCTGCTGTTTGTTTGCCAGTTCGTTTTTCAATGAATCGTTTGTCGCCATAATAAATGCCCCCTGTTAGTTGACGCTGAAGCGCCTTGAATTTGATTCCTTCGTGTACTGCTGATAAATGTCCGGTCTTTCTGCTTTCAGCTTCTTAGAGTCTACTGTCTTGCGCGCTACTGACTTCCAGCTGACTTTATGACTGAATGTATGCGCCTCTTCGTAATCACCCAGAAGTGACTTGATTTGATTCTCATAATGCTTCACATTTTCTGCTGCCTTTCTGGCATCTCCTTTGGCATCGAGATACGTTTCAATCAGCTTATCTTTCTCGGCCGACCAGTTGATCTGCTCACCATTTGAATCAGGATGCATTTTACTAAGTAACTTTTCGCTTGCCTCTGATCCATCGAATTCAGGCGCTACACCTGCCTGCACATGATTGATCCAGAAGTCTTTAACCTGCTGCCTGATGATCTCGATCAGCTCATCATCTCGGTCAACCATTTTGTATCTGAATTTATTGCCGCCAATCAGAACGGCGAATGCACCCCATTTATAACCTGTGACGTACAAGTACCACTGCAACTGCACAAGATAGCTTGATGGGATTTCATCATCTTCCCACTGGTTACGGACATACTCTGATGCTGTTTTGACTTCCAGCACGCCCGGTCCACGTTCATCTACTGCATTGATCAGCCGGTCCACGTTCGCAAGTGCCCACGGTTCATCTGGATGCTGCAGCACTGCATTTTTCTTTCGGATCTTATATCCGGTCTTTTTCGCGAACTGTTCAGCAACGACTGACTCAAGAATGTTGCCCCATTCAACTGCTTCATTATCGACTTCCTCTGAATACTCACCGATCTTTTCAAAGTAGACCTGAATCGGTGATTTCCATTTGTTGATTCCGAGGATGGCACCTACATCTGATCCGCCGATCCCCTTTTTACGTTGTTGCAGCCATTCTTCCCGAGTCATATCGTTAGTTGATTCCACTACCTGAAGCTGTCTCATGTTATGCCTCCTTCAGTAATTTAAGTGGTGCTGATCTCTGCATCTCCCACTCAGTCCGGCTCGTCTGATACTCCTCAAGCACCTGCTCATATGCTGCCGATCCACCGAGTGACTTTTCATGATCCTTCAGCCATTCGTAAAGGAAGTGGATCGTATCGCTGTCATCTTGGTGCGGCTGATAGATGGCTTGTCCTTTGTATGTGAAGTTCATTTTGTCGCCTCCAGTAGATTTTGATTTTGAAATACATTTCCTACTACATACAAATCGTTTCCTACCTCTACATCGAACTCTTCAAAATTCCTATCTAAAGGACTTTTACTGTTACCGTGTAAGAATTTGAGGAAAAACATTGCATAATTTTCATCAAAATCTACTCTGTAAAAATCTCCTGCGAAAACGTCGTATAAAATGTCATTGACATGGATTTCTAAAGATCCGCCTGTCTTAGAATCATCTGGACTTGAATCCTTCAATCCTGTATACATATCCCTTGAAAGTATCTCGTAATCGGCATGGAAAGCAGGAGATAGGATATACAACCCACCTTGCTCGATCTGATAAAGTGAATAATGTTTGATCTCGATGTTGCCTGATGCTTTATGGCGTGTTACATATCTGAATTTAATCGGTTCCAAGAATAACGCCTCCTTGTATTTTCCGGCGCTGCTATGTATAATTGAATTAGCGATATAGCAACGCCAGACCGTTTCAGTGCCCTCTGTACGGTCTTTTTATTTGTCTTCTGATTCACACTTCTCAACTAAATTCTCCAGTTCCTCAATACGCTGTTGCAACTCTTCATTTTTATCTGACAAACCAGCGATTGTGCTGTCTTTACTTTCGATAGTGTCTTTGTCGATCAACTCAAGACCATAAAATTTCAAATCCACGTAAACCTTGTTTGATGAAAATGCTGGATATGATATTTCAAACTCGTCAGCGTCGTCAGTGCCTATGCTGAAATCAATATAGGCTTCTTGCTTGTATTCCAATAACTCAATAATCAGCTCTTTAACTGTCATCCCATTCGCCCCCTAAAGTGTCTTAAAACTAAATCCCTTATGATCCTCTAAAAACCGTTCCAGATTGTCGATGTGAATCGTCTCATTGCCGATCTCCGCAATATCATCACCTGGGAACAGCTCAGTTCCGTAGAAATCAAAACCCTGTGATTCTTCACTGTCCAGATACTCAACCGGATAACCGTGTCTCTCGATCTCTTCGATCATTGGATGATCTCTCATTGTTCTGTGCCCCCCTTATTTGCTTGAATACTTCCACCAACTGATTTACGTGTATACTTACTTGACCGTTTACTGTCTGCCCTGGCTGACTAATCATGATGCGTTTGCTATCTAACGCAACCAGTGATGTATCACCGAATAACTCATCCTTGTATTGCTCTCGGATGTTATATCCTCTGTTGACCTGCACGTTATCCCTCCTTGTAATAACCCCGAGCAATCAACTTGCGCTCGTTATCCTTATACGCCTTGACCACATCCAGCTTCGATGATTCAGCCAGTACTGCGATCAGCTTACCTGCTGCATACTGTGCATCTATCGCCTGATCTGCGACTCTCTGAAGGTCCTCATACTGCCAGTTCTCAATGCTTTCAAGTGGTTGCGCAAAGTTGAAGCTGTTTAATGATTCAATCGCTTCCTGCATTTCTCTGACTGCAATCTCTTTCCATGCTGATGGATGCAAGATCGCTTTCCTGCCGTCTGGCTTCTTTGGCCCGAATCCTGTGTACTCTCTTGCGATATTGAAGTGGAACCACGGATCACGCGCCTTTTCTGAAATCATTCTGCTAATGTCAGCTGGCATTTCTGTTCTGTTATTTTCGTATTGAGATAAGCTCTCTCTTGAGATCGGAAGCTCCAATTCAAGCACCATTTGTTGTTGAGATCGGTTGCCCCGTTCCGTTCTCAGCACGCTACCAATTGTCATTTTTCAACGCCCTCTTTCTACCGCGATATAGTTTGTTTATGACTTATAATTAAATTACTCGGTTGAGATATTTCGTTTCTCGCTTCACCCATTTAGTATTCAGGTCGATCCATTCAAACAGCTGCTTCGTTGGCACTCTTGGATGACCAGCTTCTCTAAATACCGGGAAGTCACCGCGCTTCATCAGCTCAACTGCCTTTGAGTGACTGATGCCGAGAAATTCTTGAAACTGAGTTTTAGATAACACTGGCGGCAATTCGTTTTTGACTGCATGTTCTTTCATTGCCTGGTCAATCGCGTCTTTGATAACCGCCTGCAGCTGATCGAGATCCAGTTCTACTTTCAGCATTGCGCCTCTCTCCTTTCGTTATAAAACACTTCGCTGGCTCGGATTTAACAGCTTGTCCGCTACTCTGAGCCCGTCTTGCAACTGTCCAGTAAGTGATAGGTACTGCGGCAGTGTCATATCTTTAAATCCGTGCTTCATCTTATAATTTTCGATCAGCATTGTGATATTGGTTCTGTAAGCCGTGTTATAAGCTGATCGGAATTCCCTCCAAGCTTGATCAAAGCGAATGCCGTTTACCCCGGCATATTTTTGAATCATCTTAACCAGGCGTTGCTTTTCATCGCCGTGTGGATCAATACGATCGAATGTATCAATGCGGTGTTTTAGTGTTTCACTTTCTTGTTGCAATGAATGTTGTTGCTGCTCGATGCGGTCAATCTTTTCTTGCTGAGCCACTAACTGGTTAACAGCTACCTGCAACACTTCTAATTGACTTGTAGGCTTTTTGTTTTCTTCACGCAATCTCTTTTCGATCGCAATGAACTTTCGTCTTACTGCTCGACCCATTTCGTTGTTTTCGACCATTGCGATCTCTTTGGCTGTATCTAAAATCAGGATGTAATCAATCTTAGGTCTGCCTTTAGTCGCTCCAAGTGGCGTGGTTGAGCCATTCCCCGAAACGGGGGAAAAATCTTCACCTTCGATAAAGCCGTATCTGCTGATTCTTTCTTTAATCCAGGTACTGAAATCCCTTTGAACAAAAAGCAATTCATGAAGCTCTCTGGCGAAAACAACCTTTTCACCTTTATCCGTTTCATACACTGGCAGCATTTCATCATCAATTAATTTAAGTCCGTTCATGTCGGCACCTCCTAGATGTGTAAGCTTGTCTGCTCTCTAACTTTCAAGGCAACCAAAGTACTGCAAACCTCTGTATCCCAATCCGGATGTTCATGAACCAGCTTTTGCAATGTTTTGATCTCATTTAAGTGACTAATTCTCAACATGAGATCAGCAACGTCGTTATAGTTATATTTGTTTTTGTAAAACAGTCCTACATGAAGCTCTACAATTCGATTAAGAACAAATTCTTTAAATTCATTCATCCCTGCACCTCCTAAAAGTTAACCGCCAGCCATGCCTGCATCTGCTTCAACCGTTCTTCCGTGTCTGCTTTGTTCCAGTGTCGATCTCTGATGCGCTGTTTAATGTTTTTCATACTTATCACCTTCATAGACCCTGCCGAGAATGAATGCTGCAAAGACTGAGAATGATAATACTAATGCGGTTAGTGCTGTCATTGGGAGTCCTCCTTTTTGATAAACGATACTGAGATATTGACCTGCTTTTCATCTGAATCAGATTTATATCCGTTTGATACGGTACAACTGAATACTGCAGGCGAATTCAATACTTCCTGTTTCAACATTTCGATTTGAGCTAGTACTTCTGCTCGCTCACCTTTTGTCAATGCCATTTACTGCACCTCCCACCAAATCGAAAGTATGACCAGCAACACGATGATGACCGATACGACTATTTTTTCTGAGCGTGTGAGTGATCTCATGGCTTTTGCCGGCGGAATGTTCTGGATTTATCTTGAAACATTATTGGTGCGTGATCATTTGTGAATTGATACCAAGCACCCTTTTGAGACTTAAACTCAATCACGTGCTTATCAGCCCAAGCTAAAGCTGCTTCTCTGTTACTGAGTTGTTCATACTCTGGCTCGATTTCGCAGTGGTCCGGGAAGTAGTAGGCTGCAGTAATCTGTTCTTCAGTCATTCCGTTAATTTCTGTTAAACAATGACTGCCGTGTGATGCAGCGAACAAAATTTCTTGAAGCTTCCAAGGTTTGGTCAAATCTTTCCTAAGCTTCACCGCATTCATTTGCTCTTGCGTCATCTTCACCTTGTTCATGTCAGTCCTCCTTATCCTGTTTGCGGTTTTCAATTATGGAATCAAGCACTTCTTGAGAACCTTCACACTCCGGATTTCCGAGGCATCTTAGTATCCAAGTGGCACCTTCACGTTCTGGCGTTCCATCGAATACAGCCATTTCGTAATAACGGTAATCATTCAATCCGCCACTGCCTTCGAGCTTTTCTTTAATCCAGTCGTTTATGTCCATTCCAGCACCTCCTAATTAGCGACTTTTTGTTTATTCTCCGATTCGTTTAAGTTTTCTTCAAAAAAACTCTGAATCGGTTCCTGTAATACCTCAGCAATCTTTTTCAGGCGGTAAGGATCAGGCGTTCTCAGCCCGGTTTCGTAATGGCTATACGTTACAGCACTAACGCCAATACGCTCTGCAACGGCTTTTTGCTTCAAACCGCGAGCTTCACGAATCGCTCTCATGTTTTCGTTGATTTTCATTTTCTTAGCACCTCCTGTTATGCGTTTCGTTTAAGCTGTACCCTAATAATAATTCTACATTACGTTTAAGTCAAGCGTTTTTATAAACTTTTCGTATATTTTTTTAAACCGCAGCGTATAACCATATACAATACGCATATAGGAGGCGATGTTATGAGCATTGGCGACAGATTAAGGGACCTGCGTGAAAAGCGCGGAATCAGCCAATTAGAATTATCAAGACGATTAGATATCCCGAACCAAAACATATCGAATTATGAACGTGGATATAGAACACCTGATTATGAGGCATTAAAAAAGTTTGCTGACTTCTACGAGGTGAGCACAGATTACATTCTGGGCCGAGACTTTAAGCAGGTGACAGATAAACCTCTCACCGATCGCCAGAAATATCTCATGGACTGGTTCATGCAAAAGGAACATCTGTTTTTTCAGGATGGCGGAAGTATTGAGGATGCAATTGACGATTTAGAAATTATGTTTGAGGCTTATCAAAAAATGCGTAAGCGTTTTGATGAGGATCAGAAAAAGAAAAAGTAACGCGTGCGTGTATATAACAACTACAACTAATAATTATTTATCTAAAGATCTAAACATCTATATATCTATAAATACATCACGCAACTCGTATCAACAGTTAACGAGGTATTATTCAAAGGTGCGTCAACGCAAATGTATAAGAGTGTATAAACGTTGATTTAACAACATTTAAAAATGTATACGTTCATCAACAGTTAACGTTGTATGCACGGGGTCTGCACGTTTCGTTCATCGAAATACTTTTTAGCTGAATTCATTTTTGCTATTACAATGAAGAAAGTCTGTAATTATTTTGTCAAAAAATGAATCTTTTTTACCCGAAATGTAGTATAGTGGGTATGTAATTATCTTACTAAACAGGGGGCAATAACTATGGCAAAGAAAGACAAAGTAAAGAAGCCAATCTATAAGCGCTGGTGGTTTATCGCATTAGCTGTGATCGTTGTAATCGGCGTGATCGGCAACTTAGGCGAAGACACTGAAGTCGCTGAAGAACCGGAAACTGAGGCTACTTCTGCTGATACAGAATCTGCTGCAAGTGAAGAAGAAGCAACTGAGGAAACCGAAGCGCCTGAAGAGGAAGCTGCTGAAGAAGAGCCAGCCGAGGAAGAAAATGCTGAAGAAACAGCTGGGATCGGAACACCTCTTGATGTTGAAGGCGTAGAGTTCACAATCAACAGCGTTTCAACAGCAACTGAAGTTGGAGACGAATTCCTTGGCGCTACTGCTAAAGGTGAATACTTAATCCTTGACGTAACAGTCATGAACAATAAAAACGAAGCAATCACAACTGATTCATCATTCTTTAAATTGCTTGCTAATGATGCTACATACGAAGCTGATTCAGAGGCTTCTATCTATGCGAACACTGATAACAATTTCTTCTTAGAAGAAGTGAATCCAGGTCTTTCTAACACCGGACTCGTCGTATTTGATGCACCGGCAGGACTGGATCTGTCAGCTGCTACAATTCAGGTACAGACTGGTTTCTTTGGCACAGAGACAGGCGAAATCAGCTTACAATAGTTTTGAGTTAAGCCCTCTCGATGAGGGTTTTTCTTACACCTAATAACCGAACATACGTTTGTTTTATATGTAATATATATGCTAAGTTTCCATCAATCATCACCTGTTTAAATAATGGATGAATTGGTAGAATTTAACCAATATTAGTAGTTTTATATCAAATTATGAGGAGTGATGTCATGGAGTATTGCCAGACACTGATGGAGGATAAAGTACAAGAAATTTATGAAGGGATTGACATCTATCATCCGCATCAAATTGATATTGAGAAAATAGCATCAAGACTCGGGCATTACGTTGAGTTTGCTGAATGCAAGTCATACAGCACACTTGAGACAGAGCGTTCAGGCTTCATCGTGCTGGACAGCCGAGAGGATGAACGCAGTCAGTGGGAAGCATTCGCGCATGAGCTATGCCATATCATGACGCACGCCGGCAATCAGTTCGGGATCACTGAGAGCTTCAGAGAATACCAGGAGGATCGCGCTCGGCTCTTTACACTCAAATTTTGCCTGCCGGTGCATATGTTTGCCAAATACATAGATTCTCTTCCTACACGTACCGAAAGAATCTATACTATGTATAACCTCTTTCCGGTGTCGCCTGAGCTGGCTGAGAGGCGTTTAAATAGTTATGAGAGTCATCATTATCTGAAGAAAGGGTGAATGACATGCAGGTCAAAAAAGTAATGGAAGGCAAGAAAGTTTTGTACTATGAAGCTGTTGCTGATGGTCCGAGGGATCCGTTGACAGGTAAGCGTAATCAGATCAGGCGCCGGGCAAAAGGTAAGGCTGAAGTGCAGCGCAAGGTCGATATGGCGATTAAGAAGCTTGAAGAAAAGCACATGCGGATGATTCAGGGGATCAGAGATCCGGCCGAGGTCCAGCAGCTGACATTTAGTGATGTGGCTGACATGTGGTATGAGGAGTATCGGAGGAGTGGAGTCAAGAAGAATACGCATTTGCACAGAAAAGATCGGCTGAAACAGGTCAATAAAATGATTGGTGATAAAAAGCTGATCGACATCAATCGAGAGGTTTTTCAGAACGTCATATTTGAGCTGTCTGATCGCTATGAGCGTAATACTGTCATGGCATACATCAGCACCGCAAAACTTGTATTTAAGTATGCGAAGAAATCTAAGCTCATTAATGAAATGCCATCGGAGGATACATTTATCCCTAAAAAGCAGTTGACGGTTGAGGAGATCGAGCATTCGAATCAGGATGAAAAATACTTTACACATGATGAGATCAAATTATTTCTGGACACCGTAAATGATAAAGGTTTGGAACTGGATAAAGAGCGTTTCTTTCTGCTGCTGTTTACTGGATTGAGATCTGGTGAGATGTCTGCGCTAAAATGGTCAGACATTGATTTTAATACTCAGATGATCAGGGTGACGAAAACACTTTATAACGCCAAGGGTCGTATGGAGGATTATGAGCTAACCTCCCCAAAAACGCATGGATCCGTCCGCGTCGTGCCGATCAATGATGAAATTGCTGAGATGTTGAGAGAGCACCGCAGGAACCAGTTTAAGATGATGGATATATTTTCAGGTTTTGGCGGTAAGGTTGAGTCGGAAAACTTTGTATTTGCCCGGGAGAACGGTCTGCCTTTTAGAACGTATTTCACCTGGAAGCGTATGAATCGAATCATGAAGCTCTCAGGCATAAAAAAAGAAGCCTCGCCACACATGCTGAGACATACATTCATCAGCATGATGACGGAGGCTGGTGTTGATCTTGCGACGATCATGAACCGGGTGGGCCATGAGGACGCAAAAACAACACTTAAAATTTATACACATGTCACTGAAAAGATGCAAACAGATGCAACAGAAAAGATGGGTCAGTTTTACAGCAACATGTTAAAAATCATCCAATAATTTTTGATTCTGTGATATTTCTGTGATATTTCGGTTTTCGCTCTTGAAAAAATCGCTACAAACCCTTATATATCAACCTTCTTGCTCGTAGGGAAACGTATCTTCAAGATAGGTTTCTCCATTTCTTTCAATACGGTATGAACCGCTGCTTCCTTCTTCAATTGTCAGCCTGATGTTACGTTCCGTATCCTCAGTAATCGTGAATTCTTCAACAGGTTCATCCATTGTATTATTTTTATCCTCAATATAAATCGTAACGACCTGCTCAGGTAATTCAGGAGGATCTTCACCTTCCTCCGGCGGTTCTTCTTCCTGAAGATACTCAATTGTTACAGGAATGACGACGTTATTAACCGGTACTGGCGGTGCACCGAGTGAAGTCACGACATTAATGTTCCCTCCAACTTCCACCATGGTACCTGCTTCAGGGTTTTGTGAAATCACAGTGCCAGCAGCATACTCACCGGAATATTCTTCTCTTGTAATTGTTACACTGATACCTGTCTCCTGTTCATATGCAGCAATTTCCTCCGCCGTATACCCTGTCAGATCCGGAACTTCAGATTGCTCGGGACCCTGACTGATCACAAGTCTCATCACAGTATCACCAGGCACTACCTCTTCACCTTCACGGGGATCCTGTTCTAGAATTGTACCTGCAGCTGAATCGTCATAACGCTCTTCAGGTTCGATATCAGTAAAACCGGCTTCTCGGATCAGTTCTTCAGAATTATCAAAGTTCCTGCCGACATAACCATCCACTTCAATCGTTTCTTTCCCACTGCTGACTGTAAGGTTAATCCGTTCACCTTCATCGACTGACCTTGTCGCTTTTGGTGAGCTCCTCAAAACAATGTCTTCTTCAACCTGTTCATTAGGTTCATATACGATATCACCGACCGTCAGTCCGGCCTCTGTAATAACCTCTTCAGCGTCCTCTATATTTTCGCCGGTTACATCCGGTACCTGAATCTGCGCAGGTCCGAACATGCCCATCGCAGCCATTAAGCCTCCGCCAAGCAAAAGAATAAAGATCAGTGCAAGAATCCACGGCCATTTCTTTTTCTTCTTCTTTACAGGCTTGTCGTCCTTTTTCTCCGGCTCATGAATTTTTGTTTCATCTGATGTCATTACGTCCATTCGGTCTCTGATAATCGGAATGGCTTTTGTTGCTTCAAGGTCCGGTGCCGGTGCAAATACAGGCTCAGAAGCCCGTTCTGGATTCAACACAGTTTTGAGATCATCTGTCATTTCATCTGCACTCGAATAGCGGTAGTGAGGATCTTTTGCAGCAGCCTTTAAAATAACATTTTCCAGACTTTGCGGAAGATCTTTGACTACTTCAGAAGGTCTTGGCAGATCACTTTGCAGATGCTTTAAAGCAATCGAAATTGGTGTCTCGCCTTCATATGGGAGCGTTCCTGTAATCAGCTCATACATGACAATGCCTAGCGAGTAAATATCTGATTTCTTTGAAGCAGTTCCACCTCTTGCCTGCTCAGGAGATAGGTAATGAACCGTCCCCATCACAGAATTAGTCTGGGTAATCGCTGTTGCACTCAGCGCCATCGCAATACCGAAATCGGTGATTTTGATGTTACCTTCCTGATCAATTAGTATATTTTGCGGTTTAATATCTCTGTGAATAATGCCATTGTGATGAGCGTGTGCAATCGCAGAAGTCAGCTGCAGCATAATATCAATAGCGTCTTCAAGTGCAAGCGGTGACTGCTCCTGAATGTATTGCTTCAGTGTCATTCCTTCCACATATTCCATTACGAGGAAATAGTAATCCTCTTCATCACCCACATCATACATACTCACAATGTTTGGATGGGTCAGACTTGTGGCTGATTGAGCCTCTCTCTGAAACCGCTTTAGCATATTGCCATCACCGACATAATCCATTCTGAGGACTTTTACAGCTACATCCCTGTCAAGAATCATATCTCTGGCAAGATATACATTCGCCATACCACCGCTACCGATGGATCTCAGTACTTTGTATCTCCCGCTTAATCTTTTACCAATCATAAGGATTCACCACCCTCATCCTGCAAAGAAATCCTTACAGCCGCAAGTGTGATGTTGTCTTCTCCCCCGTAGTCATTTGCCAGACTGATCAGGCGGTCTGCCATCTGATCTAAAGAAAGATCATTTTCAGCAAGCGCACTGATTTCACCTTCAGACACTTTATTAGAAAGACCATCGGAGCATAATAATATGAGTGTTCCATGATCCGGAACGATTGTTTTAATGGAGGGGTCTGCTTTTCCCTGAGTACCCAATGCCTTTAACAGCAGATTTTTCTTAGGATGATGTTCGGCATCTTCTTTTGAAATCTCACCTGACTGTACAAGCGCATTGACAAAAGAATCATCTTCTGTCATTTGAATCACTTTCGACTGATTAATTACATACCCTCTGCTGTCACCAATATTTGCAATCGAGATAAAATCCTCGGTACATATGGCAGCGACAAGTGTCGTACCCATCCCGTTACATTCAGGATTTTTTTCTGCATACTGAAAAAGTTCAGTGTTCACTTCTTCTATTGTCTGACTGAGCCAGTCCTCTGCAGCGCCCGCTCTAAGCTCACTGTTCAGCTCATGCCATTTGCTCTCTATCAGGTCAACCGTCATCTTACTTGCCACGTCACCTGCGCGGTGGCCTCCCATGCCGTCTGCCACTAAAGCAAGAACGGCAAAATGATTTTTAAAAATGCCACCGGAATCTTCGTTCAGCTTTCGTATTTTTCCACGATCGCTTTTAAAAACGGCTTCCATCCATCCACCTCGTTCATGATCTGCTTTTAATCGCTCTTTTTAAACACTGCGATAAAAAACCCGTCCCCATCAAAGTCCTGGGGGAAAATCTGCAGCATATTGTTTTCTGCAAGGCCTGCAATACGCTCCGGCAGGTGTTCAGGTGCTGTCAGAGACATCTCAGGGTGATCACCCAAAAATCTTTTAACTGTCCCTTCATTTTCCTCTTTATCAACGGTACATGTACTGTATACAAGCGTTCCGCCTTTTTTCAGACTGTTAACTGCTGAATGCAGCAGCTCCTGCTGGATACTTGAAAGAGATTCAAGATCCTGCTCCCTTTTGGCGTACTTTATGTCCGGTTTCCTGCGCAGGACACCCAGCCCACTGCAGGGCGCATCGACAAGAATTCTGTCAAACTCTTTATCAGGATAACGTTCTTTCAATTTGCGGCCGTCGAGCGCTTCACCTTTTACGTTCTTCAGCTTCAGACGGTCTGCATTTTCTTTGATGAGTTTGATTTTATGTTCATGAAGGTCAAATGCGAGCACTTCCCCCTCATTATTTAAACATTCGGCAATATGTGTGGTTTTTCCTCCCGGAGCGGCACACATATCCAGAACTGATTCACCGGGAACAGGTGCGAGTGCATATGCGACTAGCATTGAGCTTTCATCCTGAACAGTAATAAAACCATCAGTATATGCTGAAGTATGTGCAATATTTCCTTTTTTGACACGTATCCCTGATGGTACAATCGGGCTTTCAGAAGCTTCTACACCCTCTTGTTCCAGAAGCGCTAATGCCTCCTGACGGCTGATACGGCTCGTATTAACCCTGGCAGTTTGTACAGGTGCAATCAGGTTTTTTTCACACATTTCTTTCGTCTTCTCAAGTCCGAAATGTGCTGTCCACCTTTTTACCAGCCACTCAGGGTGACTTGTCTCAATCGAGATTCTGATAACCGGATCCTGTATCTCCTCAACAGACCTCACACCTTCACGCTGAATAGAACGTAACACCCCGTTAACCATGCCTGAGATGCCTTTATGTCCTTTTTTCTTGGCAATTTCAACTGCTTCGTGAATCGCTGCTCGTTCGGGCACCCGGTCTAAATAAAGCATCTGATATAGACTTAACCTGAGCAGGTTACGAACCCACCCTTCGACTTTCTTTTTCAGAAAGGGTTCCAGGTAATAATCAAGCGTCATTTTCCGCTGGATTGTACCATAGGTAATTTCAGTCAGAAGACCGGTATCTTTCTTACTGATCTCAAATTTTTTGATCGCATGATTCAGCAGAAGATTACTATACGACTGGTTTTTATCAATCTGATCCAGAATATGAAGGGCAGCTTCTCTTAATGAAAACTTACTCATACTGAGCCTTCTCTCCAATCCCGATATTTGAGCCTCTCAGAAAATCAGCAGCGGGCATTTTCTTTTTCCCTGACGGCTGAAGTTCGGTGACTAATACAGCTTCATCATCCGCTGCAGCAAATAAAATGCCTTCATCTGAAACATGAATAATTTCACCTGGCGCTCCGCTTCCTTTTGAAAGTCTTGCCTGCTGAATCTTTAGCGGCTTATCTCTGAATATTGTATAGGCAGTTGGCCACGGGTAAAGACCTCTGATCTGGTTGAACACGTCTCTGCCCGGACGGTTCCAGTCGATTTTTTCTTCTTCTCTTTTAATATTCCATGCATATGTGGCCTGTTCATGGTTTTGTTCTGTGCGTTCTGCTTTGCCTTCGATCAGTAAAGGCAGTGTCTCAGATAAGAGGTCTGCACCTGTTTCACTTAACTTATCGTGCAGCGTTCCAACATGATCCTCATCGGTAATGCTCACTTCACGCTGACTGATGATATCACCCGCATCCAGCTTTTCAGCCATATACATAATGGTAATACCCGTTCTATCGTATCCTCTTATAATCGCGTGATGAATTGGTGCGCCTCCTCTCAGCTCAGGGAGAAGTGAAGCATGAACATTGATACAGCCAAGCTTCGGTGCTTCAAGTAATTTCTTGGGCAGCAGCTGTCCAAATGCAGCTGTAATAATCAAATCAGCATCCAGCGCAATAATTTCATCAAGCTCTGCAGATCCTGAAAGTTTTTCAGGCTGGATGACTTTCAGGTCAGATTTAAGCGCTTCTTTTTTGACCGGAGGCGGTGTTAATATCTTCTTTCTGCCAACAGGTCTGTCAGGCTGCGTGACAACTGCCTTTACTTCGTACCCGTCAGCGATCACTCTTTGTAAAACCGGTACTGAGAAATCTGGTGTACCCATAAAGATGACTGAAGTCATTCTGCTCCCTCCTCTAACGCTTTTAATTCTTCTTCTGTGACATAGCGCGTTACTTTAGAAGTGAACAAAATGCCGTCTAAATGATCAGCCTCGTGCTGAATCGCTCTTGACAGGTAGCCGTCTGCTTCCATAACAAACGTTTTTCCGTTACGGTCCTGAGCTGTAAGTACAATCTGATCAGTTCTATTAACTTCTCCGAAAATGCCAGGGAAACTCAGGCACCCTTCAACATCTTTTTCTTCACCGGAAATATATTTTATTTCAGGGTTAATCATTTCAATCACACCTGTTTCATCATCCAGATAGACAATGGCAATTCTTTCAGTAATTCCTGCCTGAGGAGCTGCAATACCAATTCCATCGTGCTCCATCATCAGATCAAACAGCTGATCTAACTTTTCATGCAGCTTCCGGTCAAATACAGTCACTTTACTGCATTCTTGTTCTAATCTTGTATCAGGGTGTGTGACAATTTCAAATTTCTTCATATTTTCCTCCATTGTTTACATCATAATATAAGGCTGAACGTCAATGTGAATCGTTACAGCATCTTTTCCTGTATCACTGTATTGATCGAGTATTTTCTTCAGCAGGTTTTTAAGTTCCGGTTCCCGCTTGTATTTGATGATACATTGATACCTGTATTTATCCTGAATTCTTGCGATCGGGGATGCGACCGGACCAAGGATAATTGACTGATCAGACAGTCGGCTCTTCAAAATATCAGCAATCTCATTACACACGCCTGCTGCTTTATTTACGTTTTCATGGCTGAGCGTGATGAGAGAAAGATAGTAAAACGGCGGGTATTGAGCCGCTTTTCTCATCATCATTTCTTTTTGATAAAACCATTCATAATTTTGTGATTTAGCAAGTTCGATCGAAAAGTGTTCCGGTGTGTACGTCTGAATGATTACTTCACCAGGCTTTTCATGTCTGCCTGCTCTTCCACTCACCTGCGTTAACAGCTGAAAGGTTTTTTCTGATGCCCTGAAGTCAGGCAGATGAAGCATGGTGTCAGCGCTCAGCACACCGACTAGTGTAATATTCGGGAAATCCAGCCCTTTTGCGATCATCTGCGTCCCAAGCAGAATATCAGCTTCTCCCCGGCCGAATACATCTAACAATTTTTCATGTGAGCCTTTTTTAGAGGTGGTGTCCACATCCATACGGATTGTTTTGACGTGCGGCATCAGCTTGAACAGTTCTTCTTCTACTTTTTGCGTACCTGTTCCAAAGTACCGGATATGCTCACTTTCACATTCGGGACAGGTATTTGGTACGTATTCTTCATGTCCGCAATAATGACACTTCATACTCTCTTTGGATCTGTGATAAGTCAAAGAGACTTCACAGTGAGGACACTGCATAACCGTTCCGCAGTCTCTGCACATAATAAAGGAGGAATATCCCCTTCTGTTTAAAAAGAGAACAACCTGTTCCTTCTTTTCAATCCGTTTCTCTATTTCTGTCAGGAGGTCCCGGGAAAACATAGATCTGTTCCCTTCACGCAGTTCTTCCCGCATATCAATGACTCTGACTTCAGGTAAATCCTGCTGATTCATTCTGTATTCAAGCTCCAGCAGTTGATAATTACCTTTTTTGGCTCTCGCGAAGCTTTCAAGTGAAGGTGTTGCACTCCCGAGAATAACAGGGCAGCCATGTCTGTTACTTCTTTCAATCGCAACATCTCTGGCATGATATCTTGGTGAATCCTCCTGTTTATAGCTTGTCTCGTGTTCTTCATCAATAATAATTACGCCGAGTTTTTTAAACGGTGCAAAAATAGCTGAACGTGCGCCGACAACCACATTCACTTCACCGCGGTGAATCTTTCTCCACTCATCATACTTCTCCCCGACTGAAAGCCCGCTGTGCATCACAGCAACCTGATTACCGAAACGCCCTTTAAAGCGCTGAACCATTTGTGGTGTGAGGGAAATTTCAGGCACAAGCATAATTGCCTGACGGTTTTGCTTCAGCACCTGATCAATCGTCTGCAGATAAATCTCAGTTTTTCCGCTGCCTGTTACTCCGTGCAGAAGAAAAGTCTGCTGTTCATACTGATTGACTTTTTCAAGAATTGGTGTAATCGCATTCTTCTGATCTGGCGTAAGTGTAAAGTGCTCAGTTTTTTCAAAAGTCCGCTCAGCAAACGGATCTCTGTATTGCTCACTGAAAAACTCTTTTAAATATCCGTTATCAATCATAGTTTTAATGACAGCACTGGTAGTACCTGCAGCCTCTTTCAGTTCTGCAACGGACATTTTCCCATCGTGCCGGTTAAGATGCTCCATGATCAGCTTTTGTTTTTTTGCGTTTGCAGGGATATCATCCACCGTAAGCTGACCGTTTATTTCAACAAATCTTTTTTTCTTAACATTGCCTGATTGTCTGACCACATATTTCACTTCTACTTTCCGCTGCTTAATCAGCTCCTGCAGATCCTTCAGCGCATGTTGTTCATCAGCTGTTTTCCAGGTTAAAGGTGATTCTTTTTGAAATAGTTCTCTAATATGAGAAGGGATGTCTACATCTTCGAGCAAATGAAAGAACTTATTATATTTAGCTTTCATCGCTGCCGGCAGCATTACCTGTAAGGCGGATATTCTATAGCAAAGCGTCTGTTCAGTAAGCCACTCAGATAATGACATTAACTCTTCATTTAATACCGGTTCAATATCCACGACCTCTTCAATCAACTTCAGTTTTTTAACGGATGATTCTTCTTTAATCCCTAAAATAAAGCCCTGAATCTTTCGCGGTCCAAAGGGTACAACGACTCTGATCCCTCTTTGAACGACTGATTGCAGGTTTTCAGGTACCTGATAGTCAAACGTTCTGTCAATCTGTTTTGCAGGAACATCAACGATAACTGAAGCGATCATAAGGATCTTTCCCTCAGCAGACGGTCAATTTCACTGATGAGTTCATGTGCAACCTGTTCTTTTGATTGCAGTGGAAGCTCGGTTACTGTTCCGTCTTTTCTGAAAAACGTTACAGCATTTGTATCCGTTCCAAATCCCGCACCTTCAATCAGAATATTATTCCCTACGATTAAATCAGCATTTTTAGTTTCCAGCTTGCGGGCTGCATAGGTCTCAAGCATTTCTGTTTCCGCTGCAAACCCGATTAAGATCTGGTGCTTTTTCTTCTGACCTAACGTTTTCAGAATATCTTTTGTCCGTTCAAAATCAATTGTCAGCGTGCCGTCTTTCTTTTTCATTTTCTGATCACTGGTTTGTGCAGGTCTGTAATCTGCAACTGCTGCGCTTTTTATCACGACATCCGCATGTTCAAAATTGGTCAGTACCTGTTCATACATTTCTTCAGCTGTTTCAACTTTGATGGTGTGAACGCCTTGTGGCGGTGTAATAGAAACCGGACCCGACACCAGGGTCACTTCCGCTCCGGCTTCAGCAGCTGCTTTTGCAATCGCATAGCCCATTTTACCGGACGAATGATTGGTAAAGAAACGGACGGGGTCGATCTTTTCACGTGTCGGACCGGCAGTAATGATCAGCTTCTTCCCCCTCAGCGGCTGAGCGTTTTTTTTACTAAAAAATTGTGAGATAATTTCTGTAATTTTTTCCGGCTCCTCCAGTCTGCCTTTTCCTACGTAACCGCAGGCCAGGAAACCTTCGGATGGCTCTATGAAACGGACGCCCCGTTCATGCAGCGTATCAATATTTTTTAACACAGCTGGATGGCTGTACATATGTACATTCATAGCAGGAGCTGCCCACACAGGTGCAGTTGTTGCCAGTAATGTGGTGGTGATCATATCATCAGCAATTCCGTTGGCCAATTTGCCGAGAACATTCGCTGTTGCAGGTGCAATCAGAACGAGATCTGCCCAATCCGCAAGATCAATGTGCGCAATCTTAGCTGAATCTTTCTCATCGAATGTATCGTAGTATACGTCATTTCGTGACATTGCCTGGAAGGTCAGCGGCGTAACGAATTCCATCGCGCTTTCTGTCATAATTACTTTTACATTGAAGCCTGCCTGACTTAATTTACTGGTCAGTGCAACAGCTTTATATACAGCAATTCCCCCTGAAACACAAAGGAGTATATTTTTATTTACCAATGCAGCCATCTCCCCATTAAATAGATACTTCCATTATGAACGAAAAAACAACATTTTTCACTCAACAGGCATGAATCTTTAAAAAAAGAAAAAACAACCGGCAGCGGCTGTTTTTTCTGTTCATATTATTTTTCGTCTTCGTATAGAATGCCTTCCTGAGGCTTCTTCATAACAAGCTGACCTGCTGCGATCTCTTCAAGTGCCTGCCCGACGAATTTTACTGAGTGATAAGATTCAAGTGAACCTTTATCTCCTTTTTCCTGCATATTACGTGCACGCTTTGCAGCCACACTTACTAATGAATACTTTGAGTCGATATTTTTTCTTAACGCGTCAGATGATGGGTATAACATATTATTCTACCTCCAGCATTTTTTTATAGCGGGCTTCAACCCGTTCTCTTTTAAGATGTTCTGCCATAACGATTGCATTGATCCGCTCACATGCGTTTACAACATGATCATTTTCTACAACATAGTCATACAGGTTCATCATAGATAATTCTCTTCTCGCAGCTTCCACACGGGTTTTAATGACATCGTCACTCTCAGTCCCGCGTGTAACCAGGCGTGTTTCAAGCTCTGAAAGGCTTGGCGGCGCAAGGAAGATGAAAAGCCCTTCAGGAAACTTCTCTCTCACCTGTTTTGCACCTTCTACTTCAATTTCAAGAAACACATCCTTACCATTATCCAGTGTCTCTCTTACATAATCAACCGGTGTTCCGTAATAGTTGCCTACATATTCTGCATATTCAAGAAGTTTGTCGCGTTCGATTAAGGCTTCAAATTCTTCTCTTGTCTTAAAGAAGTAATCTTTTCCGTCAACTTCTCCTTCACGCGGAAGTCTCGTTGTCATGGAAACAGAATATTCATATGCTGTGTTTTCTGCTGAAAATAACTCTTTTCTGACTGTTCCTTTTCCTACACCTGATGGTCCTGAAAGAACAATCAGTACACCTTTTTCAATCATTTTTACCCTTCTTCCTGACTATCATCTTTATCTGTAAAACGGGATGCCACAGTTTCAGGCTGGACTGCAACCAGGATGACGTGATCACTATCCATAATCATCACTGCTCTGGTTCTGCGTCCATATGTTGCATCGATCAGTGTTCCTCTTTCACGTGCATCCTGTACGAGTCTTTTAACAGGTGCAGATTCAGGACTGATAATTGTGATAATGCGATTGGCAGACACAATGTTCCCAAATCCAATATTTATTAACTTTATTGACATCCTGACACCCCTTAATCAATTTCACTCAATGTTCTGAACCTGTTCACGGATTTTCTCAAGAATTGACTTCATATCAATCACCGCAGCAGCTACCCGCTCATCGCCTGCTTTAGATCCAACCGTATTGACTTCTCGGTGCATCTCCTGAGTCAGAAAATCAAGTCTTCTGCCGATCGGTTCATTTTTTTTAAGTGCATTTTCGAATTGTTTAATATGACTGAGCAATCTTGTAAATTCCTCTGTCACATCTGCTTTGTCAGCAAAGATCGCCACTTCTGTCAGCAGTCTGCTCTCATCAACCCCATTTGTATACTCTCTGATCGATTTTTCAAGACGATCTTTATACTTCTTTGAGACTTCGGGGGATCGTTTTATTGCGAACTCGACATTTTGCTTTAATGATTGTACTTGATAAAGCAGCTCATTTTCAAGCTCTTTTCCTTCATTTGTCCGCATATCTGAAAGCTTTTCGCACGCTTCTCTAAGCGCGGCAAAAATAACTTCGTCTGCTGAATGTTCTTCCTTTATTTCCACAGTAGTAAAAGCATCTGTCTGTCTCAGCAGATCTCTGACACGCAGGTCCTCTTCAACGCCATATCTGTCAGCGGCATCTTTCACAAACTGCGCGTATGCATCAAGCAGCTCCCAGTCAACCAGCAACTTATGACTGTTCGGCTTCTCGCTTTCTACTGATATATAAACATCTACTTTACCACGCTTTATGTAAGAAGAGATTACTTTTTTTATTTTATCTTCCGTTTCTGCATACATTCTTGGCATCTTAACCGTGCATTCATGAAAACGGTGATTAACTGATTTGATCTCTACCGTTACGGCAAGAAGTTCCTGCCTTGCTGTTCCTCTTCCAAATCCGGTCATACTTTTTGTCATCTCGTAAATCACCTGCTTATCTCTTTCAATGTACTTCATTATAGCATACAGACTGCCTGAAAAGATGATAAGATGGGACAGAAGATATAAAGAAAGACAGAAAGAGGGATTTGTATGTCATTTGATGGATTATTCACCAGAGCCATCACCAAGGAACTAACTGATCAATTGGACGGCGGCCGGATCAGCCGTATTCACCAGCCCTATCAGAATGAATTAATCATGGTTATCCGGGCAAAGGGTAAAAACCACAAATTACTTCTCTCAGCCCATCCTTCTTATTCAAGAATCCAGGTAACTGAAGAGCAGTATGATAACCCGTCAGAACCGCCAATGTTCTGTATGCTTCTTCGTAAGCATCTGGAAGGGGCAATCATCGAATCCATTACCCAGAAAGAGATGGAACGGATTATTGTGTTTGAAGTGAAAGGACGCAATGAAATCGGGGATATTTCATATAAACAGTTGATTGTAGAAATTATGGGAAGACACTCTAATATTATTTTAGTAGATAAAGACCGCAGCATGATTTTAGACAGTATTAAGCACTTAAACCCATCTGTGAACCGTGCGAGAACGATTCTGCCCGGAGCTGATTTTGAATGGCCCCCGGAACAGAATAAATTAAATCCGTTTGAAGTAAATGAGGACATTTTTCTGCGGACAATTGACTGGAACAGCGGGAAGCTTGATAAACAGCTTGTACAGCATTTTGCCGGACTGTCTCCCCTGTTTGCCAAAGAAGTAATCGAACGCGCAGGGTTGACTGAGAAAAAGCGTGTATATGAAGCGTTCAGTCAGCTGCTTAAAAGAGTAAAAGCGCATGACTATGAGCCCACTTTTATGCAGCATAACGGAAAAGACTATTTCTACCTTTATCCGCTTCAGCAACTAAAAGATGCACAAACGGAATCACATCCGACAATCAGCCAGCTGCTTGACCGCTATTATTTCGGAAAAGCTGAACGTGATCGTGTCAGACAGCAGGGACATGACCTTGAACGATTTATTAAAAATGAAAAAGATAAGAACGTACTGAAAATAAAAAAACTCAACAAAACGCTGGATCAGGCAGCAGAAGCGGGAAAATATCAGCTGAGCGGTGAATTGCTGACAGCTAACATTTATGCTGTGGAACGCGGCATGCCTGAAGTGGAAGTGCTGAATTACTATGAAGAAGACTCTCCCGCAGTCACAATCAAACTGGACCCGCGTAAAACACCTTCAGAAAACGCGCAGTGGTATTTCACTAAATACCAGAAAGCAAAAAATGCTGTGGAAGTCGTGAAGGAACAGATTGCGATTGCTGAAAAGGAAATTGAGTATTTTGATCAGCTGATGCAGCAGCTTGATTCTGCATCACCATCTGACCTCGAGGAAATCAGAGAAGAACTGGCTGAAGAAGGCTATATGAAAGCAAAGAAACAAAAGAAGAAAAAATCAAAACCTCAAAAGCCTGTACTCGAAGAATATATTGCAAGCAATGGCACTTTAATTCTTGTCGGAAAAAATAATAAACAAAATGATTACCTGACAAATAAGGCTGCGGGAAAAGATGAAATCTGGCTTCATACAAAGGACATTCCAGGTTCACATGTGGTCATCAGGGATAAAGAGCCGGATGAAGAGACAATTCTGGAGGCTGCTAAGATTGCTGCATATTTCAGTAAGGCCCGGGCATCAAGTTCAGTACCTGTTGATTTCACAAAAATCCGTCATGTTAAAAAGCCGAGCGGATCGAAGCCCGGCTATGTGATTTATGAGCAGCAGGAGACTGTGTATGTTACACCGGATGATGAATTAATCAGGCGATTAAAAAAATAATAGTTTCTTTATAACCGCCGAACCTTTCCGTGTGGGACTGCGCTTTCCTGCCCCCGGGCGGTGAGCCCCCTATGCTTCGCATAGATGGTCTCACCTGTCCCTTCCTGGGGCGGGAGTCTCCGTCCCACACTACAAGGTTCAGCTGATTATGGTATCTCCAGATTAATCCTCTATCTAAAATTACTTAATAACCACTTCTAACTAAAACTCGCTCTTCCACTTCGCTAATTCATTTACCTGGTCCTGACTGATATAGTTCAGTACGCTGGCTTGTTCGATCAGTGTGTCGAAATTGGTGACTGTATAGTAAGGAACACCTGCTTCTTTGAATTGCTGTTCTGCTTTTTTGAAGCCGTATGTAAATAGTGCGGCAACCCCTAGTACTTTGATCCCCTGCTCTTCAAGCGCTTTTACAGCGTCAATGCTGCTTCCGCCGGTTGAGATTAAATCCTCAATAACGACTGCTTTTTTACCAGGCGTTACTTTCCCTTCAATCTGGTTCGTTTTTCCATGCTTTTTAGCTGAAGAACGTACATAATTCATCGGCAGATTCAGTCTTTCACTGACCCAGGCAGCATGAGGAATTCCGGCTGTTGCCGTGCCTGCAATGATTTCCGCTTCAGCAAAATTTGTTTTGATCAGTTCTGTCAGCTGGTCTGCAGCGTAAGATCTGATTTCCGGATATGACATGATTAACCGGTTGTCACAGTAGATTGGTGATTTGATACCGGATGCCCATGTAAATGGGTTCTCCGGATTTAATTCCACTGCCTTTATTTCAAGGAGGTATGCAGCCATTTTTTTATTCATCAGTCCCGCTCCATTCTTTTTTTATTTGACGATAGCTTCCGGTAGGATCTTCGCTCCCTGTAATGGCTCTGCCTACCACGATTGCTGAGGCTCCGAGCTGTGCTGCTTCTGCAGGTGTAGCCGTCCGCACCTGATCGTTTGCATCTGTTCCTTTTGGCCGGATACCCGGAGTAATATATTTAAAATCAGAACCAAGCTCACTGATTAAGTGACGACAATCAGTTGCTGCACATACAATCCCGTCCAGGCCTGCCTGTTTTGCAAGACCCGCATAATGTTGAACGGATTGAATGAGGTTCAACTGTATCTGCTGTTCATTTTGCATCTGTTGTTCTGAAGTTGATGTGAGCTGAGTCACAGCAATAATCTCAGGGCGCTTTCCATTTATACAACCTTCATTCAGCCCTTTTACAGCAGCCTTCATCATATTCACTCCGCCTGCTGCATGGACATTCACAAGGTCTACATCCAGTGCTGCTAGCTGCTTCATTGCTTTTTGAACAGTTGTCGGTATATCGTGCAGTTTCAGATCCAGGAAAACTTTATGTCCCATTGCTTTGATATCTTGGATAATGGGCGGGCCGCTTTCATAAAAGAGTTCCATTCCCACTTTCACAAACAGATGTTCATCAAACTGTTTCAAAAACTGTTTTGCTTCTGCTCCGGTAAAATCAAGCGCGATGATTGGCAATTTCTCCAACTTTCCAAGCCCTCCCTTTCAGATCATGAATATGATCTGCTCCAAGTTCATCCAGGATTCCTGGCAATTCTTCAATAATTTCTTTACAGACAAACGGATTAACAAAGTTCGCAGTGCCTACTGCTGCGGCACTTGCACCCGCTGAGATGAAGTCAATGACATCCCATGCTGAACTGATGCCGCCCATAGCAATGATCGGAAGGTTTGACACCTGGCTTACTTCGTACACCATCCGGAGTGCAACCGGCTTGATCGCAGGACCTGAAAGTCCGCCTGTTTTATTCGCAATCACAGGCTTACCTGTTTTGTGGTCAAGACGCATCCCAACCAGCGTGTTAATCATGGTCAGTCCGTCCGCCCCGCCTTCTTCCACTGCGAGTGCCATTTCGGAAATGTTTGCGACGTTTGGTGACATTTTGACATATACAGGGACTGAAGAAACTTCTTTGACCCTGGCAGTGAGATCTTTAGCAATTTCCGGATCAGTACCAAATGCGATGCCACCTTCTTTCACATTCGGACAGGAAATGTTGAGCTCAAGTGCCTTCACGTTTTCAACCCGGGAAATTTTCTCCGCTACCGCAACATAATCTTCAGTCATTGACCCGGCAACGTTTGCGATCACCGGCAGATCATATTGCGCAAGCCATGGGAGCTCTGTGCTGATGACTTTTTCCAGACCTGGATTTTGCAGCCCGATTGCATTCAGCATACCAGACGATGTCTCTGCTACACGGGGGACCGGGTTACCCAGTCTCTGTTCAAGCGTTGTCGCTTTTACCATAATAGACCCGAGCAGGCTTAAATCGTAAAATTGGCTGTATTCCCGGCCAAATCCGAAACAGCCTGATGCCGGCATGACAGGGTTTTTCAAATCAAGACCTGGCAGTTTGATGCTGAGCTTATCCATAAACTAACTCCCCCTTTCTGAAAACCGGTCCATCAGTACATACTTTTTTATAAAGCTCCGGACCGTTCACAGTGCATACACACGCAAGGCAGGCTCCGATCCCGCACCCCATCCTCTGCTCCATCGAAATGTATCCGGGAATATGATTCAGCTGCTTTTCAACTGCACCAAGCATCGGGACAGGACCACATGCAAAAAACACATCTGCCTTCAGGTCAAATTCAGTAATGGCATCAGTGACAAATCCTTTTGTCCCATAGGAGCCATCTGCAGTTGTGATGTACACCGGACCCAGCTCCTTAAACGCTGATTCGTAAAAGACTGTATCCTTTGTTTCAAAACCGAGGACATGAATCACATTAAACCCCTTATTTTTTAACTGCTTTGAACATTCATAGAGAGGCGGGACTCCGATCCCGCCTCCAATCAATATCGCAGTTTGTCCTTCTGCCTGTTCAATCGGGAACCCGCTGCCAAGCGGCCCCATTACATCTATTTCTTCTGACTGATTTGCAAGCTCCCGGGTTCCGAGCCCGGAAGCTCTGTAAATCAGGGTCATTATCTGATTTTTTTTGTCATACGATGAAATACTGATTGGCCTTCTTAACAGCGGATCATTTGCAGTATTCACCTTGATATGGACAAATTGCCCCGGCATTGAGATTTCATTGACTAGTGACCCTTTCAGACTGATTTTAAAAATATTTTCAGCAATCTCAGTCTGCTGTATAATTTTCATTTTTTCGACTTTAATCATACAAGTGCCGCCTTTTTCACAGGGCTCATTGGTGCCATTGTAAAGTTCATTGACTCCAGTACACGCAGCATGGCTTCTGCTGTATCGAGTGATGTCAGACATGGTACTCCGTTTTCAACTGACTCACGACGGATTCTGAAACCGTCTCTTGCAGGCTGCTTGCCTTTTGTCAGCGTATTGACAACGAGCTGGATTTCGCCTGACTGAATGCCATCAATCAGCGTCTTGCCCTGCTCACCGATTTTATTAATTGGCTCAGCCGGAATTCCCGCTTCTTTAAATGACTGTGCGGTTCCTTCAGTTGCAAGAATGTGATAGCCAAGGCGGTGGAATCTTTCAGCAAGCATTGTACCCGCTTCCTTGTCTTTATCTGCTACCGTTAACAGAACAGAGCCATGATGTTTAATATTCATTCCTGCTGCAGTAAGCCCTTTATACAATGCTTTTTCTAATGTTTCATCTTTACCGATCACTTCACCTGTGGACTTCATTTCCGGTCCAAGCGTAATATCAACACGCTTCAGTTTCGCAAATGAGAAGACTGGAACTTTTACGTATACACCTTCTTTTTGCGGAACGAGTCCTGTACTATAGCCAAACGAACTGATTTTTTCACCGAGTATTGCTTTCATCGCCATATTAGCCATTGGAATACCTGTAATTTTACTCATAAACGGAACGGTACGGCTTGATCTCGGATTGACCTCAAGTACAAAAATTTCACCTTTAGAGATGACGTATTGAATATTAATTAATCCTTTAATATTCAGTCCTTTTGCCAGGCGGATCGTATAGTCTTCCAGCGTTGCAACATGCTCTTCAGTCAGGGACTGCGGAGGGTATACAGCAATTGAATCCCCTGAGTGAACGCCTGCGCGCTCAATATGCTCCATGATCCCCGGAATACATACTGTTTCTCCGTCACTGATCGCATCTACCTCAATCTCTTTACCAGTCAGATAGCGGTCGATTAACACAGGGTGTTCCGGACTGGCTTTTACTGCTGTATTCATGTATTGACGAAGTTCCTCTTCATGATAGACGATTTCCATTGCACGGCCGCCCAGTACATACGATGGACGGACAAGTACCGGATATCCGATTTCACCCGCAATAACGACTGCCTGCTCTTCTGATACAGCTGTTTTTCCTTCAGGCTGCGGGATACTAAGCGTTTTCAGAGCTTTTTCAAATTCATCTCTGTTTTCTGCACGATCCACATCTTCAAGCGATGTGCCAAGAATTTTCACGCCTCTTTTAGAAAGACCATCTGCCAGGTTAATCGCAGTCTGTCCGCCAAACTGTACAACGACTCCCTCCGGCTTTTCAAGGTCAATGACATGCATGACGTCTTCCAGTGTTAACGGCTCAAAGTAGAGCTTGTCCGAAATTGAGAAGTCCGTCGATACGGTTTCAGGGTTACTATTGATGACGATCGCTTCATAGCCGGCTTCTTTAATTGCCCATACTGAGTGAACAGTAGCATAGTCAAACTCCACACCCTGTCCGATTCTGATTGGACCTGATCCTAATACAATGACTTTCTTACGGCTGCTGACGACAGACTCATTTTCATCTTCATAAGTACCGTAAAAGTATGGTGTTTCAGATTCAAATTCAGCTGCACAAGTATCAACCATCTTGTAGACCGGCATTAACCCTTCTGCTTTTCTTCTGTTATAGACGTCTTCTTCAGACATGTTCCACAAAGCAGCAATTGTTTTATCACTGAAGCCCATTCTTTTCGCTTTATATAATGCTTCATATGACTGGTCTTCACGAAGCACTTTTTCAAATTGAACGATGTTGTTCATCTTATTCAGGAAGAAGAAATCAATTTTACTCCAGTCATGGATCTCTTTTATTGAAACGCCCATACGGAGTGCTTCACCGATATAAAACAAACGTTCATCCCCTGCTTTTCTGATTCTGCGTTCGACCCACTCAGCATCATTCTGCTCAATTTCCAGGTGGTAGACGTTGTTCTCAAGTGAACGGACTGCCTTCAGAAGAGATTCTTCAAGCGTACGCCCGATTGCCATCACTTCACCTGTTGCTTTCATTTGAGTACCAAGATTACGCTTTGCCGACTCAAACTTATCAAATGGCCATCTTGGAATCTTAGTAACTACATAGTCCAGTGCCGGTTCAAAGCATGCGTATGATGTACCTGTTACCGGGTTAATCATCTCATTAAGTGTAAGGCCTGTAGCAATTTTTGCTGCAAGCTTAGCAATCGGGTAGCCGGTTGCTTTAGATGCAAGTGCTGAAGATCTGCTGACCCGCGGGTTCACTTCAATAATATAGTATTGAAAGCTGTCAGGATCGAGTGCAAGCTGAACGTTACAGCCGCCTTCAATTCCGAGCGCGCGTATAATTTTGAGCGAGCAGTTTCTAAGCATCTGATATTCTCTGTCGCTCAGCGTCTGGGAAGGTGCTACAACGATTGAATCACCTGTGTGAATACCGACCGGATCTATATTTTCCATGTTACATACGACAATTGCATGATCATCTTTATCACGCATCACTTCATATTCAATTTCCTTGAACCCGGCGATGCTTTTTTCAAGTAGACATTGCGTCACGGGGCTGTATTTTAAACCGGAAGTGACAACTTCAATCAGTTCTTCTTCATTATTGCAGATTCCCCCGCCGGTACCGCCAAGGGTAAATGCCGGACGGACAATGACCGGATAACCTATTTCCTGAACAAAAGCGAAAGCTTCATCAAGATTATGGATAATTTCACTTTCAGGCACCGGCTCGTTTAACTCATTCATCAGCTTTCTGAAAAGATCACGGTCCTCCGCCTGCTGAATGGCATCCAGTTTTGTACCGAGGATTTCTACATTGCACTCCTCAAGAATGCCGCTTTCAGATAACTCAACTGCCAGGTTCAGTGCAGTCTGTCCGCCAAGCGTCGGAAGCAGTGCATCGGGTCTTTCCATTCTGATGATTCTGCTGATAAACTCTACTGTTAAAGGCTCCATATATACTTTGTCTGCAATTTCAGTATCAGTCATGATGGTTGCAGGATTTGAATTCACCAGCACTACACGGTATCCTTCTTCTTTCAGTGCCAGACAGGCCTGTGTGCCTGCATAATCAAACTCAGCTGCCTGTCCGATGATAATCGGGCCGGACCCGATCACTAAAATGGTTTTAATATCAGTACGTTTAGGCATATTGAATTTCCTCCTTCTCCATCATCTGAATAAAACGGTCAAATAATTCATTTGCATCCTCCGGACCAGGTGAAGCTTCCGGGTGATACTGTACAGAAAATGCGGCGTTTGTTCTATGAGCAATTCCTTCAACTGTTCCGTCGTTCAATGCTTTATGTGTGACAATAAAATCTGTTGTTAGCAGTGACTGTTCATCTACTGCATATCCGTGATTTTGTGCAGTAATCGCAACTTTCCCTGTAGCCAGATCCTTAACCGGATGATTTGATCCACGGTGACCGAATTTCAACTTAAATGTATCTGCTCCTCCGGCAAGCGCCAGCAGCTGGTGACCAAGGCAGATTCCAAAAATCGGCACAGCGCCGACAAGTTCTTTTACTGCCTGGACAGATTCAGGTACTGATTTTGGATCCCCAGGTCCATTAGATAACACAACGCCATCAGGATGAAGTCTCAGGATTTCTTTTGCTGAAGTGTGATATGGCACAACAATGACATCACATTGTCTGCGATTAAGTTCTCTCAGAATTCCGTGTTTCATCCCGTAGTCTACAACGACTACGCGCTTCCCTCTCCCGGGACTCGGATAAGAGGATTTAGTCGAGACGCGGCTTACCTGATCAGTGGCAAGATCGGATGATTTCAGCTCTGATACTACCTGGTCAACATCTGCAGATTCAGCACAGATTCTTCCTTTCATCGTCCCGTAGCTTCTGATCAGTCTTGTCAGCCTTCTCGTGTCGATGCCTGCGAGACCCGGAATTTTCTTTTCCTTCAGCAGATCATCAATGCTTGCTTCACTTCTGAAGTTAGCAGGCAGATCACACGCTTCTCTTACGATCAATGCCTTTATATATGGATGGATTGATTCAAAATCATCTCTGTTAATTCCGTAATTTCCGATCAGTGGATAAGTCAGAACAACCATCTGCGCACAGTAGGATGGGTCTGAAAGAATTTCCTGATAGCCGGTCATTCCTGTGTTAAAAACAACTTCGCCTTCAGCATCACCCATCCAGCCGAAACCTTCTCCTTTAAATACTGAACCATCTTCTAAAATTAGCAGCTTGTTAGTCATACGAGTTCCTCCTGAAATACGATTTTTCCTTTACTGATTGTCATGACGACTTTTCCGGTTACCTGCTGACCGCTAAAAGGTGTATTTTTCCCTTTTGACCGAAACTGTTCAGGATTGATCCTGCTCTTTTCAGTCAGATCTAATAATACAAGGTCTGCATCAACACCCTCAGAGAGCTTTCCTGCATCCAGTCCAAAAACAGCTGCCGGCTTTACTGCGAGCCACTCAATCAGCTGATCCAGTGTCCATTTCCCTGTTTCAACAAACGCTGTATTCAGCAGTTCAAATGCTGTTTCAAGTCCTGTTATGCCAAATGGTGCCCTTAGCATTCCTTCTGCTTTTTCTTTACTTGCATGAGGTGCATGGTCTGTTGCAATGAAATCAATTGTTCCGTCTTCAAGTCCCTCGATCAGTGCCTGCTGGTCTTCTTTCGAGCGGAGCGGCGGGTTCATTTTAAAATTGGCATCATCACCCGGGATCGCTTCTTCATTCAATAACAGGTGATGTGGTGTTACTTCAGCCGTTACTTTTACTCCTGCCTTTTTTGCATCCCGGATCACTCTCACTGATTCTTTCGTAGATACGTGACAAACGTGATAGTGGCAGTCAGCAGCTTCAGCCAGCAGCACATCACGGGCAATCTGCACTGATTCACACACAGATGGAATACCGGGCAGACCGAGTTCCTCTGAGCGCTTTCCTTCATGCATACATCCGCCATGAATCAGACTGTTATCTTCACAATGTGCCACAACCGCCTTCCCAAGCTTTGCTGCTCTTTCCATCACCTGCAGCATCTGGTCAGCACTTTGAATTCCGACCCCGTCATCTGTGAAGGCAAATGCCCCCTGCTTTGCAAGTGCTTCTAAATCGTTAATTTCTTTTCCCGCAAGGTTTTGTGTAATAGAAGCATATGGCAGTACCGGTACCACCGCGTCTTCTTTTATTTTTCTTTGAATGTTTCCAAGCGTTTCTATGTCATCTGGTACCGGTCTTGTATTCGGCATCGCACATACAAGCGTATATCCTCCGCGTGCTGCTGCCTGCGTACCTGTTTTAATTGTTTCCTTGTGCTCTCCACCCGGCTCCCTCAAGTGAATGTGTACATCGGTGAAGCCTGGAGAAAGCACCTTTCCTGAGGCCTCAATGACTTCCTCATTATGTAAAGGTGATAACTCACCAATTGACTGAATACTGCCATCAGAAATTCTGACATCTGTTACTCCATATCCGAATACATCTGCACCTTTAATTAATAAGTTCATGTTTTGTCTCCTCTCTTTTTGCCAGTACATATTGAAGCATCGCCATTCTTGTGAACACACCATTTTTCATTTGTTTGAAAATGCGTGATCTTTCGCATTCCACCAGTTCATCTGCAATTTCAACTCCACGATTCACAGGCGCAGGATGCATGATAATACTGTTCTTTTTCATTTTTTTCTCTCTTTCAAGTGTCAGCCCATACTGATTGTGATATTCCTGCTTTGTGAAGTTCTCACCGAATGCATGTCTTTCATGCTGAACCCGCAGCAGCATCACAACATCACTTTCTTTTACAGCCTGATCCATTTCAATGAAGGAGATCTCCTCCATATCCGGGTCACGCCAAGCTGTTGGACCTGAAAAGTTAACATTTGCACCGAGTCTTTTCAGTGCGTAAGTGTTTGACCGCGCAACCCGGCTGTGTCTGATATCGCCTGCTATCGTGATATTCAAGCCTTTAAAACGGCCAAACTCCTGATAGATCGTGAGGAGGTCAAGCATACATTGAGAAGGATGATGCCCCATACCATCGCCACCATTGATGAGTGAAATTGAAACTTTACCTTTCAGCGCATCAAAATATCTTTCTTCACTATGACGGATCACTGCTACGTCTACTCCAATCGCCTCAAGGGTTTTTACAGTGTCATAAAGTGACTCGCCCTTACTGATTGAAGCGGTGCCTGCTTCAAATGACAGAACGTTCATCCCAAGCTTTCTCTGTGCCATTTCAAAACTGCATTTTGTTCTTGTGCTGTTTTCAAAAAACAGGTTCACTGCATAAAGATCCGGTCTTGGCAGCGGCTTATGATTTTTAAGCGCTTCAGCCTGGTGAAGTACCTCATAAATATCTTCAACTGTCAGTTCATCAAGTGTAAGAAAATGCATGTTTGAACCTCCTTGTTTAATCTCCTGTCATAACCGCGGATGCTTTCCGCGGCCGGGCGGTGAGCCCGCAGGCTTCGCCATGCCAGGTCTCAGCTGTCCCTTCCTGCCGCAGGAGTCACCGCCTTCCACTCCAATCATCAGCTCTATTAATTTATTAATCGTTTGTATAACCGCTTTCCAATAAAAAACCGCTTTTTGAGAGCAGGCTCAAAAAGCGGTTTTAGACAGACTGGTACTGTCAGAAACCCTTTTGAAAGCCTCTCTGGACTTCATTTAAAAGGATTGTTATGCGGCTTTATTTTCATTAAATAGTGTTTCCTCTTCCGGCTTGCGGCCGGGTAAAATCAGGTTCAGTGCAATGCCGATGATTGCTGCAAGTGCCATCCCCGGAAGGATAAATGAGTCTGTAAATTGTACGTACGCTCCGCCAACTCCGATGATCATGATAACTGACGCGATGATCAGGTTGCGTTTGTAAGAAAAGTCCACTTTTGCTTCAATCAGCATTCTGAGTCCGCTTGAAGCAATGATTCCAAAGAGCAGAATTGATACGCCGCCCATAACTGGTGTTGGGATCGAACTAATCAGTGCGGATACTTTACCAACAAATCCGAAGAAGATTGCAAGGACTGCTGCGCCCCCGATCACAAATACGCTGAAGATTCTTGTGATTGCAAGTACCCCAATGTTTTCACCGTAAGTTGTGTTTGGCGGTCCACCGATCATTGAAGCGATCATTGTGGCAACACCATCACCCAGCAGTGATCTGTGTAACCCCGGCTTTTCCAAAAAGTTTCTTCCTACTACTTTACTGACAACCATCTGATGACCTGTATGCTCCGAAAGCGTTACGATTGCTACCGGTACCATGATCGCAATGGCCGTCCAGGAGAAGCCCGGTGTGTAATCGACAAATGGCATATAAAGATCCGGTACTGCAAACCATGGTGCGTCAATGACCTGCTGGAAATTAACAAGACCTGCAAACAACGCTGCAATGTATCCACCTGTGATTCCTACAAGAACCGGGATCAGTCCGAAAAACCCTTTAAAATAGATTGAAGCGATAATCGTAATTGCAAGTGTAATCAGAGCGACTGTAATGTGTGTTCCGCTGTAGACGAATTCAGCCGGGTCTGCAAGTGGATTTTCGTACATTGCCATATTGACAGCTGTTCCGGCCAGACTGAGTCCGATGACTATGATTACAGGTCCAACTACCACCGGAGGGAGGATTCTCATCAGCCAGTTTACTCCGAATTTGTAGATCAGCATGGCAACTGCACCGTATGCAAGTCCTGCAAAAAATGCCCCTAGCATGGCTGCCTGCGGACCGCCTATTTCAGTTGCTGTGATAATTGGTGCGATGAACGCGAATGAAGATCCGAGGTATGCCGGTATCTGACCTTTTGTGATGATCAGGTATGCAATGGTACCCAGACCGCTTGATAATAGTGCTGTCCCCGGGCTTAATCCTACCAGCATCGGCACCAGGACAGTTGCACCAAACATCGCGAAAAGGTGCTGCAGGCTGAGTGTCAGCCACTGATTTAATTTTGGTTTTTCTTCTACATCCAGAATTGGTTTTGCTGTTTGTGTATTTGTCATTGACGTTTCCTCCTCATAAAAAAGCCTCTTTGCCGGGAGCATGGCAAAGAGGCTCTTGAGGATATACTGATCCCCCATCGTCTCCTTTGCCAGCCTCTCCGGACTGCATTAAAGGATTTTATTTGTGTATGGTTACCTGTTCATTTTGATCTGTTTCATTTAATTCGACGCTGATCTTCTCAGTGCTGGAAGTCGGAATATTTTTTCCTACAAAATCAGCTCTGATCGGAAGCTCTCTGTGTCCCCGGTCAATTAAAACGGCAAGCTGTATCTGTGTTGGTCTGCCGTTATCCATAATCGCATCCATTGCTGCTCTGACGGTTCTTCCTGTGTAGAGCACATCATCAACCACGATCACTTTTTTATTGTTAATTTCTAATGAGATGTTTTTACTGTGTACAACCGGCTCGCCGGAAGTATGCTTTTTCTCCAGGTCGTCTCGATACATGGTAATGTCCAGCTCACCGACTGGTACACTGACCTGCTCGATCGACTCTATTCTCTCCTTCAGGCGTTCTGCTAAATGTATGCCTCTGGTTTTGATCCCAACCAGTACACAGTCATCGACACCTTTATTGCGCTCGATAATTTCGTGAGCAATTCTTGTGAGCGCCCGTTTCATCATCTGCTCATCCATCACGACAGTTGCAGACATCTGATCATTCCTTTCGATATAAAAAGCCCTCCCGGCTGAAGGCAGACGGAAGGGCAGAAATATACTGGTAACATTCGCTAAGCCTTCCCTGTCTCTCTGGACCGGATTAAAGGTTTCAGTTATTAAGTTGTTCTCAGTTTAAACTTTAAAGTACTGATTGTCAACGTTCGTTCTTAAGTTTTTCAATAAACTCATTTAAGCTTTCCGGAGCAGGCGCTGAAAATTCCATATATTCTCCTGTTGAAGGGTGAACAAATCCAAGCACGCCTGCATGAAGCGCCTGGCCATTCAGATCAGGTGTTTTACGCGGACCATATTTCGGATCACCTGCAAGCGGGAAACCGATATGCTTCATGTGAACGCGGATCTGATGCGTACGTCCAGTTTCAAGAATACATTCTACAAGCGTAAAATCCTTAAAGCGGTCAATCACATTAAAGTGTGTAATCGCCTGTTTCCCTCCGTCTACTACAGTCATACTCTGACGGTCTTTTTTATCGCGGCCAATCGGTGCATCAATTGTACCTGCATCATGCGTAATAAGACCATGAACGACAGCAGTATATTTTCTTGTCACGCTTTTATCGACCAACTGCTGCACAAGTTTCTCATGAGCTGAATCATTCTTTGCAACCATCAGTAATCCTGATGTATCTTTATCTATTCTGTGTACAATTCCAGGACGCAGTACACCGTTAATGCCTGAAAGGTCATTACAGTGCGCCATCAGACCGTTCACAAGTGTCCCTGTCAGATGTCCCGGGGCAGGATGAACGACCATGCCTTTTGGTTTATTCACAACTAATACATCAGCGTCTTCATAATAAATATCAAGATTCATTTCTTCAGCTTCTACATCAAGTGGTTCCGGATCAGGAATTTCAATCTGTACTTCAGCACCAGGCACGCATTTGTAATTCGGCTTAGTTGTAGAACCGTTCACTGTTACATTGCCCTCTTTAATCCACTGCTGCACCTGGGTTCTTGACCAGTTATATTCAAGCCCTGCCAAAACCGCATCAAGGCGTTTTCCTTTTTCATTTTCCTGTATTGAGTGTTGAATGTTTTCCATTTTTCTTCCTCTTTTCCTGCACTTCTTCCAAAATCATTTGAAGAAACAACATGATTACGCCAATTGTCAGTGCCGCATCTGCAATATTAAAAATAAAATTGAAGAATGTAAACTGTAGAAAGTCTACAACTTCCTGTCTGAAAATACGGTCAATAAAGTTTCCGACTGCTCCGCCCAGTAACACCATCAGGCTTGCACTGAATAATTTATTTCCTTTAGCATGTTTGTGATAGTAAAAAAGAATTCCTGCAATGACAATCAGTGTGACAATATAAAACAGCCACATCTGTCCTTCAAGCATCCCCCATGCTGCACCTGTATTACGATGCGAGGTCAGGTAGAAAAAACCATCAATCACATTGATCGATTCCCCTACTTCCATATTCCTTACCACCAGCCACTTTGTCAGCTGGTCCACTGCGATAATAAATAAAGCCAGCAAATAATAGATCACTTGTCTACCTCCGTTATCTCGTTGCAAACCCTTAAAGTATTGTAGCATAATTCAGGACTTCAGGCATGATAACAGCAGATGTTTTGCAAATAGTTTATGGGAATATGAACAATTAAAATTTTTTATGTATAACTTCGTTCGATTTTGGCTCATTTACCGAATAAGAAAAGAAAGCTGAAATCAAGCGAGCTTGAATTTCAGCTTTCTTTTCTTATTCGGTACTTTTCAAGTTCTGCTTGAAAAGCCATGCCTGCAAGCAGGCATGGAATGAGCCAAAATCTATGCACTCTTAAAGTAAAAAAGCTGCCGGTATTATAACCGGCAGCTCAAAGGGATTTATTCTGCAGCAACGTCTGCGTAGTTCTCTTTTACAACAGTCGCACATCTTGTGCAAAGCGTTGGATGATCGCTGTCTTTACCAACGTCTGTTGTGACCGTCCAGCATCTATCACACGTTTCACCCTCAGCTTTTTCAACTGCAACAGTATGTCCGTCAAACTTGATTGCCTGTTCCGGAACATTGTCAGATGAAGCTGCAAGCTCAAAGTCAGAAACGATGAACAGCTGCTTGAGATCCTCTTTTACAGAAGAAAGTAATTCATGCGTCTTTTCATCCGCATAAAGCGTTACCTTCGCTGCAAGAGATTTACCAATCAGCTTCGTGCTTCTTGCTTCCTCAAGTGCTTTCAACACATCATCTCTTACATCAAGGAACGCATTCCACTTATCAAGCAGCGCTGTCTCATTATCATAAGATGCTGCCTCAGGCATATCTGTCAGCTGAACACTTTCTTCTTCAACACCAGGAATGAACGCCCATACTTCGTCAGCTGTATGAGAAAGAATTGGGGATAACAGCTTAACCAGTGATACAAGTGACTCATACATCACCGTCTGCATTGCGCGGCGATCCTGATGATTTTCAGCCTCGATATACAGAATGTCTTTTGCAAAGTCAAGGTAGAATGAACTCAGGTCAGTTGTACAGAAATTGTTGATCGTATGATAGATTGATGCAAACTCATAGTTTTCATATGCATTTGTAACTGATTTCACGACCTGATTCAGTCTCACCATCATAAACTGGTCGACTTCTCTCAAATCTTCAAATGATACTGCATCTTTTGACGGATCAAAATCAGCAAGGTTTGCCAGAAGGAAGCGCAGTGTATTACGCATTTTACGGTAAACTTCAGCAACCTGCTTTAAGATCGGATCAGATACACGAACATCTGCCTGATAGTCAACAGAAGCAACCCACAGTCTCAGAATATCCGCTCCAAGCTGATTCATAACCTTGGATGGCAGGACAACGTTACCAAGAGATTTACTCATCTTACGGCCATTACCATCAAGAGCAAATCCATGGCTTAACACACCTTTATAAGGTGCCTTGCCAGTAACAGCTACACCCGTTGTCAGTGAAGAGTTAAACCATCCTCTGTACTGGTCACTTCCTTCAAGATAAAGATCAGCAGGGCGCTGAAGCTCATCGCGGACCTTAAGTACAGATTGATGCGATGAACCGCTGTCGAACCATACATCCATAATATCCGTTTCTTTTGTGAAGCGTCCGTTCGGGCTTCCTTCATGTGTAAACCCTTCAGGAAGTAAATCATTTGCGTCGCGCTCAAACCAGATATTTGAACCGTGCTCAGCGAACAGGCTGGATACATGATCGATTGTTTCTTCAGTAATGATCGCTTCTCCATTCTCTGCATAGAAAACCGGAATCGGCACACCCCATGCACGCTGTCTTGAAATACACCAGTCTCCGCGGTCACGGACCATGTTAAAGAGTCTTGTTTCACCCCAGCCAGGAATCCACTTTGTATCTTTAACTGCCTGCATCAGCTCTTCTCTGAACTTATCGATTGAAGCAAACCACTGTGCAGTTGCACGGAAGATAATCGGCTTCTTCGTTCTCCAGTCATGCGGATAACTGTGCGTGAAGAATTCAAGCTTTAATAGTGCACCTGCTTCTTCAAGCTTTTCAGTGATCGGCTTGTTTGCCTTATCATAGAACAATCCTTCAAATCCAGGCGCTTCATCTGTAAACACACCGCGGTCATCAACCGGGCAAAGCACGTCAAGTCCGTACTGTTTACCAACGATAAAGTCATCTTCACCATGTCCAGGTGCTGTATGAACACAGCCGGTACCTGCATCAGTCGTTACGTGCTCACCAAGTACAACTAGTGATTCACGATCATATAAAGGGTGGCCGGCTGTTACGTGCTCAAGCTCTGACCCTTTAAAAGTCGCAGCCACTTCAGCTTTTTCCCAGCCCATTGTTTCCTGTACTGTTTCAAGCAGTTCTTTTGCGACAACAAATTTTTTGCTACCTGTATCTGCAACTACATATTCCAGTTCAGGATGAAGTGCGATTGCCAGGTTTGCAGGAATTGTCCACGGCGTTGTTGTCCAGATCACAAACGAAGTATTCTCATCCAGCTTACCCTTACCGTCTTTCACATCAAAAGATACATAAATAGATGCTGAGCGCTTATCCTGATACTCAATTTCAGCTTCTGCTAATGCAGATTCACTTGAAGGAGACCAGTAAACAGGCTTTTTCCCTTTATAGATATAGCCTTTTTTCGCCATTTCACCGAATACACGGATCTGTTCAGCTTCGTATTCAGGGTTCAGTGTGATGTAAGGGTTATCCCAGTCACCCCGGACACCGATACGCTTGAACTGCGTGCGCTGATTATCAATCTGCTGAAGTGCATACTCAGCACACTTTTCACGGAATTCTGCAACTGTCATCTCTTTACGCTTTACACCCTTATTTGTCAGTGCCTGTTCAATTGGCAGACCATGTGTATCCCAGCCTGGTACGTACGGAGCCTGGAATCCGCTCATTGATTTATAGCGCACGATAAAGTCTTTTAATACTTTGTTCAGTGCATGACCCATGTGGAGGTCTCCGTTTGCATATGGTGGTCCATCATGCAGGACGAAAAGCGGACGTCCGGCTGTTCTTTCCTGTACTTTTTTATAGATATCCATTTCTGCCCATTTTTCCTGCATTTCAGGTTCACGATTTGGCAGGTTGCCACGCATCGGGAATGCAGTTTTCGGCATCAATAAGGTATTTTTGTATTCCATGATTACTCCTCCTGTGTATTAGAAAATGTCTTTGTTAAATTGGCTGTTGACTTTCGCTCCAGGGGGACGCTTTCCGCGGCCGGGCGGTGAGCCCGCAGGCTTCGCCATGGCCTCACAAGTCCCTTCCTGCCGCAGGAGTCGCCCCCTTACGCTCCAATCAACAGCTGTGCAAATACCACATTGGACTATAACAAAAAGATTAAAAATAAAAAAAGCCCCCCATCCCTGGTAAAGGGACGAGAGAGCCTGTGCTTCACGCGGTACCACCCTTATAGAAAAAGATCACACTTCTTCCACTTAAGTAACGGTTAACGCTGTCACACGTTCAGGCTTACTTCGTTCGGCCTGAAAACTCCGGGATGATGTTCCTCTGACTTTCCGCTCCGGGCTTTCACCACCCCCGGATCGCTATTAGCCGGTTATCAGTCAGCGTACTGTTCCCTTCAAAGTTGATTCAATGTATAAGTGCATAGAGATTGAATTTCATTTTAACAGTTTAATTATAGTAACATAAGTATGATACGTCAATATTTCTTATTCGTGTTCCGGTGACAGGCTTTTCAGCTCTTCTGTATCAAGATCATATTCCATCAGCTCGTCCCAGTCATCATGGCTGATTAAATCCAGCTGTGCTTCGATCAGCATTTTAAAGCGCGTACGGAAAACTTTTGACTGCTTCTTCAGATCTTCAATCTCGAGCGCAATTTTACGCGCTTTAGTTAATGATTCGTTTACGATGCGATCAGCATTTTTTTCTGCTTCTTTTACAATCAGTTTTGCTTCTTTTGTTGCATTTCGTTTCACTTCTTCAGCTGCTTCCTGAGCGACAACGATTGATTTATTGAGTGTTTCTTCAATTGTTGTGAAATGACCAAGTCTTTCAGTATGATTGTTCAGCTTTTCCTCAAGCTCTTTCTTTTCACGTAACACAAGCTCATAATCTCTCATGACGTGATCGAGGAATTCATTTACTTCATCTTCATCGTAGCCTCTGAACCCCCGGCTGAAATCTTTATTATGTATATCGAGTGGCGATAATGGCATAATGTGCACCTCCATGTCGTTATGATCTAAATTCCATTATACTGATGATTCGACGTTTTGTGTAAAAATCCTTTTAATTCTTGTATTAAGATTGCAGAAAATAAAAATTAAGTCGGATCTTATCTTTCTTTGTTATCCCGCTTTGCTCACCTACACGCATTCTCCCGTAGCCTCTGACAGAAATCATATCTCCCTGATCCAGTTCAAATGAAGTTTTCTCTTCCTGCCTGAAGTTCACCTTTACTTTTCCACCCTGAATCAAAAGCTGTGCTTTTTGTCTTGAAATATTTACTGCCCCGGCCAGCACTGTATCAAGCCTCATTGACGAGACAAGTACATTTTTTTCTGTCCATTTATTTTCAGGCTCGATGATGCTCTCCCATTTTTCTTCTGTTACCTGCACTTTTGCTTTCCCAGCCTGCACCAGATTCATGATCAGAAAATCCTTCATTTCTTTTGTTGAAATCAGCTGAATCCGATCCCTGGAAGTCAGAATGTCCCCCAGTGCTTCTCTTTTTATTCCAAGCCCCATCAGCGAGCCTAATATATCACCGTGTGTGAGCTGAACAAATTTAGATGGAAATCCCACATCGAGCAGTGCCAGCTCAAAGTCATCTTTGACAGGCTCTAAATAATCCGGGTAAAGCAGCGCTCTTTTTCGTTCACTATCTTCTGCGCCACCTTCAAAAGCAACTTTAATATCCGCGGCTGAACCGATAATTGACTGCATAATATGCTGCTGACGCGGGTCGAGAAAAGCGGTAAGTCTTGGTGCATATTTTAATTCCACATCCTGCTTCCAGTCCAGGACCTGATCGATAAAGCCTTTTTCTTCATCACGAAAATGCTGATAAACTGACATATGTTCACACCCTTTATAAAAATGCTCTGTTTAAATGGTACATGCTTTGCAGATGAGTACCCGATTTATTTTCAAGCTATGTCATTGATACTAAAAAAGAAAACCCGGTGATTGCCACCGGGCTGATTTTAATAAAGTAATCGAATTATTTGAGTCAGGCCTGACACAGCTAAGTTCAATGATATAATTGCAACCAGCGGCGAGATATCAATCATGCCAAGCGGTGGAATAATTCTGCGGAACGGCTCCAGGTAAGGTTCACAGATTCTCCCCAGGATCTGGCCAAAGCTGCTTTCTCTGGCGTTTGGAAACCACGAAAGTAAAATGTAAATAATTAGTGCATAGCTGTAAAAGACCATCAGCTGCTGTAACAGCTGGATAATCGTTATTAAAACACTTTGCATGCTGCTTTTAACCACCCATCATCTTAATCTTCTTGGATCAGGTCAGTTATATTTCCGCTGACCTCTATATTATCAGGTGTACATAAGAAGATGTCTGTACCTACACGCTGAATGTCACCGCCAATTGCGTAAACCGTCCCGCTGAGGAAATCAACAATCCGCTTTGCCTGATCTTTGCTGATTCTCTGTAGATTCACCACTACCGCACGGTGACTTTTCAGATGATCAGCGATTTCCTGAGCTTCAGCATACATCCTGGGTTCCATCAATACCATTTTGGATGATTGCTGAACGCTCTGGAGACTGACGACATTCTGCTTTTGGGCAGGTTTTCTGACGCTTCTTACTTCCTCAGGAGTTTCTTCAGTCATTTCCTCAAAATACTCCTCTTCTTCACCAAAGAAAAAATCTTTAAATTTCGTTTTCATCCCCATAACACGGATTTCCTCCTTTATTCTCCGACGAGCGAAGATCCGATTCTTATGTAGGTAGCTCCTTCTTCAATGGCAATGGTAAAGTCATTTGACATGCCCATTGACAACTCAGTGCACGGTGCATGCTGCAGGTTTTTTGCAGCAATGGAGTCTCTCAGCACTGCCAGCTGTTTAAAACAGCTGCGGATCACCTCTTCATCTTCAGTCAGCGGCGCCATTGTCATTAATCCAATTACATTTATTTTATCATAGTTTGCCAGTTCTTCGACAAATTGAGCCGCATTTTCTGGAGAAAGTCCATGTTTTTGTTCTTCTCCTGACACATTTACCTGCAAAAAACAATCAATTTTTTGATCTGCACGCTTTTGAATTTCTTTTGCAAGTGACATTCTATCCAGTGAATGAAGAACATCAATCTCATTAATGACATTTTTCACTTTTCTTGATTGCAGTGAACCGATAAAGTGCCATTTAACGTTTCCTGACACAGCATCTCTTTTTTCTTTAAAACCTTCAGGACGATTCTCTCCAAGATGAATCAGTCCTGCATCTACGGCTTCCTGTGTACGTTCATTACTCACATATTTGGTGACAGCAACGATTTTAACTGAATCAGCCTGTCTGCCCACACGTTCACAGGCTGTGAAAATTTCTTTATTAATCAGATTAAGTTTTTCAGATACCTTCAATGTTATGATTCCCTCCATCCAATGACTGCAGACATCCTGCCGGTTTTCCCCTGATCTCTTCTGTGTGAAAAAAACAGCTGATCATAACAGCCTGTACACATCCCGCTGATTTCAATGTGATGCTCTTTAACCCCGGCTTTTAATAAAAGCTGCTTATTCAGTTCCTGCAAATTGAGTTTATACTGACCTTCAGCCACTGTTTCATAAATGCCTTTGCCTGAAATATCTTCGGGAATCTGATCAATTACTCTCTGATCCACCTGGTAACAGCATTCACCGATAGACGGCCCGATCATCACGTAAACCTTTTCTGCACATACGCCAGCTTCGGCAGCCTGTCTGATCATCTCACCTGCTATATTACCAACGGATCCTTTCCATCCTGCATGAGCCACACCGGCATATCCGGTTTCAGGCTCAGCAAAATAGATTGGAACACAATCAGCAAAACCTAGTGACAGACCAACTCCCTGATCAAAAGTCCAGAGGCCGTCAGCTGCTTTGACGGCACCACTGTAGTTTTCAGTTCCCATGCCGGCATGACGTGATGTCACCTGTACGACACGGGTTCCGTGAACCTGATCTGCAAATATCCATTTATTCAATTCCCACCCGCTGTTCCGGGCAACTGTATGACGATTATGAATGACATCAAGACGCTGATCATTAACATGCAATCCTGTATTTAATGACGAAAAATACCCTTGACTGACTCCGCCGTGTTTTGTTGTAAAGAGCGCAGTCAGACCCGGGAATCTTTTTTTCCATGAAGAAGATTCCAGAAACGTATTTGTTTGGTCAACCATCATTCCCATTGCGATCAAACCTTTCTGTGCAAGCAGAGATTCTCTCAAAAGTGTATCATAAAACCGTAAAAATCTCTTTAATTGATTAGCCCGTCAGCTTTATCAATATTTTTAACAAGAATTACATCATTCCCGATCTTTGCAACGTCTTTCCATTTGATCCTGACTTCTTCACCCCGGTTGAACCAGCCCCCTGAGGATTGCAAAACAAATGAGTCAATCATACCGGTATAGACGTTCAGGTCGATATCAGCGATCAGCCCAAGCTTTTTACCATCCGTGATTGAAACAACATCTTTTGATTGCAGATCAGAAATTCTCATCGTGTATCTCCTCCTTACACTATTCTATGCAAAGAACCCTGTTTTACGAAGCAATGTAAAAAAGAGAAGAATTCTACATTCTTCTCTCATGAAAAATACTTATTCATCTGTTTGATGGCTCCTTTTTCAAGGCGGGATACCTGTGCCTGTGAGATGCCGATTTCTTCAGCGACTTCCATCTGTGTCTTTCCATTGAAGAATCTGTTTTTTACGATCAGGCGCTCCCTTTCTTCGAGGTCAAGCATACCCTCTCTGATAGACAGCTCTTCAATCCAGCGCTCATCGCTGACACGTGTGTCTTTTACCTGATCCATTACATATACCGGGTCACCGCCATCCTGATAGACAGGCTCAAATAATGATACAGGTTCCTGAATCGCGTCAAGAGCAAATACAATGTCTTCTTCAGGAATTTCAGCGCGTTTGGCTATTTCACTGATTGTCGGTTCTTTTGATGTTTCAGTCATTAGTTCTTCTTTGGCTTTTAAAGATTTATAAGCAATGTCACGAAGCGATCTTGACACTCTAATCGGGTTATTATCTCGGAGATGACGTCTGATTTCTCCGATAATCATCGGCACAGCATAAGTTGAAAAGCGTACATTCTGACTTAAATCAAAGTTGTCAATTGATTTTAACAAACCAATACAGCCTACCTGAAACAGATCATCAGGATTTTCACTCCTGTGGCTGAAACGCTGAATGACACTCAGCACAAGTCTCAGATTTCCGTATACAAGTTTTTCTCTCGCTTCACGATCTCCATTTTGAAAAGCAGAGAAATACCGTCTCATTTCTTCGTTTTTATAAATTGGGAGTGAAGAAGTATCTACACCGCAAATTTCAACTTTCCGGGACATGAGATTTTCCTCCAGTCGGGAGTAATTGTTCTCGTTCAGTATGTCCCTGCAGAAAAAAAATATGCGGTTAACCACTAAAGGAAAAGAATGGCTGTTATACCAATTTTGCTACCTCACGCTGCAGCCTTTTAATAATCCGTTTTTCAAGTCTGGATATGTAGGACTGCGAGATGCCCATCATATCTGCAACATCTTTTTGAGTGTGTTCTTTTCTGCCATTAAGACCGAACCTTGATTCAATAATAAATGATTCTTTTTCATCCAGAATGTTTAGCGCCTGGTATAACAGCACTCTATCCATCTTTTCTTCAATTCCCTTAACAATCAGGTCATTTTCAGTACCGAGCACATCGGACAGCAGCAGCTCATTTCCATCCCAGTCTGTATTTAACGGTTCATCAAATGATACTTCCGACCTTAATTTGCTGGTTCTCCTCAGATACATCAGGATCTCATTTTCAATACATCTTGAGGCATAAGTGGCCAGTTTAATATTTTTCTCAATATTGAATGTATTAATCGCTTTAATAAGTCCAATCGTACCAATACTAATCAGGTCTTCAAGGTTAATACCGGTATTTTCAAACTTTCTGGATATATACACGACAAGTCTTAAATTTCTCTCGATCAATAAGGACCTTGCCTGCTCGTCTCCCTGGGCCAGCCGTGCCAGTACTTTTGCTTCCTCCGGCCTTTCAAGTGGAGACGGGAGTGCTTCACTTCCACCAATGTAATGAATTTCTTTTGCTTTAAATTTCCCGGCAACCTGAACGAGCCATAATTGAACTTTCTTCTTCGCATCCAGTAAATTCAATTCTCAGCACTCCTTATTTTTGATAACAATTCAGCATTTGTAATGGACTTAGGAGACAATGACAGGATTGCTCCACATAATACTGCTCTTTACTGAAAATCACAGGTATTCTCTCAAATATAAATGTCTGTCCTTCTGACTCAACCTCTACACTGTCACATTCAATGCCAAGCAGGATTTTACAATCCTTGTGAACTGATTTGGACGGGATAAATGATATTCTTTGCTTCCATTGTTCAGGACACGCTGACTGTCCGTTAATATAAGCCACTACCTCCGCAGGCAGTAACCGGGATGCTACCTGGGCATCTGCAAACATGACAGGTTTTCCGCTAAATGGCGCTGATAGAGCATTACCTGAGTCAAGGTATCCTTTACCCGTCCATTTTGATTGACCCTGTTTTAGTGTAACCTCACAAATAAAAGATGCTTGTACAGATGAATAGCTAATCCATTCAGATGCTTTCCCGGATAAAATAAACTGACCCGATAAAAGAATAAATAATATCATTACACACCATAAATAAGACTGAAAATTCAGTAAATTAACTGTGTAAAGGGTCATGGATCCTGTTGAAAAAATAAAAAGTAATATAAGTGCTACATGTAAAACCAATTGTCCCCTGACAGTATATTTACTGAGTACAAGAATAGACACTGTTGCTAAAAAACCTGACAGTTGAGGAATGTAGACCATTGCCAGCCATTCAATCACCGTATAAAGAAATAAAATGATACATGCTGACCTGATGTTTATTTCGGTTCTCAGACACTTGCTTACAGCGAACATGACCAGCAGTCCCCCACAAATATTTACGAGGAGTAAATACTCGATATACAATGTCATCAATCCCGTCCTCCCAATAACCACATTCTACAAATAGATGAGAACGAAACTTGTCAATTTCTCTATTAAAATCAATAATTCGTTGGATAAATTACGCCATCATGCCACAAAAAAAAGCCTGAGACCAAAATTGTCTCAGGCTTTGTAACCGTTTCGTTTCACATTTATTAATAAATCAAAGGATTAGATTTATCAAAGATTTTAATATAAATAGCCCATTACCCTCTGCGTCTGTTGCGGTTGCGCAGGAATGTCGGGATATCAAGTGTATCCTCTACAGGCTGCTGATTGCGCTGTTCAGCCTGAGGAGCTTCTTCACGTTCACGGTGATGCTGTTCACGTACAGGTTCTCTTTCTCTTTCGCGCTTTGGCTGTTGAGGCTGCTGTCTAACCTGGCCACCCATTTGAGGACGTGCAGGCTTTGCCTGATTCAGTGTTTCACTAAAGCCAGTCGCGATTACTGTAACAAGAATTTCATCTTTCAGATCCTCGTCAATGACAGAACCAAAAATCATGTTTACTTCCTGATCAGAAGCACTTGCAACGATATCAGCTGCTTCCTGAACTTCATAAAGGCTTAGGTTTGTACCACCTGTAATGTTCATCAGGACGCCTTGTGCACCGTCAATTGATGTTTCAAGTAATGGACTTGAAATTGCCTTTTTCGCAGCTTCTGATGCACGGTTTTCACCTGAAGCAATACCGATTCCCATTAGTGCAGAACCTTTGTTTGACATAATTGTTTTAACATCTGCAAAGTCAAGGTTGATCAGACCAGGTACTGCGATCAAGTCTGAGATACCCTGAACACCCTGGCGTAGTACATTATCCGCTTCGCGGAACGCTTCAAGCATCGGCGTACTCTTATCTACGATTTCAAGAAGTCTGTCATTTGGAATCACAATCAGTGTGTCCACTGCTTCCTTCATAGAGCTGATACCGCCTGCAGCCTGCGTTGCACGCTTGCGTCCTTCAAATGTGAATGGACGTGTAACGACTCCGACAGTCAGACTGCCGAGTTCTCTTGCAATCTGAGCAATAACTGGTGCAGCACCAGTTCCTGTTCCGCCACCCATTCCGGCTGTGACGAATACCATATCTGCGCCTTTAATTGCTTCTTCAATCTGTTCACGGCTTTCTTCAGCTGCTTTTTTACCAACTTCAGGATTAGCACCTGCACCAAGTCCGCGCGTAAGCTTACCGCCGATTTGCATCTTAATCTCTGCTTTTGAAAGATTAAGTGCCTGAGCATCTGTATTTACTGCTATAAATTCTACTCCCTGAACACCGTGCTCGATCATACGGTTCACAGCATTATTTCCGCCGCCGCCTACACCGATGACTTTTATGGTTGCCAGGGAATCAACATTCGTATCGAAATCTAACATCGCAAATCCTCCTAATTCAAATGTCTTACGGATCCTCTATTCAAAGAAGTATCCAAACAGTTTTTTAAATCTTCCCTCTTCATTTTTCTGCTTTGGCTTTTGCTGCTTTTGCCCTGTTTCATTGTTTCTTGGCTTTTTCTGAGCATATTCCTGATGATCCAACTCTGAAGCTGAAGGCTGCTTATCGGCCTGTCCCTGCAGTTTGGCATGTTTATATGCATATTTGATTAATCCTACTGCTGTAGTATATTGCGGTTCTCTTACACCGATATAATCAGGCACAGCGACCCGGACCTGGTTTTGAAGAACTGCCTGGCCAAGCTCCAATACACCAGGCATTGCAGCAGATCCGCCAGTCAGAACATAACCTCCCGGCAAATCGTGGATGTTAAGCCTTTTTAATTCATTCAATACAAGTTCAAACATTTCTTCCATTCTAACTTCAATAATATCAGAGATTTCCAGCTGATTAAATTGCTGATGCTGATCGCTTCCGATAATCGGTACGCTGAACACTTCATCTTCAGATGCATAGTCATAAAAAGCGTGACCATGTTTGCGTTTAATCTTCTCTGCATCATCTGTGGTCGTTCTCAGCCCGATTGAAAGGTCTTTTGTAATATGTTCCCCACCTGCAGGCACGGTAGATGCTGCTATGAGATGACCATGTTCAAATACGGCGATGCTGGTAGATCCTCCACCGATATCAATAATTGCAGTGCCCAGATCCTGCTCGTCTTTAGAAAGAGCGATGGTGCCTGCTGCAAGCGGCTGCAGGAAGATATCTGCTACTTCAAGCCCTGCTTTTTCCACACAGCGTAAAATGTTATGCAGCATCGTTTTTGATCCGGTTACTACCGTTCCTTCAAGCTCTAATCTTACACCGATCATACCGCGTGGATCCTTAATCTCATCCAGACCGTCCACAATGAACTGACGTGGAATCACATTGATTAATTCTCTGTCCGGAGACATCGGCATTACCTGCGCAGCATCAAGTACGCGCGCAATATCTTCATCGCGGATTTCTTTATCTTCTTTAGAAACTGCCACTACTCCATGGCATGGCTGCAGGGCTACATGATTAGCTGGTATTCCGACAATTACATTATGTATTGAAAGACCCGTCATCCGTTCAGCCTGATCTACTGCTTTCTGGATAGATTGTACGGTTTCATCAATATCTACAATGGACCCTTTACGGATTCCCTCAGACTCTACATTTCCGACCCCTATAATATTTACTGAATCATGGACCAATTCTGCAATCACAACTTTTACAGAAGAGGATCCAATGTCAAGACTGACATAATACTCGTTATTGCTCACGTGTGGCACCTCCTTCAAACCTTGTACACATTCATTTTTAATGAGTTAATTTTTAATTTTATCTGCTATTTGTTAAAAGCTTTTTTTCCAAGTTTCATGTTTGAAACCTCAATAGGTATAGTCTACACCAATTAAGATACTCAGAAAAGTAATAAATGACCGATATTACTGACAAATTCATACTTTAACAGTTTTACCCTTCTGAGTTTTCCTCAATGGTTGGAACATCATTATCAGGTAATCCTTCTGCAGCTTCCTCAATCTGTTCTTCCAGTGCTTCTTCTGTATCCCCATTTGCTGTTTCGCCGGCATTATAAGCTCTGAAGTAGGACCCTACTTCAAGATCAATAACCCCTTTTACCTCAGGGTCAAGCTGACTCACAATTGAAGGGTAGTGCGTCATTTTCTCAACAAGGGTGGGAATGACTGCATGAACTTCAAAACCATCGTTCATATACAATACGATTCTATTGGAATCAACTTCAGAAGGAGAATAATGCACTTCAGAAATGGAGTTTAAGACATTTCCCGGAAGGTTTGACAGAGCGGATGCGAGATCACTTAATACTTGTCCCTGCTGAAAGCCGTTCAGTACCGGAGCACTGAAGTTAATATCCTGCACTGGCTGAGGTTCACTGATAAAGCCGTTTTCATATACAGCTTTATACTGCTGTCCTTCTCTGCTAAGTGCCACCTTGTCATATTCTTCAATGCTCACTTCTACGTTTAAGGGTAAATCCCTCTTTATTTCTGCATTTTTAATCATATTATTATCTTTTAGTCTGATTTCAGCTTCTTCAATATCTAAAGTCCAGTAAGGGTCTCCGGTTGAAATTCCACTTAATTGAATGGCCAGTTCCTCAGAGATCCCACTATTTCCTGATATTTGAATGTTCTGTACCTTACTGTAAGGAGACTGAAAGTACAGGACGATAATAATCATGAAAACGAATAGTAAAACCACTCCAACTAAGCGCCTGTTCGCTCTTTTACGCCGGCGCTGTCTTAATTGCGGCACTCTGTCTTCAAGCGAGACAACCGGCTTGCGTTTCATTCTTTTCACTCCAGTCATGTGGTTAAACCACAATCACATTACTCTTTATAAATCTACCTTAATACTACACTATTGAACGCTTAGAACATACAGAAACTTGTTGATCGTCATGAAAATGTAAAATAGCTACTTTGCATGACGGCTGATATTTAATAATATCCCGCTCATACTCAGCACAACCATTAATGATGAGCCTCCATAACTGAAAAACGGCAGTGTAATACCCGTAACAGGAATTAATCCGATCACCACTGATATATTCATCACCGCCTGTAAACCAAGCGAAATCGTAATCCCTCCTGCAAGCAGCTTACTGAAGCTGTCCGGTGCATGAAGTGCAATCAGAATTCCCCTCCAGATCACGACTGAAAAAAGAAAAACAATCATCATGCTGCCCGCCAGCCCAAGCTCTTCAGCTGCTATCGCAAAAATAAAATCATTCTGAGGCTCCGGAAGATAGAAATGTTTCTGTCTGCTTTCAAAAAAACCTGCACCAAACAGGCCACCCGGTCCTGCTGCATAAAGTGACTGGATAATTTGAAAGCCTGCTCCGAGCGGATCCTGCCATGGATCTATAAAAGAATAGATTCTCTGCATTCTGTATGGCGCAGCAATGACTAATGCGGCAAACCCTGCCACACCTGTGCCGAACAGACATAAAAAAAACCGTATACTGACACCAGCTAAAAACAATAGCGATAAGCCACTCCCGGCAAGTACAGTACCTGTTCCCAAATCAGGCTGCAGCATTACGATGCCAAATGGAAATAAGACAACGAGCATCAGGAAGAACGTCTGTTTCAACGTTAGTTTTTTTCTATTAGAACTGATAAGTCCCGCGGTCAGCATCAATACTCCTGTTTTAGCAAGTTCCGCCGGCTGAACTGAAAGAGGTCCGACGCCAATCCAGCTTTGGGAACCGTTTCTTTCGAGGCCTATACCTGGAATTAACACAATAACAAGTAAAATGACTGTAGTTATGTAAATCATTTTTGCGTGCCTATACCAGAATAGATAATCAATTCTTGATACTACCAGCATCACAACAAGACCTGCCACCAGGTAAATAGCCTGTCTGGCCGAAAAAAAATGGGCATCACCGAAACGGTCTAATGCCCATACACTGCTTGCACTATCAATTAACATTACACCAAATATTGAGCAGATCAGTACGAAAGAAAATAGCAGACGATCCATCCCATTCGTCCCTTCAACGTATTTACTTCAGCTTATTCACCGCATCAATAAATATGTCTCCACGCACTTCAAATGTCGGGTACTGATCCCAGCTTGCACAGGCAGGTGACAGCAATACAATGTCACCGCTTTGTGCAGCCTCAGCCGCCGCAAATACTGCCTCTTCAACATCCTTAACGTTTATAATATGTTCAACACCTGCATGCTTCGCTGTATCTGCCATTTTATCTGCTGTTTCACCAAATACAACCGCAGTTTTCACATTGGACATTGATTCAGCAAGCTCATCAAAGCTATTGCCCCGGTCAAGCCCGCCACATAAAAGGATAGTAGGCGAACTAAATGCATCAAGCGCACTTTGGGTCGCAAGAATGTTTGTCGCTTTTGAATCATTATAGAACTTAATATTATTCCATTCTCTTACAAATTGTGTGCGGTGTTTTACGCCTGAGAACTCGGTCAGCACTTGTCTAATGCTTTCATCTGATACACCATATAATTTGGCAGCACCGATCGCTGCCATAATATTCTCCAAGTTATGTCGTCCTGGAAGCACAATATCCTTCATTGCCACAATGGCTTCACCATTCATAAAGATCTTCTCTCCATCAGTGGAAATACCCTTATCAAGAAATCTCTTTGTAGAAAATGGGTTCAACTGTGCTTTACTGTGTTTCACAGCTGCCATTAATTCCTCCTGATCAGCGTTTACGATCAAATAATCTTCAGCTGTCTGATTTCTTGTGATAGCAGCTTTAGCATCTACATATTCCTTTTTGGAAGCATGATAATCCAGGTGGGCATCATATATATTGGTGATAATCGAAATGGATGGCGCAAATTGTCTGATACCCATCAGCTGAAAGGATGAAAGTTCAATAACCATCGCTTCACCGGGCTGTGCAATCTGAGCGACTTCACATGCAACCGTTCCAATATTACCAGCTGCATAAGATTTCTTTTGATCCTTTGTAATCATTTCATGAATCAGTGTGGTTGTAGTCGTTTTACCGTTTGTTCCGGTTACACCAATGATATCTGCTTCACTGATGTGATATGCAAGCTCGACTTCAGTCAGAACCGGCAGACCTTTGGCAATCGCCCCTTTAATTAAAGGGTTATTATATGGAATGCCGGGATTTTTGACAATCAGCTCAAAGCCTTCATCAAGTAATTCTACAGGATGACTTCCGCAAATCACTTTAATCCCCTGATCTAGCAGCTGCTGGGCATCTTTATTTTCCGATAGAGGCTTCCAGTCATTTACTGTAACGAAAGCACCAAGTCTGTGGAGAAGCAATGATGCTGCAACCCCGCTTTTAGCCAGCCCAACAACTAACACTTTTTTGTTTTGATAACCTTTATAATCAATCATCAGCCGTACACTCCTATCAGAACGCCCAGAACGCCTGCCGCAAGACCGACTGTCCAGAAGACAGTGACAACTTTCCACTCTGACCAGCCAGTCAGTTCAAAGTGGTGATGAAGCGGACTCATTTTGAACACTCTTTTTCCTGTAGTTTTAAAAGAAGTTACCTGTATCATGACAGATAGTGTTTCAAGTACAAATACAATCCCGATTAATAAAAGCAGTACTTCCTGCTTCGCAAGTAGCGAAACCGTACCAATCGCCCCACCAAGAGCAAGGGATCCTGTGTCTCCCATAAATACCTTTGCAGGATGCGCATTAAATAGCAGGAATCCAAGCAGTGCTCCAACAGCTGCCATACAGAAAATCGCCAGGGCAAGCTGTTCCTGCTGCCATGCAATCAGCGCAAATGCACCAAAAGCAATTACAGCTGTTCCTGATACCAGTCCGTCAAGTCCATCAGTCAGATTAACTGCATTTGAGAAACCGACTAACCAGAAGATCACGAACGCGACATAAACAATTCCCAGATTCAATTCAATCGATGTAAATGGAATCGAAATAATTGAAGAAAAATCATTCGCGCTGAAAATAATATAAAAGATAATGGCAATCACGATTTGACCAAGTAGCTTCTGTTTAGACGTCAATCCGAGGTTCCTTTTCTTCGCTACCTTAATAAAGTCATCCAGGAATCCGAGAATACCAAAAGTAATTGTAACCATTAATAATAGTAATGTCGTAACAGAAAGAACACCGTAAATGGCACTGACAATAACGGTTGCAAGTGTCATTGCACTCAGAATAATCAGACCACCCATTGTAGGCGTTCCCGACTTTTTCTGATGAGACTCCGGTCCCTCTTCCCTGATACTCTGTCCAAACTTTAATCTTCTTAAATAAGGAATAAATACCGGAGCTGCAGCTGCGGAAATTCCAAATCCAAATATTGCTGCTAATATTACAGCGAATACTGACATCTTGCTTCCTCCTAACAATTTGTTCCAGTTTATTGTACTTTTTATGTTGTATGCTGACAATCTCTCATTTTACCATAATTGCAGTGATTGTAGCGCGAAAGTTTTTTACATTTACATTTCAGGAAGGAATCAAACGCTGACATAATCCTTGATTAATCATTTCCGTTTTCCTGTGGAGGACGTTGAATGCAACACTAAAAGAGCCAGCAACTGTGAAGCCACTGGCTCTTGCATGAAATGATGTTAAAAAATAATTCGACGAGAAAACAAAAGTGTATTTAATTTGGCAGGTCTACCCCGTTTTCAAGCTGAGACTTATTCAGAAAGCTCTCCGCTACAGATTTATCGTCAAACGGAATTTTTTCGTTTTTGATGATTTGATATTTTTCGTGACCTTTTCCTGCAATAATAATGATTTCACCTGCTGACGCATTGTTGATTGCATATCTGATTGCAGCCCGCCTGTCTTCTATCGATGTATATTGTTGTCCGTGAACGCCCTTTTCCATATCTCTCAGGATTTTCTTCGGGTCCTCACTTCTTGGATTATCTGAAGTGAAAATGGCATGATCGGCGAACTGACATGCGATCCTTGCCATGACCGGTCTTTTCGCACGGTCCCTGTCACCACCACACCCAACGATTACAGTCAGCTTCTCGGGATTCATTTTATTTGCGGCCTGTAAAATATTCTGGAGGCTGTCAGGCGTATGTGCATAATCAACAATTACCGTGAAGGATCCGTCATGTTTTACAATTTCAAAACGGCCAGGAACACCTGTGAGGTTTTCCAGCCCTTTTACAATGAACTCAATCGGGATTCTTTTTACAAACCCGGCAGCAGCTGCTGCCAGTGCGTTGTACACGTTAAATAAGCCCGCAAGCTTTAATTGAATGTCTGCTTTTCCATAAGGTGTGCATAATGTAAATGATGTTGATTCCTTATACTGGATTATGTTTTCTGCGTAAATATCAGCTTCAGGTGTTAAACCATACGTAATGATATGGGCTGACGTTGCTGCTGCAATTTCTCCGGAAAAAGGATCATCATGATTTAACACGGCGAACTTCGGCAAATTTTTCATATGTGCATGACCAAGCTGGGAAAACAGCAGCGTTTTTGACCATTTATAGTGCTCCATTGTTTCATGGTAATCCAGGTGATCCTGCGTTAAATTAGTAAAAATCGCAATATCGACATCACAGCCGTACATTCTGCCCTGGGCTAATCCATGGGAGGATGCTTCAAGGACGGCAGCCTGAACGCCTTCTGCCCTGAAATCAGAGAGCGTCTGCTGAAGGAGGAGACTGTCAGGTGTAGTATTCTCAGCTTTCATCACCCGGTCACCCTGCTTCATATAAAGCGTGCCAATAATTCCTGTTTTCAGCCCCTGTGATTCTAAAATACTCTGAACCATATGTGTGACAGTCGTTTTGCCATTTGTACCTGTTACGCCAATCACATTTAAATCAAAGCTCGGATAATCATAAAAGTGATTGGCAATATAGGCAAGTGCGTGGCGCGGCTGTCTTACGATAATCAGCGGGACCGACAAGTCATATTCAGTATCAGAAAGGACAGCAGCTGCACCTTTCTCAATCGCTTTATCAATATAAAACCTGCCATCAGATTTTTCACCTTTAATTGCTGTAAAAAGCGATCCGGGTTCCACATCCTGATGGTGATGACAAACCTTAAGGATCTCAGGGTCTGATTCAGGGCCTTTTATCTCATAAAAGGGCAGGCAGCCTGTCAGCTCTGAAAGTCTCATACATCCAACTCCTCGAACATTTCTTATATTGCTATCTTAACTGATAGGTCGAAAGAATGCTATTGACCTATAAATATTCGAAGCGTTCCGCCTTCTGAAATGACTGTCCCGGGTTCCGGTGACTGCCTGATTACTTTTTTCCCTTCTCCTTTAATATCGAGTTTCACAGGCAAATGCATCTCCAGTAATTCACTCTTTGTTTTCCCTGTGACATCAGGTACTTTTACTTCAGGCGGATCTGTCCATCTGATTTCTTTTTCAATTTGATCTTTCCTTTTTTCCACACCCATCACATTTAATGATTCTTCGATAATATTACCGACAATCGGGGCAGCCACCACACCACCAAATTGAATCGTATTTTTCGGGTGGTCCACTGCAAGATAGACAAGGATTTCAGGGTCATCACTTGGCGCAAAACCGATAAACGACACAATATAGCTGTCTTTCATATATTGACCATTCTCCACTTTTTGCGCAGTACCAGTCTTTCCTCCTACCCTGTAGCCCTCAGCGAATGCGCCACGCCCTGTCCCTTGAGCCACTACCGATTCCAGCGCTTCCCTCATTTCAGCTGAAACATCTTCAGAGATAACCTTCTTTTTCATTTTTACCGGTACTTCTTTAACTGTTTCTCCTGTTTCTGGATCGGTCCATTTTTTTGTGATCGTCGGAGTCGGCAGAGATCCCCCATTGATAACAGCTGAAACCGCTGCTGCCTGCTGAATAGGTGTAACTGAAACCCCCTGACCAAAAGCAGTCGTCGCCTGTTCAACCGGCCCCATATTTTCAGGCTTGAATAATATACCGCTCGCTTCTCCCGTCAGGTCGATCCCGGTCTTTTGACCGAAACCGAAATCATGAATGTAAGAAAGCAGTCTGTCTTTTCCGAGTCTGTTACCAAGCTCGATAAAACCCGGGTTACATGAATTCTGAACCACCTCAAGGAACGTCTGACTGCCATGCCCCTCCCGCTGCCAGCAGTGAAGATGAGCCCCTCCCACTTCAACATGTCCACTGTCGTAAAAGCTTTCATTTTCGAGATCAACGAGCCCTTCTTCGAGTGCAGCTGCAAGTGTAATAATCTTAAACGTCGAGCCCGGTTCATAGGTTCTCCAGATCGGTAATACCCTGTTATAAATATCGGGTGAAAACTTCTGATAATTGGCAGGGTCAAAATCAGGTCTTGATGCCATCCCGAGGATTTCACCTGTTTTCGGGTTCATTGCAATCGCTAAAATCTGATCAGCCTCATACTTCTCCTGGGCATTTGTCAGCTCTCTTTCAAGCACATTCTGTACATCCAAATCAATTGTCAGATGCAGATCCATTCCATGGGCAGGATCTTTATGATAAGAACCGGCCTTTTCCATCTCTTTTCCTTTGGCATCCGTAAATAAGCCTTCTGCCCCCTGTGTCCCGTAAAGCTGCTGATCATACAAGAGTTCCAGACCAGATAACCCTCTATTATCTACTCCTATAAAGCCGAGTACATGTGACAGCATCCTCCCATGCGGATAAGAACGCTTATAATCATCCGCAATATATACGCCAGGCAGTGCAGCACCTTCAAGTGCACGCACCTGATCGTAGCTAAGTTTTCTCCCTTCAGGATGCAGCTTCTCAATGGATCCTTTTCTGGATACAAACTCCCCTGCCTTTTTTAGCGGCATTTTTAAAATGTCACTTAATTCAGCAGCTGTATGATCGCGGTCTTCAATTTGTTTGGGAATGATAAACAGACTTGGTGCTGATTCATTTAATACGATGGGCTTACCGTTACGGTCATAGATCGTGCCTCTTTTCGGCTCGAGCGGCAATTCTCTCGTCCAGCTTTCGATCGCTTTATCGTAAAGCTGTTCATGGGATACAACCTGGACGTAGAAAAGTCTGACGATTACAACAAACAACAGGATCAGAAATAATAAAAAGACAACGACTAACCTTTTTTTCAACAACCTTTCTGAAAAATGCTGCACACTGCTCCTCCTGTCTCATGCATCTCTATTTCATCGTATGTTGAGATATGATTCATATGCAAAAAAGCCTTTTCTGATTAGTTATCAGAAAAGGCTTTTAGTTTAAAGGTTAGTCCTGCGGAAGTTCATTTTCTTCTTCCGGCTGACTTAATCTCGTTTGTGTTTCTACAGGTGTTTCAAACTTCACGCTCAGGGGCTGGTCAGGGCTGATCACTGTATCTGCCGTCAGGTTTTGTGATACTGCATAACCGGTTCCTGTTGCGTTTAATTCAAGGTCTGCTGCGGCAGCTGCTCTTACAACATCCCTGTAAGACCAGCCGGTGAAATCAGGAATTGTTAAGTCCCCATCGGTTACTAAAATGAACTTTTCACCGGCAATCAGTTCTTCGTTGATTGCTGACTGATGCTGAATGGTCTCTCCATTTCCAATCAATTCAACTGTCAGTCCTTTACTTTCAAGCTCTTCTTTTACAGAAGATGCTGACTGCCCGGTATAGTCATCTACTGGTACACTTTCTTTCATAGGAGCTTCTGCAGGCTGGATGTTACGGTATTTCAAACTATTTAACATCACCGGATTAAATACTTTCGAAACCGGGATGGAACTGATTTCATCCTCAGGCAGATCAGGCTGCTGGATACCGATGTAAACAATCAGTTCAGGATCATCAGCCGGTGCCATTCCTAAGAAGGAGAAAAGATAATTGTCTCGCCCTGTCATATACTTACCAGTCTGTGGATCTGGAATTTCTGCTGTGCCGGATTTCCCTGACACTTCATACCCCGGAATACCGAAAGGCTGACCAGTTCCTACTTCACTAGTAACAGTCGAAGCAAGATATTCTCTTACTTTAGCAGCCGTATCTGCAGAAATCGGTTGTCCACTCACTTCAGCTTCACCTTCATAAACTGCTTCCCCTGTTTCTGGATCAACTACTTTTGACAGAACATAAGGTCTTTTCATCTTTCCATCCCCTGCGATAGCAGTCTCTGCCTGTATCATTTGAAGAGGGGTTACAGTACTGCCCTGCCCAAAAATCGTTGTAACTTTTTCAAGTGGATAATTATATAATATTGTGCCCGGCGCTTCGTTAGGTAAGTCAATTTCAGTTTTTTGACCAAAACCAAAATCGTCTAGGTATTTCCTATATACATCATCACCCATCTGCTCAAGCAGCTTGGCGAAAGCGGTGTTTGAAGATCGCTGAACACCCTCTAAATAACTGATTGTTCCCCAGCCGCTGACGTTATGGTCGTTGATTTTCTGTCCAAGTACATCATAAGATCCGGATTGATAAGTAGCATTTGGATTAAAGACGCCTTCTTCCACTGCAGCTGCAAGTGAGAATGTCTTAAATGTCGAACCCGGCTCAAAGGTACTTTCAACGATCTGGTTATACCAGTTGTCACTCAACCCGACCCTCGTATCAGGATCAAATGTCGGGCGCTGACTCATGGCCAGGATTTCTCCTGTTTTTGCATCTGCGACCACACCAAACATTTTTTCAGGATTATACTCATCCGATACCTGACTCAACGCATCCTCAAGAAATGTCTGGATTTTTTTATCAATTGTGAGATAAACGTCATGACCGTCTTTGGCTTTTTTGATTGCCTCTTCTCCACCAGGAAGCAGGAATCCTCTAGCATCTGTCTCAAAAGACAGTTCTCCATTTTCACCTTCAAGATATTTGTTCAGGTTTCTTTCAATCCCCATCTGGCCAACTGTTTTGACCATTCCGTCTTCAGTTGTTTCCGGCTGTGCATAGCCAATCAGATGCGATGCAAAAGTGCCGTTTGGATAGAATCTTTTCAGGTCCTGAAGGAAAAAGATTCCTGGAAGCTCAGCATCTTCTATCTGCTGTTTCACTTCCAGTGGAATATCTTTACCTTCTGTACCGAATTCAACCTGCTTGCGCTCCTGCGTTAAAATATCCAGGATCTCCGCTTCAGTTAAATCAAGATACTCAGCAAGTGTTGAGGCCGTTTTTTCGGGATCTGTCACGTGTCTGGGATTCTCTTCGTTCGTTGTCAGATTCTCATCTAAAACCGCTACAATTTTATATGTCTGGGTATCCTCAGCGATGACTTCCCCGTTACGATCAAGAATCTTTCCTCTTTCCGCTTCAAGGATCTGACTTCTTGCGTACTGTGCCTGCGCCTGAGCCGCTAAGTCTCTTCCCTCAGCTTCCCCTGTAATCTGCAGTGTCAAGAACCGTGTGATTAATAAAAAAAAGAGAGCGCTAAATACTGTAAACAGCAGGTAGGCTCCCCAATTCTTTTTCAATTTCCTCATGGCTGCTGCACAACCTTAACATTTGAATCATTCAGTGAGAGTCCAAGCTCTTTCGCTTTTTCCCACACCCGCTCGTATGTACTCATCTGGCTCACCTGAATGGTTAAGTCATTATTCACATTTTCCATGGCCACAATGTCTGATTCCAATTGTTGAATTTCTTTATTCGTACTGTAGATCTCAGCCTGCGCAGTGATAATATGAAGACTCGCAAAGCATACAAATGCAGCAAATACAGCAGCGATTACTTTTTCACCAAGTGTAAATGCAGAAGATCTCTTTCTCAGTACTTTTTTAGGCATGGTTTGAATGGACGGCTTTTGTTCGACCTTCCTTGCAGTGTTCATCATTCTATTTCCCCCATTTCATTTATCTCTGTTTTTATTTGTTTTTCTCTGCAATTCTAAGTTTTGCAGATCTCGACCTGTTATTATGTTCTAATTCTTCTTCACTTGCAGTAATCGGTTTTCTCGTGATGAGCTTTAGTACAGGTTCGTATCCTTCCGGAATGACAGGCATTCCCGGTGGCAGTTCCGGTCCTTTAGAAGCTTCTTTGAACATCGTCTTACAGATTCTGTCCTCTAAAGAATGGAAAGTAATGACGCTGATCCTTCCCCCGGGATTCAGCATGTCTATTGCCTGTTCCAAAGATTCTTCGATTACGCCAAGTTCATCATTTACAGCAATCCTGATTGCCTGAAAAATACGTTTTGCAGGATGACCGCCTTTTCTTCTTGCCGGTGCCGGAATGCCATCTTTAATCAGCTCAACAAGTTCAGCAGTTGTCTCAATCGGATTTTTTTCTCTTGCTGCTTCAATTTTGCGGGCAATCTGCTTCGAAAATTTTTCTTCCCCATATCGAAAAAAGATTCTGACCAGATCTTCATACGCCCATTCATTCACAACTTCTCTTGCCGTCAGTTCAGCAGTCTGATCCATTCTCATATCAAGAGGTGCATCATGATGATAGCTGAACCCTCTTTCAGGTGTATCAAGCTGTGGCGATGATACGCCAAGGTCATATAAAATACCGTCAACTTTTTCCACACCAAGTTCATTTAATTCAGTTTTCAAATGTCTGAAATTAGACTGGATAAAAGTAACCTGTCCATCATAAGACTTCAATTTTTCTCTTGCATGTTCAATTGCGGTTTCATCCTGGTCAAAACAATAAAGATGACCTTCATGCGATAACTGGGATAATAAGTACTCACTGTGTCCTGCCCCACCAAGCGTACAGTCCACATAAATACCGTCCTTTTTTATATTTAGTCCATCAACTGTTTCTTTAAGAAGGACAGTAGTATGATCAAACATTCTTGCCACCTCAACACATTAAATTCTATAAGTCGAAATCGATCAGGTTTTCTGCTATTTCTGCGAATGACTCTTCTGATTCAGTAAGGTAATCATTCCACACTGCTTTATCCCAGATTTCAATTCTTGATGATACACCAATGATCATGCATTCTTTTTCAATTTTCGCATAGTCAATTAAGTTTTTTGGAAGATTGATTCTTCCCTGCTTGTCAATTTCACATTCAACTGCTCCTGAGAAGAAGAACCGCGCAAACGCTCTGGCATCTTTTTTCGTTACAGGAAGTGACCGTACTTTTTCTTCAAGGCGTCGCCATTCATCCATAGGATAACCAAATAAACACTGATCAAGACCTCTCGTTATCACAAAAAGATCTTTCACATGTTCACGGTATTTTGCAGGGACAATGATTCTCCCTTTTGTATCGATTGAATGCTGATACTCCCCCATGAACATCCGGCTTCCCACCTCTCAAAATAAATGTACCACAGTCCCCCACTTTGTACCACTCGTTTCTCACATTCTAACACAACTGTAATATTAAAAAGCATCTAATGAATGAATTTTCTAAAAATATATCTTTGTTATATAGCTGATTGCTTTTTACAACAACAAAAAAAGCCGCCCAGATACAAGATCTGAACGGCAGTTATATTAGACATGAATGATGTTGTGTTTGTGATTAAATTCAACCTCTGCATGGAGCAAGTCTTTTATAAAAGTATCTCCATAGCGGTTAAGATAATAATAGATGTTCCACATTCTCTCCTGCGGACCGCCCGCAGGTCTCAGTGCGTTTTCCACACGGTCATATTTCCTTAAAATATTGTCATGCTTCAGCTTCAGTGCATCATCCGACTTCATCTGCAGATAAGAAAGCTGCTTTAAATGAAAGCCGAGATTCTTTTCTACAATTTGATTGAAATTCGGGTCATACTTGTCAGACAGCTCTTTGATGTGCCTGTATTGTTTTTTAAGCTGATTTTCAGTTTCTTCTATTAATGATTTGAGTGACTGATCTTTTACCTGATCCCAGAAAGCTGATCTTTCCTTTTGAACACCCTCGGCAATCACACGGTCAATAGAGAGATCCAGCTCTTTTGTATCCTGTTCAATGTTCCGTTCTACGATTGAATAAGTAAGCCTCGGCACAACAGGTGGCATGTAAAACCCGGCTTTTTCAAATCCGGATTTTAATTCAGCCCAGTAGGCGATTTCTCCCGGTCCTCCAATGAATGCAAGCGTCGGAATCAGCCACTCCTGCATGAGTGGTCTGGTTACAACATTATTGCTGAGGTTTTCCGGATGATGTTCCGCTTCATTCATTAATTCACTCAATGAGTAGGCGCGCCCAGCTTTATCATAAAACGCTCCACCCTTATAAAAGAGCAACTGCCTTTCCTCATCCACTCTGATAAATAGATTGGCGGCATCATGTTCAAGCTCAATCATCGGCTTGAAGCCGTCATTTTTTAACACTTCCTGCTGAGCTAATACAGCCCGGTTGATCTCTTCATGCTGTTCAATCAGCTGTTTGAAAAAAGCTGATTCCAGTCTTCTCAGGTCAGGATCTGCCGCATCAAGCACAATGAGCCCCGAATCCTTGAAAAGGTCCATGACAAGCCATGCAAACATTTTTGTGATATTTTCATTCTCTGCTGCAGCCTGATACAGCTTCTCCCTCAATGCTGCTGTATGATTCGTCTCACCAAATTCAGTCAAAATCTCATCAATCCAGTGTCGCATCTCAGCCTGGTCATATTGAATATCTGAAGCCATCTTTTTTGTAATCACTCTTTCAGGGTAACCTTTCTTTTTCAGTTTCCCGTCAGATTCAGTATAGACGTGATTAATCTCCAGAAAATCATGATCTTCCCCGGCGATCCAGAAGATCGGGATCACTTTTCTTCCCAGTTCATCTGTCTGCTGCTCAGCAAGCTTAATAATGGAGATCACTTTATGTATTGAATAAAGCGGTCCTGTTAAAAGCCCTGCCTGCTGACCTCCAACAACCGCAACTGCATCTTCCTTTAATGCAGTAAGCGAACTTTTTGTCTGTTCAGAGGAAGGCAACCCGTCCATAAACTTCTCTATACAGGAAAAAAGCTCATCACGAAGAAACGTTCTCTGATCAAGGTCAGCCAGTCTTCTTTTGAAATCTCCTTTGTAGGAATAATGGAAATGTTTCATTGCCTGAGTTGATTCTTTTATATAAGCTGACGCAAAAGGCTGAATCGCCGGAAGGTCCAATTGTTTTACGAGCATCTTTAAAAACTCCTTTAATCCGCATTAGTCCATTGTCAGTATACCATCTGATTTTCGAAAGCCGAAAGAATATTGCTCGTTAAATAACAGAATGATAGATCGCAAGTGCTGTCCCGGCAATGACTAATGAAATATGCAGAATGACGAAGATTAAAAAAGACAGTCTCCACGTGCTTTTTAAAATATGTGCAAATGTGAAATCATCTTTCTTACTTCTTATGTAAATTGCAGACAAAATACCGGTTGCTGCAATAATCAGACAGAGCAGCCAGAATACTGAAAGATCCCAGATAGAAAGTATCAGAAAATAGACTGAACCGATAAGAAAAGGGTTTGTTGCATGTATGCCGGTAGAGACCGCTGTCCTGTGTCTGGATGATATTTTTTTAACCGCAATAAATACAATCAGATAAATCAGGTAGGGTGCATACAGCAGTATACTGATCAAGATCGCAGCAGCTTCCACTATCCCGTTCCCCTTTCACGCTGAATTGCCAGAATACCCTGTTCAAGAAATGGCAGAATCTCCGGTTTTATGTCTTTCTGTTCAGCAATCTTCATTGCGTAACCTGTCATGGATTCGACTTCTGTCTTACGGCCTGCTTTAATGTCACTCAACATGGAAGACTCATTCTCCGCCGTTTTAACGCAAAGATCAAGAATCGCTTCAAAAGGACATTGTGCAGCTGCATCCGGGAAGATTAAAGCCAGTTCTTCATACAAGGAGTGCATCATCTTCCTGAAGTGCTGATTTTCAGCTAATACACCATTTCTCACCTGGAATACCGCTGTTATTGGATTAATCATCAGGTTTTTAATTAATTTGATTGTTAACAGGCTCAAATATTCCGCTTCAAAAGCGATTGGAAAATCCGGATGATCACAGGATATGATCTGTTTCACTTTTTCATTGTCACCTTTAAAACATGCAATTCTCCACCAGCCGACTCCATTATGCTGAACGGAATAAGCATTCAGTTTTTTAGCACCATGCTCAACCGTACTGACAAAAATATGCTGGTGAGGAAGTGTTGATAAAAGCTCAAGATGTGACATCCCATTTTGTAAAAAGATGACTGGCACATGTTCAGGTATCCGTTGAATATCAGACGCAATTGCATTCAGGTGGTACTGTTTGACAGCGATGATCACTGCATCTGTTTTTTCAAATGTAGTATGTTCAAGCTTTCCTGCTGAAACTTTTTGCTCTGTGCCATTTAACACACCATGCCGGTTTAGCAGCCCGGCCTGCTCATCTGTTCTTGTTGCGATATGTATTGTATGTCCGCACATACTCAGGCGGTGCGCAAATAATAATCCGATAGAACCCGCGCCTATCATATGAATTCGTATGATGATCACCCCTTTTTAACTAGTTTATCAAAATTAAGGCGATGAAAACTCATCATTTTCAGAAAAATTACCGCCAGAAGCATCTTCTGGCGGCGATTCATTACACCGGATAGACCGGGTGTTTTTTTGGCGGCAGCGGAATGTGCTTTGATGCGTAATAGTCAAAGCGGCTGATGAGTACATCTCTTAATTCATCCGGTTCAACAATATCATCAATAATTAATTCCGATGCGAGCCTGTAAAGGTCAATCTCTTCCTGGTATTCTTTATGTTTCTCCTGCACAAAAGCAAGCTTTTCTTTAGGGTCTTCAATTTCCTGAATCTTATTGGAATAAACAGCATTAACAGCTGCTTCAGGTCCCATCACTGCAATTTGAGCGGAAGGAAGTGCAATACAGCAATCCGGTTCAAATGCCGGTCCAGCCATTGCATAAAGACCCGCGCCATACGCTTTCCTTACAACCACTGATATTTTCGGAACCGTAGCAGCGCTCATTGCTGAAATCAGCTTGGCACCGTGACGGATAATTCCTGCACGCTCAACCTTCGTTCCGATCATAAAGCCCGGCACGTCAGCCAGGAACAGTAATGGAATATTGAATGCGTCACACAGCTGAATAAACTTTGCGCCTTTATCAGCTGAATCCACAAACAATACTCCGCCCTTGGCTTTTGGCTGATTTGCAATGATTCCTACAGGCTTTCCATTCATACGTGCAATACCTGTGATCAGTTCAGGCGCAAACAATTTTTTGATTTCAAAAAAGCTGTCCGCGTCAATCAGCGTATCAATTGCGTCATACATATTAAAAGGTGCATTCTGATTCTGTGGAATCAGTCCGGATAAAACGGCATCACTTTGAGCAGGTGCAGGTTCTTTTACCGGCACTTCACCTTCAAAGTTTGAAGGGAAATAACTCAAATACTTAATTGCATGATTGATTGCTTCTTCCTCATCTTTTGCCAGCACATCACCACATCCGCTGACAGTACAGTGCATTCTTGCACCACCCATTTCTTCAAGCGTGACCTTCTCACCGATTACCTTCTCTGCCATTCTTGGTGAGCCAAGGTACATCGATGCATTTCCTTCAACCATGATGACAATATCACAAAAGGCAGGGATATATGCACCACCTGCAGCAGATGGACCAAACAACAGGCAGATCTGCGGAATGTTTCCTGACAGTCTTACCTGATTATGAAAGATTCTCCCTGCTCCGCGGCGGTTTGGAAACATGTCAAGCTGATCGGTGATGCGGGCACCTGCTGAATCTACCAGGTAAAGCAGCGGCACATGCAGTTTTTCAGCTGTTTCCTGAATACGGATAATCTTTTCAACGGTTCTCGCACCCCATGAACCTGCTTTAATAGTAGAGTCGTTTGCCATAATACAAACCGGTCTTCCATCTACAAGCCCTGTACCGGTCACAACTCCGTCAGCCGGCAGATCTCCGGCGTTAAAGTTTGCAAACATCGCATCCTCTTTAAAAGATCCTTCATCAACTAACAGATCAATTCTTGTGCGGGCAAACATTTTCCCCTGCTCATTCAGCTTTTCGTGATATTTAGGCTTTCCACCTTTTTTTATTTCTTCACGGGCTTCTCTCAGCCTGGTCTGCATTGTTTCAGATTGCATGTTCAGATCTCCCTTCCAGTGATTATTCAAGAATCAGAAGTGTGTCTCCTTCATTAACAAAATCTCCTGCATTTACTTTTACTTCACTTACTTTACCTGCAATTTCTGCTTCAACCGGAATTTCCATTTTCATTGATTCAAGCATCATGACTGCCTGTCCGCCTTCAACCTCATCCCCAGTATTCACAAGCACCTGCAAAACTGTACCGGCCATTGTAGAAGTAATCTGTTTCATATTCATCATTCTCCTTTGATTTTCATTAAAGTTTGTGTGTGATATTTTCCGTCCATAAATTCAGCTGAGTCCAGCACGATTTTATGTAGCGGAATATTCGTTTTGACACCTTCGATTTTTACTGAATCAAACGCCTGTCTTGCAGCTTTAATACAGGCCTGGCGTGAAGCAGCCGTGACGATGAACTTGGCAATCATCGGATCGTAATAAGGGGTTACTTTATTCTGTTCTTCGTACCCTGTATCCACCCTGATTCCTTCACCTTCCGGAAACTGAATTTCCTGAAGTGTGCCTGGTGAAGGATAAAATGTTTTAGGGTCTTCGGCATAAATTCTGAACTCAATTGAATGCCCCGATGACTCGATATCCTCCTGAACTTTAACCGGCAGGTCCTCGTCAAATGCTGTTTTAATCTGCCATTCTACAAGATCATATCCGGTCACCTGTTCTGTGACAGGATGCTCTACCTGTAATCTTGTATTCATTTCAAGAAAGTACGGATTCTCATCGATATCCAGGATACATTCAATAGTTCCGGCATTTTTATAGCCAACTGCTTTCGCTGCCTGAATCGCTAAATGATAAAGCTTTTCCTTAGCCGGTTCAGAAAGAGATGGAGATGGAGATTCTTCAATTACTTTTTGATTTCTTCTCTGAATTGAGCAGTTCCGTTCAAACAGGTGGAATACTTCACCTTTAGCGTTCCCGAAGATCTGAACCTCAATATGACGTGCATTCGGGATATACTTTTCAATAAACAGCTTCCCTGATCCGAAATAGGTCTGTGAACGTTTAATTGTGGGTTCAAAATGCTGAGTGAGCGCTTGTTCATTCTCACACAGAACCATTCCGACTCCCCCACCGCCACTGCTTGCTTTCAGCATCACCGGATAACCGATTTTCCCTGCTTCCCTGCATGCTTCTTCAATGGTCATATTTTCACTTTCATATCCAGGGACAACCGGAACACCTGCTTCAACCATTGTTTTTCGCGCTTCAATTTTATCTCCCATTTTTCTCATAACGGATGAAGCCGGTCCGATAAAGATCAAACCCTGACCTTCCACCCGCTCAGCAAATTCAGCATTCTCTGACAGGAGACCATAACCCGGATGAATGGCATCTGCCTTTTCTTCCGCTGCAATTTCCAGCAGCCTGTCAATATGTAAGTAGGACTGAGCTACCGGTGGCGGACCAATCAATTTTGCAGTATCCGCTTCTTTAACATAAGGCAGTTCCTGATCCGCCTCAGAATAAATGGCGACTGTTTCAATATTCATTTTCTTACACGTTTTAATAATACGGAGGGCAATTTCCCCGCGGTTCGCTACGAGTATTTTCCTCACAAAAATCCCCCTTCTGTTGAATAGCTTTCCATCCCCACCTTCTATTGTAAACGCTTTCTAAGTAAATGTGCAGAATTTTTTGACCTGTTGCGCTATAATATATGTAAATACCGTATAAAGCGGTTACAAGAGAAAGCCATTATATAAACAGGGAGTGTCCGGAATGTCTTTTAAAGTGGAAAATTTAAAAATTAATTACAAAACTCTTGAAGAGTTTAATAAGTTTCGGGAAGTTGGCGTGCAGGAGCTGTCAATGAAGGAAGAACTCGAAACAAATATGGTGGAAAACGACAGTGAATCACCTTTTTATGGTATCTACTTAGGAAACAAGCTTGTTGCAAGAATGAACTTGTATAAAAGAGATGCAAGGTTTGATCAGTATTTTGAACCGCCTCAGAACTATCTTGAACTCTGGAAAGTTGAAGTACTGCCCGGCTATCAGAAAAAAGGCTATGGATCAGCAATGGTAGAGTTCGCAAAAAGCTTCGGCCTGCCAATTAAAACGAACCCAAGAGTCAATTCTACCGAGTTCTGGGAGAAGATGGGCTTTGAACGTGTCACGTATGATCTGGAAAGAGACCTTGGTGAGAATCCGATGGTATGGTATCCGGAGGGTGTGACTGAGCAGGTACATGAGTAATTAAATTGGACATAAAGTGTAAAGAGCCTGGGACAACATGTGTCTCAGGCTTTTAAAATCGTTCCGCTGTGCTTCACCTTGATTTCATTAATAAATAGTTAAATTAATATTATTTATTGCATTTGTCACAGCTTCTATAATAACCGCATTACATTAATAGCAATTAAATGCGTTCATTCAATTGAACATGAATTGGATTGGAATTTTTGAAAGGTTAAAACTGATCTGATGATTCATTTACAGCTTTTTTATCCATTCTGAACAGATTGCCATTGGGTTCCATTTTAAACACGCTTGATGTTCGGTCATGGTCGTCTGTTCCAAGCTTTCTTGCTTTTTCAATCAAATATAATAATGCATGATAGTCTTCCTTTAATTCTGTAATCTGCTCTTTTAGAAACTGGTTATCTTTTTCGAGCCGCTCCCGCTCTTTTTCAGCTTCTTGTGCCTTAAAAGCTAAGTCCTCTGCAGGCTGTTTTTGTTCGAGTCTTGCGATCCAGTGATTCATTTTCTGGATGAGCTGTTCAGCATTCCAATCACTGCTTTTTTCAGCTGTCTTCTTTTCTTCTTCTCTTCTTTTTGCGTATCTCAGACGTTTTGCTTCAGAAATCTGTTTCTGGCATTCTTTTCTTAAGGATGAATTCCAGCGAAACCCGCATGCTGCCGGTGTCCTGTTCAGCTCAAGCGCTACTTCTTCAAATGCATTAAGCTGAGTGCTTCCCTGCTCAATGTGTGATAACACCTTTTCTTTTAACAATTGATCTTCACGTGATGTCCAGCCATCCTGTCTCAGTTTCATACTGATTCCCCCACTCCTCATAGTAGACTTCTAACCTGCAGTTTCTGAATCTATTGATATCTTATGCTTGAAAATAAAAAAATAGACATAAAAAATACGAATATCGTATTTTTTATGTCTATTTTTTTAAAACTGCTGATGATCATTGCTTCGGATTACTGATTAAGCCCAGCATCAGCACCGGATATACTTTAATAACGTCGAATTATTTTTTTAAGAACCTGTCCACTGCCTCATGGTGATCTTCTTTTTCCCATAGAACAGAGCATTCATACATTTCGCTCTCCATCCGCTCTTTTAGGTCGCTTGCAATCCATTTTCTCGTAAGCATCTTTTTATATGCTGATAATACCGGTGCCGTTTTTTCAATTACAGCTCCAAACATCTCGATTAATTCGTCAGCAGATTCTGCCTCGACGATCTGATCAATAAAGCCTAATTCACTTAAAGTCTGTCCCGGAAGGATATTCGCTTCAGTTAATAGACGAAAAGCCTGATTTGCAGGCAGTCTCTCATATAATAAAGTTCCGCCTCCCCAACCGGTTGTAATGGCGAGGCTCCCCTGGACAAAGCCCATTTTAACACCCTGCCGTGCAAATCTGTAATCACAGGCTGCAGCGATTTCACATCCTCCTCCGACAGCAGTGCCATTAATAAAAGCAACTGTTACTTTATCGAGCGTTGCAAGCCGGTAGAGAATTGCCCCCATTTTTGAGAGCATGCTGTAAGATTCCTGCTGAGTCTTTAAGCCGTGAAATTCCTGAAGGTCTCCTCCTGCACAAAATGCTGCAGACCCTTCTCCTGTAATCATAAATATTTTGATACTGTCATCATTTTCAGCCTTCGTTACTGCTTCATTAAGACCATCCATCACTTCATAATTAATGGCGTTTCTGCGCTCAGGTCTGGCGATTGTAAAGACCAGTACATTGTTCTTTTGATGTAGGTGATACCCCATTTCTAACAGTCCCCTTTTCCCTTATGTCTGCAAATTATTGTAACATGAGATTTTCAGGAGCTGAATTATTAAATGAAAGATCAATACAAAAAAACCTGCAAAGGGCCATGGTCCCTGTTGCAGGTTTTCAGCAGAAGACATTATTTGCCTACTACTTCTTTTCCTTTATAAGTTCCGCACGCTTTACACACGCGGTGAGAAAGCTTCATTTCTCCACAGTTAGAGCACTCTACCATACCTGGTACAGATAGCTTGAAATGCGTACGACGCTTTCTTTTAGCGGTTTTCGATGTTCTTCTAAATGGTACTGCCATGTTTCCCACCTCCTTAAAGAGAGTGATTGTAAAATGAACCAGAGGTCCAGTTTTTACGGTTATTTTTTTTCGTCGAAAAATTTCGCAAGATCAGCAAGTCTCGGGTCTGCTGCAGGTTCTTCCTGCTGCTCCTCAATTCTTGCCTCTTCAAGTTCTTCTTCGGATAACACTTCCCAGCCATTTCCGCTGTCCATACCTTCTTCTTCAAGTGCTTTATCACTAAAGACCTGAAGCGGTACCTGAAGCAGCAGAATCTCTTCGATCACCGGGCGCAGGTTAATGACTTCACCCTCCGGTTGATGTACTTCTTCATTTAGTTCTTCATCTATATAAGATGAATTCAAAATGAAAGTTTCCACCGTATCAAGAGAAACCGGATACTCAACATCTGCAAGCGTTCTTGCACATGGCAAAGTCAGTGTTGTTTCAATCTGAAGGTGAAACGTAATTTTTGAAGAGCTGATATCACCACGTCCGGTAATATGGACAGGTCCAACCTGTCTGATATCACGGTGCCGTTCTGTCAGTTCATTCATTTCTACCGTTTCATCGATCTTGAAGTCCTCATTGCGATATTTCTGCAGCTGAATGATTGACCATTTCATCTGTCATCACCTCAAGGCACAAAGTAGATTATATTCCCTGTATAAAGGAATGTCAAGATTTTTTCTTTACAACTAAAAGTACTGACCTGAAAGTATTTAAGCTTTAGCCTGCACAATAAAAGACCGGTTGCTGTGTCCGGTCGAAACTACACCCTATTATAACGTAAATGAGTTAAAATATAAAGGTATTGTTCAATTAACCATCCGACTTTATCTAAGGAGTGAGATAAATGAGAGCTTGTGGATTGGTAGTAGAATACAATCCTTTTCATAACGGGCACGAACTTCATGCTACACAGTCACGTGCTGTGACAGATTGTGATGTGGTCATTGCTGTCATGAGCGGGAACTTTCTTCAAAGAGGTGAACCTGCTCTGTGTCCAAAGCATGAACGTGCTGAGATGGCACTGCGGTCAGGTGTGGATATTGTATTCGAACTGCCGTACCATTTTGCAGTACAGCACGCTACCATATTCGCTGAAGGGGCTGTAAAACTGCTGAACGCCGCAGGGTGTGATTCATTTTGTTTCGGCAGCGAAAATGGACAGATTGAACCTTTTCTGAATCAGCTGGAGCTGGAAAAAGCACATCACGACAAATTACAGCAGACCATCCGTGAACAGATGAAGCTTGGTAAAAGCTATCCCGCTGCTGCAGCAGAGGGTTACAGGTTACTTTTTAATCAGGGATCGGGTCTCGATTTATCAAAACCGAATAACATGCTCGGGTATCAGTACATAACAGCAGCAGACAAATTCACGAATATGAAGCCTTTTACAATCCGCAGAACTTCTTCTGATTATCATGATGAGGCACTACATCAGTCATATATATCCAGCGCTACTTCAATAAGAAAAAAGATTTTTGAAGAAGGTATGCACGGGGTTTTGCAGCATGTTCCTGAATCTTCATATCAGATCATGGAAAAATATACTCAGAACCATGGCCAGTTGATGAACTGGAATCACTTCTGGCCTTTTCTACAGCACATGCTGATTACATCGTCTCCTTCCGCAATTAAGACGTATTATGAAGTAGAGGAAGGCATTGAATACAGGTTAATTGATGCTGCCATGACGAGCACTTCCTATGAAGCATTCATGCAGCAGGTCAAAACGAAAAGATATACATGGACCAGAATCCAGCGAATGTTGACTCACCTGATTACAAAAACGCAAAAAGAAGAGATTCAGCAAAACACCTCTCCTGCCTATCTGCGGATGCTCGGTATGACCGCCAAAGGAAGAGAATACATGAATACGTATAAAAAAGATTCTACACTTCCGGTTATCAGTAACCTGAATCAGCAGCATCATGAACTTTGCGCGATCGATATCAGGGCCTCAAAAGCTTATGCAATGGGCTTTTCTAATCCTGTTAAGCGAAAAGAAATGCTGTCGAGAGATTTCACAGCCCCTCCGGTAATGATCAAGTAAAAACATAATGAAACCTGTGAGGATCAACGTCACCTTACAGAAAACATACTTCCGGAGCGACCTTAAACGAAATCGGGACAAAAGTTAAAATATGATTGTCTATCCTCTCTTAATATTGAAATGAAACTTAGTGCAGCTTCGCTGAAGGCGGCGACTCCGGGACGATTTGAGGTCTAATGGAGCCATAAAACGGCTCATCCAGGAAAGCGTCCGCCTAAAGCGCAGCGAAACGACTTTAAAAGGCTGAGACATTTTTATGTCCCAGCCTTTATCTTTAAAGTGAATTCAAATATTCAAGGGCATCTTCAAACTCTTTAACAGGTACGATTTCCATATCGGTTCCGATACTTTCAGCGGTCTGTACAGCCGCTTCATAATTCGTCTGAAGGTCTGGATTATTTTCCAGTGCACTCTCAGGCAGCTCATCATCCGGTGCAAAGAAGACTTCTATCCCCTGCCGGTCTGCTGCTACCACCTTTTGTTCGATCCCGCCGATCCTGCCCACAATGCCTTGAGAAGAGATGGTGCCTGTTCCGGCTACCATTTTACCTGAAGTGAGATCTTCCTCTACAAGCTGATCATAAATTTCCAGGGCATACATCAGTCCTGCAGATGGACCTCCTATGTCGCCTGAATCTATCTCAACTTCCGGGTTGGTCTCGAGTTCAATATCATCAACCAGAGAAATACCCATCCCTACCTGATTATCATTTTCAGGAAATGTCTCAAGCGTTATCTCGTCAGTTCTTTCTTCGCCTTCCCGGTCGTATACAAGTGTTACTGTGTCTCCTGCTTCCATTTCAGATACATAATCAATAAACTGCTCAGATGATTCGAGTTCAATCTCATCCACTTGTTTAATCCGGTCTCCTGCCTGCAGGATATCGTCTGCCGGCATACCCGGAAATACATTAAGTATATAAATGCCATTATAAATATACTCAAATTCTGCTCCCGCTTCACGAAACGCAACTTCTATTGCATTAGCGGCAGAGTTATCCATTAAATAAAGCTGCCTGACTGAGTATTCATCCTCACTCTCATGAGGGTTTCTTACTTGTTCCACCGGGAAAATTTCCTGATAGTCGCTAAAATATGCCCAGGCGTATGCAAACACGTTGGCCTTTACCTGGGACACGGTCATTAAAGAAAAATCCCCTTCACTTTCTGTTCCGTCCGCCACTTCAACGATATCGTCGAGTGCAAAAGCGCTGCCCGGTTTTTGTACATAGTATGGCAGCGAATAAAAGCTGAGAAACACTGAAACAAGCATAATGATTGTCAGTGTCAGCATCATTTTTTTATTCATCTTTATGAAGCTCCTTCCAGCGTTCAATTTCCCTTAAAATACTTGGTAACGCCGCTTCAGCAGCCTCTTCTCCAAGCTGGATAATTTCTTTGGCGTTTTGAAAAGATTTGCTGCTGAATTTTTCCACCCTTGGAGAAATCAGCACATCCGCTCCCGTCATTTTCAAATGCACGATTTCAGTCTGCAGGATATCTATACTTTGTGTAATGACATCGTAAATTGTTGTAATCTCAGCATTTTTCTTGACCTGGGACACGTCAACACCGATCACAATATCTGCACCCATATCCTTCGCAACAGAAGCAGGCACTCTATCAATCACCCCTCCATCGACGAGCAGTTTCCCATTAATTTTCTCCGGGACAAAAATACCCGGTATTGCAGTGCTTGCCCTGACCGCCCGATCAACCGGACCGCTTGTAAAAATAACTTTTTCAGCGTTAATCAGATCTGTTGCAATGATTGAAAGTGGAATATTTAAATCTTCAATATTTTTATTATGAGTAAACAGTTTCACAAACTGTCTGAATTTATCTCCTGAGATAAATCCCATTTTTGGAACAGTGAGATCCATAAAGTATTTACTTCTGAATGTCACTGCCACTCTTTCCATATCAGCAACAGATTGACCTGCGCTGTATAACGCGCCTACTAATGAACCCATGCTGCTGCCGGATATATAATCAATTGCTATTTTTTCACGCTCCAGTACTTTTAATACGCCCAGATGAGCAAACCCTCTTGAGCCGCCTGAACCCAGCGCAAGGCCTATTTTCGGATCCATCCAAACCACCCCTAACCGGCAGTTCTAATATGCCGGAAATCTCATACAATTCTCTTATAGTTAATTTTAGCATTGCTGATCCTGAAAAAGAACTAATCACACTGCAATGGAGCCGATTCAATGAAATATAAAGAGCATATTGTGTCTTTCATGTTTTTACTGTTTTTTATATTTATGCTCTATTCCCCCGCATCGACAATTGATGCTGCGTTGAACGGGATGACATTATTCGCTGATATTATCTTCCCATCACTTTTCCCGTTTTTTGTATTGACCGCAATGCTTCCGGCTATTTCCTGGGTTAATATGCTTGCCGGTCTTTTTGGGTACATTATGAAACCGTTATTTAATGTCTCAGGTCAGGGTGCGCTCGTTTTTATAGCCGGATCTTTATCAGGTTTTCCAATTGGTGCAAAAATGACCGCTGATTTACTTAAAAACAATAAAATCAGTATCCCGGATGCCCAGCGGCTGATTTGCTATACAAATGGTGCAAGTCCGATGTTTTTAATCGGTGCAGTAGCCGGTGGACTGATGAACCGCCCATCCCTGGGGATTACCCTTTTTTTATGTCATCTGAGTGGAAATATCCTGATCGGGATTGCAGCTGGAAGGCTGATCAAAGGCTCTTCTTTGGAAAGAAATCCCCCTGTTAATCAGCAAGCTGATTATCTTGCTCTTTTCAGGGATTCAGTTACAGTTTCAGTGAAACAGCTTATGATTATTGGCGGGTTGATTACTTTCTTCTCGGTATGTATTCAATTAATTGAACAACTGTTAAGTTCATTTTCAGGTGGATGGCATGCTGAAAAGCTGCAGGTTCTCATTTCAGGCATTCTTGAGCTTTCTAATGGCGTTGATGCAGCCGTTCGGTACCTGGAGCCCGCCACAGCATCGTTAATCGTTCTCGCTATGGTTTCATTCAGCGGGTTATGTATACATATGCAGGTCATGACGTTTATTGATCAGATTCCAATTTCCTATAAACCTTATCTGGTCTCCAGACTGTTTCATATGGTGCTGTCACCTATTATTTTTTTGATTTATCAATTTTTCTTTCCACTGCAGGATCAAAAGGTTCCGGCAGAAGATGTCATGGCCCCCCTCAATCACGGTATTAATATTACTCAATCGGTCACGGTGATTGTTCTATTCATTTGTATTTTCATTTTGTTACAGTTCCAATATAAGCAAAAGCCCCGGTGCTAATAACCGGGACTTTTCTTATTTCACCATATACTTTTGTTTAAGTGCTTCTTCAACTTCTTCCGGAACAAGTTCTGAAATATCGCCGCCATAGCGGGCCACTTCTTTTACGATACTCGAGCTCAGGAACGAGTACTGGTTATTGGTCATAATAAAAAACGTTTCCAGATCATTATGTAACACCCTGTTCATTGAAGTGATCTGCATTTCATACTCAAAGTCAGAAACCGCCCGTAATCCGCGAATGATGACGTTCGCACCGACCTCTCTTGCATAATCAACGAGTAAACCCTGATAGGAATCTACTTTAATATTTGGTATATCCTTTGTTACGGATCTGATTAGCTGCATTCTTTCTTCCACTGAAAATGCAGGCTTTTTTGATGAGTTATTTAAAACAACAATGTGCAATTCATCAAAATTTTTGGCTCCGCGTGAAATAATATCTAAATGCCCCAATGTAATCGGGTCAAAGCTTCCCGGGCATACTGCTTTACGCTTCATGAGTTTCTTCCTCTCTTTTATAAATAGAAATACCGGTGGTCCCGTACAGTTCGTGTTTTAATCTGACCAGACTGCCGGATCTCTCAGGTACTTCTGTATTCGAATCATGCTCACACATCACGACTCCTGCCTCTGAAAGCATCCGGTGTTCATCAATAAAGGCAAGGTATGCATCAAGCTGTTTATTTTTATAAGGCGGATCTAAAAAGATACATTCAAATTGAAGACCTCTTTTCGCAACCGCTTTCAAAGCTCTCTCTGCCTCATTGCGGTATACTTCTGAATGGTCTTCATAACCACACTTTTTAATGTTATCCTTCACTGTCTGAAAAGCTTTGCGGTCTTTATCCACAAATATCATATGATCAAGACCTCTGCTTAACGCTTCAAGACCAAGGTTCCCGCTCCCCGCAAATAAATCAAGCCCGTTTCCTCCATCAAAATATGGACCGATCATATTAAAAATGGCTTCTTTTACTTTATCAGTGGTTGGTCTTGTATTCGTGCCCGGGACAGCCTGGAGTTGAATACCTCTTTTATCTCCGGATATAATTCTCATCTTCTCACCACAATCTCTCAAGTCAATTTGTCAATTATTGATAAAGTTTCTCACTTTTCGTACCTATGCTACCATAATTGACTGAGGACCGCCATGAGATACGTTATTTTTTCAAAAAAGAGCCTGAGACATCATCATCTGTCTCAGGCTTTTGTAATCGTTACGCTGCGCTGCACTTAAATTACAGGTCAGCAATCTTATAATTTTTTTAACCTTTAACCCGAATCAGGCAGATCAGATATGAAGTCTCCTGCTCCCATCTCATGAACAATCTGTTCAAGTTCCGGCAGGTCTCCGTTTTCTGCTAACGTGTCTTTAAGCTCCTGTAATGTCATTTCCTTCATCTCTTCTTCTTTTGCAAGTTCGATGAATCCATAGGTAACTAAAGCTGTGACAATCGCTGCGACAATCCAGCTTTCGTCATTTAATGCTGTTTCATTTTTACTGTCAGGAAGAAAATAAATGATAACCAAAAAAAGTACAATGATGATTGCAACAATATGCATTGTGATCACCCCGGATTTAGATTCTTTTACTGAAAGCATATTTCTGAAACATATGATACATTTAGAACGTGAACTTTTTAAAATTGATTAAGCAGGTGAAATGATGATTCAACGTTTTATTGAACTTGGTGAAGGTTATGCAGATGTGTATGAATTACTCGATTTAATTAAATATAATAAAGAGCGTGCTTTGCGGCTGGCAGTTTTCCACACTGAAATGAATGGCAAAAAGGTCGTCTCGCCGGCACTGATTATGAAAAAAACTGAAATCGGCAGTTTTCAGGCGATCTATATTTCGACTGAAGGTATACCTGATCTGGAGCAGCCTTCCGAGAGACTGAAATTGATTGAAACCGCTGCTGAACGTTCAGGTATTCCAATCGTTCATTTAGAGGTACAGCCTTCGATTGCTTTTGGGGAAAAGCAGCTGTATTTCCAGCACCTGATCGGTATTTTGAGAATGAACCATTTCATTGCCCCTCTTTCATCATCATATTGAGACACAAAAAGGCGGAGCATATGCCCGCCTTTTTAAATTGTCAAAGACCCATTTTATAGTCGTACTCTTTTGCTTTATCCGGTCTTGCATTCTCATATTCTGTTTTCACAAAAGGCCGTAATGATACATCAACCTTTTTAACGTAAGAGTAATTGGAAAGTTTTTCTGTCAGTTTTTCAATTTCACTCTGGTTGCAGTATAATAATACATACTTCATTTTTCTTGATACGTAATGCACATTCCCAAAGCGCCTTAGCGTTTTAGCGTGCTTTAAGCTGTGCAGCCATACGATTAATCCTTGACGCTCTGTCAGCATAGTCATTACCTCACTCGTTTTTCTTACACAAAATTGTAGCACATAGTATGCCTTTCCGGCAACGAAAGGAAGCGCTTATATGGATATAAATGAGATTTGGCAGCGGTTTATTTCATTATTGGATGAAGAGCCGGGAATTGTGACAGCAGAATGGAGGATATCTGCGGGAATCCCCTTTTTATATCTGCATTCAATCACGTCAGACCGTCAGGAAATTGAGCAAAAGATCAAAAGATGTGCGGTCCGTGCGATGAGAGGCAAGCGGCTGAATGCTGAGACGATTTTTGTAAGAGCTGAAAATGAACAGTGGGTTTACCGGCACCGCTTTTACGTTCCACAGGAAAAAATGTTCTGCTGCGGAAACCTTTGCAGTGATTGTATCCGTTTCAGGTAAGCTAATGTTTGTGAACCAAACGGCTGCGTGCTAACATTAAAATGTGAAATATTTGTATAAGGGAGGATTTGAATTGGGAAAGAAGACGAATATCGGACTTGCTCTTGCTGCTTCTGGTGCAGCGATCTGGGCGGGAACTAAAATGACATCAAAACCAGCTAAAAGACCAACAAAAAAGTTTTTTGAAGGTGAAAAACCACGTGTATTTGCTCATAGAGGCGGCGCAGCGCTTGCACCGGAAAGTTCACTTGCAGCATTTAAACAGGCTGCTGAGCTCGGGGTTGATGGATTTGAGATTGATATCCGCATGACAAAAGATGAGGAATTAGTGATCTTCCATGACCAGTTTATCGATCGTACTACAAATGGGGCTGGCAGAGTCGCTGATTACACTCTTTCTGAGCTCAAAGAATTTGATCTCGGTTATCATTTCAGAGACCTTCAGGGAGATCAGACCTTCAGAGGAAAAGGTGAACAGGTTCTGAGCCTGAAGGAAGCGCTTGAAGCGTTCCCGGACAAGCTGTTCAATATTGATATGAAAGAGGACCCTGATACTTATGAAGGAAGCCTGATGCCTTCAAAGCTATGGCGCCTGATCGAGAAGCTTGGCGTTGAGGACAGAGTGCTTGTCACAAGCTTTTATGATGAGCAGATTGACCGTTTCTCCCTATACTCTCAGGACCGCGTTGCCATTGGTGCAGGGGAAAATGAAGCGAGAAAAGCGTTCTCATTATACCGCAGTGGATTTGGACACCTTTATCATCCAAACACGGATGCAATCCAGATTCCAACCAAACATAAATCAATTCCGCTTGATTCTAAAGGGTTTATTGAGTTTCTGACGTCACTTAACATTCAGGTTGAATACTGGACAGTGAATGATGTTGAAACAATGGACCGCCTGCTGAGACTCGGCGCTGACGGTATTATCACGGACCGTCCTGATATTGCGATGCAATTGATTAAAAACGATTAAAAAAACTGACGGAATGTGATAAGCATTCCGTCAGTTTTTTATTTTTTAATTTTTTCCTGTTATGCCGAGCACGAGCAGCCCCCGCCAGAGCCGCAGCCTCCGCTGCAACCGGACTGGGAATCAAAGAATGGGTTGCCGGTTGGAATTTTTACATTTTCAGAAACAGCATGACCGATCAGGGAGCTTACTTCATCAAGTAATTGCTGCAATTCATTTTCTGCCACTCTGAACTGAGCCACGTTCGGATCCATGTCCATCTCTCTCTTTGTTTCACGTATTTCCTTCATCACTCTGCTGTAATCAGGGTGATATCTGCCAAAACGCTGTACTTCTTCATACAGTTCCTTTAATGAGTTAAACTTATATATTTTATCCATCGACGTGCTGGACGATTTTAATGTGCGGTACTTCTCGTAATAATTATCTAATGTTTCTGAGTGCAGGATTGCTTCAGACAATTCATCTGACGCATCAAGCAGCTGGATTCTTTCCATAGTAGCTAACATATTCGCACCTCCACATTTATCATAACACGAAATACATGAAATGAATCCCCTTATTGCTTCCATTGTTTCATTAAAATATCGTCTTCCTTATCGTTTTGCTTGTTAAAGTGGTTCAGCATTTCCTGAAAGAAGTCCAGGCCTGACTGAAGACGCTTCGAATATTCTTCAATTTGTGCCGGATCAAAATGCTGAATCTTTTCCTTCACACTGGAAAAAATCTGATCAAATTCAATCCCGGAACCTTTGTCATCCCCAAGCAACAGCCACTCCTCATATAATTCCTGCCATGTGAGCTCCTGTCGTCTGACCTTTTGCACGAGCTCAGGATGTTTTTTCAGATACACCTTGAACTCATCTAAACGCTGTGTACTCATATGCGCCCTCCTCTTCATTACTATCTTTTATTTTATGGTAAAATGAAATGAATGGTTAAAGGGGGTTACATCATGAATACAATCAATCAACTAAGCATTGATCAGTTAAATGATGATGAAAAAAACATCATAGAACAGGTTTTAAAAGGCTTTGAATCAAAGAGGCAGGGCTTGACAACCTCTTATGTCAGTGCGATGTATGCAATGGAGCATCAATTTGATGGGGAAATTCTTAATATTTCCATGCCGGTTACGCCGATCGTCTATAACTCATTAGGCATGATGCACGGAGGCATTACTGCTACAGCAATTGATACAGCGATGGGTGTACTGGCGAATAAAATTTCACCACCTGATAAAGCTGCTGTTACAAATCAGCTTAACCTGCATTACACAGCACCGATTCACACGGGCTCAATTCAGGCATTTGCAAAAGTTATTCATCATGGGAGCAAAAGCATGGTGATTGAGGGCTGGGTGGAAACGGCTGAAGGAAAAAGAGCTGCACATGCTACAGGTTCTTTCTTTATCATTGACCGTAAATAAAAAGAGTCAAGGACATCACTTTGATATGTCCTTGACTCTTTAATCGGTTCGCTCCGCTTCAGGGGGACGCTTTCCGGACGGTTGTTGCTAAGCCTCCTCGCCTACGGCTGCGGGGTCTCAGCTTCCCTATTCGTCCCGGAGTCGCCCCCTTAAGCTCCGCTGCACTAAATATAATTTCAATAAGGAGAAATTAGAATCTAATATTTTATCATTTTGTCCCAACTTCTTTAAAATTTGGTTCGCTGGAATTTCTAAAAGCTTTATTCTTCATGCTGTAAAGATAAGCCGTCTTCCTCTTCCTCCGGCGTATCAAATTGTACAAAATCCTGTGTAAAGTAACTTCCGTACACGCCGGATCCGGTATGGGTGAATGTATCGTCAAGCATCGTGCTCCGATGACTTTCTGAATTCAGCCATCCATGAACCACTGCAGGTGTCAGATAATATTGCGAGGCAGTGTTTTCAGCAGCTGACTTGTAATCCCTGTCTAAGATCTCCAGCCTGTCTGATAAACCCGCCTGTTCTCCAGATGACTCGATCGACATCTGCTCACGTGTCCGGCTTAACTCTCTTGCCGCTTCCGCCAGCTGATCATCCCAGATTAATTCATCCAATCCATTTGCCGATCTGATAAAATTAACAATATCAAACATCTGACGTTCATTTGCTTCATTCACTTCGTCTAATACTAATTGATCCTGATCTGCTAACGGGCCACCTTCTACTGAACCTTCATACGGCTGCTGATCGAGCAATGTTTCTTTATCCAGATAATATACGCCCATCAGGTTGTTTGATACAGAATCAATCATTAACTGGGCATAAATGTCCTCAAATTGCACAAGTAATCGTGTATGAAGATCCTGCTCACTCAATTCCAGCTGATAAACCCGACCATTATCTTCAACAATGATTTCGCTATTAATCATTGTAAATTGATAAATATCCTGAACAGACTGGCCTGAGAAATATGGCGTACTGTCATAAGCATTTCCCATTACAAACAATGCTTTAACTTCATCATTTTTTACCGCAGCCTGCATATATCCGTTTTCGACCTTATAAATATACCAGGTCAGTCCATTTCTGCCCGGATCCATTCTTTCAGGATTCCCATATTCCTCAATCAGAAGTTCCACATTTTGGCCTATATAGACAGAGACACCGGATTTTGGTCTGGTCAGTCCATCTGATGAAGGAATCTCTGCATTTTCATTGGAATCAACACTGAACGGCTCGTTTTCAATCTCTTCATTTTCCTGAAAAGAAGGACCATTGTAAAAGCCAATGAGGAATATGACTAATATCACTACGCCTATTCTGATCATTGCCTTCATCTGTGTCCCCCCTTTTTATCTATTATCTATATTATACATATGATCAGGATATAATAATAGCAATTGGCCGTATATGAACTGTCATCTTTTCGCCACAAAAAACATGATTTTAATGAATGACATAATTGCAACTTCTTACTGTTTCGACTATTATTAAGCATGAGACGACTTATTTTTAAAACTGGTTTACAGGAGGAGATTTTCAAATGCGCTTTGAAAATACGGGATTAGAATCTCTATTAATTGAATTTGATCCATTAGAAGATGTAATGAATGAACATGGCATGGTTCGTGCAGGCCAATGGGACTGGGAACGTGTTACATACGACAGAAAGTTTGAAATCCGTGAAGGTACTTTTTACCTTCGAATTTTCGGATACACTGAAAATGGCGATATCGGTGCAAGTGATGCTGATGTTAAGCTTCTTACACCGTTACTTGGCAAACATTATTATCCACATGGTGTTGAATATGGTGAAGGCGAAGAATTCCCTGAGCACCTTGTACAAACTTGTGAAAAAATCTTAATTGCCATTTATGAGGATCTAGCAAAGATCGCCATATAATGGTCAGGAGCCATGGTATAATGGCTCTTTATTTTATATATAACCTCTTATTTTCTGCGCCTTTTAGGCGATTCACTATCCTCTATATTAACAAACGATTTGAAAGGGGACCGGCGTTGAACAAGTTATTTACAAAAAAGAATGTAATTACGACACTCGTCGTCATTATTTCATTATTGCTGATTTACTTCATTTTACCCGTTTCAGTACCTTTGATTGCCGCTCTCATTACAGCTCTTATTTTAGATCCGCTTGTTAAGCTGATAGAAAATAAAACAAAATTTAACAGGAAGCTCTCTGTCGGCACAGTATTTATACTCTTTCTCGGCACAATCGGACTTCTCCTGTACATAGCTGTTACAAAACTGATTGGACAGGCAATTCAATTTGTTGAAAACACACCTGACTATGTAAATGAGCTTGCCCTCTGGTGGAAATCAGTCGAAACTGACATGGCAATCACATTCGCACAGGTACCTCAGCAGGTAATGACTCAGACAAGTGCTGAAATTAATAACTTCATCAATGATTTCAGAACAAGTATCACTAATTCAATTAATGCTGAAAGTGTAACCGGAATGATTACAAATATTCCTGATTACCTGGTCAGCTTCCTTGTTTACCTGATCGCATTATTCCTCATTATGCTCGATCTGCCGACGATCAGAAAAAATATCTACAAACACCTGAAAGAGCAGACTGCTGAAAAAGTGCGGTTCATGACTGCAAGACTTTCAAAAGTAATCTGGGGATTTGCAAAAGCACAATTCCTTGTAAGTTTATTAATACTTGCAGGTTCTTTAATCGGTCTTTATATTATTGCGCCTGAGGTTGCACTTGTAATGGCAATCATCATCTGGCTGATTGATTTAATTCCGATTATCGGATCAATTGTTGTATTAGCTCCCTGGGCAATCTTCCAGCTGATTACGGGTGATATAGAACAGGGTACTCAACTGGCGATCCTTGCAGCCATTCTTCTAATCATCAGAAGAACGGTAGAACCAAAAGTAATGGGTACTCATATTGGACTATCACCACTGGCGACACTGATCGCGATGTTTATCGGGTTGAAACTGTTTGGTATCCTCGGTTTTATTATTGGTCCGCTGATCCTGATTATTTTCAATTCAGCTAAAGAAGCAGGTATTATTAAAATGGACTTTAAGTTTTAATTGTCAGATAGCATATATAAAAAAGCGCGCCGTAATTGGCACGCTTTTTTGCTTATTCTATTGATTAAGTTCCAAGAATCGCTTTAATAACAGAAGTCGTCTCCCCGCCTTCATACAGTACGTATAGAAGCAGATAAACCATTACACCGGTAATAGCGGTTGCAAACCAGATCACTGAAGTGACAGGACCGATTTTACGGTGTTTCTTGATTCTGTTTTTATAGCCGAGCCAGATTGTTACAAGTCCGAATACAGCACCTGTTGTGGCAAGAATAATATGAAAGATCAGGAAAAGAGTATAATAGATCTTCATTTCATCCGGTCCGCCAAATGCAGTATTCCCTGCAAAAATCGTTCTGCTCATATAAATAATAAAAAAAGTCAGTGCTGCAATCGCTGCAGCAAACATCGTTTTCTTATGCGCTTCGATTTTTCTTTTTCTGACAAGTGCCCAGCCAATTGCCACCAGCACAGCACTCACTACGATAAAAAAAGTACTTAACGTCGGTAATAACGGTAATGTCATGGTCTGTGTCCTCTTTCTATATCATCATGATAACGTTTTTGGTTCTCTTGCAGCATACAATGATGCATTCAATGCATCTTCTTCAGATTTTTCTTTTCTGTACCATTCAAAGAATACCTGGGCCAGAATCACACCATAGATGATTTCCTGAATGATTTTCATAATCACGCCGCCTACCTGCTGATCTTCAAGCGGCTGCATATTTGTAAACAGTTCCGGACCTGTAATGCCAAGTCCCTGTAAGCTTTGAAGCGTTCCAGCCGGCACACACAGCGCCATTGCTTCAAGCCAAGCGCCTCCATTGAAAAACGTTTCATACATTGGATTGTTTGCAAAAATAATCAGTGCACAGGCAGGAGTTAAAAGAATCCCGTCAGCAAAAATATAACCAATTTTCTTTACACCGCTCAACTTATATTCTCCTTCAAGTGTGTTGACAAGAGGCCACCACATAAAGAATGAAAATATGAAAATGGTACCTGTTACGATTGAATGCAGCAGCATATCAACTTTGATCGTATCGAAAATCAAAGGGATATGATAGAAGGAAAACGCACCATTAAATACAATCAGTGCAATCAATGGTTTTGTAAAGAATGAAAAAAGCGGTTTAATCACCGGTAGATTCAAAAGTGCTTTCCACATATAATTCGGTACACCCGCAATTAATAATGGCGGAATTAATAAATAAAAAATACCCATTTGAATCATATGAACAGAAAATAAAATATGTCCCCATACATCGACGGGTGAACCTTTAATAATATAAATAATAAGTACTGCACTTAGCACCAGAGCTGATTCTTTTCTGGTGATCGGCCTGGAATCCTGAATTCTATGTCTCCATTTCGTCGCTGCTAAAAAGAAGAGGACGGTTAACACTGTCAGGCTGATAAAAAAGTAAGGACTCCATAAAGCCTGGAATCCGAATATACTAATCGACATCAGGCACCTTCCTTTCCAAATAATCCTGTCTCATCTCTTTCATTATAAGCCTCTCGACTCTTTACTTCAATGCGCCCAGATGACAAGTTCATGAACGATCTCATAGAAAAAGGGCCGGCATATGCCGGCCCTTCATCTGTTACCACCAGACGATCGTCAGGAACGTCAGGATTGTAACGAATGCAATCAGTGCACCAGAGTACAGGAATAGCGCTGCTGTTCCGTGTCCCTTGTGACTCATATGCATGAAGTAATAAAGCTGTAACACAACCTGTGCTGCTGCAAGAACCAGCAGTACTGGAAATGCATAAAACTTATCAAAGTCTGCAATAACAATGATAAACGCAATAAACGTCATAAAGATCATCATTGCAAAAGATGTTACCTGTCCGCGCATTTCATCGCGTGCTTTTCTGCGGCGGTATTCATAATTGACTTTAGGGTTCGCTGAAGATGATTCGTGTGCCATCAGTTTATCCCACCATTCCCATTAAGTATACAACCGTGAAGATGAATACCCATACAACGTCGATGAAGTGCCAGTATAAAGAAGCAACAAAGAACTTCGGCGCGTTATAAAGGTTCAGTCCACGCTTGGCGTTACGAACAAGCAGAAGTGTAAACCATCCAAGCCCGACTACAACGTGGGCTCCGTGGAAGCCTACCAGTGTATAGAATGCTGATCCAAAGGCACTGCTTGTGAATGTGTGATGAAATTCATGAACATAATGGTTAAACTCATAAATTTCAAAGCCAAGGAATGCAAGGCCAAGCAGTACTGTAATCAGCAACCATGTCTGCATTTTCTGGTAGTTATGGTTTTTCATATGATACATCGCATACACACTTGTCAGTGATGATGTTAAAAGAAGCATCGTCATGATGAAGACAAGTGGAAGCTCAAACATATCTGCTGCCAGATAATGATCATTACCCGGAACTTTATCTTTTAAAGCCAGGTAAGTTGCAAATAAAGAAGCAAATAAAACTGTTTCTCCACCAAGGAAGAGCCAGAATCCTAAAAATTTGTTTTTACCTTCAAGGGTAGTTTTTTCAGGAGATTCAGGCCACGTGCGAGCCGTGTATTTTTGGTTCATATCCATTACTCCCTACCCCCTTTATCATGATCATCCATCAGTTCTTCTTTATGAATATGGTACCCGTGATCATCCTTCAATGAACGGACTGCCATAGAACCGATTGTAATTAACATACCGATGATTAATACCGGAATTGACCATACGTAATCTGCACCGTCAGAAGCTCTCCAGTCAATCTGGTACATCGCACCAAATGCTGCAATGAATAGACCAAGCGACATAACAAACGGAATGAACGAGTTGTTAGGCATATGAATGTCACCAAGCGGTTCTGCAGGCGTCATTTCAGTACGGCCTTCCATCTTTTCAATCCAAAGCGGATCAAGTCCACGTACAAGTGGAAGCTGCTTAAAGTTATAGTACGGCGGTGGTGATGAAATTGCCCATTCAAGCGTACGTCCATCTCCCCAAGGGTCGTTACCAACACGAACGTTTTTGATCTGAGTAATCACAACATTGTAAAGAAGTACAATGACACCAAGTGCCATGAAGAATGCACCGATTGTACTGATCATGTTGAATAGATCAAGCCCCTGACCAGGAAGGAACTTCCAGATACGACGTGGCATACCCATTAATCCAAGGAAATGCTGGATAAAGAATGTTCCGTGGAAACCAATCAGGAATAACCAGAATGTGATCTTCCCAAGCGTTTCATTTAGCATTGTACCGAACATTTTCGGCCAGTAGAAATGTGTACCTGCAAGTAATCCAAGTACTACCCCACCAATAATTACATAGTGGAAGTGAGCAACTACGAAATAAGAATCGTGGTACTGATAGTCAGCTGCAGCTGATGCAAGCATAACCCCTGTAACACCACCGGCAACGAATGAAGGAATGAACGCTACTGCGTATAGCATTGGCGTTGTAAAGCGGATACTTCCTCCCCACATTGTAAGAAGCCAGTTAAAGATCTTAACCCCTGTAGGCACGGCAATCGCCATTGTCGCTACAGCAAAGATTGCGTTCGCAGTTGGCCCAAGACCAGTTGTGAACATATGGTGCGCCCATACCATGAATCCAAGGAAACCGATCAGTACTGTTGCGAATACCATCGCAGCATAACCGAACAGACGCTTTTTAGAGAATGTAGAAATAATATCAGAGAAAATACCGAACGCCGGAAGAATCAGAATGTATACTTCCGGGTGACCGAAGATCCAGAATAAGTGCTCCCAGATAATCGTGTTTCCTCCCATTGTTACATCAAAGAAGTTTGCCCCGAACATTCTGTCAAACAGCATCAGGAACAGTCCCACAGTCAGTGGAGGGAATGCAAACAGAATCAGTGCTGATGCAACGAATGTTGACCATGTAAATAGCGGCATACGCATATAAGTCATACCAGGCGCACGCATGTTAATAATCGTTACAAGGAAGTTAATCCCCGCAATCAATGTACCGGCCCCTGATATCTGAAGACCTAAAACATAAAAGTCAATACCATGACCCGGTGATGCAAGTGATAGTGAAGCATATGAAGTCCACCCTGCATCAGGTGCTCCCCCAAGGAACCATGAAAGGTTAAGGAAAATTCCACCGAAGAAGAATAACCAGAACCCAAGTGAGTTCAGAAAAGGAAATGCAACGTCACGTGCACCAATTTGTAATGGTACAACGGCATTCATAAAAGCAAATAATAGCGGCATGGCTGCTAAGAAAATCATTGTTGTTCCATGCATGGTAAGTAATTCATTGTATAGTCCTGCTGACACAAAATCATTATCAGGAACCGCAAGCTGAATACGGATCAGCATTGCTTCTATACCGCCAACCAGGAAGAAAAATCCGCCGGAAACCAGATAAAGTATCGCGATTTTCTTATGGTCGACCGTTGTGAGGTAGTCCCATAGGACTGCTAAGAAACCTCTTTTTTCAGCAACGGTACTCACTAAGTATACCTCCCTTAAAAATCAAATTATTCAGAGAAAACCTTTAAGCTCATTAAGTATTCAGTTAACGCGTCAAGATCCTCATCTGAAAGATCGTCTTCGTTATAAACCGGCATTTGATTACCAGGCTTCAATTCAGCAGAATTACGGATCCAGTTTTTGATATTTTCTTCACGCACTTCGTCAGAATCCTCATTATCCAGGATACCGGCAGTGTAAGAACGTTCACCGAAGTTCGCCATGTTAGGTCCACGTGAAGTTCCAATCTGTTGTGTAGGATCTACAGCGTGACATCCAATACACCCAAGCTGGTTATCATTATATAATTCAGCTCCGCGGGCAATTGTTTCATTTTCAAACTCCTGCTCAGCTTCAGCTACTTCCTGCATGGATGCAACCCAGCTGTCAAAGTCCTCCTGAGACATTGTTTGTACTTTAAAGTCCATTAAAGCGTGAGAAGGACCACAAAGCTCAGCACATTTACCATAGAACAGGTTATTTGCTTCCTCTGCTTTTTCCCCGTCAAAGTTCAGGTAGAATGTGTTCATATTGTCAACGTTCGTATCAATCTTTCCTCCTACTGCAGGAATCCAGAATGAGTGCTTAACGTCAGAAGCGATTACATTAAAGTAAACGTTTTGATCTGTTGGTACAACAAGATCCTGTGCAGTAACAATTCCCTGATCAGGATAAGCAAACTCCCACCAGTAAAGATTTGCACGCACATCAACTACAAGTGCTTCTCTGTTTCCTTCTTCATCTTCTGCTTCCATTCCCGACTGGTCACCAAGTTCAAAAGTCAATGCAACAGTAGGTACTGCAAGGATAAGAAGAAGGATAATTGGAATAACAGTCCAGATTACTTCCAGTCTGTGACTTCCTTCCACCTGTTTCGGAATAAAGTCTTCACCCAGCTTCGAGCGGCGGAACTTAGTAACAGCGATAACATAAACGATTGCTACAACGATAATTACAAGTACCATGATTGCCACACTCAGCATCATCAGGTTGAATTGCTTCTGTGCTACTTCACCCGCAGGCTGAAGCGTTGACAGAAACGGCTCTCCACAGCCGGAAAGAATAAACGCCATTGCCGCTACAAGCGGCAGAAAACGCCATTTCTTAAGCCCATTTTTCATAGCTTTGTTAAACCCCTCTTTCATTCGAATATTCTTGTTGATGGAGACTGTTTATATGGATTTCTCTAAAGAAAGAATTCCCTAAATGAATGTTAGGATGACCATACCTGTAAACATAATTGTCAGGTAATTTAATGAATAGACAAACATCATCGTTGCCCATTTATGGTCATTTTTTGTTTTGTAGCCTTTAAGCGCAAGCACAAGCCAGCCAATATTCAGCACGGTTGCGAGTACGATAAAAGCGGTACCAAGTGAAGGCAATAAAAATGGCAGCGGGAACAAGGCAATGACCCATAGAAGCATTGACAGCTTCGTTCTCGCAAACCCTTTTACTACAGGCAGCATTGGAACTCCTGCAGCGCGGTATTCTTCTACTCTTCTCATGGCAATTGCATAGAAATGAGGCGGCTGCCAGACAAACATAATCAGGAATAAAGCCAGTGGTATTGCACCAAGACCCGGATCAATTGCTGCCCATCCAATTAATGGAGGAACTGCTCCTGAAATACTCCCTACGATTGTATTGCTGGCATATTTTCTCTTCGTCCACATTGAATACAGAACGACATAACTGAAAACACCAAACAATCCGATCAGACCGGCCATTGGCGTTGTCATGAACAGCATGATTTCCCCAAAAATCACAAAGCCTATACCAAGGCCAAGCGCTCTTGAAGGTGAGACACGCCCAGTTACAGTTGGACGATTTTTTGTTCTTTCCATTAATGGATCGATATCACGGTCTATGTAATTGTTGATACTGCATGAGCCCGCAACAACTAACGATGATCCGATTAATGTGAGAAGCATAATATCAATTGACCCTAAAAAATAAGTATCGGTAAAATAGAGCGCAAGCCACAACCCGGTAAACGCTGTAATAAAGTTTGAATTCACAATACCGATTTTAATCAGAGCGAGGAAATCTTTCCAAGCAGTTGTTCCAGAAAAATCTGCCTCTTTTACAGCCGACACAACTCGACTATTTGACACACTTTCCCCTCCTCTCCAAACTTGCTAATACATTATACTACATCTACTATAAAGGATAGCGAACATGATTTCTATATTTAAAATGAAATTCAGACAACTTCTGAAATAATGCATTTAAATAAATGTAACAATTCCTTCACATCTTTTACGTCCTCACCTGATATGAATTATTTTTATATAGTTTTGCTATGTGAAAATTATTTGTCTTTCACCTTGAACAATATTAGTTTTTTACACAAAAAAGGTACACCTGAAGTTTAATCTGTACCATAATAGACATTACGAGTATTTCAAATAGTACAAAGTACTTTTTTAATAAGCTTTGTTAAAATCCAATTGATTTATACACACCGGAATAAACAAAGCCTAAAGATCATTGAATGAGAAGGTGAAACTTTTGCAATCTAAGGGATTAAAACTTTTAGGGGTCGTAACCACGCTTGTCATGCTGCTTGTGCTGCTTGGCGGAGCGCTGGTAACCAAAACAGATTCAGGGCAGGGGTGCGGACAGTCATTCCCTCTGTGCCATGGACAGATCATCCCTGATCAGTTAGAGATAGAAACGATTATTGAGCTTTCCCACAGGGTGGTTTCTGCCGGCGCCGGATTTCTGGTTCTCGCATTGTCTATCTGGTCATGGCGGGCTATGGGGCATATCAGAGAAACAAATTTCCTTGCTATTCTTGCTTTCTTCTTTCTAATGCTTCAGGCACTTCTTGGTGCAGGAGCTGTTGTCTGGGGGCATTCTGATATCATACTGGCTGCACACTTCGGCATTTCGCTGATTTCATTTGCAGCAGTTCTGCTTCTGACACTGCTCATATTTGAAGTCGACAAGAAGTTTGATGCTTATAAGCTGGTTATTGACCGCAGAATAAAACGCCATACTTACGGATTGATGATTTATATTTTTGCAGTCGTTTACTCAGGCGCATTTGTCAGACATACAGAAGCGAGTCTGGCCTGTCCTGACTGGCCGTTTTGTGTAAACGCTTCTCCGGGTGACCTTTCATTGAACTCCATTCAGTGGATTCAGATGGGACACCGTATGGCAGCTGCATTTATTTTCATCTGGATTATCTATGTAGCAATCATCGCGATAAAGAATTACAAGCATCAGAAGATCGTCTATTACGGCTGGATCATTGCACTGGCGCTTGTTACGGGTCAGGTCATCACAGGTGCACTTGTTGTAGTAACCAGACTGAACCTGCTGATCGCATTATCCCATGCACTGATTATTTCTCTTTTATTCGGTTTACTGAGTTACTTTATCCTTCTGATCTCAAGAAGCAAATTAAACAGCAAAAAAGAAAGTTGAGCCGCGGCTCAACTTTCTTTTTTTGTTTGTTTAGTTGTCTCTTTTCAGTCTGATCATCAGGTCTCCCGGAGATAATGATTCTCCGCTCTCCACACAGACTTCTTCAACTGTTCCGTCAAATGGCGCCTGGACAGTTGTCTCCATCTTCATTGCTTCAGTAATAATCAGATGTTCACCCTTTTCAACCTGATCACCGACTGAAACCACTACCTGAATAACGGTACCCGGCATCGTTGCACCAAGTTCCTCAGGGTTGGACGGATCTACTTTTTGCTTAACTGCTACTGTTGATTTAATGCTTTCATCTTTAATGACAATCTCACGCTGCTGACCATTCAGATCAAAGTAAAGTACTCTTGTTCCATCCGCTCTTGCTTCCCCAATAGAAACCAGCTTCAGAATCAGGGTTTTACCCGTTTCAATTTCAACTTCAATCTCTTCATTCAGTTTCATACCGTAGAAGAAGGTTGGTGTGTCGATCACTGATACATCTCCGAATTGTGAGGCCATGTCCGTGAATTCCTTAAAGACTTTAGGATAAAGCGCATGTGCAAGTGCATCAAAGCTTGTCACCGGTCTGCCAAGTTCATGGAACAGCTCTTCTTTCAGCTTTTCAAAATCAACCGGCTCCATCAGTTCACCAGGACGTACTGTAATCGGCTCTTTTCCTTTCAGAATCACTTTCTGCAGATCTTCCGGGAAGCCGCCATGCGGTTGTCCAAGGTAACCTGAGAATAGCTCAATGACTGAATCAGGGAAGTCAATTGAATACCCCTTGTCAATGACTGACTGTTCATCAAGATCGTTTTGAACCATGAATAATGCCATGTCCCCTACAACTTTAGATGACGGTGTTACTTTGACGATATCACCAAACATCTGGTTCACCCGTGCATACATCTCTTTTACTTCTTCCCAGCGTGCGCCAAGACCAACTGCCTTCGCCTGCTGTTGAAGGTTCGAGTACTGGCCGCCCGGCATTTCATGCTTATATATCTCAGAATGCGGAGAATTCATCCCGCTCTCAAATGGCGCATAGTATTTACGTACATCTTCCCAGTAATGAGAAAGTGTTTCAGAATGATCAACATCCAGTTTCAGCTGTCTTGTGTTACCCTTCATTGCATAGGCAAGTGAGCTTGCACTTGGCTGTGAAGTCAGGCCGCTCATTGATCCAAGCGCAGTATCTACAATATCCACGCCCGCTTCAATCGCACGTGCATATTGGAAGATTCCATTACCGCTTGTATCATGCGTGTGCAGATGAATTGGAAGATCCACAGTGTCCTTCAGTTCTGAAATCAGTCGATATGCAGCTTCCGGCTTCAGTAAGCCTGCCATATCCTTAATCGCCAGAATATGAGCACCCTGATTTTCAAGCTCTTTTGCAAGTGACTTATAATAATCCGTATCATATTTCGTACGAGTCGGATCAAGAATGTCGCCAGTGTAACAGATTGCTGCTTCCGCCACTTTACCAGAGTCACGGACTGCTGTAATTGCCGTTTCCATACCTTCAACCCAGTTCAGGCTGTCGAAAATTCTGAAGACGTCAATTCCTGCATAAGCAGAACGCTTAACAAATTCCTGAATGACATTATCAGGATAGTTCTTATAACCGACTGCATTAGATGCGCGAAGAAGCATCTGGAACATGACATTTGGAATTTTCTCTCTGAGTGTCAGCAGTCTCATCCATGGATCTTCTTTCAGGAAGCGGTATGCCACATCAAACGTCGCGCCGCCCCACATTTCAAATGAGAATAGCTCATTTTGCATTCGGGCTGAAGCATCTGCAATATTTTTCAGGTCTACTGTTCTGACACGTGTAGCAAGAAGTGACTGGTGTGCATCACGGAATGTTGTATCTGTAACAAGAACATCATCCTGTTCCTTTACCCACTCTTTCAGTCCATCAGCACCTCTTTCATCAAGGATCTGCTTCGTTCCTGCCGGCGGATCTTCAAGCAGGTTGACTTTCGGAATTCTCGGCTTGCCGAAGTCAGGCTTTTCACCTTTATCAATACCAGGGAAACCGTTCACTGTGACGTTTCCAATATAAGCCAGCATTTTTGTTCCTCTATCTTTTCGCTTAGGGAAAAGGAAAAGTTCAGGTGTATGATCAATAAACGAAGTATCATACTCCCCGCTTAAAAACTTCTCATGCTTTACTACATTTTCAAGGAACGGAATGTTTGTTTTGATTCCTCGAATACGGAATTCTTGTAAATTTCTGACCATTTTAGCTGCAGCTTGTTCAAAAGTCAGCGCCCATGTTGACACCTTTACTAAAAGTGAATCATAGTGAGCGGAAATCTCTGCACCCTGATAGCCGTTACCTGCATCAAGACGGACACCAAATCCTCCGCCAGAACGGTATGCCATAATTCTTCCTGAGTCAGGCATGAATCCATTAAGTGGATCTTCTGTTGTTACACGTGACTGAATCGCAAATCCATTCAGCTGGATCTCATCCTGCTTTGGAATACCAATTTCACGGCTGTGCAGTGTATGACCTTCTGCAATTTTTAACTGTGACTGAACAATATCAACACCTGTAATCATTTCAGTAATCGTATGCTCAACCTGTACACGCGGGTTTACTTCAATGAAGAAAAATTCGTTATTGGCAACCAGGAATTCCACTGTACCAGCATTTACATATGAAACATTATTGGCAAGCTTTACTGCTGCATCACAAATCTCATCACGTAATCCTTCAGGAAGTGACACAGACGGTGCAACCTCTACTACTTTCTGGTGTCTTCTCTGAATCGAGCAGTCACGCTCATACAGGTGAATGATTTCACCTTCGTGATCTCCTAAAATCTGAACTTCAATATGTTTTGGATTCTCGATGAACTTCTCAACGTATACTTCATCATTACCAAAAGCTGCTTTTGCTTCAGATTTTGCACGGTTGTAGGACTCTTTAACATCGCTTGCTGAACGGACAATTCTCATACCGCGTCCGCCACCGCCAAGTGAAGCTTTTATAATGAAAGGAAATCCATACTGCTCTCCAAACTTTTCTACTTCTTCAAGACTTTCAACAGGTCCATCACTGCCCGGAATTACCGGAATACCTGCATTAATCGCCTGCTGTCTTGCTTTTACCTTATCACCGAACATATCCAGATGCTCTGAAGTCGGTCCTACAAATGTAATGCCTTCTTCTTCACAGCGCTTTGCAAAGCGGATATTTTCTGAAAGGAAACCATATCCCGGATGAATCGCATCAACATTTGCACGTTTTGCAATCTCGATAATACCTTCAATATCAAGGTAAGCATCGATCGGCTTTTTTCCTTCACCTACAAGATAAGCCTCATCTGCTTTAAAACGGTGGAACGAACCACTGTCTTCTTTTGAATATACAGCGACTGTACGGATATTTAATTCCGTACAGGCACGAAACACCCGGATTGCAATTTCTCCACGATTGGCTACTAATACTTTGTTAATCTTTTTCATAATGATCCTCCTCCATGATGTCAAACTTCTAGCGATATAATCTTGCTGTGTTTTTCTCATTCATTGAAGATGCTTTATTTTTCTTTTGCGGTACACTCTGCTTCTCTTTCGCAAAGTATTTTTCTTCATATCTCACAAACATGGATACATTCACAAGCAGTCCCATTGAAAGTGAGAGAAGAATCAGTGAAGATCCGCCGTAGCTGATAAATGGCAATGGCACACCCGTAATTGGAATCAACCCTGACATCCCGCCAAGATTAATAAATGTCTGAATGCCGACCATACTGGCAATTCCGATCGCGAGCATTTTACCGAATTGATTTCTGCATCTGAGACCAATCATGATCCCTTTCAGCACGATATAAGCAAGTCCCAAAAGTACAAAGCTTACACCGAAAATCCCCAGCTCCTCTGCGATAATCGCCATAATGAAATCTGTATGAGGCTCCGGCAGGAATCCGAGCTTCTGAATACTCTGTCCAAGCCCGCTGCCCCACAATCCTCCGTTGCCAATCGCATAATAAGAACCGACCAGCTGCCAGCCATTATCACTGATATGTGCAAAAGGATCCTGATAAGCAGCAATTCTTCCAAGTCTTTCTTCAGAAAAAATACTTTGAAATGTATTTCTGTTAAACAGGAATAAGATTCCTGAAAACAAACTGATTACTCCACCAGCCAGTGCCGCAAGCTTCAGCATGCTCTTTACTTTCATACCTGAAGCCACAATCACACTCATTCCAATTGCAAACACAATTGCTGCTGTTCCAAAATCAGGCTCAGCTGCAATTAGAAAGCATGCAAATACCAGTATGATGATTGGCGGCATTACTCCTTTATTAAACTCGTTAATGTAGGATTGTTTTTTTGCATAGACTGCTGATAAATACACAATCATCCCGAGTTTTGCGAATTCAGCAGGCTGCAGCTGGAATCCGGGCAGCATAATCCAGCTTTGCGCATTATTTACTTCAGATCCGATTATATGTACTGCAATTAGGAGTCCAAACATCAGCCCGAATATTAATTTAAGCATAAACCCTTCCTGGTATAGCTTATATGGAATTAAAGCCATTGCAATGAAGCCTACGATTCCGATTATTAAATTTCTGAGCTGTTTGGTATAAAAGTAATCAGGGCTCTGGTCAAGGATTTCTACTGCGTACACCATTCCTGCACTGTAGACCATGACTACCCCGAAAATTCCTAAGAGTATGTATACAGCCATCAATGAATAATCGTAAGACCTGAACATTCTTTTCAGAATGATCGACATTCTTATCAGTCCCATCTGTATATTTATTCAACAGGAAATGTGTAAAATCCTCTTTTTTTGATATAAAAAAACTCAAACAATCTGAAAAGTTTGTTTGAGCGGGAGTTAGTTATTTATTGGTAAAAGCATCATGGAGCACCGACATTTCTTTCTCAAGTGAGTCTATTAATGTCTTTCCATCCGCTTCATCCACAAGCCCGAGCCTCACGGCGAATTCTATTTCACGGGATAACCCAAACATTTGCGTATCTAATACCTCTTCATACAATGGACACTGGGGCATCGTTAAGTTATCCATTTGAACTTTGATTAGCTGCGCTATTTTTTCGGCATCTTTGCGTAAAAGCTCATAGGCTTTTTCACGATGGTCAATCTTCATTTCTGATGTCACACTGATCCCCCCAATCCATTCAGTTTTCATGCGATACATCATATCTGCTTAACCTAAAGTGTAGCGTTTTATCGAAGAAATTGCAAGCAGTGACTTGTTCAAATCACGTGTTTTTCAAATGTGACACATTTGAAAATCCAATGTATACTCAGGAGACAGACATAAAGGGGGATTAAGGAATGAACGATATCATACCGATTACCGGGCGGGTCAAATTTCAGCTTACAATTGATCCGAGTGTGTGGATCTTTGATGAAAGAAAGATAGATTTGACTACTTACTTTGACGAAGAACGTGTAGAAATTGATGAAATTGAGCAGTACTCAAAAGCCGTGGCAGAACATTTTTCGAAAGAAATAAAGGAAGGTGCAGAGATTCCGAAGCCCGCATCGAAGTCAAAGAAACGCTACGAGAAAGAAAAGTTACTGAATGGTACTTTCGGTATTAAAATGAAGCCGTTTATTCAGAATGCTGAACCTGAAGCTGATGCCCGGAAAGTGATGATTTCAACCACTGAGGGTGTTCATTCGTTTACAATCGAAGAAGCAGGTGAATTGATTATGGCTTTTTCAAAAGATGGCCAGCCGCTCCGTGAAGACGGTCCGGTTCACATATTATTTGAAGACGGTTCAAACAGGGACAATCCGATAATAAACGTACGCAAAATTACATTATCCTAATTAAAAAGCACTGATTCGTGAACTGAACCCAAAAAGTTAGACACAAAATATTAGGCAGCCTGCTGGGCAAGAATTCGGTATTGTACCGGACTCTTGCCTTTTA